>NZ_RBLA01000002.1:174989-193493 GCF_003634475.1 Pseudomonas sp. WPR_5_2 | reverse complement strand
CAGTGGCGGATGCAAAGTCCGCAAACAACACAAAACCTGTGGGAGCGCGGCTTGCCCGCGATGGCGGTGTGTCAGTCGACATTGATGTTGCCTGACACAATGCCTTCGCGAACAGGCTCGCTCCCACAGGGAATGCGATCAATGTCCGCCATCAACCCTTGCGAAAATGCGGGATCACTTTTTCACCGATATTCTTCAAGGTTTCGAGCTGCGCCCACTGCGGCACCGTGCCCATCTGGCAGATGAACAGGATCTCGTCGGCGCCGGCGTCGATCAGGCGCTGCACGTAGCCGATGCAATCCTCGACGGTGCCGTAGGCGTGGTTCGGGTTCATCATCGCCATGGTCGGGTCGGAGAAGTCGACGCTGACTTCTTCGGAGGCGAAGCGCGACTTGATCACGCTCTGGCCGTTGCCATCGACGAAGGTGTCGTCCTTCCACTTCTCCGGGTCCGGACGCTCGCCACCGCCGTACCAGTAGCCCAACGATTCCATGAAGTAGCGCTGGCCACGGATACCGATACGCCGTGCCTCTTCGTTGTCCTCCAGCACGATCGCCGGGCACAGCGCCGCGATGTGACGGTTGGGACGGAAGCCCACTTGCTTCTTCTCATCGCGGTTGTCATAGGCCGTGTGATACACCTCGACCTTCTTGGCGATTTCTTCCGGACCACCGAAGCCCAGTACCAGCGCGCCCATGCCGCGACCGCCGGCGTTTTTCAACGATTCGGTGTTGGTGCACGCCAGGTACATCGGCGGGTGTGGATCCTGATACGGCTTTGGATGGATCGGACGCTTGGGGATCTGCACGAAGTCGCCGTTGTGCTCGATTTCGTCCTGCACGAACATTTTCGGGATCAGGTACATCATCTCGTCGATCTGCGGCTGCAAGGTCGCCAGGTCGTAGCCGAAGGTGCCAGCCTCCTGCTGGGTGCCGCCCTTGCCCACGCCGAAATGCACACGGCCCTTGGACAACAGGTCGAGGGTGGCGATGCGCTCGGCGACTTTCACCGGGTGGTTCATCGCCGGTGGCAGGCAGACCACACCGTGACCGATGCCGATGCGCTCGGTCTTGCCGGCCACGAACGCCAGCATGGTTTCCGGCGCGGACATGTGCGAGTAGTTGCTCAGCGCGGTGTGCTCCACGCACCAGAAGGTATCGAAGCCGAGCTTGTCGGCCAGCACTGCCTGTTCGACGGTGTCCTGGAAAATCTTGCGGTCGCCTTCGCGGCTGGAGTCCACCGTCTGGGCTTCGTAAATCAGGGAAAATTTCATGGTTGATCCTTGTGCTTATTTGGATGCGCAGTCGGCGCCAGAGACCTGTGCCTTGCGCCCATGCTCGGGTATTGGCAGGGCGCTCGAATCACGCAAACGGACTAGCTGATTCAGCAGAAACCATCAGAGGAAAAAGTCATTGCTGTCCTGCCCCATGCTCACGCCGCCGAGGTTCCACGCATACTTGGCCGGACTGTTGGCGACGTGGGCACGGCCGGTGTGAATGTCGCGGAAGGCGCGGTTGATCGGGTGGCTGCGGAAGATCGTCGAGGCGCCGCTGTTGAACATCAGCTCGCCGACAGCCTTGGCGCACTTGTCGGCCACCAGCGCCGAGTCGTAACGCATCTTCACCCGCTCGGGCATGCTCAGCGGCTCGCCCTTCTGCGCACGATCGAGCATCAGGGCGAAGTTGCGCTGCAGCACGGTCTTGCACTCGTCGACACAGACCATGGCATTGGCCAGCGCCGATTGCGCGGCCGGGTCCTGGACCATCTTGCGCCCGTCATTGACACCCACCCGCGCACGGTTGTGCTCGACAAACTGATTCACTGCGCCTTGCAGGGCACCGATGGCCGACGAGGAAACGGCACGCACAAAAATCTGCCCGAACGGCAGGCGGAACAACGGCGCGGTGTTCACCGCATTACCCGGGCTGTTCTGCATGAAGCCGTCGAAGGCGCGATGGGTGCGGTACTCGGGAACGAAAGCGTTCTCCACCAGAATGTCGTGGGAGCCGGTGGCTTCCAGGCCCATGACGTTCCAGTTGTCGAGAATCCGGTAGTCACTGCGCGGCACCAGGAAGGTCCGGTAATCCGGCGCCCCGCCCGCCTCCTCCGGCGGTACCAGTGCACCGAGGAATACCCAGTCGCAATGCTTGCTGCCGGACGAAAAGCCCCAGCGCCCGCTGAGCTTGAAGCCACCCTCGACCCGCTCGACCTTGCCCACCGGCATATAGGAAGACGAGATCAGCACACTGGAATCATCGCCCCAGACATCCTGCGCAGCGCGGTCATCGAACAACGCCAGTTGCCAGTTGTGGATCGCCACCACCCCCAGCACCCAGGCCGACGACATGCAGCCTTCGGCGAGGGTCATCTGCACGTCGAAAAAGTCCTTGGGTTCCAGCTCATAACCTTCCCAACGCGAGGGCTGGAGGATGCGGAAGAAACCGGCGTCCTGGAAATCCTTCAGGGTTTCTTCGGGCAACTGCCCGGCCTGAGCGGCGTTCAGGGCGCGCTCACGCAGGATCGGCACCAGCTCGCGGGCACGTTGGCTCAGACGCTGGCGAATCAGGTCTTGGTTGAGCATTGTTATTGTTCTCCTCTGTTCACCCCATCCGCCGGGGCGCGCGTGCAGCGGGGCCTGAACAGCGCCCCCTGCGTGGCATTCAAGCAATGCGCGGCGGGGTGGGCATCCCTCAAACGGACCATGCCGGGTGGAGAATGGAAAAGATCAGAGATTGGCTCGCTCGCCGCATTTCCCCTGTGGGAGCAAAGCTTGCTCGCGATGGCTATGTGTCAGGCGATTTGGATTTTGATGGTGTACATATCCATTCCTGCGGTAACGGCCACCAATGGTTCCGCTTTTACAGCGGGTCACTTGGAAAAGCGCCAAGTAACCAAGCGCTCTTGCCCCACCACTCGGTGCCTCGCTATGGCTCGGCATGCCCTCACTCCGGCCATCGTGGTTTAACGGGGCGCCCAGATCAAAAGCAAAACGAGGCGGCCTGACAGCCGACCTGGCTTTGGCAAATGCCCCGATCCCCTGTGGGAGCGAGCCTGCTCGCGAAGGACGTCAACGATTACGCGCCCTGCCTGAATAAACGCGGTGCCTGGTCGTTTTTCGCGAGCAGGCTCGCTCCCACAAGGGATTGGGTACATCCGCAAGAGACACGTCGGCTGCCAGGCCGTCATCGCTGCGATGCGGCGCCCCGACAAGCCAGCTCCCACAGGGGACGGTGTACACCTGCTTCTCACCACTCAACAGGCCGAGCGTTAGCTCGCCTGCAAGCTTTTGATCTTGATCCACCCGCCCCTTCGGAAGGCTGAGTGGAGGTGTTCATCCGGGGAGTGGCGCGCAGCGCCGTTCGACGCAGTCGAACACGCTGCATGTAGGTGCAGCGAAGCCAACCGGAGGGCAGTGCCCCCGGATGGATACCGGAGCGAAGGAACCCCGAGCCTTGGCGAGGGGCCGGACGCCGGGGCGAGCCTTTTTGGGTACTTTTTTGGCGTTTGAAAAAAGTGCCTCGCCGTAAGGGCGAAACCATAAGTGGCCGTTACCGCAGCAACGGATATGTACTCAATCAACCCACCCGCCTGGTCGGCCCGGAGGCCGCCAAGTCTCAACGATCAACTAGTCCCCTCGGACGATGTTCCAGATGGACACCGGAGCAAGAATCCATCGCACTCCATGCACAACAAAAAGGGCTCGTGCGATGAACGACATCAATCTGAAAGCCGACATGCTCCAGGCCATGCGCCGCCTGGCCAAGTCAGTCACCATTATCAGCACCAGCAACGGCTCCGAGCGTTTCGCCATGGCCGCCACGGCGGTTGACTCCCTGAGCACCGAACCGCCGTCGCTGCTGATCTGCGTCAACAAGACCGCCTCACCCCACGCCGCCCTGGCAACCGGCGCGGATTTTTGCGTGAACATCCTCGGGGTCGAACAACAGGACCTGGCGCACCTGTGCAGCGGCGCGATCAAGGGCGAGGCGCGCTTCGACCGGGGCAACTGGCTGACCAGTGCCGGCGGCATTCCTTACCTGGGCGACGCTCAGTCGGCGATCCTCTGCCGTCAGGACGGCCACTTCAGCTACGGCACCCACACCATATTCATCGGGCGCATCCTGCAAATCCACACCAGTGACGCCATCACCCCGCTGGTCTATCTCGACGGCAGCTACACCACCACTGCCAAGCCGACACCCTCCTTCGCTGTCGCTGGCTGAGGCCCGAACATGGACGGCCTGAACGGGTTGACGGCGTTGCGAGTGAACAGCGCCGAGCAGTTGAGCTGGGATGATCGCTGCGACTTGCTGATCGTCGGTTTCGGCGGGGCCGGCGCCTGTGCCGCCATCGAAGCCGCCAGCCGTGGCCTGGCGGTGCTGGCGCTGGACCGCTTCGAAGGGGGGGGTGCCACCGCATTGAGCGGTGGCGTGGTGTATGCCGGTGGCGGAACGCCGTACCAGCGTCAGGCGGGTTACGAAGACACCGACGAAGCCATGTTCAATTACCTGCGCCAGGAAGTCGGTGACGCCGTCAGCAGCCGGACGCTGAAGGAATTCTGCGAAGGCAGTCGCGCGCAACTGGCCTGGCTCGAACGCCAGGGCGTCGCCTTCGAATCCAGTGTGCCGCCACACAAGACCTCATACCCGAGCGATCAGTACTACCTCTATTACTCCGGCAACGAAGCCGTGCCGGCCTACGCCGCCAGCGCCAAACCGGCGCCCCGCGGTCACCGCACCAAAGGCCCCGGCATGTCCGGCGCCAGCCTGTTTGCTCCGCTCAAGGCCAGCGCCTTGCGCCACGGCGCCCGGTTGCGCAGCCAGTGCGAAGTGCGCCGCCTGGTGCTCGATCACAACGATCGGGTGCTCGGTGTCGAAGCCTGGCAACTGCCTCCGGGCAGCCGCGCCGCCCGGCAACATGCGCGCCTGTCGCGTTGGGCCGCCGCCATTCATATGTACGCCCCGGCCCTGGCCGACCGCTTGCGCGCTCGTCAAAAACGCATCGAACAATCTCATGCCATACGCCAACTGATCCGCGCCGAACACGCGGTGCTGCTGAGCAGCGGCGGTTTTATCTTCAACCGCGAATGGGTGGAAAAGCATGCCCCGCAGTACCTGGCCGGCTTGCCGCTGGGCACCACTGGCTGCAACGGCAGCGGCATCGCCCTGGGCCAGAGCGCCGGTGGCAACGTGGCGCGAATGGACAAGGTCAGCGCCTGGCGCTTCATCAATCCACCCTTGGCCTGGGCCCGAGGGCTGATCGTCAACGGGCGCGGCCAGCGCTATGCCAACGAGGAAATCTACGGCGCGACCCTCGGCCACGCCATGGTCGAAGAACAGGACGGCCGCGCCATCCTGATCCTCAACCGGGCACTGGTGCGCGAGGCATTGCGTCAAGTCGGGCCGGGCAAGGTGTGGAACTTCCAGCGCCTGCCAGTGCTGCTCAACCTGCTATTCAACGCCAAACGCAGCAACAGCCTGACCGGGCTGGCCAAGCGCTGCAATCTGCCTCCCGAACGGCTGCGCCAAAGTGTCGAGCGCTATACCCGAGCAGCGCAGGGCGTAATCGCCGATGAGTTCGGCAAGTCCGGGGCGATGCTCGCCAACCTCGAACAAGGCCCGTGGTATGCCCTCGACCTGTCGTTCGACAGCAAACTCTTCCCCTGCCCGGTCATTACCCTCGGCGGGCTGAAGGTGTGCGAGCGCAGCGGCCGGGTACTGGACCACGCCGGCGTGCCGATCCACGGCCTGTACAGCGCGGGTCGCAACGCGGTCGGGGTCGCTTCCAATCTTTATGTCTCCGGCCTGTCGCTGGCCGATTGCATCTATTCCGGTCGCCGGGCTGCCGCCCACGTGGCCGATCAAATCGCAGTTCAAACCACAGGATCAGGAGAACAACAATGCAACGTGTAGAAGGCAAAGTCTGCATCATCACCGGCGCCGCCAGCGGCATCGGTCGCGAAGACGCCCTGCTGCTGGCCCGCGAAGGCGCCAAGGTGGTACTGACCGACCTCAATGAGGAAGCGGGCCGCCAGGTCGCCGCGGAAATCGGCAGCAACGCCCTGTTCATTCGTCACGACATCGCCAGCGAGCGTGACTGGCAGCACGTGATCAAGACCACCGTCGAACACTTCGGTCGTCTCGATGTGCTGGTCAATAACGCCGCGATCCTCGCACTGGGCAGCATCGAAGATACCACCCTGGAACTGTGGCAGAAGGTGCAAAAAATCAATGGCGACGGCTACTTCCTAGGCTGCAAATACGCGATCCAGGCGATGAAGGAAACCGGCGGCGGCTCGATCATCAACATGTCTTCGGTGGCGGCGCTGGGCGCCATGCCGATGTTCTGCGCCTACTCGGCGTCCAAGGGTGCAGTGGCGGCGATGACCCGTTCCATCGCCTTGCATTGCAAACAGCAGGGCTACCGCATTCGCTGCAACAGCGTGCACCCCGACGGCGTCAACACGCCGATGACCCAGGCCCTGGCCGGTGGTCAGGCGATCCCCCAGGAAGCCCTCGATCAGGACCCGATGAACCGCATGTGCGCCCCTCGGGATATCGCCAACGTGGTGCTGTTCCTGGCCACCGACGAGTCGCGTTTCATCAACGGTGCCGAGATCCGTGTCGACAATGCGCAACTGATCAGCGGGCTCTGAGGTCGAGGTGAACATGGGCACGCAATTGCAGAACCTGACACCGGCCCCATCGTCGACGGGCAGCTATTCATTGCAAGTGTGCGCGGTGGTCGACGAGACCCTGGATGCCCGCTCGCTGGTGCTGGATATCCCGCCGTCGCTGCGGGAGCGCTTTCGCTATAAACCGGGTCAGTTCCTGAGTTTTCGCGTGCCCCTGGCCGGCAAACTGTTGACCCGCTGCTACTCCATGGCCAGCTCGCCCGTGGTGGACGCGCTGCCCAAGGTCACGGTCAAGCGGGTCGACGGTGGCCGGGTGTCGAACTGGATGAACGACGTACAGGTCGGCGACTGGCTGGAGGTGTTGCCGCCGGCCGGGCACTTCTGTCTGGATGAAGAGCAACCGGATGAGGACGCCCGACCACTGGTGCTGTTCGGTGGCGGTTCGGGGATTACTCCGGTGTTCTCCATTCTCAAATCGACACTGCACAACAGCACACGGCCGATCAAGCTGATCTATGCCAACCGCGATGAAGCGTCGGTGATTTTCAAGGACGAGCTGTGCCGGTTGATCAAGGCGCATCCTGATCGACTGCACGTGGTGCACGTCCTTGATTCGGTGCAGGGTTTCCTCACGGACGCTCAAGTCCGTCATTTGCTGCGCGGTTCGGCGGGGGGGGATTATTTCATCTGCGGGCCAGGGCCGTTCATGGACACCGTGGAACGCACGCTGCTGGCACTGGGCGAAAGCGCGGGGCGCATCCATGTCGAACGCTTCGTTTCACCGCCGGACCCGGACCAGTTACTCGCCGAAGAGGCTGTGGCCCGTGCCGCCGCACTCGATTCGCACTGCGAGGCATTGATCGTCGAACTCGATGGCCAGCAACACGAAATCACCTGCCGCCCCGGCGACACCTTGCTGCAAAGCTGCAAGGCGGCCGGGCTGGATGTGCCGTCGTCCTGCGAAGAAGGTTTTTGCGGGGCCTGTATGTGCGTGGTCCAGGAAGGACAAACCCAATTGGCACGCAACGATGTCCTGAGCCAAAGAGAACTGGAAGAAGGCTGGACCCTGGCCTGCCAGAGCCGTCCGACCGGCGCCCGGGTGCGCCTGAAATTCCCCGACTGAGACCCGCCCTCCCTGCGGAACGCAAAACCTGTGGGAGCGAGCCTGCTCGCGATAGTCGTCAACGATAACGCGGGCTATCTGAATGTCTGCGTTGTCAGGGCGTTTTTCGCGAGCAGGCTCGCTCCCACAGTTGACCGTGCTGCTGCAGGAAGGTACTCCGTCGCCCTAGTCCCAACGGACGATCATGTCGGCCCGGTCTGCGGTTAGACTCGGCCACAGCATTAGCCCACAACAATAAAAGAGGTGCAGTTATGGCTCGTTTGCACAATAAGGTCGCGGTGGTCACCGGCGGCGCTTCGGGGATTGGCCTGGCCTGTGTGCGCCGCTTTGCCGCTGAAGGCGCACAAGTGGTGGGGCTGGACATCGGCAGCGCACCGGCGGATTTCCCCGGCCTGTTCATGACCCTGGATGTGCGCGACGAAGCGCACGTCCAGCAGGTGATGCAGGAAGTCGTCAGCCGCTTCGGGCACATCGACGTGCTGGTCAACGCCGCCGGCGTCGCCGATCAGGGCAGCGTCACCCAGACCACCACCGCCAACTGGCAACGGGTGATGGACATCAACCTGACCGGCAGCATGCTCACCAGCAAATACGCGCTGGAGTCGATGGTGTCGCAACGCAGCGGTTCGATCATCAACGTCGGCTCGATCTTCGGCCTGCAAGGTTGCGATGGCAACGTCGCCTACAACGTGTCCAAGGGTGGCATCAACCAGTTGACCCGTTCGATGGCCATCGACTACGGCTACGCCAATGTGCGCGTCAACGGCTTGTGCCCGGGCCTGATCGAAACGCCGATGACCAGCATGGTCCGTGACAATGACGCGTTCCACGCCTTCTTTGCCTCGCAGCACATGCTCAGCCGCTCCGGGCAACCGGAAGAAGTGGCCAATGTTGCGCTGTTCCTGGCGTCCGACGAAGCCTCCTTTGTCAGCGGCCAGATGATTGCCGTGGACGGTGGTTTCTCCGCCGGCCGCCGTTTCGCCCCGCCCGCGCAGTAATTCGCAATCCGGCCGGGCGCCCTGCCCGGCCTACTCCCTTTTTCGTACTTGTCTTCTAACCGGGGAGGCCCCATGCCGCCTGTCGCCACCGCACTGACCATCGCTCAACTGTTCGCCAACACAGCCCAGGCCTTCGGCGATCGCCCGGCCATCGAGGATTCGGGGCGCTCGATCAGCTACCGGGAACTCGACCGCTTGCGCCGCCAGGCTGCCCGCGCGCTACTGGCGCTGGACGTTCAGGTCGGAGACCGGGTGGCGATCTGGGCGCCAAACATCTGGGAGTGGATCGTGGCTGCCGGGGCGCTGCAGAGCATCGGTGCCGCACTGGTGCCGCTCAACACCCGCATGAAGGGCAGCGAGGCCGGTTACATCCTGCGCGAGAGCGGCGCCTGTGTTTTATTCGCCATCGGCGAGTTTCTCGGCGTGGACTACCCGGGCATGCTGGCCACCGAAGACCTGCCAGCCCTGCGCCACATCGTCACCCTGCGCGGTGCAGGTTCCGGCACCCTGCGGTGGGAGACGTTCCTGGACCTGGCGGCCGACCTGCCGCAATTGGCCCTGCGCACCCGTGAGCAACAGGTCGGCCCGCAAGCCCTGTCCGATTTGCTGTTCACCTCGGGCACGACCGGCAAGCCCAAAGGGGTCAAGACCTGCCACGGTCAAAATCTGCGAATCGTGCGCGACTGGAGCGATATCGTCGGTTTGCGTGAGGGCGATCGCTACCTGATCGTCAATCCGTTCTTCCACTCCTTCGGCTATAAGGCCGGTTGGCTGGCGGCGCTGATGCGTGGCTGCACGATCCTGCCGCAGCAGGTGTTCGATGTGCAGGCGGTGCTTGAATGCGTGCAGCGCGAGCGCATCACCGTGTTGCCGGGGCCGCCGACGCTCTATCAATCACTGCTCGCTCATCCGCAACGCGACGCTTTCGATTTGAGTTCGTTGCGGGTGGCGGTGACCGGTGCGGCGGCGATTCCGGTGGAGATGATCCATCGCATGCGCGACGAGCTCGGTTTCGCCACCATCGTCACCGCCTACGGCCTGACCGAAGTTTGCGGCTTTGCCACGATCTGCCGCCCCGGTGACGACGCGGATCGCGTGGCCAACACCAGCGGCCGGGCGATGCCTGGCGTGGAGGTCCGCTGTGTCGGCAGCAATGGTCGCAGCCAGCCGGCCAATGTCCCCGGCGAAGTACAGATACGCGGCTACAACCTGATGCAGGGTTATTTCAACAATCCCCAAGCGAGCCGGGAAATGCTCGATGCCGATGGCTGGCTGCACACCGGGGACATCGGCGTACTCGACGAGCAGGGTTATCTGCGCATCACCGACCGGCTCAAGGACATGTTCATCACCGGCGGTTTCAATGTGTACCCGGCGGAAATCGAGCAGTGCCTGCTGACGTATCCGGGGGTGGCGCAAGTGGCGGTCATTGGCATTCCTGACGAGCGGATGGGCGAAGTGGCGATGGCTTTTCTGCTGCCGGCACCGGGCATCGAGATCGAGGAGGCAAGGTTCCTGGCCTGGTGCCGCGAGCAGATGGCCAACTACAAGGTTCCGCGTCGGGTGCAGGTGCTTGAGAACATGCCGCTGAATGCGGCGGGCAAGGTGACCAAAAATGTGTTGCGGGAGTGGGCTTTGGTGAGTGTCGACTGACTACCACAATACTTCAGCAACCAAATACCTGTGGGAGCGGGCTTGCCCGCGATGAGGGCGTCAGCTTCAACATTGATGTTGACTGACACACCGCCATCACGGGCAAGCCCGCTCCCACAGGTTCTTATGTTGTCTTGAAGATCGTGAACTTAGATGACCCGCGCCGGATGCTGTCGGCGGGGTTCGCCAAGCATGGCGCGATGGGAGGGTGGCTGGCGACCATCGGCTTCACTGATGCCATAACCCCGGGCGATTTCGGCGGTGATCAGGGTTCGTCCGGAGAACGTCATCAACTGTGGATCGTTGAGCAGGGCATGAATCACCCGGCCATTGAATTGCGGGGTTTCGGCATCCGCCAGAAACGCCCGGTATTGCTCGCCATGCTGTTCACCGGCAATCCGCGTACGTTCGGTCAGTTGCGGGCCCAGCCACAGCGACAGCGCCGCCACGCCCTGCCCTTCAAAATCCACTGCCATGTCCGCCGCCAGCTTGTCGATACCGGCCTTCTGCGCGCCGTATGCCGGTCCGTGCATGTAGCACCCGGCGCCGAATGACGAGGTAAAACAGATCAGTCCTTGAGCACTGCGCAACAACAACGGCGCCGCGTAGTAGCTGGCGATGTACGCCGAGCGCAAACCCACATCGATTATCCGCACCAGGTCCAGCGGTTTGGCCCAGAACGGGCCCGGCTCGATCAACTGGTCATGGATGAACGCGGCATTGTTCACCAGTAGATCCAGGTGCCCGCATTCCTGCTCGACCCTTGCGAACAGCGCCTGCACCTGCCCATCGTCGGCATGATCGCAGACCACCGCGATGCCGCGTCCACCCGCCGCTGTAATCGCGGCAGCGGTGTCCTCCAGCGAGCCACGCAAGGCATGCCCGTACAGATTCGAACCGCCGTGTTCCGGAGCACGGCCGGTGACGAACACCGTCATGCCCGCTGCCCCCAACGCCAGGGCAATGCCCCGGCCAACCCCACGACTGGCGCCCGTGACGACTGCAACCTGCTGACTGTTCATTCGACACTCCCGAACAACGCTTTACCCGAGACCGTTTCGCTCTGGTGCTTGATGTGATTGGCCGCCAGATAACCGAAGGTCATGGCCGGACCAATGGTCGAGCCGGCACCCGGATAGGTACGGCCCATCATCGAAGCGGCGCTGTTGCCGATGGCGTACAGGCCGTCGATGGGATGTCCGTCTTCATGCAGCACACGGGCGTGAACGTCGGTGAGCAAACCACCCTTGGTGCCGATGTCCCCGGCGTCGATGCGCACCGCGTAGAACGGCCCCTTGAGCAGCGGCGCCAGACACGGATTGGGTTTTACGCCCGGATCGCCGTAGTAGCGATCGAACAGCGACTCGCCCTTGTGGAAATCTTCGTCGACACCCTGCACCGCCATACCGTTGAAGCGCTGCACCGTGCGCACCAGTCCACCGGCGTCCACGCCGATTTCAGTGGCCAATGCCTCAAGGGTCGGTGCCTTGTGGAAGTACGTGCGCAAGTGCTCGGGCAACTGCCAGTCGCGCTGGGCATAGCCGGGCAACAAAGCGCCGCAGGGGTACTTACGGCGGAACTCGGCGTCGAACACCATCCAGCACGGCACACTCACCGCGGCTTTGCGGTCGTTGGCGTACATGGCGTAGACGATATCGGTGTAGGGCGCGGCTTCGTTGACGAAACGCTCACCGGCGGAATTGACCATCACGCACCCCGGCAACGTCCGTTCAACGAACAGCGCGCGCTGTTTTTCCTCGCCCTGGACATGGGTGGTCGGCGCCCACCAGCTGTGGTCCATCAGGGCCGTGCGCGCACCGATGGCCTGGCCGGCGCGAATGCCGTCGCCGGTATTGTGCGGCGGCGTGGCGCTCCAAAGGGCCTGGGACGGCTGCGGCAGATACTGTGCGCGCATCGCCTGGTTACGCTCGAAACCACCGGCGGCGATGATCACGCCATAGCGCGCCTTGACGTTGAGCATCAGTCCATTGCGACAGACCCGAGCGCCACCGACCCGATCTCCGACGATCAGCAACTCTTCCAGTGCACAGTTGAGCCACAGCGACTTGCCGCGATCCTGCAATGAACAGCGCAAGGCACCGATCAAGGCATTGCCCAGCGTCAGGTAGCGATCTCGGCGGGACAAGCGCCGGCCCTCACGATCACGCCAGTAACGCCACATCACACGCAGTGTCAGGCGCAACCAGCCAGGCCCACGGCACAGCAAAACCTGCGCCTCTTTCATGGTCATTGCCATGCGCCCCATCATCAAGGTGCCGGGGGATGGTGCGCGCATGCGCAGGAATTCTTCGCCCAGTTCGGCGGCGTCAAACGGTTGCGGGTCCATGGAGCGGTAGCCCGGTTTGCCCCCATCGACTTCGGGGTAGTAATCGGCGTAACGCGGTTGTGCCTCGAAACGCACGCGGGTCTGGCGTTCGAGGTATTCGACCATCTCCCGGCCGTGCTCGACGTATGCTTCGATGCGCCCATCATCGATCTCGCCATGGGTCACCGCGCGAATGTAGGCGATGGCCTCGGCGGCCGAATCACTGCCACCGAGGGCTTTGATCCGGTGGTTGTCGGGGATCCAGATACCACCGCCGGACACCGCCGAGGTGCCGCCATACTCGGCGCTTTTTTCGATCAACAGCGCATTCAGGCCCAGGTCGTGGGCACGCAGTGCAGCGGTCATACCCCCCGCGCCCGAGCCAATCACCAGCACATCACAGCACTCGTCCCATTTAATTGCGGCAGCGTTCATGCGGTCACCCTTGTTCAGCGCCCATCAGGCAAAAACCGCCGCTGCCGGATCTTCGCCCGGTGCAGTCGGTCTCGGGATTGTTCGCCGCACGGGCTGGGTGTTCATCGTCCGATGGGACTAAGGCGGGGGCTGGTGCTCCGTGCATCCGCCCCATATCCCTGTAGGAGCTGGCTTGTCGGGTCGCCGCATCGCAGCGATGGCCTTGTGTCAGGCGACATGGATTTTGATGGTGTACATATCCGTTGCTGCGGTTACGGCCACTTATGGTTCCGCTCTTAAAGCGGGTCACTTTGAAAAGCGGAACGCCGCCCGGCGCAAAGTAACCAAAACGCTCTTGCCCCACCACTCGGTGCCTCGCCCAGGCTCGGCATGCCCCGATCCCCTGTGGGAGCGAGCCTGCTCGCGAAGGACGTCAACGATTACGCGCCCTGCCTGAGTAAACGCGGTGCCTGGTCGTTTTTCGCGAGCAGGCTCGCTCCCACAAGGGATTGGGTACATCCGCAAGAGACACATCGGCTGCCAGGCCGCCTTCGCTGCGATGCGGCGCCCCGACAAGCCAGCTCCCACAGGGGACGGTGTACACCTGCTTCTCACCACTCAACAGGCCGAGCGTTAGCTCGCCTGCAAGCTTTTGATCTTGATCCACCCGCCCCTTCGGGAGGCTGAGTAGAGGTATTCATCCGGGGAGTGGCGCGCAGCGCCGTTCGACGCAGTCGAACACGCTGCATGTAGGTGCAGCGAAGCCAACCGGAGGGCAGTGTCCCCGGATGGATACCGGAGCGAAGGAAACCCGAGCCTTGGCGAGGGGCCGGACGCCGGGGCGAGCCTTTTTGGGTACTTTTTTGGCGTTTGAAAAAAGTGCCTCGCCGTAAGGGCGAAACCATAAGTGGCCGTTACCGCAGCAATGGATATGTACCCGGTCAGCAAGAGACAGGTCGGCTACCAAGCCGCCTTCGCGAGCAGGCTCGCTCCCACATAGGTGATCAAGCGCTCCCCCCCTGCAAATCGCTTAGTCCGCTTGGACGATGTTACGCACAAGACGTGACTCCATAGTCGCCCCCAGCACCAATCACCCCCCGCAAATACAGGTCGGGCTGCTCTGACCTGGGCATGAGGACGACATGATAAAAACAATAATCGCCCCACCAACACAGCACCCTCGCGTACAGCTGGCCTTGCTGTTGCTGGCTGGCGGACTAAGCGCTCACGTTAACGCCATGAGCTTTCAGCCAAGCGAAGACTTGAGCATCGACTGGGACACCACACTGACCTACAGCCTGGCCTGGCGGACCGAGTCTCGCGATCACAAACTGACGGCCAATGCTGATGCCAACGACGGCGACAACGCGTTCGACAAGGGCAGCCTGATCAACAACCGCAGTGGCTTTCTCACCGAAGCCAACATCAAGTGGCAAGACGATTACGGCGTGTTCGTCCGGGCGACGGGTTTCTACGACAACGTCTACGACCAGGGCAACGACAACGACACCGGCACCTCGAACTGCTTCGCCGGCGGTCATTGCAGCCGTCCCGACCGGTTCTCCCAGGACACCATCGATCAGCACCGCGATGAATTGCGCATGCTCGACTACTACGCCTATGGCACCTGGGACCTGGGCGGCCACAACCTCAACGCGCGCCTCGGTAATCAGGTGGTGAGCTGGGGCGAAAGCCTGTTCTACCCCGGCATTTCCGCCGCGCAAAGCCCGGTGGACGCGACCAAGGCGACCACGCCCGGCGTCGAGGTCAAGGAAATCCTGTTGCCGGTCGGCCAGCTGTTCACCCAGTTCAGCCTGACCGACAGCCTGGATGTGCAGGCCTACTACCAATACAAATGGGAAAAGACCCAACTGTTCGGTGTCGGCAGCTACTTCTCCACCACCGACTTCATCGACGAGGGCGGCTTCAACGATGCCACCGGTTTCCTCACCCGCCTGGGCGATGACAAGCCAAGTAACAGCGGCCAGTACGGTCTGGCGTTTACCTATGCAGCCGAGTCGCTGAACAACACCGAGTTCGGCATTTACTACTCGCGCTATCACGACAAGACCCCGTCGCTGGATTTCCAGACGGACCTGGGGCACTACCGGGTGCGCTACTTCGACAACATCGACCAGTACGGTGCGAGTTTCTCCACGGTGCTGGGCAGCGTGAGCTGGGCCGGCGAAGTCAGCTACCGCGACGGTCAACCGGTGATGGTCGACAACGGATTCTCCAGCCCGGTGCGCGGCAAAACCATGCAAGCGCAGACATCGATGATCTACGTGGTCGGCCCGACTTCATGGGCGGACAACACCACCCTGACCGGCGAGCTGGTCTACAACACCGTGCTCAGCAATGACAAATCGCAGCCAGTGACCCTGGCTCCCGGCTTCTCGTTGCCGGGCACCGACAGCCTGGTCTATGACCGCGATGCCTGGGGCTACACGGTTCAGGCGAACTTTGATTACAACGACGTATTCAGCGGTTGGGACATGTCGGTGCCCGTCACCTTCAGCGCCGCCGCACATGGTGACAGCTCGCTGGTGGGCTCGATCAACGCGGGCCAGAACGACAACCGCGCGAGCATCGGCAGCTCATGGCGTTACCTGGGCAACTTCACCGTTGAAGCCCGTTACAACGCCTACCTGGGCAATGCCAACAACAGCCCGTTGGCCGACCGCGACAACGTCGCGCTCAACTTCAAGTACCGGTTCTGATTCCCCAGTAGGAGGAGCACAGCATGTCTAGATTCACCCACACCTTGTTGGGCACGGCGCTGGCCGTCAGCCTGTTGAGCAGTAGCCTGGCCCAGGCCAAGGTCAGCGACCAGGAAGCCGCCCGCCTGGGTCAGGACCTGACCCCGATGGGCGCCGAAAAGGCCGGCAACGCCGACGGCAGTATCCCGGCCTGGTCGGGCAAATGGCGCGGCCTGCCGCCGCAGCTCAAATACGCCGGCCCCGGCACGCCGTACCCGGATCCGTACGCCGCGGAAAAACCGTTGTTCGTGATCGATGCCAGGAACATGGACAAATACGCCGACAACCTGACCGATGGCCAGAAAGCGCTGCTCAAGCGCTACCCTGATACGTTCAAGATCCCGGTGTACCCGAGCCACCGCGACTTCCGCCTCGATCAGCGCCTGGAAGACCAGATCAAGAAAAACGCCGTCACTGCCGAACTCGACAATGACAACAACGACACGAAAAACGCCTGGGGTGCCTCGCCGTTCCCGATCCCGATGAACGGCAGCGAGTTGATGTTCAACCATACCTTGCAGGGGCGCGCCAATACTGAAGAGGCCAACTACGGCCAGGCCGTGGTGTACGCCAACAAGGAAAAGGTACTCGAAGAAGTCAACTACAAGATCTTCTCGATCTGGTCCAGTCCGGACAAGACCCTGGAGACGGCCAACGGTGTGCTCACCAACTTCCTGATCACCACCCTGGAACCGGTGCGCAAGAAAGGCGAGATCGTCGTCGGTCACGAGTTCATCAACCCGACCGCCGCACCGCGCCAGGCCTGGCAATACAGCCCGGGCCAACGTCGGGTACGTCGCGCACCGACCGTGGGCTACGACTCACCGACCGGTGCCGGTGGTTTCCGCGTGTACGACGAAGACCGCTTGTTCAACGGCGCACCGGACCGCTACAACTGGACCATCGTCGGCAAAAAGGAAATCTACATTCCGTACCACAACTACAAGATCGACGACCCCAGCGTAACGGCCGACCAGATCCTGGCCACCACCGGTCACGTCGATCCGCAGTACATGCGTTACGAGAAACACCGCGTCTGGGTGTTGCAGGCCAACCTCAAGGAAGGTGCCCGCCACGTGTACGCCAAGCGCGTGCTGTACCTGGACGAGGACACCTGGTCCGCCACCCTGGCCGACAACTACGATAGCCGTGGCCAACTGTGGCGCACCAACATGCAGACCTCGATCTACGCCTACGAGCTGCAGCGCTACCACGCTCGCCTCGGGATCTACCATGACCTGATCGCCGGCTCGTATCTGGTTGACCGCATGCTGATCGACCAGAAACCGGCCAAGCTCAATGCCACCGCCTTCACGGACGACGAATTCACCCCTGGCAACCTGCGCAAACTCGGCACCCGCTAAACCCGCCGCGCCCCGGCCGATTCATTCGGTCGGGGCGTTGTGCTTTTCTCAATTTGCTCAATTCACGGAAGACTCTCCATGAACAAACTCCTCACGGGCGTCATCGCCCTGGCGGGCGTCGGTCTGTCGATGCACGCCAATGCCTTGAACATACTGCTGACCAACGACGATGGTTGCCGCGCGCCTGGCATCGACGCGATGTACCGCGCACTGACTGCCGCCGGGCACAAGGTGACCCTGGTTGGCCCGTTGAACGACAGCAGCGGCATCAGTGCCGCCAGCGTGGTCGTGCCTGGCCAGGCGCTGGCGGTGACTGAACTGGCACCGGGCAGGTTTTGCGTGGGTCCGCCTGAAGGCTATACACCACCTGTCGGCAAGACCTCGGCGATTGGCACGCCGGTGGATGCGGTCAACGTCGGGCTGGATGTGCTGCTCAAGGACACGCCACCGGACCTGGTGGTCTCGGGCAGCAACTTCGGTGAAAACGTCGGCCCGCTGACGCAGATGTCCGGCACCCTCAACGCAGCAGTACGCGCGATGTTCAAGGGGATCCCCGCGGTGGCGGTGTCCACGGCCATCGATATGGATCTGATCATGCGCGATCAGCAGGCTGGCTATCGCAAGACCCTGGGCGCCATGGATGATACGGCGCGGTTTGCGGTGAAGGTCATCGAAAAAGCCAGCCTCGCGGGTGCTCCAGCCCGACAGGCCTGTGAAAAAAGCAAACGCCAATGCGAACTGAACGTGCTCGGTTTACCAGGGGTCAGCGGGCTGAACATCAACTATCCAGCGTTGCCCGCCAGCGACGTCAAAGGCGTGAGTTTCGCCCCGATCGGTAATTGGGATCGCGTGAACTTCACCTCCCAGCGCGGCGCCGACGGCCTGGTCCACGTCAACCTGGCCGCGCCACCGACACCTACGGCGGCGCAACAAAAAGCCGATGCGTACCAATTGTGGCAAGGTCATGCGGTCATCACCGTGATCGACGGCAACATGACCGCACCGGATGCGGTGCAAGATCAAGCCAGGAAGATGTTGCGGGACCTCAAACCTTAATCCAACGCAAACCCTTTGTGGGAGCGAGCCTGCTCGCGAAGAGGCCGGCACATTCAACATCAATGTCGCCTATCAAGCCGTCTTCGCGAGCAGGCTCGCTCCTACAGTTTGATCTTCGGTGAACACTAAATCCGCCACCCCCGCAAATCCCTTGTGGGAGCGAGCCTGCTCGCGAAG
>NZ_RBLA01000002.1:167828-174982 GCF_003634475.1 Pseudomonas sp. WPR_5_2 | reverse complement strand
GCCTTCGCGAGCAGGCTCGCTCCTACAGTTTGATCTTCGGTGAACACTAAATTCGCCACCCCCGCAAATCCCTTGTGGGAGCGAGCCTGCTCGCGAAGAGGCCGGCACATTCAACATCAATGTCGCCTATCAAGCCGTCTTCGCGAGCAGGCTCGCTCCCACAGGTACTGTGTTCGACTCAGGATTCGGGTTGGAACGGCACGAATTCGGTCACTTCCAGATCAAACCCGGAAACAGCCTTGTACGGCACCGGTGAACTCATCAGGCGCATCTTGCGCACGTTCTGGTCCCGCAGGATCTGTGCGCCGATGCCCAGGGTCCGCTGCGGAAACTGTGGCGCCCTTGGCTTGCCGCCGCTACGCAGGCGCAGTTGTTCGAGCACGCCATCGGCGGTTTCCTTTTGAGCCAGCAACACCAGTACGCCATTGCCAGCCGCCGCGATGCTTGCCAGGGAGCGCTCCAGGGTCCACTGCTGGGCCCCGCCTTCGCTTTCGCAACCCAGCGCATCACGCAGCGTTTCAATGCTCTGCACCCGTACCAGAACCGGCTGCGTACTGTCGATCCGGCCCTTGACCAGCGCCAGGTGCAGCGCGCCTTGATAGGTGTCCTGATAGGTCGTTACCCGAAACTCGCCATGACGGGTATGCAGCGGATATTCCCCCCCGCGCTCGATCGTGCCTTCGTACAGAATGCGGTGGTGGATCAAGTCGGCAACGCTGCCGATTCGCAGGCCATGACGGCGGGCAAATTCGTGCAGTTCGTTGCCACGAGCCAACGCCCCTTCCTCGTTCAGAATTCCCACCAGCGCCGCTGCCGGTTGCAGGCCCGCAAGCCGCGTCAGGTCGCACGCCGCCTCGACATGCCCGGCGCGCTGCATCACCCCGCCGGGCAATGCCTGCACCGGGAAGATATGCCCCGGTTGAACCAGATCTGCCGGACCACTGACAGGATCGACCGCGACCTGAATCGAACGCGCCCGGTCTGCCGCTGAAATGCCGGTGGACACCCCGGTCGCCGCTTCGATCGAGCGGGTAAACCCCACGCCATGCTGCGCCCGTGAATGGGGCACCATCAGGTCCAGCCCCAGCGCGCGGCAGCGTTGTTCGGTCAAGGCCAGGCAAATCAGCCCGCGCGCCTGCACCGCCATGAACGTGACCGCCTCGGCGCCACAGTGTTCGGCGGCCATCAACAACGAGCCTTCGCCGTTGTGCTCATCGTCGGTGATGACCACCATTTGCCCAGCGGCAATGGCCTCGATCAACTGCGGCACCGTATCGAATGCCGGGCTCGCCACGCCGTTCAATTGAGTGCCCTGCGCAGATCGGCCGCGGCGTCGGCCAAGGCCAATGCAGCGCCCTCGACAAACGGAGCCATGCTGATGAACCCGTGAATCATGCCTTCGCAGCGTTGCAGGCGCACCGATACACCCGCCTGCAGCAGGCACCGGGCAAAAGCCTCGCCTTCATCACGCAACGGATCGAATTCGGCGGTGATGAGCGTGGTCGGCGGCAAACCCGCCATACTGTTGGCCCGCAACGGCGAAGCCAGAGGATCATCCCCCTGCCCGGTATCCTGCAAATATTGTTGCCAGAACCAGTACATCATCGCGCTGGACAGAAAATAACCTTCGGCAAAATCCTCATAGGACTGACTGTCGCAGCGGGCATCGGTCACCGGATAGAACAGGCACTGGTAACTGATTTTCGGCCCCTTGCGTTGCGCCGCCAAACGACTGACCGCCAGCGCCAGGTTGCCCCCTGCGCTGTCCCCGGCCAGCGCCAGGCGACTTGCGTCGATGCCGAGCTCATCCGCATGCTCGACCAGCCAGCACGTGGCCGCATAGCAATCGAGGGGGGCCGCCGGGAAATGATGTTCCGGTGCCAGTCGATAGGCCACCGACACCACCACCGCCTCTGACTGGCGCGCCAGAGAACGGCAAAGGTTGTCGTGGGTAACAAGATTGCCCATGACAAAGCCGCCGCCGTGGAAGAACACCAGCAGCGGCAGATTGTCCTCTTCCAGTGGGCGATACAGCCGCGCATCGAGTAGACCTGCGGCACCTGCAACCTTCAGGTCACGCACTTCGATCATCGGATCGCCGGGGATGGCGGGCAGCAGGTTGTCGCTGAACTGCCGGTATTGCACGGCGTCGAGCTGGCTGAAATCGGGCTCCGGCAGATCGCGAAACTGCTGGAGCACCGCGGCGATCTGCTTATCGAGCGGCATGGGAATCTTCCTCTACATCGGTCATTTGAAAGACGGGATTGGTTTGTTCAAGGATGCTCCGCACCCGTCGCTCCAGCGCTGGTTCGAAGCCTTTGTGCGGCAGGATCCAGAAGCGTTTTTGCGCGATGGCGTCGAACACCTGCGCGGCCAGCTCTCCCGGCGACATGCCTTGGCGAATGGTGCCGTCGAGCAGTTGGCTGAAGGACGAACCGGCGGCGTCCACCACCTGGTTCGACGCCATGATTTCACTGGCGACCGGCCCCGGGCACAGCACCGAAACCGACACCGGTGCGCCGAGCATCGCCAGTTCGTAGTGCAGGGTTTCCGACAGTGCGACCACCGCTTGCTTGGTCACGTTGTACGGCGCCATCAACGGGCTGCTGACCAGCCCTGCCAGGGAGGCGGTGTTGATCACATGGGCGGCCCGCCCCTGGCGCAAGAACAGCGGCACGAAAGCGCGAATGCCATTGATCACCCCGTCCAGATTGACGGTGAGCATCCGGTCCCATTGCGCCCGGGTGATTTCCCAGCTGTAGCCGGTCTGCATCACCCCGGCGTTATTGAACAACAGGTCCACCCCGCCAAAGTGCTCGACGGTACGGTCGCGCAAACGCTCGACCTGCGCCGGGTCGCCAACATCGGTCACACAGGCCAACGCCTGTACGCCGCCAGCCAGCAAATGATCGCAAAAGGTTTGCAGGCCTGCCGCATCCCGATCGGCCAGTACCAGGCGCATGCCCAGCTTCGCCGCGTGCTCGGCCAGGCCTCTGCCAATACCACTGGCGGCGCCGGTAATCACTGCCACCGGGCCATGTTCATTGTTCATCGCCAACTCCTGCACTGGGTCCAATGGCGCCAGTAGAGCGGGCCATTGCCGGGCGGCCATCGTCCATTCAGACGATGCCCGCTTTCACAGGCGCGGCAGAATCCGTGACATGCGCCAAACCCGTGAACCCTGGGAGAACAATAAGATGAGTACCCTGCACCGCATCGAAGCCAGACTGCTGGAAGATCGTTACGCCCGAGGCTGGCACTGCCTGGGCCTGGCGGCCCAATACCGCGACGGCAAGCCCCATCGCCTGGAGGTGTTCGGCACAAAGTTGGTGGCCTTCCAGGGCGAAGACGGCGAGCTGCATATTCTCGATGGCTACTGCCCGCACATGGGCGCCGACCTCAGTACCGGTTGCGTCGAAGGCAACTCGATCCGCTGCCCCTTCCACGCCTGGCGCTGGGGCGCCGATGGCGTCTGCGATGACATTCCCTATGCCAAGCGCATTCCGCCGCGGGCCAAAATCAAAAGCTGGCCGCTGATGGAAGAAAACCATCTGCTGTTCGTCTGGAATGACCCGGAAGGCAACCCACCGCTGCCCGAGCAACGCATCCCGCGCATCGATGCCTGCTTCAGTGAAGAGTGGGCGGCGTGGGAAGTCGCCGAATTGCAGATCGGCACCCACTGCCGCGAACTGATCGACAACATCGCCGACATGGCGCACTTCGGCACCGTGCATGGCGCGCCGGTCGAGGCATTCAGCAATATCTTCGAAGGCCATTTGGCCACCCAGATCATGAGCGCCCGCAGCGAGCGGCTGTCCGGTGACAGCGTGCTGAGCACTGTGGCCACCTATTACGGCCCGGCCTATCAGATCACCGAAATGACCGGCGCCATGAACGGCCAGCCGATCCATTCGATCCTGCTCAACTGCCATGTACCGATCGACCTGGACAGTTTCACCCTGCGTTACGGCGTGCTGGTGAAAAAGATTCCGGGGCTCAGCGAAGAGCAGAATCAGGCGATGGCCAAGGCCTACGTGCAGCAGGCCCAGGAAGCCTTTTACGAAGACGTGGCGATCTGGCACAGCAAGACCCGCGTCGACAACCCGCTGCTGTGTGACGGCGATGGCCCGGTGTATCAGTTGCGCCGCTGGTACGAGCAGTTCTACACCGACGTCGAGGCGTTGGCGGCGGACGTGCTGGAACACAAGAAATTTGTCGTGCGCGCCAGCGAACGGGTCTGACGGCAACGGCCTTTCGCCCGCCACGGGCCTGCCCGGCAGCCGCCCGTCAGGCCCTGAGCCCGAGCGTTGCATGGAGCCGATATCGGCGCTTATTCTCGGCCACCGCCAACGCTAATAATAAGAACGGTTTTTCCCTATGCAGCAGGACCTCAGCCTCGATACGTTCAGTGATTTGCTCGGCAACCTCTATCAGGGGCCGCTGGAAAACATTCCCTGGGCGACCTTTCTCAATCAGCTCAATGTGTATCTGAACAGCAAGTACGTGACCTTCATCCTGCGTCCACCCAGCGCCCATGTGGATGGCTTGATGGTCAACACCACCGGCACCTCGACCGAGGCGACCGCGTCCTATAACAAGCATTTTTTCAGCCTCGACCCGTTCGTCGACCTGCCCAATCGCCAGGTGGTGACCCTCGCCGAGTTCGTCTCCAACGACGACTGGCAGCAATCGGAGTTCTACAAGAACTTCCTCGAACCGGTCGACGTGTTCCACATTCTCGGCGCCGACATCAACACCAGTGACGGCGCCCAGTGCCGGATCCGCATCAGCCGCGGGCGTGACGACAAGC
Organism: Pseudomonas sp. WPR_5_2; assembly: GCF_003634475.1. Taxonomy (NCBI): domain Bacteria; kingdom Pseudomonadati; phylum Pseudomonadota; class Gammaproteobacteria; order Pseudomonadales; family Pseudomonadaceae; genus Pseudomonas; species Pseudomonas sp. WPR_5_2. Next base: position 170,172 of record NZ_RBLA01000002.1, on the reverse strand, counting down.
CGTTCGGCAACGAAGAAAAAGCCCTGCTCACCTATTTCATCCCGCACCTGGAACGCTCGATCAAGATCCACATGCAGCTCAATCGCATCGAGGCCGAGCGCAACCTGTACGCCGGGGCGGTGAATCAGATGGCGGTCGGCACGATCATCCTCGACGAGGCCGGCAAGGTGCTGCAAACCAACCAGGTCGCCGATCGACTGATCCAGGAAAAGGACGGCATCAAACTGGTCAACGACGGCCTGCAGGTCGGGACCGCCCGTGACACCCAGGAATTCCGGCGCCTGGTGAAACAGTCGCTGTTGTCGCAGAAGAGCAGCAATCCATCGGTGGTCGAGGCCCTGCGGGTGCAACGGCCGTCCGGAAAGGCCGATCTGGGGATCATCGTGCGTTCGGTACCGCTGACAGACTGGAGCGAAGGCAAGCAGTGCCCCACGGTGGTGATTTTCATCAGCGACCCGGAGCAGCAATCCACCGCGCCCCAGGAGATCGTGCGCGCACTGTTCGACTTCACCCCGGCGGAAACCCAACTGGCGATGCTGCTGGCCAATGGTCTGACCCTGGACGAAGCCTCGGAAGAACTCGGTATCAGCCGCAACACCTCGCGGGCTCATTTGCGCTCGACCTTCTCCAAGACTGGCGTGACTCGCCAGACCATGTTGGTGCGCCTGATCCTGCGCAGTGTGGCGACGCTCGGTTAGTACACGGCTTGCGCCCTCGTCCGCTTGGACGATGGCGCCCTCACAGGCAAGGCGCACAGTGTGTCTATCCCAACCAGGGGCCTGACCATGCGCAATTGTCCGACCATCCTCAAGACCGAGCTGCTGGCTGAAAGCGGCTACATTCAGATCGAAGCCTTGCACCTGCAATTCAGCAATGGCCAGCAGCGGATCTATGAACGCCTGCGCGGTACGGGTTATCGTTCGGTGATGGTGGTGGCGATGCCTGATCCGCTGCATGTGTTGCTGGTTCGGGAGTATGCGGTGGGCGTCGAGAAGACTGTGCTCGGCCTGCCCAAGGGCGGCGCAGAGCCCGATGAAGACTACCTGCAAGCGGCGCAGCGCGAACTTTGCGAGGAAGTCGGTATGCGTGCTGCACGCCTTAGTGAACTGGGCGAGCTGACATTGGCGCCGGGCCACCTGTGTCACCGCTACCGAGTGGTACTGGCCGAACAACTGAGCCCCTGCAAACTGACCGGCGACGAACCCGAACCCCTAGAATGCCTGCGGGTGCCAATGGCACAGATCCCCGAACTGGTAGCCCGAGGCGAACTCAATGAAGCCCGGGCCATTGCCGCCCTGTTCATGGCCACGTCCGCCCTCGCCCGACGTACCTGACACACCACAAACCCTGTGGGAGCAAGGCTTGCTCGCGAAGAGGCCGGCACCTTCAACATCACTGCTGTCTGACACGCCGCCTTCGCGAGCAGGCTCGCTCCCACAAAGGACTGGTGTTTGTCAGCAAACTCTATGTACACCACCACATCACTGTGGGAGCGAGCCTGCCCGCGATGAGGCCGGCACCTTCAACATCACTGTCGCCTGACACACCGCCTTCGCGAGCAGGCTCCCTCCCACAAAGGACTGGTGTTTGTCAGCAAACTCTATGTACACCACCACATCACTGTGGGAGCGAGCCTGCTCGCGATGAGGCCGGCAACTTCAACATCACTGTCGCCTGACACACCGCCTTCGCGAGCAGGCTCGCTCCCACAAAGGACTGGTGTTTGTCAGCAAACTCTATGTACACCACCACATCACTGTGGGAGCGAGCCTGCTCGCGAAGAGGCCGGCAACTTCAACATCACTGTCGCCTGACACACCGCCTTCGCGAGCAGGCTCGCTCCCACAAAGGACCGGTGTTTGTCAGCAAACTCTATGTACACCAGCACATCACTGTGGGAGCGAGCCTGCTCGCGAAGAGGCCGGCACCTTCAACATCACTGTCGCCTGAAACACTGCCTTCGCGAGCAGGCTCGCTCCCACAAAGGACTGGTGTTTGTCAGCAAACTCTATGTACACCACCACATCACTGTGGGAGCGAGCCTGCTCGCGAAGAGGCCGGCACCTTCAACATCACTGTCGCCTGACACACCGCCTTCGCGAGCAGGCTCGCTCCCACAAAGGACTGGTGTTTGTCAGCAAACTCTATGTACACCACCACATCACTGTGGGAGCGAGCCTGCTCGCGAAGAGGCCGGCACCTTCAACATCACTGTCGCCTGACACACTGCCTTCGCGAGCAGGCTCCCTCCCACAAAGGACTGGTGTTTGTCAGCAAACTCTATGTACACCACCACATCACTGTGGGAGCGAGCCTGCTCGCGAAGAGGCCGGCACCTTCAACA
>NZ_RBLA01000002.1:0-167739 GCF_003634475.1 Pseudomonas sp. WPR_5_2 | reverse complement strand
GCAGGCTCCCTCCCACAAAGGACTGGTGTTTGTCAGCAAACTCTATGTACACCACCACATCACTGTGGGAGCGAGCCTGCTCGCGAAGAGGCCGGCACCTTCAACATCACTGCTGTCTGACACGCCGCCATCGCGGGCAAGTCTTGCTCCCACAGGGGATTGGGGGGGGTGGGTTGAATTGGATCGGGTAGTCCATTCGGACGAAGCCACACATCGCCAGTCGCCATAACGTGCCTCTACAACAATAAAATCCATGTCGAGGTTCGCCATGCGAAAAGCCACTTGTGCCCTGTTCATCCTCGTTTGCGCCGGCAGTACCGCCAGCCTGTGCGAGTTGTTCAAGAATGAAGCCTACCGCCCGACCACGGCGTATTTCAGCTGTTCGAGCGCGGCCATCAACTGTTATCCGCCGCTGGTGCGCAATCTGCTCCCATAAAAAAACCACCGGCCCTGTAAACAAGACCGGTGGTTTTCAGTGTTTCAAGGATCAGGTCGGCAACACACCCCGTGACCGCGACAGGGTCAGCGCCAGGTCTTCGATCATGTCTTCCTGACCGCCCACCGTACCGCGTCGCCCCAATTCCACCAGCAACTCACGAGCCGCAATGCCGTACTTCTGCTCGGCACGCTTGGCAAACAGCAGGAACGAACTGTAGACCCCCGCATACCCCAGGGTCAGGGCATCGCGATCGAGGCGGATCGGTTGGTCCATCATGGGCACCACCAGGTCTTCGGCAACGTCCATGATCCGGTACAAATCGACGCCACTGTTGACTCCCATCCGCTCCAGCACCGCCACAAACACTTCCAGCGGCGTATTGCCGGCCCCGGCGCCGAGCCCCGCGACCGAACCATCGATTCGCGCAGCGCCCGCTTCGATCGCCGCCAGCGAGTTGGCAATCGCCATGCCCATGTTGTGGTGGCCATGGAAACCGACTTCAGTCCCGGTATTCAGCCCGGCGCGCAAGGTGCCGATCTTTTGCGTCACTTCGTCGGGCAGCATGTAGCCGGCCGAGTCGGTGCAGTAGATGCAATTGGCGCCGTAGCTCTCCATCAGCCGCGCCTGCTCCAGCAGTTGTTCGGCGCTGACCATGTGCGCCATCATCAGGAAGCCGACGGTGTCGAGGCCCATCTTCGCCGCCATACCGATGTGCTGGCCGGACACATCCGCCTCGGTGCAATGGGTCGCCACGCGAATCGTCGACACCCCGTGTTCATGGGCCATCTTCAGGTGATCGAGGGTGCCGATCCCCGGCAGCAACAACGCCGAGACCTTGGCCTGCTTCATCAACGGGATCACCGCCGAGAAATATTCCTCGTCGCTGTGGGCCGGAAAACCGTAGTTCAGCGACGCGCCGCCCAAGCCATCGCCATGGGTGATTTCGATCAGCGGCACACCAGCCGCATCCAGGCCGGTCGCAACGCTGATCATCTGCTCCAGGCTGATCTGGTGCTGCTTGGCGTGCATGCCGTCGCGCAGGCTCATGTCGTGCAGACGGACGCTTTTACCTTGTAAATTCATGCTCATCTCCACTCAGCGAACGGGCAGTTGCAGGGCGCCCTTGTGGGCTTCTTCGGCGAACATCTCGGCGGTGCGCAAGCCGGCGGCGGTCATGATGTCGAGGTTGCCGGCGGATTTGGGCAGGAAGTCGCCCAGGCCCTCGACCTCGATGAAGATCGACACCTTGCGCCCGTCGAACACCGGCCCGTTGATCAGCTTGTAGCCGGGCACATAGCGCTGCACTTCACGAACCATTTCCAGCACCGAGGTGCGGATCGCATCCTGGTTCGGCTCGTCATCGGTCAGGCAGTGGATGGTGTCGCGCATCATCAGCGGCGGCTCGGCCGGGTTGATCACGATGATGGCCTTGCCGCGCCGGGCACCGCCGATCCGTTCCACCGCACCGGCCGTGGTGCGGGTGAATTCGTCGATGTTCTGCCGCGTGCCCGGGCCCACCGAACCGGAGGAAACGGTGGCGACAATCTCGCCATAACTCACCGGTTGCACCCGCGACACCGCCGCCACCATCGGGATGGTTGCCTGGCCACCGCAGGTGACCATGTTGACGTTCATCGCCAGCGTTGCCGCGTGTTCCTTGAGGTTGACCGGCGGCACGCAAAACGGGCCGATGGCCGCCGGCGTGAGATCGATCATGATCACGCCCAGCTCGTTGAGCTTGCGGCTGTTTTCGGCATGGACGTAGGCCGAGGTGGCATCGAAGGCGATGCGAATATCGTCGTCAAGAACGTGGGGCAGCAAGCCGTCAACACCCTCGGCGGTGGTCTTCACCCCCATTTCCCTGGCACGTTTGAGCCCTTCGGATTGCGGGTCGACGCCGACCATCCACACCGGTTCGATCCACTCGGATCGATACATTTTCATCAGCAAGTCGGTGCCGATGTTGCCGGGGCCGATAATGGCCGCTCTGAGTTTCTTGCTCATCCGGTTAAATCCCCACAGGTCAGGCGCAGAAAGACACCCGGGCACTGCCCAGGCCATCGATGGTCAATGAGAAACTGTCGCCGGCACGGGCCGGTTCCAGCGGCACCAGCGAGCCCGAGAGAATGATTTCCCCCGCCTTGAACGGAATGCCGAAGGCGCCCAGGGTATTGGCCAGCCAGGCCACGGCGGTCAGCGGATTGCCCTGCACCGCCGAGCCGAGGCCCTCACTGAGGGGCGCACCGTTTTTCGACACGCGCATGCGCAGGTTGGGCAGGTCCAGCTCGCGCGGGTCGACCTGGCTGTCGCCCAGCACGAACACCCCGCAGGACGCATTGTCGGCAACGGTGTCCTGGATGCGGATGCGCCAGTCGTGGATCCGCGAATCGACAATCTCGAAACACGGCATCACGTATGCGGTGGCGTCCAGCACATCGGCTTCGGTGATGCCGGGGCCGACCAGATCGCGCTTGAGCTTGAAGGCAATCTCACCTTCGGCCCGGGGCTGGATCAGCTTATTGGCAGACAGGGAAATCCGGGCGTCATCGGCGAAGGACATTTGCCGGGTGATAAAACCGAAATCCGGCTGATGCACATTGAGCATCTGCTGCACCGCCGCCGAGGTCACGCCGATTTTCTTGCCGACGATCTCATCCCCGGCCGCCACTCGCCGTTCGATGCTGTAGAGGGAAATGTGGTAGGCGTCTTCGATGCTGATCGCCGGCCAACGCTCGGTCAGCGGCGCCAGCGTGCGGCCGCTCAGCAGCGCCTGATACAGCTCTTCGCCGAACTCGCGGCGCAATTGCACGCTCATCGGCGGGCCTCCCCGAGGAATGCGAGGCACTGGCGATTGAACCGTTCACGGTGCTCGACCTGGACCCAATGTCCGCATTCGCTAAGCAGCACGAATTGAATATTTCGGCAGTGCTGCATCATGGTGTGTGCGCCCGACACCGGGCAGAATTTGTCGTTCATGCCCCAGAACCCGAGGATCGGGCACTGCAATTCGCCCAGGCGCTCGGTCATGTTCGACACTTGCATGGTCGACAGCACGCAGACCGGCTGCTGCTGCACCACGGCCACTCGTTCGTTGACCGTCTCGTCGCTGATCAGGGTGTCGTCAAACAATTGCAGCGCCAGCAAGCGACGCATGCCCGCCGCGTCGTTCAGCTCACCCTTGGCGAAGGCCGCGCCCATTTTCTGGATGCCTTCCATTTGCAGGTAGTACTGCTCTTTTTCCATCAGGCCACCGGGGGCCATCAGCACCAGGCGGCTGACCCGTTGCGGCTGGTCGAGCGCCAGTTTGATCGCGATGGCGCCGCCCAGGGAGTTGCCGACCAGCACGCATCGCTGGATATCCAGGGCGTCGAGCAGACCGCTCAGGGCGGTGACGAAGAAATCGAGGGTGTAGAGGGTGTCGGGTTTGTCCGAAGCGCCGTAGCCCGGCAGGTCGGGGACGATGACGCGGTAGCCCGCGTCGGCGAACACCGGGTAATTCTGTTTGAAGTTGCTGTGACCGCTGGCACCCGGTCCGCTCCCGTGAACGAAAATAACCGGCTCGCCGCTGCCGATGTCTTGCTCGCCGATATCTTGATAGTGCAGCTGCAGTCCATCCGGCAGCGTAACGAAGTGCCCTTGCGCTGAAGCGCCCATAAGGTGTCCTCCCGGCCTGTTGTTGTCATCGGATTATTCCGAGGGGCCGGGCAATCAACATCGTCCGACAGGACTACGCGACGGCAGGAGCCGGCTTGCCGGCGAAGGCGTCCGCCTTGGCGGTGCACGGCTCGAGGTCCTCTTCGCTGGCAAGCCAGCTCCTACACAGCCTCGTCCTCTAGTCTTATCGGACGTTGGCCAATGGAGTCGCCAGACCTAGCATCGGAAGCATTTCCGAACCACAAGACGAGGCACCCCATGCTTGATCCGATGGACTTTCGCGGCAAAGTGGTACTGGTTACCGGCGGTGGCAAAGGGGTCGGGCGCGGCATCAGCCAGCGCTTTCTCGAATGCGGCGCCGACGTCGTGATCTGCGGTCGCGAAGCCCCGCAGACCTTGCCAGCCAGTGGCGGGCGTGAGGCGCTGTTTGTGCCTTGCGATCTGCGGGATGTCGAGCAATCGGGGCAGTTGATCGAGCGAATTGTCGAGCGCTTCGGTCGCCTCGATGTGCTGGTCAACAACGCCGGCGGCTCACCGAACGCCGAGGCCGCCAGTGCCTCGCCGCGCTTCAGCGAATCGATCATCCGCCTGAACCTGCTGGCGCCGCTGAATCTGTGTCAGCAGGCCAACCGGGTGATGCAGGCGCAGCCCGAGGGTGGCGCGATCATCAATATCTGCAGCGTCAGCGCCACCCGCCCGTCTCCCGGCACCGCCGCCTATGGCGCGGCCAAGGCCGGGTTGCTCAACCTGACCACCTCGCTGGCCGTGGAGTGGGCGCCCAAGGTGCGGATCAACGCCGTGACGGCCGGGTTGATACTCACCGAGCAGGCAGCCATGCATTATGGCGACGACGCCGGAATCGCCCGGGTGGCAGCGACCATTCCGTTGCAGCGCCTGGCAAATCCTGAAGATATCGGCGATGCCTGTCTGTACCTGGCCTCATCGCTGGCACGTTATGTCAGCGGCGCGGATATTGCCGTGCACGGCGGCGGTGAACGACCTGCGTTTCTTGACGCGGCCCAATCCCATTGAAAACCAGGAGTTGCACCATGTCTGCGATTGCCAGCCACAGCGTCCTGCTCGACCTCAGCCTGCCAGCCGCGTGGGCGAAATTGCGCGACCTGAGCCTCGCCCCGCACTACGTACCGGGCTTGACCGGTTGCCAGTTTCACCCAGGCGCCCATGAAGGCGTGGGCGCCAGCCGCCGGGTGTTTCGAAAGGGTGGGCAATGGCTGGATGAGACCGTGGTGCAATGGCAGGAAGGCGTCGGCTTTGTGTTGGTCCTGCACAAGGCCAGTGGCGGCGCACCCTTCCCCTTTCGCGAGGCCTGCTTCAGCTACACCCTGCAAGCCGAGGGCGACGCCACGCGCATTACCACCCGGATGAGCTACAGCCTGCGCGGTGGCCGGCTGGTGGAGGGGTTGCTGGGCAAGGCGTTCAACAAGGTGGTGCGCGAGATCGCCCTAAACCTCAAGGCCTATTACGAAACCGGCAAAACCCAGAATGCCGATCTGGTTCAGGGACGTACGTTGAACTCTGCCCTGTAAACACCACTTTCCCTGTGGGAGCAAGGCTTGCCCGCGATGGCGGCTTGTCAGGTGGCATTGATGCTGGATGTGCCGACCTCTTCGCGAGCAGGCTCGCTCCTACAGTGGACTTGCGTCGACCATTGAAACTGGAATCGAGGCTTAACCTTGTGGGAGCGAGCCTGCTCGCGAAAGCGGTGGGTCAGCCGACATCACTATTGGATGTGCCGGCCTCTTCGCGAGCAGGCTCGCTCCTACAGTGGGTTTGCGTCGACCATTGAAACTGGAATCGAGGCTTAACCTTGTGGGAGCGAGCCTGCTCGCGAAAGCGGTGTGTCAGTCGACATCACTATTGGATGTGCCGGCCCCTTCGCGAGCAGGCTCGCTCCTACAGTGGGTTTGCGTCGACCATGGAAACTGGAATCGAAGCTTAACCTTGTGGGAGCGAGCCTGCTCGCGATGGCGGTGGGTCAGCCGACATCACTATTGAATGTGCCGGCCCCTTCGCGAGCAGGCTCGCTCCTACAGTGGATTTGCGTGGACCATGGAAACTGGAATCAAGGCTTAACCTTGTGGGAGCGAGCCTGCTCGCGAAAGCGGTGTGTCAGTCGACATCACTATTGGATGTGCCGGCCCCTTCGCGAGCAGGCTCGCTCCTACAGTGGATTTGCGTCGACCATGGAAACTGGAATCGAGGCTTAACCTTGTGGGAGCGAGCCTGCTCGCGAAAGCGGTGTGTCAGTCGACATCACTATTGAATGTGCCGGCCCCTTCGCGTTCAGGCTCGCTCCTACAGAGGTTGATTTCGCTCCAGAAGGCCTTCATCGAACGGATCTTGCCGTCGGCATCGAACTCCATCACGTCGATCACGTGCAGAGAACACGGCTGCCCTGCCCACTCCATGTCGACCCGAAACGGCATCGCACCGCAACCGTTGAGTGTTGCACGCACCGGCCCCGTCAGCGTCGCCGATACTTTGCCGGTGCCCAGCCCTTCACGGTAGAAGCGTTCGATGGCGACGATGCCCTGCAGCGGTGTTTGGCCGACCGGGTCTTCAACGACGGCGTCAGGCGCGTAGAGATCGAGGATGCCGTCGATATCACCGGCATCCACCAACTCCACATAGCGCGCCATGATCGCCTGAATCTGTTGTGCACCGATCATTCAGACCACCTCGAACAATGCGGCAGCGCCCATGCCGCCACCGATACACATGCTCACCACCACGTAACGCAAACCGCGGCGCTGGCCCTCGACCAATGCGTGCCCGACCATTCGCGCACCGGACATCCCGAAAGGATGCCCAATGGAAATCGCCCCGCCGTTGACGTTCAAGCGGTCGGCGGGAATACCCAGGGTGTCGCGGCAGTACAGCACCTGGCAGGCGAATGCTTCGTTCAGCTCCCAAAGGCCGATATGGTCCATGGTCAGGCCATGGCGCTTGAGCAGCTTTGGAATCGCATAGATCGGGCCAATGCCCATCTCGTCCGAATTGCAGCCCGCAACCGCCATGCCGCGATAAATCCCCAGCGGTTCCAGGCCACGTTTTTCCGCCATTTTCGCGCTCATCAACACCGAGGCCGAAGCGCCGTCGGACAGTTGCGAGGCGTTGCCGGCGGTGATGAAGCGGCCCTTGTCGCTCCACTGGCCACCCGGCCATACCGGCTCGAGCGCATTCAGGCTTTCTCGGGTGGTGTCGATGCGGTTGCACTCGTCGCGCAGCAAGGTCACGGTTTCAAAACGGGTTTCGCCCGTGGCCTTGTCGACGATGGCCTTGCGGCTGGCCAGCGGTGCCAGTTCACGGTCAAAGCGTCCGGCACTCTGGGCCAGGGCGGTGCGCATCTGGCTCTGGTAGCTGTATTCGTCCTGCTCTTCACGGGAAATGCCGTAACGTGCGGAGACGATCTCGGCGGTTTCGATCATCGGTATATAAGCGTGCGGATCGAGTTCGATCACCGCGCCGGACTGGTTGCGATACAGGTTCTTGTGTTTGTTCTGCACCAGGGAAATCGACTCCAGGCCACCGGCCACGGCGATATCGATTTCGTCGCACATGATGCCTTTGGCGGCCATGGCAATGCTCATCAACCCCGACGAGCATTGGCGCTCGACCGCCATCCCGGCGACGGAAGCCGGCAAGCCGCCGGCAATCGCGCACAGGCGCCCAAGATTGTAGGACTGGGTGCCCTGTTGCGCGGCGGCACCGATGATCACATCGTCGACTTCCCCCGCCTCGATGCCGGCGCGGCGAACGGCTTCGCGCACCACGTGGCCACCCAGTTGCGGCGCTTCGGTGTCATTGAACGCGCCGCGAAAGGCCTTGCCGATGGGCGTGCGGGCGGTCGAAACGATGACGGCTTCTTTCATGCTCAATTCCTCGGAAATACTGCTGACTGACTCAGGCGGGGTAATAGCGGCTGATGGTGTCGACCACGCAACCGGGGCGTTCCTCGCCCTCGATCTCGACGCTGACGCGGATGGTCGCCTGAACGCCGCCCTTCACTGCCTCGACCGCGACCAATTGCGCGCTGCCCCGTACTCGCGAGCCGACGCGGACCACGGCGGGAAAACGCACCCGCTCGCAGCCGTAATTGACGCCCATGGCCAGGCCGCGCACCTCGACGATCTGCGGAAGAAACAGGTTGACCAGGGACAGGCTCAGGTAGCCGTGGGCAATGCAGGTGCCAAAGGGTCCGCTGGCAGCCTTGACCGGATCGACGTGAATCCATTGGTGATCGCCCGTGGCCTCGGCGAACCGGTCGATGCGTTCCTGCTCCAGAAGCAGCCAGTCACTGACGCCCAGGGCCTCGCCCACGGCGTCGGACAAGGCCAGGGGCGTGTCGAATATACGTGGCATGTTCAAGCCCTCTGGCTGGACACCGACAACACTTCGCCGGTCATGTAGGAGCTGTAATCGCTGGCCAGGAACATCATCACGTTGGCCACTTCCCAGACCTCGGCGGCGCGCCCGAAGGCTTCGTTGGCGGCGAGCTGATCAAGCACCGCCTGGGGTGCGGATTTGCGCAGGAAATCGTGCAAGGCAATGCTCGGACTGACCGCGTTGATGCGGATGCCATGTTCAGCGGCCTCCACCGCCGCGCAACGGGTCAGCGCCATGACCCCGGCCTTGGCGGCGGCGTAATGCGCCTGTTCTTTCTGCGCCCGCCAGCCCAACACCGAAGCGTTATTGACGATGACCCCGGCCCGCCGCACGATCATCTTCGGCAGCATGGCGCGGGTCATGCGCATGGTGCCGGTCAGCGTCACATCGAGGACCCGGTTCCACTCATCGTCGGACATCTCCACCAGCAGCCGTGAACCGCCGAGCCCGGCGTTATTGATCAGTACATCGACGCCCTGCAGATCCCGCTCGGCGCCGGCGATCAGTTGCTGCACCTGGGTTTCGTCAGCGACGTTACAGACCTGGCTGAAAACCTGTTCAAGACCGGTGGTCTGGCGGATCTTCGACACCGCTTCGGCCAGCCGGCCTTCATGGATATCGCTGATCATCAAGGCGCGGCAACCTTCCTCGGCCGCACGCACGGCGGCGGAAAAACCGATGCCGGCGCCCGCCGCCGCGGTGATCAATACCGACTTGCCGCGCAGCAGGCCGTGACCTGCAACATAGTGAGGAACAGACATGCAAAACTCCTTGATCAGGTGCGCGGACGCGGTTCCTTGGGCATTCCCAAGGCGCGCTCGGCGATGATGTTGCGCTGGATTTCGTTGCTGCCGCCGTAGAGGGTGTCGGCGCGACTGAACAGGTACAGCGACTGCAAGCGGGTGAGTTGATACGGCGCGGCTTCGAGCAATTCGGCTTCGGCGCCGAGCACGTCCATCGCCAACTTGCCGAGGCTGGCGTGCCAGGTCGACCAGAACAGCTTGTAGATGGTCGCCTCCTTGCGCAGCGACCCGTCCTGCGCACCGGAAAGCATGCGCAGCGAGTTGTAGCGCATGATCCGCAGCCCGCTCCAGGCGTCGGCCAGACGCTGGCGCATCACCGGATCGCGCGCGGCACCGTTGGCCTTAGCGATGGCGATGATTTCGTTGAGTTCGTTCTGGAACTGCATCTGCTGGCCAAGCGTCGAGACACCACGCTCGAACCCGAGCAGCGCCATCGCAATCTTCCAGCCCTCCCCCGGCTCGCCAATGATGTTGGCGGCGTCGGTGCGGGCGTCGTCGAAGAACACTTCGTTGAATTCCGAGGTGCCGGTCAATTGCTCGATCGGCCGTACGGTAATTTCTGCCTGGTCCATCGGCACCAGCAGGAACGACAAGCCGCGATGGCCCACGCTGCCGGGCTCGGTACGGGCGATCACGAAGCACCAGTCCGATTCATGGGCCAGCGAGGTCCAGACCTTTTGCCCGTTGATCACCCAGCTACCGCTGGTTTCGTCCAGCGTGGCGCGGGTCTTGACGTTGGCCAGATCCGACCCGGCGCCCGGCTCGGAATAGCCCTGGCACCAGAACTCGGTGCCGCTGACGATGCCCGGCAGAAAGCGCCGATGTTGCTCGGCAGTGCCGAACGCGGCGATGGTCGGACCGGCCAGGCCTTCGCCGATATGGCCCATGCGTCCGGGACCGCCGGCGCGGGCGTACTCTTCGTGGAAAATCACTTGCTGACTGATCGACAGGCCGCGTCCGCCGTGTTCCGGCGCCCAGCCGACGCATGTCCAGCCACCCTGGGCCAGTTTGCGCTCCCAGGCTTTGCGTTCCTCGGGAAACATGTGCTCATCGCCCGGCCCGCCGCGAAAGCGCAGGGGCTCGAATTCACCGCAAAGGTTGGCGCCCAACCAGTCGGCCACTTCCCGACGGAAACCCTCGTCCTGCTCACTGAAACTGATCTTCATGGCTGCTCCCCGAGAATCACTGTGGCAATCCGCTCGCGATGCCAGGCCGGTCGTCCGAGAAAGCTCTCGCTGGCGCGGGCGCGCTTGAAATAGAGGTGCGGGTCGTATTCCCAGGTGAAACCGACGCCGCCGTGCAACTGGATCGATTCGGATGCGCAGTGGAAACAGGTTTCAGAGCACTGTGCCTTGGCCAGCGCCGCCGCCAGCGGAAGTTCGGCGGCCACTTGCGGGTCGCCCGACGGATCGAGGACTTCCTGGGCCACGCATGCCGCGTAATAACTGGCCGAACGGGCGCATTCGACTTGCAACATCATGTCGGCGGCACGGTGTTTGAGGGCCTGGAAACTGGCAATGGGACGGCCGAACTGCTGGCGCTCCTGCATGTAGGCAACGCTCAGGTCGAGCACCTGCTGGGCACCACCCGTCTGTTCGGCGGCCAGGCCGATGCAGGCCAATTGCAGGGTTGTCTCCAGCGCAGGCCAGCCGGCACCGAACTCGCCAAGCAGGCAGTCGGCGTCGAGATACAGGTTCTTGAGCTGGATCCGGGCCTGGCGCCGGGTCTGGTCCATGGTCGGCAACATCTGCCGCTCGATCCCGGCGCGCTTCGCGTCCACGGCGAACAGGCTGATACCCGACTCGCCGGCCGTTCCGGGCGATCGCGCGGCAACGATCAGGAGGTCGGCGCCATGGCCGTCGAGGACATGCTTGAGGGTACCGTCGAGTACGAACCCGTCACCTTCGGCAACCACGGTTGACTGGATATCCTGCGCCGACCAGCCATTCGCGCTGCTGAAGGCCAGGGTCGCGGTGAGGCTGCCGTCGGCGATCGACGGCAACCAGCGTTGCTTCTGTTCCTCGTTGGCCGCCAGCAACAACGCAGGCGTGGCCATGCAGGCGGTGGCGAAAAACGGTGAGCACAGCAGGCGACGGCCCATCTGTTCCAGCAAAATCGCCAGTTCGACGAAGCCCAGGCCAAGCCCGCCGTACGCTTCGGGAATATGGATCGCCGGCCAGTACATTTCGCGGCACAGCCTCTGCCAGAGAGCCTCGTCGAAACCTCGCTCGCTGACCATTGCCGCTCGCACGGCGGCAGAGTCCGACACATCGGCGAGAAAACCCTCGGCCGATGCGCGGATCATTTCCTGTTCGTCGCTGAATGCAAACTCCATCGCGGCGCCTTCTGCTCGTTAAGCGGGGCGCGCATGGCGCAACACCCCTTTGAGCTTCGAGTTTGGCGTCCGCCGAACGCGGCAGAATCGTTAGCCCTGCCTAGTCCGAACGGGCGATGTCGCGGTGATGGTTTTGCGAAGGGAGCCGATCAGCGGCAATCGGCTGCGAGGTGGACGAGCAGCGCTGCGTGGTCCGGTTTCAAATAGGGTTCGACTTCCCCGACCTTGCACGCTGCCAGTCCTTGCAGTTCCGGCTCCAGGGGCTCCTGGGCGAACAGGAGCCCCACTGGACGGTTGCTGCCTTGCAACTGCGCAACTGTCAGCGGTGTCACCGGCCGGCCCATGTAGTAGACCAGGCGGATATCCGGCTCACCAACGCTGTAGGCTTTCTGGCCCGGTTGCCCGGCGGCCAGCGTGGCGACCTGCTCAAGGCCACCGACCCGATGCGACAACACCCGGGCTTCGACGAACATGTAAAACACCACAAACCCGGCCAGCATCACGTAAGGAACCATGGCCAGGCATGCCCGCCAGCGCCCCTTCGCGGTGTCGAACACCGCGGCCCAATGCATCGCCAGCAGCAATGCCATGGAAGGGTAAATCGGCAGCAGATACTTGCCGTGCTTCTCGGTGAAACAGGAAAAGACCAGCAGCGGCAGCAGGCTGCAACACAGCAGCATGGCGGCCTCGCGGCGCGCGCGGATCATTGCCCAGAAGCGCCGGGGCTGAACAAACACGATCAGCCAGAACGGAAAGAAATCACCGGCCAGGTACAACAGATAGGCGTACCAGGCCTCGGCACCTTGACCGTCGATCTTCTTCACGATGTCTTCGTTGACGATCGATGCCCAGATGCCCCATCCCTGGTTCATGGACACTGCCACATACCAGGAGCCGCCCAGCACCAAAGCAATCAGCCAGCCCCAGCCGTCGCACAGATAGGCCTTGGCCCGGGCATCGCGATAGATCAGGGCGTAAGCCAGGATCGGCGCCGTCACCCACAACAGGCAGACGGGGCCCTTGGTCAGCAGTGCACAGCCTAAAAGCACATAGCTGAGTCGGCTCCAAATGGCACGGCCCTGCTGGAAAATGAAGTGCCAGGCCGCCAACAACGCGCCGAAACACAGCAAGGTCAGCAGCATCTCGATTTCCGAGCGACGGGCGAACAGGCTGAAGGCCCCGTTCGCGGCCAGAAACACCACCGCGAACAAACCGGCCTGGCGTCCGGCCTGCCTGACGCCGTACAGATAGGTGCCGATGCAGCACACCGTCGCGGCCAGCGCCGACGGCAAGCGGACGCTCCATTCGGACAAACTGCCCAGCACCGCTGTTGAAACCAGGCCCGCCCAATAGAAAAACGGCGGCTTGGACAGGTACAAGTCGCCGTTCATGTAGGGCAGCAGCCAGCTCCCCGCCTCACGCATTTCCCGCACGGTGACGGCTCTGCGGGCCTCGTTGACACTGAGGAATGGCACACTGCCCAGTCCCCAGAAAAACAGCAACGCAATGGCTACGGCGGCGAGCAAGGCGACAGTGCGCAACGACAAAGAACTCAGGATTAACCTCATCAGGATTTCTCCCCACGCAATACCTGAGAACTCTTCGTTTTGGCGAGCCCGAAGAACAGATCGGGCTCACCGATGATGTACAACTCGAGTAATCCTGCTTTCCTTGCTTTACTCATGGGTTCTCTCAATCCCAACTAAAACGATACACATGTCCAGGCTGTCCCGGATGGCATTGGCCGTTATCGGCATCGGCGCCGACGATCGACCATTCGGCACGGGATGTTTCGCCCAATTCATGGGCGGCCTCGGGTTTGAAACACTTGCCCAGCAACTCGTCCGGGACCAGGGCATAGGCCTTGGGATTCTCGCGCAGCCACTTCGCCGCTTGCTCGACCGTCGAATCAGCCATGCCGAAATGCACGATCGGCTGACGGGCCAAGAGCCAGTGCCCCTCACGCCAGTTGACCAGCACCAGGTCCGCGCCGTGCGTCATGGTATTGGCCTGCGCCATGATTGCTTCGTGGGGGTTGTCGCCTTCCTTGATCGGTTCGATGAAACCACGGGCGAACCACAGCGCGAACCAGCATGCGACCAGTACCGGGAATACCCGGCGCAAGCGTGGGCGTTGCTTGAACCAGCGTCCCAGCAGCCACGGCATCAGTGGCGCGGCCGCCAGCACCAGCCCCGGCAGCGCCGGGTAGATGTACAACTTGCGCTTGCCGGCACTGATGCAGAAGAACAGCACCACCAGCGCGACCCAGCCGAGCAGCACCAGCACGCGGCCGTCGCGCTTTTGCAGTTGCCGGCGCCAGGCCGGTATCAGCCAAGGCAGCGCCAGGACCAGCGGCAGCCAGTATTGCGGGATGACGTTGGTGAAGAAGTACCAGAACGGTTCGCGGTGATCCCACGAGGCGGCGTAGCGCCCGGCCGTCTGGCGCAGGAGGATTTCCCGGGCGTAGGCGACTTCGTCAGCCGTGCCATTGAACACGATGGTCAAGGCCAGTGGCAGCAACCAGACAGCAATTGCCGCCAGCATCACCAGCAACCCCAGCAGCCACTTGCGCGCCTCGCCCGGCATCGCCACCACACCAGTCCAGCGCTTGCGCACCGCGTAGCCATACGGAATCAGCAGCAGCGCCGGCAAAAAGCCCACGCCTTTGGTAATCACCCCGATACCCATGGCCGCGCAGCCTATGTAGAACCAGCGCCACGCGGGGCCGAGCAACAAGTGACGCGCCAGACCGTACAGGCCCAGCGTGGTGAACAGCACCAGGAAGCTGTCGATCTGACCGGTGCGCAGGATGCTGTAGGTCTGATAGGTAGCCAGGAACAACAGCGCGGCATTACGCCCGATGCGCTGGTTCCACAACCGGCGCCCCAGGTCGTAGACCATCGCCGTGACCGACACCGCCGAAAGCAACCCCGGAATATAAAGGGCCAGGTTGGGCTTGCCAGTGAGCCAGGCGAAAAACGCCACCGTCCACATGAAAATCGGCGGCTTGTCGCCGTAGATCTCACCCGCACGGTGCGGAATCAGCCAGGAGCCGTGATGCAACATTTCCAGGGCCACGCCGAGGAAACGTTCCTCATCGACGTTCTGTGCCTGACGCAGCCCCAGGCCGGCGCCGACCAACAGCAAGGCGAGCAGCATCAGGCCCAGGCATTCGATCCTGGGCGATAACGATCGGCGCATGACTTATTCCTTGAGGTGTTTGCTTTTGGCAATCAATTGCAGGTTGCGCAGGTACACGATCGAACCAAAGGCCTGACCGGCAATGAACACCGGGTCCTGCCGGTAGATGGCGTACGCCAGCAGCAAGGTGCTGCCGACGATGCTCAAGTACCAGAAACTGGTGGGAATCACGCTGCGCTTCTTGTATTCGCTGTACAGCCACTGCAAGACAAAACGGCCGGTGAACGCGATCTGGCCAACGAAGCCGATGACCAGCCACAGGGTTTCACGGGTCATGGTTATCATCCTTCGATCTCTTGGGCAGTGGTATTCAGGCGCGTGCGCTTGATCAGCCACCAGACGCCGATCAGGTCGAGAATGCCCACCAGGGCGCGGTCGATGTTGCCGTACTTGGACACCCCGGCCGTGCGTGGCCGGTGGTTGACCGGATGGACGATCATTCGGCCATTGTGGCGCTGGATCAGTGCCGGAATGTAGCGGTGCATATGGTCGAAATACGGCAGGCGCAGAAACGCCGCCCGTTCGATCAGCTTCAATCCGCAGCCGGTGTCCGGGGTGGAGTCCTTGAGCAGGCGGCGACGCAGGTTGTTGGCAAAACGCGAGGCCCAGCGCTTGCTGGCGGTATCGCGGCGGTTGACCCGGTGCCCGGCGACCAGCTGTACATCGACCATGCCCTGCTTGCCCTGCACCAGTGCCAGCATGCCGGGGATGTCCGCCGGGTCGTTCTGGCCGTCGCCATCGAGCGTGGCCAGCCATTGCCCACGGGCCTCTTGCGCCGCGTGGTACAGCGACGTGCTTTGCCCCAGCGACTGCTCGTGCCGCAGGATGCGCAGGGTACTCAGGCCGTCGTGCTTGAGCTGCCGCAACTCGTGCAAGGTGGCGTCGGTGCTGCCATCGTCGACCACGATGATTTCATAGGATTCATCAGCCAGGGCCGCGCGAACTTCTTCAAGCAAGGGCTTGAGGTTGTTCGCTTCGTTCTTGGCTGGAATCAATACCGATACAAAAATGTCCTGGCTCATAGAGTCCCCTCTTTTTTTTCATTTTCTGTTATCAGAGGTGAACGCTTCATATCTGATAAAACTGCCGATACCACTTCACAAACTCCTTCACGCCGGTGGCAACGGCCACCTGCGGACTGAAATCGATCCACTCTGTCAGGGCCGAGATGTCGGCCCAGGTCTTGACTACATCCCCGGCCTGCAGCGGCATGTAATTGCGCTTGGCCGGTGTGTCCAATGCCAATTCCAGGCATTCAATGAAATCCATCAGCGCCACGGGCTGGCCGCGACCGATGTTGAACAGGCGATTGACGCCCTTGTCCGGTGCGGACGGCACCGGCGGACGGGTACGCAGACGGGCGATACTTTCGACGATGTCGTCGATGTAGGTGAAGTCCCGCGCCATCTCGCCCTGATTGTAGACATCGATGGGCTGGTCTTTAAGGATGGCCTTGGTGAACTTGAACAGCGCCATGTCAGGCCGGCCCCAGGGCCCGTACACGGTAAAGAAGCGCAGACCACTGGACTTGATGCCATACAGATGGCAATAACTGTCGGCCAGCAGTTCATTGGCGCGCTTGCTGGCCGCGTACAACGAAACCGGGTGATCGACGGCGTCTTCGACGCTGAACGGCAGCTTGCTGTTGCTGCCGTACACCGAGCTGCTCGAGGCGTAGATCAAATGCTCCGGACGATGGTGCCGGCAGGCTTCCAGGACATTGACGAAGCCCACCAGGTTGGATTGAGTGTAGACATCCGGGTTGTCCAGCGAATAACGCACGCCGGCCTGGGCAGCCAGGTGCACCACTTCGGTAAACCGCTGCTCTTCGAACAAGGCCAGCAACGCCGGTTTGTCGACGATGTCCATTTTCCGGAAACTGAAGCCCGGCAAGGCCTCCAGTTCCTTGAGTCGCGCCTGCTTGAGCGTGACGTCATAGTAATCGTTGAGGTTGTCGATGCCGACCACCTCATGACCGTCCAGGCACAAGCGCCGGGCGGTATGAAAGCCTATGAAACCGGCGACGCCGGTGACCAGAATGGTCATGACCCGTCGGTCAACACGTTGTGCCGGGTGAAAAACAACGTCAATCTCATGCTTGGCTCCATATCTCTTGAAAAATCGATGACGTTGTCGATGTGCAACAGCACGCGGCACCCAATCATGCCAGACTGCCGTGCGCAGCGACGCATACGGTGCCCGGCAGATTGTAAAAATGCCGTTAACATTTCATTCAGGTTTCGTGTTTCCGCCCGGATGAAACAACGATTTGTGTTGCCATCGACGCACGCCCATCTAAAGTGCATTGACGCAAAGAATACATGAACCGGGTAAGGATGCAGAACCATGAGCACCGAGCAAGCGACAACTTTTGACGAACCGCGCCTCAACAGCACGGAAATTCGCATTTTGGGTTCGTTGATCGAGAAACAGGCCACCAGCCCGGAAACCTATCCCCTGACCCTCAATGCCCTGGTAATTGCCTGCAATCAGAAAACCAGCCGCGAACCGGTGATGAACCTGACCCAGGGTCAGGTCGGCCATAGCCTGCGCGCCCTCGAAGGACGCGGTTTCACCAAATTGGTGATGGGCAGCCGCGCAGATCGCTGGGAACACAAGGTCGACAAGGCCCTGGAGCTGGTGCCGGCCCAGGTGGTTCTGATGGGGCTGCTGTACCTGCGCGGCCCGCAAACCGTCAATGAACTGCTGACCCGCAGCGGGCGCATGCATGACTTCGAAGATACCGAGCAGGTCGTTCATCAACTGGAGCGCCTGATCGCCCGCGACCTGGCACTGTTGATCCCGCGCCAGGCCGGGCAGCGGGAAGACCGCTACATGCACGCCATGGGCGATCCGGCAGACATCGAAGCGATCCTCGCCGCGCGGCAGAACCCGGTCGAACGCAGTGGCGGCAGCGGCGTTTCGGTCGAGCGGATCGAAGAGCTTGAAGCGCGAATTGCGGCGCTGGAAGAGCGGTTGGCGCGGTTGGAGTAAAACCGATAACTCAAATCCAATGTGGGAGCGAGCCTGCTCGCGAAAGCGGTCGTCCAGTGACACTGATGCTGGATGCGCCGCCGCCTTCGCGAGCAGGCTCCCACATTGGTGTTGTAATGTCCCTTACTCCCCGTCCCAGTAATCCACCCCATCCGCCTGCCGGGCCACGGCGACGAATCCCGAGGCGTTGCCCTCGACATCAACCTTGAAGTCATCCATCACCGCATACTTTCCGGAGTCCGGGTATTCACAGATGTCCGGTGATTGCTGGGTACTGACTGCCAGGTAACGTAATTCGGCATCGCTGGTGTTGATGATCTGGTGCGCCGACTCCGGGCCGCCCGGCGGGCAGGCAATCACGTCACCGGCACGGATCGCAAAGCGCTCGGCCCCCAGTCGCACTTCCCCTTCCCCAGCCACGATATAGAACATTTCTTCGTTGACCCGATGGCTGTGAAACGGGCTGCCACGCATGCCGGGCTCCAGCGCATACAAACGATAACCGAGCTTCTGCGCGCCCAGTTGCTGGCCAATGCGTGCCTGGCGCTGTCGATAGCGACCGGCGGCTTCACCGGCGGGGGCAAATGCTTCGGGCAGCGGCAGGAGTTCGGCCTGATCCAGGTTGAGAATCGCGGGATGCATGGAAACCTCGGTCACGGTGCTGGTTGCAGGAGGGCAAATCTTTGCTTGCCGGCCAGCAGTATAGATAGAGGTTTATCTGCAAGACCGGGCTGCCTCCTTCGCGAGCAGGCTCGCTCCTACACTTGACCGCATTTCATCTGGAGGAAACCGGTCGAATGTGGGAGCGAGCCTGCTCGCGAAGAGGCCAGTACAGTCGGCAAACCAAACCTGGGATCAACCCCGGGCAAACTCTACCGCTTTCTGGAACTGCTCCGGCGTCGGCCACACACCGGTATAAAGCACAAACTGCTCCAGCGCCTGGATCGCAATCACTTCCAGCCCGGTGATCACTTGCTTGCCCTCGGCACGACCGCGCACGATCAGCGGCGTTTCCGCGGGAATCGCCACCACATCGAAGACGATGTCCGCAGCCACAATCGCATCGGCATCGAACGCCAATTGGTCGGCTTCCGGCCCGCCGGTCATGCCGACCGGGGTGACGTTGATCAGCATTTGCGGGCGCCGCGAGCCCAGTTCGGCTTGCCATGGGTAATCCAGGGATTCGGCCAGGGCGCGGCCGGCCTGCTCGTTGCGGGCCACGATCAGGCCGTTCCTGTAACCACCATCGCGCAAGGCGCTGGCCACGGCCTTGGCCATGCCACCGCTGCCGCGCAGGGCAAAGGTGGTGTCCTTGGGCACTGCGTGGGTGCCCAACAACTGGGCAATCGCGATGTAATCGGTGTTGTAGGCCTTGAGGTGGCCCTTGGTGTTGACGATGGTGTTGATCGACTGGATGG
The DNA here is from genome assembly GCF_003634475.1 of Pseudomonas sp. WPR_5_2. Classification (NCBI taxonomy): domain Bacteria; kingdom Pseudomonadati; phylum Pseudomonadota; class Gammaproteobacteria; order Pseudomonadales; family Pseudomonadaceae; genus Pseudomonas; species Pseudomonas sp. WPR_5_2. The sequence goes on along the minus strand of NZ_RBLA01000002.1, from coordinate 148,488 downwards.
CGGCGGCCGAGGCGTCCAGCTCATCGACCAGGGCAATGCAGGCTTCCTTGAACGGCATGGACACGCCACAACCGCGAATGCCCAGGGCACGAATGCCGCCCACCGCACCCGGCAAGTCCTGGCTGCTGAAGGCCTTGTAGTAGAAATTCAGCCCCAACTGTTCATACAGATGATTGTGAAATCGCAGGCCAAAGTTCCCTGGCCGCCCGGAGAGGGACATGCACAGCTGGGTGTCTTTGTTCGGGTTCATCTGCATGCGAATCTCCTTGCAATGCACTTTCAGATGGACGGGATTAGCCGGCCATCGTGTTCTGATCGATCATGGTGGCGTGCCTGCACGCGGTTTCAAGCGACCGTAAGCAAGCCGGTACAGACCTTACACAAAATTTACCCAACGGCTGTGCTGATTTTCGAAAAAACGCTGTCTTAGTTGTATCCCCGCGACGATCCTTGGGTCTATTGCAGACACAAGCGCCGGGTCGAAGAACCGAGGAATTATCATGAACCGTAAAATCCCCACAGTTGCCTTGCTGATTGGCGCCCTGGCTGTCGCGGGGCAGGCGCAAGCCCATGGTGGTGGTAATGACGCGGCGGTATTTGGCGCGATCGTCGGTACGGCCATCGTCGGCTCGGCCCTGATCAACGCCAACCGGCCGGTGTATGTCGCGCCACAACCGGTCTATGCCCAACCGGTCTATGCCCAGCCTGCGCCGGTCTACTACGCACCGCCCCCTCCGGTTTATTACCAGCCGGCGCCGGTGTACGTGCAACAACCGATCTACTACCGTCCGGCACCGGTCTACTACGGGCCACCCCGTGGTTATTACTACGGCCATCCCCACGGTTACGGTCGCTGGTAACAGTTCATCAGGCCCCGCCCGAAAGCGCGGGGCTTTTTTATGCCCGGGATTTGATCCCCTGTAGGGGTTGCCGTTCGTCGGCCCACGTCTGGATAAATCTCGTCAGTGTCGCTATCGGGACACTATCGGCGGCTCAAGCGGGCAAGATTGACTCGCCCCGCCCCTTTGGGGAAAACCGTCATATTTATGTCATGTCAGAGCCGCAAGCTTGAACCTGTCCGCCAACAACAGGTTGATAACAACAAGGACGCCCCTCATGCCCACGCAAAACCCGCACCGTATCGTCGGTTTATGCACCTCCAGCAAGGTGTACAACGCCCTGACCGAACTCAGGCACCTTGAAGGTCATCGCAGCGCCAAGTTCCTCTCGCTGCTGACGCAAAACCTGGTGCGCAAAGGCCTGCTCAACGAGCAGGAAGTGGTCCATATGCTCGATCAGGTGGTCGACTGAGCGACAGATGGTCACTTGGCCTCAACGGCGTCAATGAGCACTATCGAAAAGGGTGATTGTCGGAAAAATCGCCAGCCCCGTAAGGTAGCTCCATAGATTGATGGAGGTACCTTTGATGTCTCAAGTCCAGATCATGTCCGTTATCGGCAGCGCCGTTCCCGCACCGCTCAGAGCGTCGGGCCTGCTTGCCTGCTGGTATCTGGTGCTCGACGGCGAGCCGATCAGCGGTCCGCTCACCTCGCTGCCGGCCGCCCAGGCAATGTCACAGCGTGTCAGCTTGGGCCAGACGGGCAAACTCAATGCCTAAGGCAGCTGAACCCGCGGTTTGGTTTCGAGGAAAATATCCCAGCTCGACATGAACAGGGCCGCAATCAACGGCCCGATGACGAAGCCATTGAGGCCAAAGATCGCCAGGCCGCCGAGGGTCGAGATCAGGATCAGATAGTCCGGCATCTTCGTATCCTTGCCCACCAGGATCGGTCGCAATACGTTATCCACCAGGCCGATCACGAAAATCCCGAACAACCCCAGCACTACGCCCTGCCAGATCGCCCCGGTGAACAGGAAAAACACCGCCACCGGCGCCCAGACAATCCCCGCCCCCACCGCCGGCAACAACGATAGAAACGCCATCAATACTGCCCAGAGCAACACGCTCGGTATGTCCAGAAACCAGAAAATCAAACCGCCCAACGCGCCTTGCGTGATCGCTACCAGCAGGTTGCCCTTCACGGTGGCCCGCACCACGCGATTGAATTTGAGCTGCAAACGGCGTTTCTGGTGTTCCTGCAACGGTACGGCGGAGCGGACTTTACGCGCCAGTTCGGCGCCGTCCCGCAGAAAGAAGAACAGCAGGTAGAGCATGATGAAGAAACTCACCACGAAATCGAAAGTGCCCTGACCGAAACTGAAGACCTGTGTGGCGACAAACTCATTGCCCGACACCGCACTCTTGATGATTTTCTCCCGCAACCCGTTCAGCTCGCCAACCCCGAACCGATCGAGCAAGTGCTGAAAGTACGGCGGCAGGCTGTGTTTGAAATGGGTCACGTACCCGGCAATGTCCAGTTCCCCGCTTTCGATGCTTTTGTAGAGCGTTGCGCCTTCCTGGACCAGAAAGATGCCGAGGACTATCACCGGCAGGATCGCAATCACCAGGCAGATGCTCAAGGTGAGCAGCGACGTGATGTTGCGTTGCCAGCCGAACTTCAATTGCAATCGGCGCTGCAGCGGCGCAAAGAGGATGCCGAGGATGACCGCCCAGAACACCGCACCGTAAAACGGCAGCAGGATCCAGATGAACGCGATGCTCACAAGCCCCAGCAGGACCGTCAGCGATTTGTCGTGCAGTGTCTCTTCGTTCATGTCTGATCCATGCCGATGCGCCGGGACGCGAAGGTACGTCCTGATGCTTAGGCCGCAACGGCTCGCGCGAGTGCCATCGGGATGTTCACCAAGCATAGATCCCGATCAATAAACCCTCCGGGGCAAGGTGCCTTCAGTGTGCGGCCCCCTGCAGGTAGTGACGGATGCGGATCTCCACTCCGCTGGTCTGGTACTGCCGGGCTGCCGCTTCGATACGCAACTCACCACGCGTGACCCGCTGGTGGTGGCGCAGGTGCTCCAGCCAGGACTCGTCGACGAAACACTCCAGCCACTGACGCGGATTCTCGCTGTCCTGCACCAGATACCAGGAAATCGCCCCGTTGCGCCGACGCATACCGTGCACGTGCGCCATAGCGGCCTGGAAGTCCGGCGCCTGGGCGGGCTCGATGTCGTATTCCAGAGTGACCATCACCGGACCGCGCTCCCGGTCCATGCCTTCGGCCAGGATGGGTGCCGGCCAGTGCAGCGAGGGCGCCAGGTCTTCCGCCGCGGTAACCGGCAGGCGAAAGCGCAGGGCCGCGGGCAATCCCAGCAACAGCAAGACGCTGGCTCCCAGCAGCGCGACGGGAATAGACGTGCGGCTTGCCACCAGGCCCCAAAGGACTCCGCCGCCGGCCATGCTGCCGAAGAACACGAGGATATAGACCGCCAGCGCCCGCGCCCGCACCCAGCCCGGCACCGAAGTTTGCGCCGCCACCTGCAGGCTCGACAGCACGGCGATCCAGGCCGCGCCGCTGAGCAGCATCACCGGGACCAGCACGTAAAGCTGGCGCAGCAGCGCCAGGGCCACCAGCACCAGCGCGTAAAGCGCGCTGGACAGCACCACCAGACGGTCACTGCCCAGCCGCTCGCGCAAGCGAGGCAGGAGTGCGGCACCGACCACGGCACCAACGCCGACACTGCCCAGCAGTAGGCCGAAGTCGGTGGCGCTGCCGTGCATTTCTCCACGTACGATCAGCGGTAGCAGCGACATGCCGGCGCTGGCACCGAGGAAGAACGAGAACGCGCGTACGAGCACTGCCTGCAGCGGTCGGGAACTGCGACTGTAGCGCCAGCCGGCGCGCAAAGCGCCGAACAGCCGCTCCGCCGGCAACACCGCCGGGCTGGTCTCACGCTTCCAGGCTGCAAGCACACCAATCACGGCGAAGAACGAGGCGGCATTGAGGGCGAAGGTCAGCCAGGGGCCGACCAGGCTGACCAGCATCCCGGCAATGGCCGGCCCCACCGCCCGCGCGAGGTTGATGCCGACGCTGGACAGCGCCACGGCCGCCGCAAGCTCGTCCTTGCCCACCAGTTCCGGCGTGGTCGCGCTCCAGGCCGGCATCATCAGCGCAGTGCCGATGCCCATGCACAGCGTCAGCGCCAGCAGCAGCCACACAGTGGTCAGCCCGAGCAGGGTGAGCACTGCGAGCAGCGCGGCCACCGCAGCCATCCAGAGTTGTACGCCAAGCAGGTAGCGGCGCTTGTCGACGATGTCGGCCAGGGCGCCGGCCGGGAGCGCCAGGAAAAACATCGGCAGGGAACCGGCCACCTGCACCAGCGCCACGTTCATTGGGCTGGCCGACAGCGAGGTCATCAGCCAGCCGGCCCCCACTTCGTGCATCCAGGTGCCGATGTTGGAGGCGACACTGGCCAGCCACAGCCAGCGGAAGGTTTTCTGACGCAACGGGCTCCAGGGTGAGGCGGCGGGTAAAGCCATGTCAGAACCAGCCTTCGAGGGGGATCTGAAGATCAGGTATAGACGAAATCGGCACCGGCCGTCGTTGCCACAGCGGCAGGTGATCGTCCCGCAGATCTGTAGGAGCTGGCTTGCCAGCGATGAGGTCCTTCAGATAGGCATTGCCGTTGAGGCCGTCTTCGCTGGCAATCCAGCTCCTACAGGGTATTTCGTGCTCAGGCGAACTCTTCGCGCAACATCGCCACAAACGCCTCCCGCGCCGGGTGCACCCCGGCGTTTTCATGCCAGTAGAACAGGTTGTCGATGGCCGTCAGTTCCGGGAACTCATACCCCACGCACCCCGCCCCCTTGGCGTATTGATCGAACACACCCTTGGGCACCAGTGCCACGCCGGCCCCGGCGCTGACGCATCCGACAATCGCACCATAACTGGCCAGGCTGACAATCGGCAGCGCCTGGCCGTGGCGCAACAGCCAATGCTCCAGCGCCGCCCGATACGGACAGCCCTGGGGCCACATGAACACGGTTTTGTCGTGCAAATCCGCCATGTCGCGCACCGGCCCCAGTGACGTCGAGGCAATCAGCAGCAGGTCTTCGCGGTACATCGGTGTGCGCTTGAGGTGGGAGCGCTCGACATCCACCGCGACGATGGCGCCGTCGAGCCGATGGCTCAGCGTGTCATCCAGCAACTGGCCCCAGGTGCCGGTGGTCAGCTCCAGCGCCACCGCCGGGAAGCGCTTGTGGAATTTCGCCAGCAAGCGCGGCAGGCGACCGGTCGCCGAAGACTCGATGGCACCAATGCGCAACGATCCGGACGGTTCGGCGGAGGGATCCACCGCGCGCTTGGCTTCGGCGGTCAGCGCGAGAATTTTCGAGGCGTAGGCCAAAAAGGTCTGGCCCGACGGACTGATGCGCAGGCCGCGCCCCTCACGCAGAAACAACGCGACCCCCAACTCCGCTTCGAGCGCCTTGATCCGGGCGGTGATGTTCGATGGGACGCAATGCAGCAACTCGGCCGCACGGGCAATGCTGCCAACCTCGGCCACGGTCTTGAACATGCGGATCTGTGCCAGCTCCATATACATCACTCAAAGTGAACGGTTTGCGCAGTATAAGTCAGTTGTAGCGAGCGATCAGGGTTCTGATACTCACTGCACCTGCCTCTCGGTGCACGACCATGAATGTACTCACGCCCTCCCCCGCCTCTTCCTTGAAAATCTTCCTGGCCATGGCCTTTGTCGTGGTCTGCTGGGGATATTCCCCGACCGGCATCCACATCGGCTTGCAGGCCTACGACCCTGTGCACCTGGCGTTGTTGCGCTTTCTGCTGGCGTCGCTGTTCATGGCGGTGGTCGCGGTGATCAGGGGCATTCGCCTGCCCAACCTTCGCGACATGCCACTGCTGATGGCGCTAGGTTTCTTCGCAGTGAGCCTGCATCACGTGGCAATCAATGTCGGCCAACAGGGTGTCAGTGCCGGTGCGTCGAGTGTGCTGGCGCAGTCGACGCCATTGTTCAGCACCTTGCTGGCGCGTTTTGTGTTCAAGGACCGGGTAAGCCTGTGGCGCTGGGGTTGCGTGATCCTGGGATTGATCGGCGTGGTGATTGTGGTGGCGGGCGATCATGGCCTGGACAGCATCGACACCCATGGCGTGTTGATCCTGTTGGCGGCGCTGTCCTGGAGCCTTTACTTTGCCCTGCAAAAACATCACACCGGGCGTTACGACGGCCTGACGCTGGTGTGCTACACGGTCTGGTCCGGGACGGCGTTGCTGCTGATTTTCCTGCCGGGGCTGGTGGATCAAGTCGCCAATGCCCCATTGCGCGTGCAGTTCGCGGTGGTTGCCCTGGGGATTTTCCCCAGTGCCCTGGCTTATCTGGCGTGGGCGTATGTGCTGGCCCATGTGGACCTGAGCCGGGCGACGATGACGCTGTACCTGGTGCCGCCGGTGGCGATGATGATTGCGTCCGTGGGGCTGGGTGAGCAGCCGACCTTGATGGTGGCGGTCGGCGCGATGGTGGTGTTGATCAGTGTGCTGGCATTGAATCTGGAGCGGCGGCCGGTGGTTCAGGTGGCGCGCGCCTGAACAATGAAAATCCCTTGTGGGAGCGAGCCTGCTCGCGATTAGGCCGGCACATTCAACATTGAAGCAGCCTGACACACCGCCATCGCGAGCAGGCTCGCTCCCACAGGGGGATTTGCGGTGTTGCCGCAATCAGCTGGGTGAAAACCGGTCCCGGCTATTGGTCAAATGCAGCCACATCGCCGCCCGCGCCGCGTCCGGGTCCTGGCGCTTGATGGCGTTGAGAATCGCCTCGTGTTCCAGATTGGCCAACTGACCCAGCTTGCTCAAATCCACCGCGCCACGTTCGGCCGCGTTGACCCGGGTGCGCGGAATCATGGCGCTGCCCAGGTGCTGCATGATTTCGGTGAAGCACACATTGCCGGTGGCTTCGGCTATCAGTAGATGAAAGCGCCGGTCAGCCTCGACGCAGCTGTCGTTGTTGGCCAGCAGGTTTTGATAATCGTCGAGCGCTTCACGCATCTGCGCCAATTGCCGCTCGGTACGACGGATCGCCGCCAGCGCCGCCGCCTGGGTTTCCAGGCCCATGCGCAACTCCAGAATGCTGCGCACCCCCAGCGCGGTATCGACATTCAGCCGCAACCCCTGCTCCGGCGCGCGCTCCAGCACAAAGGTGCCAATGCCGTGACGGGTTTCCACCAACCCCGAGGCCTGCAATTTGGAGATTGCCTCGCGCACCACGGTGCGGCTCACGCCGTGCTCCTGAACGATCGTGTTCTCCGACGGCAGCTTGTCGCCGGGCCGCATCTGCCCCAGCAGGATGCTCTGGGTCAGCTTGGCCACCAGATCGTGGGCCAGATTGTGGCTGCGTTTGCGGGCAGGTGCGTCGAGGTCTTCTTGCATGGCGATCATCCAAAGGCGGAGCTATCGGAATCGTAGCACCGCGCTTGTCTGGAATCTCGAAAATACTCACTCAACTTGTATGACAACACTCAACAAACACTGCACACCACCCCACTTTAGAGCCACAAAAAATCAAAAATAGAATAACAAATCTCTGAGCAATGGCGATTTTGTTGGGTGCAAGCGGTTGCGGAGCGAAAAAATGTAGTTGTATGATGTCTAGCAACAACGTCACACCTGTCACACCCCGCATAAAAATAACGAGTGGGAGAAAACGCAGTGAATACATCCATTTCCGCAATGGACAACGGCACCGATTCGGTCTTGAAGTCCGCGATCTCGAAAGTCAAACGTCACGTCTTGCCGCTGTTCGTCATCATGTTCATCGTCAACTACATCGACCGGGTGAACATCGGCTTCGTCCGCGCCCACATGGAACACGACCTGGGCATCGGCGCTGCCGCCTACGGCCTCGGTGCCGGCCTGTTCTTCATCGGATACGCGCTGTTCGAAGTGCCCTCCAACATCCTTCTGCAAAAAGTCGGCGCACGCCTCTGGCTGACCCGCATCATGCTGACCTGGGGCCTGGTGGCCGCGGGCATGGCGTTCATACAGAACGAAACCCACTTCTACATCCTGCGATTTCTCCTGGGCGTGGCTGAAGCCGGTTTCTTTCCCGGGGTGATCTACTACTTCACCCGCTGGCTGCCCGGCGCGGAGCGTGGCAAGGCGATTGCGATTTTCCTCAGCGGCTCGGCGATAGCCTCGCTGATCTCCGGTCCCTTGTCCGGTCTGCTCCTGCAAATCAACGGCCTGGGCATGCACGGATGGCAATGGATGTACTTCATCGAAGGCATGTTCTCGGTGGGCCTGTGCTTCTTTGTCTGGTTCTGGCTGGACTCCAAACCCCACGACGCCAAATGGCTGACCCGCGACGAGCAGGACGCACTGGTCAAGGCCATCGACGACGAACAGCTGGCCCGCGAAGCCGCGACGCCGGTCAAACCGTCACTGGGCAAACTGCTCAAGGACCGGCAGATCATCCTCTTCTGCGTGATCTACTTTTTCATCCAGCTGACCATCTACGCCGCGACCTTCTGGCTGCCGAGCATCATCAAGAAGATGGGCGACCTGAGTGACTTCCAGGTCGGGATGTTCAACTCGATTCCGTGGCTGCTGTCGATTGTCGGCATGTACGCCTTCGCTTCGCTGTCGGCCAAATGGAAGCACCAGCAAGCCTGGGTCGCTGCCGCCCTGCTGATCGCCGCTGCCGGGATGTTCATGTCCACCACCGGCGGGCCGGTCTTCGCCTTCGTGGCGATCTGCTTTGCCGCGCTGGGTTTCAAATCGGCGTCGTCGCTGTTCTGGCCGATTCCCCAGGCCTATCTGGATGCACGCATCGCCGCGGGTGTCATCGCGCTGATCAACTCGGTGGGCAACCTCGGCGGTTTCGTCGCACCGACCACGTTCGGCCTGCTGGAAGAACGTACCGGGTCGATCCAGGGTGGGCTGTACGGCCTGGCCGCAACCTCGATCATCGCCGCGATCATCGTTTTCGCCGCCCGCAACACACCCAAGACTGCCCCCGTCATTGCCGCGGGCAAACCCGCGAGCCATACCGCCTGAATATTGTTTTTGAGAAGGACAAGAAAAATGACCGCACACGAAACCGCCAAGGCCCCGATCATCACCAGCATGCAGATTGTGCCGGTGGCCGGCCACGATGGCATGCTGCTCAACCTGAGCGGCGCCCATGGCCCGTTTTTCACCCGCAACATCGTGATCCTCAAGGACAACGCCGGCCACACCGGCGTCGGCGAAGTACCGGGTGGCGAACGCATCCGCCAGACCCTCGAAGACGCCCGCAGCCTGGTAGTCGGCAGCCCGATCGGCACCTACCAGAAAATCCTCAATCAGGTACGCCAGACCTTCGCCGACCGCGATGCCGGCGGCCGCGGTTTGCAGACCTTCGACCTGCGCATCACCATTCACGCCGTCACCGGCCTGGAAGCCGCGCTGCTCGATTTGCTCGGCCAGCACCTGGACGTACCGGTCGCCGCCCTGCTCGGTGAAGGCCAGCAGCGCGATGAAGTGAAGATGCTGGGTTATCTGTTTTATGTCGGCGACCGCAACGACACCGACTTCGCCTACCGCAGCGAACCGGACGCCGACAACGACTGGTTCCGCGTACGGCACGAAAAGGCCATGACCGCCGAGGCCGTGGTGCGCCTGGCAGAAGCCGCCCACGCGCGCTATGGCTTCAAGGACTTCAAGCTCAAGGGCGGCGTGCTCAGTGGCGACGCGGAAATCGAAGCGGTCACGGCCCTGGCCGAACGCTTTCCCGAGGCGCGTATCACCCTCGACCCAAATGGTGCCTGGTCACTCAAGGAAGCCATCCGCTTGTGCCGCGACCAACATCATGTACTGGCTTACGCCGAAGACCCCTGCGGTGCGGAAAACGGGTACTCGGGCCGCGAAGTCATGGCTGAATTCCGCCGCGCCACCGGGTTGAAAACCGCGACCAACATGATCGCCACCGACTGGCGGGAAATGGGTCACGCGATCCAGTTGCAATCGGTGGACATCCCGCTGGCCGACCCGCACTTCTGGACCATGCAGGGTTCGGTGCGGGTCGCGCAGATGTGCCACGAATGGGGCCTGACCTGGGGCTCGCATTCCAACAACCACTTCGACATTTCCCTGGCGATGTTCACCCATGTCGCGGCCGCCGCACCGGGCGAAATCACCGCCATCGACACCCACTGGATCTGGCAGGACGGCCAGCGCCTGACCAAGGCCCCGCTGCAGATTGTCGACGGCTGCGTGCAGGTGCCGAAGAAACCGGGACTGGGGGTCGAACTGGACATGGATCAGGTCGCCAAGGCCCATGAACTGTACAAAGGCATGGGCCTGGGAGCGCGGGATGACAGCGTGGCAATGCAGTTTCTGATTCCGGGCTGGAAGTTCGATAACAAGCGGCCGTGCCTGGTGCGCTAGATCAAAAACACCGCAAATCCCTGTGGGAGCGAGCCTGCTCGCGAAAGCGTCGGCACATTCAGCATCAATGCGACTGACAAAATGCCTTCGCGAGCAGGCTCGCTCCCACAGGTGTCAGATCTGTCCACTCACCTGCGCCGCTTGCAGCAACCAGCCCTTGAACGCCGTCATCGCCGACGTTTCGGCGCGCGACTGCAAACGGGTCAACCAATAACTGCCGGTGGTGATATGAATCGCAAACGGCTGCTCGATCGCACCCGCCGCCAGTTGCCGCGAAAACATCAGTGGCGGCGCCAATGCCATGCCCGCACCTTGCAGTGCAGCCTCCATCATTGCCAGTGACGAGTCGAACACAATGCTCGCCGGCACTGCCGCCGGGCTCGAAAGGCCGGCAACCTGGAACCATTCGGGCCACTCGTCCGTGCGATACGAGCGCAACAGCGTCTGCCGCAAAAGGTCGGTAGGGGATTTCAGTTGCCGGGCAATTTCTGGCACACACAACACCGACAGCGGCGCCTCGATCACCCGCACCGCCTCAATGCCATGCCACGCCCCCGCACCAAAACGAATGGCGTAATCCAGCCCTTCGGCGGCGACATCCACGCGATTGTTGTTAGTCGAAAGGCGCAAATCTATGAACGGATGTTTCGCCCGGAAGTCCTCCAGTCGCGGCAACAACCATCCCACCGCGAAGGTCCCCACCGCCCCGACCGTCAACACTTCACGAAAATGCCCGCCCTGAAAACACTCCAGCGTTTCGGCAATACGATCGAAACACTCACGTAAAACCGGCAACAGGGTTTCCCCTTCACGGGTCAGCATCAGCCCGCGAGGCAGGCGTTTGAACAGGGTCACACCCAGTTGCGACTCAAGGCTTTTGACCTGATGACTTACGGCCGCCTGCGTAACACACAATTCCACCGCTGCCCGTGTGAAACTCAAGTGCCGCGCCGAGGCCTCGAAGGCCCGCAGTGCGTTGAGCGGTAATTGCGGCCGAATCATGACCACCCCAAAATTTTTCTAATGGCTCGTGCAAAATATCATCGGTTGTTCAGCCTCAAAAGACTGCATAGATTTGCCTTCGCCCAACCGTGGCCCGAATTGAAAAGCCGCTCATTGTGCAGCGGTGAACACCCTGTCAACTCAAGGAAGTGAATCCGTCATGTTTGTTAAAAAATCGAACAAGCTCGCGTCCTACAGTGCTTTCCTACTTTTTCTCGGCGCCAGCCAGTGTATGGCGGACGATCCTATGGAAAGCATCGTCAACGCGGCGATCAAACCGGTGATGCAACAACAGCAAATCCCCGGCATGGCGATTGCCATCACCGTCAACGGCCAGGCGCATTACTTTAACTACGGTGTCGCCTCGAAAGAAACCGGCACCGCTGTCAACGAAAATACCCTGTTCGAAATCGGTTCGGTGAGCAAAACCTTCACGACGACCCTCGCCGCCTACGCCGTGGCCAGCGGCAAGTTGTCGTTATCCGACAAGGCCAGCAGCGTTCTGCCGCAACTGCGCGGCAGCGCGTTCGACAACATCAGCGTGCTGCAACTCGGCACCTACAGCGCCGGTGGCCTGCCGTTGCAGTTTCCGGATTCGGCCGATGCGCCGGACAAGATGCTGGGCTATTTCAAGCAGTGGAAACCGGTTTATCCGGCCGGTACCTATCGACAATACTCAAACCCGAGCCTGGGGCTGTTCGGGTATCTGGCGGCCCAAAGCATGGGCGCGTCCTTTGACGACGTCATGGAAAAAACCCTGCTGCCGAAACTCGGGCTGAAGCACACCTTCCTCAAAGTGCCGCCGGATCAAATAGCGCTGTATGCCCAAGGCTACAGCAAGGATGACCAGCCGGTGCGGGTCGGCCCAGGGGCGCTGGATTCCGAGGCCTACGGGGTGAAAACCAGCGCCGCAGACATGCTTCGCTACGTCGAGGCCAACATGAATCCGTTGACGCTGGAAAAACCCTTGCAGCAGGCCATCGCCGCCACCCACACCGGTTACTACACCGTCGGCGACATGACCCAGGGCCTGGGCTGGGAGGCCTACCGCTTTCCGGTCACCCTCGAAACGCTGCTCGCCGGCAATTCGACGCCCATGGCCATGGAGGCCCACAAGGTCCAGTGGCTGAACCCGTCCCGGCCTCAAACGGACAACGTACTCTTCAACAAAACCGGCTCGACCGGCGGGTTCGGTGCTTATGTCGCGTATGTGCCGTCGAAAGACATCGGCATCGTGATATTGGCGAACAGGAACTACCCGAACGCCGAGCGAGTGAAAGTGGCTCATACGATCCTGAGTGCACTGAGCAAGTAATCTGCCTCCCTTCCCTTACCTGTGGGAGCGAGCCTGCTCGCGAAGAGGCCATAACAGGCGACAAACCCTCTCCTGCAACACCGCTATCGCGAGCAGGCTCGCTCCCACAGGTCAATCATCCGGCATTTCCGGCGGCTTGGCCGGCTTGGCCGGTTTGCCATTTTTCGTACCTTTGGCCCCTTTGGCACCCTTGTCAGCGGCCGGCTCGGCGGCCACCGGTGGTGGCGCGGGCGCGGCTGCTTCCTTCTCGGCCGCCGGCAAGGCGTCGACGGTGTCGAAGATTTTTTTCAGGTCGACCGACTTCGATTCCTCCCCCGAGCTTTCGAGTTTCTTCTCGCCGTCCTTACCCACCAGAATCACTTTCGGCAACGCCCCGGCACCGAGTTTCAGCGCGCGGATCAGCGCCATGGTGTCCTGCTGGCCCATGTCCTTGCCGTCGAGCTGGCCAGACATGTTCAACACGCTGTAGACCCTGATGTTGCGCTCGGCGACACCCTGTTTGTTGGTGGGATCTTCCAGGGATTTCTTCAGGTTCACCCAGACGGGATCAACGGTGCTCGGCGCGATGACAATCAGTGGTCGAGCCCTGCCCCTGTCGATATCCAGAGGGGAGTCGCCATCGTTGGCGAACAGGGGGCCGGCGACAGCCAGCAGGGTAGCCAGGGTCAGTGACCTGATGAGCATGCGCATCTCCTTTTGATATTCACGCTCTAATGATTGCGCATTGCGGCGTTCGTTCCGGTGACGCTTCGCAAATGTGTCCGCCTTGCCCCAAGCTTAGGTCAGGGCGGTCATTGCGCAACAGCCTGGGCTAATCTGAAAACAGGCAAAGAGCGGGTTGATCCGCCGTGAGGGCCCCTGCATGAGCGCGCAGTTGAACCACACCATCGTCTGGTGCCGCGACAAGCACCGGTCGGCACATTTCCTGGTCGAACTCCTCGGCCTGCCCGCCCCCGAGCCCTTCGGACCGATGCTGATCGTCAGGTTCGACAACCAGGTGTCGCTGGACTTCTACGACAACGATCCGCCGATCGCCTCGCAGCACTATGCGTTTTTACTGGGTGACGACGATTTCGACCGGGCCTTCGCGCGCCTGCAGGCACGCGGACAGCCGTGGTGGGCCGACCCTGGCAAACAGCGGCCGAAGCAGGTCAATGATTACGCAGGGGGGCGGCGGGTGTATTTCGATGACCCGGACGGGCATCTGCTGGAAATCTTCACCCGCGAATGAAGCTGGCGCAGCCCGTTCAGTCAGAACGCCAGTTTGTAACCGATCAATACCAGCATCGTCGCCAGGCACGGGCGCAACAGCTCATCGGAGAGGCGCCCGGTCAGGTGGCTGCCCAGGTAAATCCCCGGCAGCGAACCCACCAGCAAGTAACCCAGTACGTGCCAATCCATGTTGCCCATGCTCGCGTGGCCAAGACCGGCGACCAGCGTCAGGGGCACGGCGTGGGCGATTTCCGTACCCACCAGGCGGCGGGTCGGCAGCAGCGGATAAAGAATGAACAACGCCACAGTGCCCAGGGCGCCGGCGCCGATGGAGGTCAGCGCCACCATGGTGCCCAGGACCAGGCCGGTGATTACGGTCAGTACATTGAGCCGTGTACCGCTCGGCTTGTAGCTGCCGCCGGCGCGTTTGTGGGCGAAATCGAGCAGGCGCTTCTTGAACAGGATCGCCAGTGCCGTGGCGAACAGGACGAAGCCCAGGGCCTGCTTGATGATCGCGTTCATCGCTTCGGGAGCCGAGTGCAAACTGCTCAGGAACCACAACGTCATCGCCACCGCCGGCACACTGCCAAGGGTCAGCCAACCGGTGATTGCCCAGTCGATGTTGTTGTTCTTTCTGTGGACCAGCACGCCACTGGACTTGGTGATGGCCGCGTACAGCAAATCGGTGCCGACCGCCGTCGCCGGGTTGATGCCAAACCATAGCAGGATGGGCGTCATCAACGACCCGCCACCCACGCCCGTCATGCCGACGATGAAGCCGACGACCAGCCCGGCGACAACCAACCCGATATTCACTAAATCCATTGATACGTCCACATAGACCACAGAGGAAATCTGGCCCGCAGCATAGCGATTTTTCTTATAACCACTTATATCGATGCGATCTATCTTTATGCCTTAACTCCAATACCCATGTGGGAGCGAGCCTGCTCGCGAAGAGGGAGTGCCTGCCAACACATGAAGTGCCTGACACAATGCCTTCGCGAGCAGGCTCGCTCCTACAAGGGGTTGGGTACAGCCAGGTCGGCTATAAGGCCGCCAGGATGGAACCCGAGGGGCTATCCTGATGCCAACCGGAGTAAGGATCAAAAGGAGTTAAACATGCGCACCACGCAACTGGCCGGCACCGAAGTGCCCGTCATCGGCCAAGGCACCTGGCAAATGGGCGAAGACCGCTCCCGGCAGGCCGACGAAGTCGCGGCATTGCGATTGGGCATCGAACTGGGCATGACCCTGATCGACACCGCCGAAATGTATGCCGAAGGTGGCGCCGAGGAAGTGGTGGGTGAAGCCATCGCCGGCCAGCGCGAGAAGATTTTCCTGGTCAGCAAGGTCTACCCGCACAACGCCAGCCGCAAAGGCATTCCCCAAGCCTGCGAACGCAGCCTGCGTCGATTGAACACCGATTACATCGATCTCTACCTGCTGCATTGGCGCGGCCAGTATCCGCTGGAGGAAACCGTCGAAGCCTTCGAACGCCTGCGCGAAGCCGGCAAGATCGGCCGTTGGGGCGTGTCCAATTTCGACGTCGATGATTTGCAGGAACTGAACACCCCGGCCTGCGCCACCAATCAGGTGCTCTACAACCTGGAGGAGCGCGGGATAGAATTTGATTTAGTGCCTTGGTGCCAGCAGCACAGGATGCCCGTCATGGCCTACTGTCCGATCGGTCAGGGCGGGCAGATGCTGGCCAATGCTACGCTCAAGCAGGTGGCGGCCCGTCATGGCGTGACGCCTGCGCAGGTGTCGCTGGCCTGGCTGCTGCGCCAGAAGGGGGTGATCGCCATCCCCAAGGCGGTCCTTCCTGCGCATGTGCGACTCAACGCCCAGGCTGCCGGGCTGCAGCTTGAAGCCGGGGATCTGGAGGCGCTGGACCAAGCGTTTCACGCGCCCAAACGCAAGCAGCGGCTGGCCATGGTCTAAACCATTACGCTGTCAGAGGGCTTCGTCATGAGAAGCACCGATCCACCGGACGCCTTCAACCTGCAACGCTTCATCCAGGCGCAGGGCCCGGTGTTCGACCGGGTTCAGGCCGAACTGAACGCCGGTCACAAGCGCAGCCACTGGATGTGGTTCGTCTTTCCGCAATTTGCCGGGTTGGGTGACAGCGAAATGTCCCGACGCTTCGCGATCCGCTCCCGGGAAGAGGCGCAGGCTTACCTTGATCACCCTCTGCTGGGCGCCCGGTTGCGTACCTGCACCCAGGAAGTGCTGAACATCCGGCAGCGTTCGGTAGCGGCGATTTTCGGCCATCCGGACGACCTGAAATTTCATTCGTCGATGACCCTGTTCGCCCAGGTCGCGGCCGAAGACAGCCCGTTTCATCAAGCCCTGAACCAGTACTTCCACGGCATCCTGGACGACTGGACGCTGTCGCTGCTGGACTCAAAACAGGCCCAGTTGCCCCCCAATCAGCGTTGAGAAATCGTCGTCGACGAACGGCAGGATCGCATCCGCCACAGGCTGCAATTGCCGGGTGATGTAGTGGTCGTAATCGATGGGCGCGCTGCGGATTTCCAGCGGCTCGGGGCCCGCGACGGTGATCACGTAGCTGATCCAGCCACCGTTCTGGTACTGCCGCGGGCGGCCCTGGCGGTCGTTGTAATCGTCGGCGATGCGCGCTGCCCGCACGTGGGGCGGGACGTTGCGCTGATAGTCGTCGAGGGTGCGGCGCAGGCGCTTGCGGTAAATCAGGCGGTCATCGAACTCGCCGCCCAGGGTTTTGCTCACGTAGTCGCGCACATAGTCTTGATAGGGCTTGCGCTGGAAGATGCGCAGGTAAAGCTCCTGCTGGAATTGCCGGGCCAGCGGCGACCAGTCGGTACGCACGGTTTCCAGGCCTTTATAGACCATCTCCTCACTGCCGTCGGCACGGGTGACCAACCCCGCGTAACGCTTCTTGCTGCCCTCCTCCGCACCGCGAATGGTCGGCATCAGGAACCGCTTGTAGTGGGTTTCGTATTGCAACTCCAGCGCGCTCTCCAGGCCATACTCTTTACGCAGGTGCTCGCGCCACCACTGGTTGACGTGATCCACCAGCGCGCGGCCGATCTGCGCGGCTTCCTGCTGGCCGTGGGCGCGACGCAGCCAGACGAAGGTCGAGTCGGTGTCGCCGTAAATCACCGTGTGGCCCTGGGCTTCGATCAACTGACGGGTGCGCAGCATGATCTCGTGGCCGCGCAAGGTAATGGACGACGCCAGCCGCGTATCGAAAAAGCGACAACCGCTGGAACCGAGCACGCCGTAGAACGCGTTCATGATGATCTTCAGCGCCTGGGACAACGGCGCGTTGTGCTCGCGCTTGGCGGTTTCCCGGCCTTCGGCGACGCGGGCGACGATGGACGGCAGGCAATGCCGGGTGCGGGAAAATCGCGCACCGCGAAAGCCCGGCACCGAGTCGGCGTCATCGGGATGTTTGAGCCCTTCAATCAGGCCCACCGGATCGATGAGAAAGGTGCGGATGATCGAGGGATAAAGGCTTTTGTAGTCGAACACCAGCACCGACTCATACAGCCCCGGTTGCGAGTCCATGACAAAACCACCGGGGCTCGCTTGCGCAGGTTTGCCGCCCAGGTTCGGTGCGACGAAGCCCTGGCGGTGCATCAACGGCATGTAGAGATGGGTGAACGCCGCCACCGAGCCGCCCATGCGGTCGGCCGGCAAACCGGTGACACTGGCCCGTTCCAGTAGAAACGTCAGCAGCTCGGTCCTGGCGAAAATCCGTGTGACCAACTCGCAGTCCTTGAGGTTGTATTTGGCCAGTGCCGGCTTGTCCTCGGCGAACATGCGGTTGATTTCGTCCATGCGCTGGTACGGGTTGTCGATGGCCTTGCCTTCGCCCAACAGGGTTTGCGCGACGTTTTCCAGGCTGAACGACGGGAAACTCCAGGTCGCCGAACGCAGGGCCTCGATGCCGTCGATGATCAGCCGGCCGGCAGCGCTAGCGAAATAATGGTTGCCGTTGCCGTGTTCACGCCACTGCATTTCCTCGCCGCCACGCCCGAGCTTGAGCGGTACGCCCAGTTGCCGGGCGTGTTTGTGCAGCACCCGCAGGTCGAACTGCACGAGGTTCCAGCCGATGATGGCATCGGGGTCATGTCGGGCGAACCAGTCGTTGAGCCTTTTCAGCAGCAGCGTTCGCGACTCGCAGTATTCGAGCAGGAAATCCACCGCACTGTCGTCGCCATTAGCCGGGCCGAGCATGTACACCTGGCGCTCGCCACACCCTTCCAGGGCAATGGAATACAACTCGCCCTGGGCGGTGGTTTCGATATCCAGGGACACCAGCCTGAGTTTCGGCCGGTAATCGGGATCGGGTTTCATCTGCGCATCGAGCAACAGGCCCTCGGGCCCTGGCGTGCCGTCAAAGCGCACCGGTGCGGTGATGAAACGCTCCATCAGGTAGCGTTCCGGCGGGCGCACGTCAGCTTCGTACACCTCGACACCGGACCGACGCAGTGCGATTTCCAGACGCATCAACTGCCCGTGCTGCCGGCAATACAGGCCGAGCACCGGGCGATGTTCGAAATCCTGCAAGGCCAAGGGGCGCAGCTCGACGTTTTTTTCGTCATGCAACAAGGCCTCGGCCTGCTCGCGCTGGCTGGCCGGAATGAACGCCACCGACGGCTGATAAGGCAGGCGGAGGCGCCGGGGACCGCCGTCGGTCGCCAGCCAGAACTCGACTTCCGTACCCGCCGGGGTATCGCGCCAATGCCGGGTCAGGACGAAGCCCTGGGGTAAATCCACCACTGCAAACCTCGGTTTTGATTCAGGATGTTGATTCTACGCGTCATTCAGCAGGCACTGTAGAACCCTGTGGGAGCTGCGGTGCGACGATTCGACTTGCCAGCTCCCACAGGGTTCGTGGTGTATTCGTGATCGGGGTTTATCAAAGAAAATCCGCCAAATGGCGTTTTTTGCGTGTTATCTGCCGCTTTCGCCCTTGCCCTGCGCGCTTGGGTCTACGATTCTTCAAGGACAACGACAACACCCGGAAAACCGCCATGAAAACCGTCGCGCAACTGCTCAAGTTGAAAGATCAGAAAAACCAGGAAGTGCACCAGATCAAACCCGATCACATGGTGCTCGAAGCGCTGATGAAGATGGCCGAAAAAAACGTTGGCGCCTTGCTGGTGGTGGAGAACGACCAGGTACTGGGCATCATCAGTGAACGGGATTACGCGCGCAAACTGGTGCTGCACGGACGTTCTTCGGTGGGCACGCCGGTGCGCGACATCATGGTGTCGCCGGTGATCACCGTGGACACGCACCAGACCGTCGACACCTGCCTGGGCATCATGTCGGACAGGCGCCTGCGTCACCTGCCGGTGGTGGAAGACGGCAAGTTGATCGGCTTGCTGTCGATCGGTGACCTGGTCAAGGAAGCCATCGCCGAGCAGGCTGAGCTGATCCAGCAGTTGGAACAGTACATTCGCGGAGAATGACTAAAACTCACCGCATATTCCCTGTGGGAGCGAGCCTGCTCGCGAAGACGGAGTGTCAGCCAATGCATGCTTTGACTGACTTACCGCCTTCGCGAGCAGGCTCGCTCCCACAAGGTGTGTGTGGTTCAGGCCGGCCAGTGCCGGGCGAAAACCGGCGCCAGTGTGGGGTGGCGGTCGATGCGCTCCAGCCAGGCGTAAAACCCCGGCCGGGTACTGCGCAGATGCTCCCGGCTTCCCGCCCAGCGCGATATCACCGCCGCCAGCACGTCCAGCGCGCCAGGTGTCTCGTCGTCCAGGTACAGCTCTGCCGAAAACTGATCGGCAAACACTTCCCAACTCCAGTGCAGCCGCGCGCGACTGCCAGCGATCAGGTTTTGCCGCGAAGCTTCATCCGCTTCGGCCAGCCAGCGTTCCGGAAAATCGATGACGCCGATGGCGGCATAACAATTGCTCACGATATAGACCATGCCCCGTATCGCCTGATCGCGGTCGGCAGGTTTTTTCGGCAGCAGGTTCGACTCGGGAAATGTCAGCCCCAAATGAATCAGGATGGCCGCACTCTCGGTGAGGATGCTGCCGTCAGGCAATTGCAGTGTCGGGATCTGCTTGAGTGGATTGAGCTTGCGTAAATCCTGGGCGGCCTCGGCAGATGACTCGACATCGATGAAGCGAAAGGGAACCCTGCAAAGCACAAGCGCCGCCTCGATCGCCGCGGCGCCGGAGTTTTGATAACCATAGAGCTGATACATGCACACCTCCTTGCGATGACTCGCGCCAGCTATCCAGTGTAGAAGCCGCCACCGATCGCGCCGCGTTCGTCCGACGACTGCATCATCAGTCTCACAACAGGTAGGACGATCGCCCTATCGATAACATCGATGTTCACCATCACGTCAATGAAGTTCTCTTAAAAATCCTGCGGCGTAACATCTGCTCCATACCAACCCATTACACCCCGGAGCACACGATCATGAAACGCCAGACCCTCCTCAGCATCGCTTTCTCGGTTTTCGCAGTGAACGCTTTCGCCGCGACTTCGGCTCAACCTGTAGTCGCTGAAGGCGGCTCGGATCGCCTGATCGAACATCGTGTGGCTGAAGGTGGCTCTGATCGCCTGATCGAAAGCCGTGTGGCAGAAGGTGGCTCTGATCGCCTGCTCGAAAAACGCGCTGTGGCGGCTGATGGCTCCGATCACCTGCAAGGCAACCGTGTCGCCGCCGATGGCTCCGATCACCTGCAGGGTAACCGCGTCGCTGCCGATGGTTCCGATCACCTGCAAGGCAACCGTGTCGCTGCCGATGGCTCGGATCACCTGCAAGGCAACCTTGTCGCTGCCGATGGCTCCGACCACCTGCAGGGCAACCGTGTCGCCGCCGATGGCTCCGATCACCTGCAAGGCAACCGCGTCGCTTGACTGAATCGCTACATCGCAGCACCCAAAAAGCCCGGCCTGATCAGCCGGGCTTTTTTCGTTTTCTTCCCGACATTTCAGCGCGCCATACAGCGCTGGTAACGCTCGTCCACCCGTTTGGCAAACCACGCCGTGGTGAGTTTGCGGGTGATTTTCGGGCTTTGCAGCACGATCCCCGGCAGCACCTCACGGGGCAATGGCCGGCCTTCGGCCTGTTCGGCCAACGCGAACACCCGCTGGTAGAGCCGGGTGTTTTCGAACGCCAGCGTGTTGCCCTCCTCCAGTTGATCCCTGATCGTCGGATTGCGCATACCCAATTGCTGGCCGAGGGTGCGCACGGCCCTTTCCGTGGTGCCGGGCATGATCGAGTCATAGCGGACCAGATCACCATCCAGCGCCAGCGGGATACCTGAAGCCCGGCTCACGGCATTCTGGAACGCGGCATTGCGGCTGGCGTACCAGCCGGCGTTGAAATCAGCGAAGCGATACAGTGGCTGTGGGTAGCTCACCGGGTAACCGAGCAAATGCGCGATGCCGAAATACAGGCCGCCACGGCGGGTAAAGACTTCACGGCGGATCGAGCTGTCCACCGGGTAGGGATAGTCCTTCGCGTGCTGCTCGGCGAAGTCGATGCTGACCTGCATCGGTCCGCCGGTATGCACCGGATTGAAGCCTGCAAACAGGGTCTTGCCCATCGGCACCATGCCGATGAAGTCGTCGAAAATCGCGCTCAGTTCCTTTTCGCTGCGCGCTGCATTGAGCCGGTCGCTGTAGCTTTTGCCAGTGGGCGAACGCACCTGCAACGCGCCGCTGACCAACAGGCCGGGAATGTGCGCCTTGGCCGCCCGGCGGTCGATCTCGTCACGGGCAATCTTGCCCAGGCCCGGTACGGGCGGATCGGCCTGGAAGGTCGACTCCTGCTCGGTGACGGCCAGTACCGCACAGAGGTTTTGCGTGGTGGGCGCAATGTTCTGTGCGGCAAACGCGGCGTAGATGTCCGTGGCCCAGCCTTGGCGGTCAACGGCTTGAGCCGGCAGCAGGCGCACGATTTGCGCCTTGACCTCGGCGGGTGTGCGCACCGGTGGCTCCCGGGTCTGTTGGCTGCCGCATCCGGCCAGCACCAGCAAGGCGGCGATGCTCATGATCAAACGATGGGCTTGCATGTTGCTCCAGGAAGTCGGTAAAGCCGGGTCAACCATAAGGCCGATGGCAGGGTGATGGCTATGACCGTCGCGACGATGCGCTGTTCCTCAACCCTGACACGAACCCTGTGGGAGCGAGCCTGCTCGCGAAAGCGGTGGGTCAGTCAGCATGGATATTGGATGTGAGGGCCTCTTCGCGAGCAGGCTCGCTCCCACAGGGGATCTCTGCCGCTCAGATCATGGAATCTCCCACAGGAGGTCGTTGGACACACGGTCTGGCTGCCCGGCCTGTTTGGACCATACTTGCTCCACTCAGTGAGGAGGACAGGCACATGCATCGTAGCGACGTGTTGATCATCGGTGCCGGCCCGACCGGGCTGGTACTGGCACTGTGGCTGAGCAGACTGGGTATTCGCGTGCGGATTATCGACAAAACCTCGACGCCCGGCACCACCTCCCGAGCGCTGGCGGTTCAGGCGCGGACACTGGAGCTGTATCGACAGCTCGACCTCGCCGACGCCGTCGTCAAGAACGGCCATCGCGTGGCGGCAGCCAATTTCTGGGTCAAGGGCGAGCCCGTGGCCCGCTTGCCCCTGAACCGGGTCGGCGAAGGCCTGACGCCCTACGCGTTCCTCGAAATTTATCCACAGGACGAGCACGAGCGCCTGCTGATCGACCGCCTCGAAACCTTCGGCATTACGGTAGAGCGCAACACCGAACTGCTCGGGTTCGATGAAACCGGTGACAGCATCACCGCCACCCTGCGCCTGCCCGATGGCCAGCAGGAAACCTGCCAGGCCTGTTACCTGGCCGGCTGCGACGGTGCCCGGTCGATTGTGCGCAAGGCCCTGGACACCGGATTCCCCGGTGGCACCTATCAGCAGATTTTCTATGTCGCCGATGTCCAGGCCAGCGGGCCGGCGTTCAATGGCGAACTGCACGTGGATCTCGATGAAGCGGATTTTCTCGCCGTGTTCCCGTTGGCCGGCGAAGGTCGTGCACGCTTGATTGGTACGGTCCGTGACGAACGCGCCGAACACGCCGAAACCCTGCGATTCGAGGACGTCAGCAGCCGGGCCATCGGCCATATGCAGGTGAAGATCGAGCAACTGAACTGGTTCTCCACCTACCGCGTGCATCATCGGGTGGCGAATCATTTCCGCACCGGGCGCGCATTTTTACTCGGCGACGCCGCCCATGTGCACAGCCCCGCCGGTGGTCAGGGCATGAACACCGGGATTGGCGATGCGATCAACCTGGCCTGGAAACTCGCGGCCGTATTGAGCGGCGGCGCCGAGGCCCGACTGCTCGCCACCTATGAAGCCGAACGCATCGCGTTCGCCCGCAAACTGGTGGCCACCACCGACCGGGTCTTCACCTTCGTCACCGCCGAAGGGCGCATGGCCGACCTGCTGCGCACACGCCTTGCGCCGTTCCTGCTGCCGAAAATGGCCTCGTTCGAAACGTCCCGCGAATTTCTCTTTCGCACGGTGTCGCAGATCACCCTGAACTACCGAGGGATGCCCTTGAGCACGGGCGTGGCCGGGCACGTTCACGGCGGCGACCGCTTGCCCTGGGCGCACGATGGCGAGGGGGACAATTTCGAATCGCTGAAATGTCCGACCTGGCAAGTGCATGTGTATGGCGACACCAGCGACGAGATGATCGCCTGGTGCAACGAACATCATTTGCAGCTGCATGTGTTTGACTGGCGACCGGCGTTCGAAACGGCAGGCCTGGGGCGAAACGGCTTTTACCTGTTGCGGCCGGATACGTATGTGGCGATAGCCGAAACGTGCTCGGATCCGAAGGTGATCGAGCGGTATTTCAGCCATCACGGGATCAGGCCGTTTTTTGGCAAATCCTGAAACCATCACACCCCCCCCTGTGGGAGCGGGCTTGCCCGCGATGGCGGCGGTAGATTCAACATAAATGTTGAACAGGCTGGCCTCATCGCGGGCAAGCCCGCTCCCACAGGGGCTGTTGGCTGGTTTTAGATCCCGGCCAGGGCCAGGTCCATCGCAAAGTAGGTAAAGATCAGATCCGCCCCCGCCCGCTTGATCGCCCCCAGGCTTTCGCGCACCACGCGCTCTTCGTCGATGGCCCCCGCCTGCGCGGCGAACTTGATCATCGCGTACTCGCCGCTGACCTGATACGCCGACAGGGGCAGGCGCGAGGCTTCGCGGATGTCGCGGATGATGTCCAGGTAGGCACCTGCCGGCTTGACCATCAGCGCATCGGCGCCTTCCTGTTCGTCCAGCAACGATTCGCGCACCGCCTCGCGGCGGTTCATCGGGTTCATTTGATAGCTTTTGCGGTCGCCCTTGAGCGCGCTGCCCCCGGCTTCGCGGAACGGGCCATAGAGCGCCGAAGCGAATTTGGTCGAGTAGGCCATGATCGCCGTCTGGGTGAAACCGGCCTCATCCAGTGCCCGGCGGATGGCCCGGACCTGGCCGTCCATCGCCGCCGACGGCGCAATCACGTCGGCACCGGCGCGGGCCGCCGCTACGGCTTGCTTGCCAAGGTTGATCAGGGTCTGGTCGTTATCCACTTCATGGTTGTGCAGCACGCCGCAATGGCCGTGATCGGTGTATTCACAGAAACAGGTGTCGGACATGACGATCATGTCCGGCACCGCGTCCTTGGCAATGCGCGACATACGCGACACCAGACCGTCTTCGCGCCAGGTGTCGCTGCCATTGCTGTCCAGGTGATGGGACACGCCGAAGGTCATCACCGACTTGATCCCGGCCCGGGCATAACGCTCGATTTCACCGGCCAGTTTCGATTCCGGAATGCGCATCACCCCGGGCATGCTTTTGATCGGCACGAAGTCGTCGATCTCTTCTTCGACGAAGATCGGCAGGACCAGATCGTTCAGGCTGAACTCGGTTTCCTGGAACAGGCTGCGCAGGCTCGCATTGCGGCGCAGACGGCGTGGACGTGCTTCGGGGAACTGGCTGGACATGGGCAAATCCTGAAAATCGGAGATTATATGTACTCAAAACCCTGTGGGAGCGGGCTTGCCCGCGATGGCGGCGGTACATTCAACATAGATGTTGGATATGCCGACTTCATCGCGGGCAAGCCCGCTCCCACAGGGGGTAGTGATTAGTTGGAGACGGGGTTCGGGATTTCCAGCCCGCGCTTCACCGCCGGCCGCGCCAGGAAGCGCTCCAGCACCCGGGTGACGTTAGGGAAATTATGGATACCCACCAGATCGCCGGCCTCATAGAAGCCGATCAGGTTGCGCACCCACGGAAAGGTGGCGATATCGGCAATGGTGTAGCGCTCGCCCATGATCCAGTCCCGGCCTTCCAGGCGTTTATCAAGGACAGCCAGCAGGCGCCTGCTTTCTTCGACGTAGCGGTCACGGGGACGCTTGTCTTCGTAGTCCTTGCCGGCAAATTTGTTGAAAAAGCCGAGCTGGCCGAACATCGGGCCGATCCCGCCCATCTGGAACATCAGCCACTGGATGGTTTCATAACGTGCCGCCGACTCCTGGGCCAGCAGTTGCCCGCTCTTGTCGGCCAGATAAATCAGAATCGCCCCGGACTCGAACAACGGTAGCGGTTGGTCATCCGGGCCGTGCGGATCGAGGATGGCCGGGATCTTGTTGTTGGGATTCAACGACAGGAATTCGGGAGACATCTGATCGTTGGTGTCGAACCCTACGCGGTGTGGCTCGTATGGCAGGCCGATCTCTTCGAGCATGATCGAGACCTTGACGCCGTTGGGGGTCGGCAAGGAGTACAGCTGAATCCACTCCGGATACCGGGCCGGCCATTTTTTGGTGATGGGGAATGCAGACAAATCGGTCATGGGGATGGGTCCACGGGAAAATTGAGAATGTCGATCATAATGCAGATGGTGCGGGGTGTGACGCGTGGCGCCATCAATACCGTTGATGGTCAAGATCAAAGGAGATCACAGCGCTCTGATGCACCAGACAGTGTATTGTGTCCACAATTTCGCAACATCCTGTCGATAACCTTTACACGCACCTGTTTAAGGTTACCGGTACATTGCTGCGCCCCGTGGCCGGAATCGAACCAAATGGGCCTCAGGGGACTCTGAGCACTGTCCGTTATAAACGGACTGGCTTAAACGACATGGAAAACACCCGACGCAGGAAATTCGCGGTATAAAGGATTGTCAGCCTTCACCCAATACGCTGAAGAACCCATTTTCGATGACGAACTTTCTGAAACTCGCCAATCGCTTCAAACACCGCGCCTTTATATTCCTGCCCGCCCTGCTGGCAGCGGGTGCGTTGTTCATGTTGCTGGAGGCCCGCGAAAGCCGCGCTCAACCGGCGGACGGCACGCAGACGCTGGTGTTCCTGCGCCACGCTGAAAAGCCTGCCGGCGGCCTGGGCCAGCTCAATTGCCAGGGCCTGAACCGCGCCATCGACCTGGCGACCCTGCTGCCGGAAAAATTCGGCAAGGCCGACTATGTGTTTGCCGCCAACCCGACACGCAATGTCGAGGAAGGCGAGCTAAACAATTCCTACAGCTACATCCGCCCGTTGATGACCATCAGCCCCAGTGCGATCAAGCTCGGCTTGCCGGTGAATATCAATTTCTCGGCCAACGACACCAGCGACCTGGCCGAGGAACTGCTGCATGACAAGTATCACAACTCGGTGATCTACACCGCCTGGTCCCACGGCTACCTGCCGGAGCTGATCAACAAGGTCGCCGGGGACGCCGTCGGTGAGAAGCAGACCATCACCGAGGATTGGGAATCCAATGATTACGATTCGCTGTATGTGCTGACCCTGACCTGGCATAACGGCAAGGCCAGCCTGCAAAGCCACACCTACAAGCAAGGGCTGAATAATGGGCCTGAGACTTGTCCGATTTGAGTTCTCCACTGCCTGTTGGGGCCTCTTCGCGAGCAGGCTCGCTCCCACAGGGAACAGATTCAATGTGGGAGCGAGCCTGCTCGCGAAGGGGCCGGCAAACCCACCATCACCCCCGCAGACTGCCCCGCTCCCGCAAATACGCCAGCACCGCCCCCCGCTCCCCGGCAAACTCGATCCGCGCGCCCTTTTTCTCCCGCTGAAACGCATACATCGGGTCGTAATACTCAACCAGTAGCCCTTCGATCCAGCTCCGGTGCAAATCCACCGCGCCGCTGCGTCCCTGCTCCGCCAGGGCGTCTTCCATCAGCACCAGCATCCGCCGATGCCGCTCGCCACCCAGGCGTTTCTGCACATTGTTCAGACTGTCCAGCAAGCGTTCGGAAAACAGCACAAAACCGTCGTCGCCATGCACGCGGATGAACTCGGCACACAGGTCCACCACATAATCACGCAGGATCCGCTCGACCCGTCCTTGCAGGCTGTCTTCGAGCCAGACCATCGGAAACTGCTGCATCCCCTGATACAGCGACAACGGCAACGCGCAACTGCCGATGGCCCGGCTCTCGTCTTCCAGCACGAATTGCTCACAGCCAAGGGCGCGCTTTTTCAGCAGGTCCACGGCAATACGATTCTCAAAGTCGATATTGGCCGGCTGGCCCGTGGCGCGTTTACCAAAACTGGAACCGCGATGATTGGCGTGACCTTCAAGGTCCAGCCCGTTGTTCAATTGCGTCAGCACTTCGGTTTTGCCGGTGCCGGTCATACCACCCAGCAGCACGAAATCGCACTGGGCAACGGCCTGATCGACCGTATTCAACAGGAAATTGCGCATGGCCTTGTAGCCGCCAGCCACCCGCGGATAGTCGATACCGGCCTCGTCCTTGAGCCACTGCTGGACGATCTGCGAGCGCAGTCCGCCGCGAAAACAATACAAATACCCATCGGGATGCGCCCGGGCGAAGTCCGCCCAGGCCTGGATGCGCTCGGCCTTGACCGCGCCGGACACCAGTTGATGGCCCAGGTCAATGGCGGCGTGCTGACCCTGTTGCTTATAGCAGGTGCCGACCCGTTGCCGCTCGTGATCGTTCATCAGCGGCAGGTTGACCACACCGGGGAAGGCGCCCTTGGCAAACTCGACCGGCGCGCGGACATCCATCATCGGCCGGTCGTTGAGGAAGATATCGCGGTAATCGGTGCTGTCGACAGCCATCAGGACACCTCGACCGCGTGTGTCTGTCGTTCGATCAGTTCACCAATCGGTGCCAGGTCCAGGCCCAGCCCCGCAGCCACCTTCAAGAACTGCTCGTTGCTGTCCGGGGTGACGGCGATCAGCAGCCCGCCACTGGTCTGCGGGTCGCACAGCACGCGTTTATGCAGTTCCTGCAAGCGTCCGAGCTTGCTGGCGTAGCTGTCGTAATTACGCAACGTCCCGCCGGGAATGCAGCCCTGTTCTAGGTAATACTCGACCCCCGCCAGACGCGGCACCCGGTCATATTGGATACGTGCAGTCAGGTTGCTGCCGTCAGCCATTTCCACCAGATGCCCGAGCAGCCCGAAACCGGTGACGTCGGTCATCGCCGTCACGCCATCGAGCTTGCCAAAGCGGCTACCGGGTTTGTTCAGGGTGCACATCCAGTCACGGGCCAGGCCGATGTCGGCATTGCGCAACTTGCCCTTTTTCTCGGCGGTGGTGAGGATGCCGATGCCCAACGGTTTAGTCAGGTAAAGCAGGCAACCGGCGGTGGCGGTGTCGTTGCGCTTCATGTGGCGTTTTTCCACCAGGCCAGTGACGGCCAGGCCGAAGATGGGTTCCGGCGCATCGATGGAATGCCCGCCAGCCAAAGGGATGCCTGCCTCATCGCACACCGAACGGCCGCCGCGGATCACTTCCCGGGCAATCTCCGGCGCCAGCACGTTGACCGGCCAGCCGAGGATCGCAATCGCCATCAACGGGTCACCACCCATGGCGTAAATATCACTGATGGCATTGGTGGCGGCGATACGGCCGAAATCGAAGGGATCGTCGACGATTGGCATGAAAAAGTCCGTGGTCGATACCACGCCGCGCTCTTCATCGATGGCGTACACCGCCGCGTCGTCACGCGAGGCATTGCCGACCCAGAGTCTGGGGTCCAGATTCTGCGCCCCGCTGCCGGCCAGAATCACTTCCAGTACCTGGGGGGAAATCTTGCAACCGCATCCAGCGCCGTGGCTGTACTGGGTCAGACGGATCGGTTCACTCATCGGGGGTACCTCGTAGGATCGATGAGGCCGATTCTAGCCTTGTGGGAGCGGGCTTGCTCGCGAAAGCGGTGAGTCAGGCACGTCAACGTTGGATGACACTCCGCTTTCGCGAGCAGGCTCGCTCCTACAGTGAGAGGGGTTATGGCAACAAAATCACCTTGTCACCACTGCCCTGATTGACTTCCGCGTAGCGCGCCAACCCTTCGGCCAACGGCGACTCGAACAGCCCCTGGGGCAATGGCAACAGGTCCTGATCGAAGAATTGGCCGAACTGATCGAGCATCGCCGCGCAGGCCTGTACGCCGTACAGCAGCGAGTTGATCCCTACCACCGAGCCGCCCTTGCGATACAGCGCCAGTGCCGGCAGCTGCACCATGCCATCCACCGGTGCGGCGATGATCGCGATACGGCCGAAGGTGGCCAATGCTGCGACGGAGGCTGGCAGCCAGAAGCCCGTGGTGTCGAAAATCACGTCAGCGCCACCGGTGAACACCGCATTCACCTGCGCCCCCAGGTCCTCGGGCTTGTCCAGTTGCAGCGTCCGGTAACCCTGGGCTTGCAAATCCTTGACCTGCTCCGGCCGCCGCGCCGCCGCCAGCACCTGGGCACCGCGCACTTTCGCCAATGCCAGCGCCGCACTGCCGACCGCCCCGCCGCCGATCACCAGCAAACGGGTTTCAGCGGTCACCAGGCTGCGCTCCAGCGCATCCCACGCCGTGGTATAGGGCACGCCAAGGCTGGCGGCCTGGGCAAAACTCAGATGACTGGGCTTGATCGCGACGCCCTTGGCCGGCAGTTTGACGAACTGTGCATGGGATCCATCGGCGAAAAAGCCCAATTCACGACCCGTGCCCCAGACCTGCTGGCCGATCAGTGCTTGCGGACCTTCAACGACGATGCCGGCGAAATCACGACCGGGAATCCTTGGCAACGTGGTGTAGGGAAAACGTCCCAGGACGTTCTTCACATCGCTTGGGTTGAGCCCGGCGGCCTTGATTTCGACCAACACTTCATCGGCACCGGGCACGGGGGTGGGCACCTCGACGTAGCGCAGGGCCGCGAGATCGCCGGTTTTGTCGAACTGCAAAGCTTTCATGTGGTTTTCATCCAGTAGATAAGGGATTCAGGAGATCCAGCCAGCGACCAACTGACGGCCCATCGGCCAGAGTTTTTCACCGGCCAGCATGCCCAGCAGGCCTACCAGGGCGATGGCTGGCGGTGCGGGGGAACGAAAATCCAGGGCACCGTAGATCAGGCCGACACCCAGGCCGATCGACAGGGAAATGAAGTAGCTCATGGCAGACTCCGCGGGCAATTGAGGTATGCCTGAAGTCTAGAGCGGGGTGGCCTCGAGCATCGGCCAAGTGCTTCTGAATTTCGGCCAAAACACCGCTACGCGAACCTGTAGGAGCTGGCTTGCCAGCGAACGCGGTGCTTCAGGCGACAACTGTATTGCCTGTGAGGACGCAATCGCTGGCAAGCCAGCGCCTACAGGTTTTGGGTCGAATACTGCGAAGGCGCGACACCCAGTTCCCGGCGGAACATGTCGCTGAAGCTGCTGGGGGAATAGCCCAGTTCCCGGGCAATCGCACTGACCGGTACGCCCTGGATCAACTCTGCCGCCGCCGTCGCCAGTTGCACCTGGCGCCGCCACTCGGCAAAACCCATGCCCAGGCCCTCCTTGAACAGTCGCGCCAGGGTACGCACGCTGGCACCGGCGGTTTCGGCGTGCTGTTCGAAAGGTATGTCCAGGGATGGCTGGGCCATGACCGCCTGGCACAGGTTCATCAGCCGCCGGTCGGAATCGTCCGGCAAAGGGATTTTCATCAGCGAGCGCCGGGCCCGCTTGAGCTCCAACAATGCCAGCCCTACCAATGCGTCGTAATACTCGGGGGCACCGTGGTCGCCCTGCTCCACCAGGCCGACGATCAACTCCCGCAGCAGCCCGCCGACCTCAATCACCTGCACGCTGTCATCAAGCGTTGCCGCCAGGGAAGGTCGCAGGTAGATGTTGCGCATTTGCAGGTCCGTCACCACGCGAATCCCGTGGGGCACCCCCGGCGGCAGCCACACCGCCCGTTGCGGCGGCACCACCAGCGCCTCATGGGGTGTCTCGACCCACATCACTCCGCTCATCGCGTACAGCAACTGCCCCCAGACATGCTCGTGCGGCTCGATGAACAGCCCGCGCGGATAGGTACGCGCCAGCGGTTGCACGGGCACATCGGTGTCACTCAGATCCGGCGGGGCAGCAAGGGCCATGGGCTATGATCATTAGCTTTGGAGGGAAGGCTTTATGTTAACCAGACCCCGGACAGGCCGCCAGGAGCGCAACCGTCTGACAATTTGACTGAATTTTCCGTCTGACCCGCGATCCGTTTATGTACCACAGGGAGGAATACGGGCCATATGAACAACGCAAAACTCTTCGTCATCGAGTACACCCTTCATGGCGTCCCCAAATCGTTCATCATTCGTCTGGAAAAAATGGACAACGCCGAAGCCTGGCATTGGGCGAGTTGCGACGCGGGGGTGGGCCGGATCCCGCGCTTTGGCCGGGAAAAAGTGCAAAAGACCAGCAAGCCGATGGCAGAGAAGTTCGGTGTGGAAAACGTCAAGTGGCGACCGGCGAACTGATGCCTTGGCGCCTGCCGCCCGAAAAAAAGCGGAGCCCGAACGGGCTCCGCTTTCCAATGCGTGATCGCTGTCAGCCATGAGCGCACTTGCAACCTTGATTGGCACACTCTTCACCGTGCTCATGGTGCTTGGCGCAGGCCTCACAGCAAAAGTGCTTGCCGTGACGCACGATCGGATGCTCACCAAGCTTGCAGTTACATTTAGGGCAGTCACATTTACGGTCATCGGTCATGGTGCTGACTCCTTATGCAGTGGTCGGGGCCGAACAAAACACCCCGTCCTACCAGTGTAGGAGCCGGCTTGTCGGACCGCCGCACCGCAGCGAAGGCGGCCTCGAGTCCTGCATCGCCCATAAAGACACCTTCGCCGGCAAGCCGGCTCCTACAGGTGTTGCGTCAGCCGTAAATTGTTCATTCATCCCCGGTCCTGGTGGGAGCTGGCTTGCCAGCGATGGCGGTCTCGAGTCTTGCACCGCCCATGAAGACGCCTTCGCCGGCAAGCCGACTCCTACAGGTGTTGTGCCAGCCGTAAATTGTTCATTCATCCCCGGCCCTTGTGGGAGCTGGCTTGCCAGCGATGGCGGTCTCGAGTCTTGCACCGCAAATAAAGACGCCTTCGCCGGCAAGCCGGCTCCTACAGGTGTTGCGCCAGCCGTAAATTGTTCATTCATCCCCGGTCCTTGTGGGAGCTGGCTTGCCAGCGATGGCGGTCTCAAGACTTGCAGCGCCCATGCGAACGCCTTCGCCGGCAAGCCGACTCCTACAAGTGGGGCGTGTCAGATACGGAACTGCCCGACCAGGCCGCCCAGGCGCTGCCCCAGCTCCGCCAGACTGCGCGATGTCTGCGCACCCAACTGGGTCTCGCCAGCCACGTTATCCACCGCCACCGCAATCTGATGCACGCTGCGGTTGATCTCTTCGGCCACGGCGGTCTGCTCTTCGGCTGCACTGGCGATTTGCGCGTTCATCGAATTGATGGTGGCGATCAGTTGCGCCATGGTGTCGAGGGACGCGCCGGCTTCGTTGGCTTGGGCCGAAGTACCATCACCGGCCTCACTGGAACGACGCATGGCTTCCACCGCCGACTGGGTACCGGCCTGCAAGCGATCGATCATGCCCTGGATTTCCTGGGTGCTGATTTGCGTGCGACTGGCCAGCGCTCGCACTTCATCGGCCACCACCGCAAAACCGCGTCCGGCTTCACCGGCGCGGGCCGCTTCGATCGCCGCATTGAGCGCCAGCAGGTTGGTCTGTTCGGCAATCGAGCGAATGACCCCGAGCACGCTGACAATCGATGACACGTCCTTTTGCAAGCTGTCGAGGGAGACGCCGCTGCTGCGAATGTCATCCACCAGCGCATGAATCTTCACGATGCTGCCGGCCACCACGCGCTTGGCAGCCTGGCCTTCTTCATCGGTCTGCTGCGCGGCCACCGCGGCGTTCTGCGCGCTCTTGGCCACTTCCTGGGCGGCGGCCGACATTTCATTGATCGCCGTGGCCACCTGATCGGTCTCGTGACGCTGGCGCTCCATGGCCTGGTCCGAACGGTGAGCCTGGTCGGAAACCTGAGTCACCAGCCCGGTCAGTTGCGAGGTCATTTCGGTGATCTGACGTACCAGGCCGTGGATTTTGTCGACGAAACGGTTGAACGAACCGGCCAGCTCACCCAGTTCATCCTGGCTGGTGATGGTCAGGCGCCGGGTCAGGTCGCCCTCGCCCGCCGCGATGTCGTCGAGGTTGGCTTTCATCAGGTTCAGCGGACGCAAAATGGTGTTGGCCAATAACATCCCGGCCGCCGCAATCAGCAACAGCACCACCACGGCCACACCGACGATGCTCAGCACCACGCCTTGCATGCGCTCCTGAACCTGAGCCTCGACCGCGGCCACTTGCGCCTCGATGCCGTCGAGGTTGACCGAGGTACCGACCGCCATGTCCCACTTCGACAGGTATTCGGTGTAGCCGAGTTTCGGCACCAACACTTGTGCGTTGCCCGGTAGCGGCGAGCTGTATTGCAGGTAATGGCTCCCGTCCTTGGCGACTTTCACCAGGTCGCGGTTGACGTAGACGCCGTTCGGGTCGCGATTGTCCTTGAAGCTCTTGCCCACGCCTTCAGGGTCGTTGGCCTTGAACAGGCGCACGGTCTCGGAGTCGTAGCCGAAGAAGTAGCCTTCCTTGCCGTACTTGATGTTCGACAGCAACTTGATCGCCTGGGTCCGCGCGGCGTTATCGCCCTGGGCGGCGGCGTCGTACAGCGGCTTGATGGTGGTCATGGCCACGGCCACATAGCTTTGCAGGGTGGCCTTGGCATCGCTGAGCAGGCGCTCGCGGGTTTGCTCGACTTCGTGACGGGCCTGGCCCTGGAGGATGAACAATGTAGTCAGGCTGATGACCAGCGCGAAGAGCAACACCGGGAGGACGGCAAGGGACAGGACTTTGGCCTTCAGGCTCATGCGCATGACGTTCACTCTTTTGGTTTTATTGGCGTGGGTAAAGGCTTTAACGGCACGCCAGGTCAAAAGTTGAGGTCAAGGTCGCACCGCCCCCTGTGGGAGCGAGCCTGCTCGCGAAGAGGGTGTGTCAGGCAACAAATGCATCGACTGATACACCGCCTTCGCGAGCAGGCTCGCTCCAACAGTGATTGTAGGGTGTCAGGGAAACCGGTTTACAGCACCATCGCCGCCAGCCACCCAAACGCCAGCAACGGCAGGTTGTAGTGCAGGAAGGTCGGCACCACGGTGTCCCAGATGTGGTGATGCTGGCCGTCGATGTTCAGGCCGGAGGTCGGGCCGAGGGTCGAATCCGAGGCCGGCGAACCGGCGTCGCCCAGGGCGCCGGCGGTGCCGACGATGCACACGATGGCAATCGGGCTGAAACCCAGCTGCACGCACAACGGCACGAAAATCACCGCCAGGATCGGCACCGTGGAAAACGACGAGCCGATGCCCATGGTCACCAGCAGGCCGACCAGCAGCATCATCAACGCGCCAATGGCTTTGCTGTGATCGATCCAGCCGGCCGACGCCTCAACCAGCGTCTGCACGTCCCCGGTCGCCTTGATCACCTCGCCGAACCCCGAGGCGGCGATCATGATGAAACCGATCATCGCCATCATTTTCATGCCTTCGGTGAACAGGTCATCGGTATCACGCCACTTGACGATGCCCGACAGCGAAAAAAGCAGGAAGCCCGCCAGCGCACCGATGATCATCGAGTCCAGCAGCAACTGAATGATGAACGCCGCCGCGATGGCCAGGCCTGCCACCATCAGGCTCAACGGGTTGTATTGCACGGCCACCTGCTCCACTTGCGCGATCTTTTCCAGATCGTAGACGCGCTTTTTGCGGTAGCTGATAAACGCCACCCCGAGCCCGGCCAGCATGCCCAGCGCCGGGATGCCCATGGCGTGGGTGACGTTGATGCCGCTGATGTCCACACCGCTGCGGGCGACGTTGGCCAGCAGGATCTCATTGAGAAAGATATTGCCGAAGCCCACCGGCAGGAACATGTACGGGGTGATCAGGCCGAAGGTCATGACGCAGGCGATCAATCGGCGGTCCAGTTGCAACTTGGTCAGCACGTATAAAAGCGGTGGCACCAGCAGCGGAATGAACGCGATATGTATCGGCAAGATGTTCTGCGAGGCAATGGCCACCACCCAGAGCAGGCCGATCAACAGCCATTTGACCTGTCCCCCACCACTGGCGTGCTGGCGATCGACCATCGCCAGTGCCTTGTCGGCCAGGGCGTGGGCCAGACCGGACTTGGCAATGGCCACGGCGAAAGCGCCAAGTAGCGCGTAGGACAACGCCACCGTCGCCCCGCCGCCGAGGCCGCTGTTGAAGGCCTTGAGTGTCGCGTCGATGCCCAGGCCACCGGTCAGGCCACCCACCAGCGCACCGACGATCAACGCGATGACCACATGCACGCGGGACAAGCTAAGTATCAGCATGATGCCGACCGCGGCAATCACTGCATTCATTTCATTACCTCGAGACAAACGGAAAGACTCCGTCCGGCAGTCTGCGAAGAGCCGCCAGCGGATTTAAGAATGGGTTTTATTAGAGGGCGCGCACTGTGAAGGAAGCAGCGGCAAGCTGCAAGCCTCAAGCAGCATGTGATACCGCTTCTTGTGGGAGCAAGGCTTGCCCGCGATGGCGTCCTTGAAATCGCCATCGCGGGCAAGCCTTGCTCCCACAGAAAGCGGCATCCCCTTAAGAAAGCCGAATCCCGGCCGTTACAGTGCAAAGTCTCAGATATTTATCGAATAAGGACGTCTCCATGTCGCTCAGACAACTCTCCATTCAATGGAAAATCACCCTGCTGGCCGGGCTGTGCCTGGCCGGCATCGTGACCCTGCTGGTGGGGCTCTCGCTGTATCGCATGGAGCACAGCTCCGAGCTGGTGAAAGCCTCGAGCATGGAGATGTTGACCGAAGCCGCCCAGGCGCGGATCGAGTCCCAGGGTGAAAACCAGGCGCTGGGCATTCGCCAACAGTTCATGGACGCCTATCAATATGGCCACGGCTTTTCGCGGCAGGTGCTGTTTTTGCGCGAGCAGGCCGAGAAACGCTTTCTCGATGCCTTCGATCTGCGCGAAGACCTGACCCGCCAGGTCAAGTCGGCCCTGCAGGCCAACCCGGAATTGCTCGGCCTGTCCCTGGTGTTCGAACCCAACGGACTGGACGGCAAGGACGAGCTGTTCGCCGGCCAGAGCGATGTCGGCAGCAACGAAAAAGGCCGCTTTGCCCTGTACTGGTCGCAACCGACCCCAGGCAAGCTGACGTTCATGCCTCTACCGGAAAAAGACATCGCCGACACCAGCACTGGCCCCAGCGGCGAAGCGGCCAACGCCTGGTTCACCTGCCCACGCGCCAACCTCAAGCCCTGCGTGATCGAGCCGTACTTCTATGTGATCGACGGCCAGAACGTGCTGATGACCAGCATCGTTTTCCCGTTGATGGTCAACGGCAAGGTCATCGCTTCGCTGTCGGTGGACATCAACCTCAACAGCCTGCAAGCGGTCAGCCA
Organism: Pseudomonas sp. WPR_5_2; assembly: GCF_003634475.1. NCBI lineage: Bacteria > Pseudomonadati > Pseudomonadota > Gammaproteobacteria > Pseudomonadales > Pseudomonadaceae > Pseudomonas > Pseudomonas sp. WPR_5_2. Next base: position 111,866 of record NZ_RBLA01000002.1, on the reverse strand, counting down.
GAGCGCAAGCAAGAAACTCTATGACGGCCAGACCAGCGTCAGCATCGTCAGCCCGGCCGGTTTGCTCGCCGGCTACAGCCCGGACGCCAGCAAACTCAGCCAGCGTCTGGAAGCCGTGGACAAACACACCGGTGCCGAGCTGATGCGCATGCTCGCCACAGCCAGCAAGACCACCAGCCTGCACAGCGATCAGCAGCTCAAGGTGCTGGCGCCGTTCCAGCCGATACCGGGCGGCAAGGCCTGGGGCGTGTTGCTCGACGTGCCGGAAAAAGTGCTGGTGGGACCGGCCGAAGCGCTGAAAAAACAACTGGATGAAAGCAACACCGCCGGCACCCTGACCGAACTCGGCCTGGGTGTGCTGGCCGCCTTGATTGGCCTGCTGCTGGTATGGCTGATGGCGCGCAGCGTGACCAAGCCGATCCTCGGCGTGGCGCACATGCTCGAAGACATTGCCAGCGGCGAAGGTGACCTGACCCGTCGCCTGGCCTACGACAAAAAGGATGAGCTGGGTCAATTGGCCGGCTGGTTCAACCGTTTCCTCGACAAGCTGCAACCGATCATTGCCGAGGTCAAACGCTCGGTACAGGACGCCCGCAGCACCGCGGACCAATCCTCCGCCATTGCCACCCAGACCAGTGCCGGCATGGAGCAGCAATACCGCCAGGTGGATCAGGTCGCCACCGCGTCCCACGAAATGAGCGCCACCGCCCAGGACGTCGCCCGCAGTGCCGCCCAGGCAGCCCAGGCGGCGCGGGACGCGGATCAGGCGACCCGTCAGGGGCTGACCGTGATCGACCGCACCACCGCCAGCATCGACAACCTCGCCGCCGACATGAGCGCGGCGATGGTCCAGGTCGAAGGCCTGGCCGCCAACAGCGAGAAGATTGGCTCGGTACTGGAAGTGATCCGCGCCATCGCCGAACAGACCAACCTGCTGGCGCTCAACGCCGCCATCGAAGCGGCCCGTGCCGGTGAGGCCGGGCGCGGCTTTGCCGTGGTAGCCGATGAGGTGCGCAATCTGGCGCGACGCACCCAGGAATCGGTGGAAGAAACCCGCCTGGTGATCGAACAACTGCAAAGCGGCACACAGGACGTGGTGGGGTCGATGGGCAACAGCCATCGCCAGGCCCAGGGCAGCGTCGAGCAGGTCGGACAGGCCGTGACGGCCCTGCGGCAGATCGGCGATGCGGTAACGGTCATCAGCGACATGAACCTGCAGATTGCCAGCGCCGCCGAAGAACAGAGCGCGGTGGCCGAGGAGATCAACAACAACGTGGCGACCATTCGCGATGTGACCGAGTCGTTGTCGGGGCAGGCCAATGAGTCGGCGCGGGTGAGCCAGTCGCTCAATCGCCTGGCCAATCAACAGCAGAGCCTGATGGATCAGTTCCGCGTTTAACCCACCCCCCTCCCCTGTAGGAGCAAAGCTTGCTCGCGATTGCGGTAGAACATTCGACACTGCGGTGACTGACCTACCGCTATCGCGAACAAGCTTTGCTCCTACAGGTTCTGTGTCTGCCATGATGGCGAGTGGATATCTGTGCAAAGCCGATTATGCTTTTAGAGACTTCGCAGCAATGCGAGGCCGTCAGTGTGTGTCCGATGACATCAGCCCCAGGGCCAGGGTGCGGCAACAACAATGAAGGTGCTCCGGCCTAAAACAAGAAAAACGGAGAGTCTCATGGCGGCAATCGACAATACATCCACGGGCAGCGCGCCCCACCACGGCATTACCAAGGAGGAGCGCAAGGTCATTTTCGCTTCGTCCCTGGGCACCGTGTTCGAGTGGTATGACTTTTACCTGTACGGTTCCCTCGCCGCGATCATCGCCAAGCACTTTTTCGCCGGTGTCAACGAAACCACCTCCTTCATCTTCGCCCTGCTCGCGTTTGCCGCGGGCTTCGCCGTACGCCCCTTCGGCGCGATTGTATTCGGCCGGCTGGGCGACATGATCGGGCGCAAGCACACCTTCCTCATCACCATCGTGATCATGGGTGTGTCCACGGCGGTGGTGGGCTTTCTGCCCGGCTACGCAACCATTGGCGTGGCGGCGCCGATCATCCTGATCACCTTGCGCCTGTTGCAGGGCCTGGCCCTGGGGGGCGAGTACGGTGGCGCGGCGACCTACGTGGCCGAACATGCACCGAAAGGCAAACGCGGCTACTTCACTTCGTGGATTCAGACGACCGCGACCCTCGGCCTGTTTCTGTCGCTGCTGGTGATCCTCGCCTGCCGCACGGCGCTGGGCACCGAGGCCTTCGAAGCCTGGGGCTGGCGGATTCCGTTCCTCTTGTCGATCCTGTTGCTGATCGTCTCGGTGTACATCCGCCTGCAACTGAGTGAGTCGCCGGTGTTCATGAGAATGAAGGCTGAAGGCAAGGCGTCCAAGGCGCCGCTGACCGAATCCTTCGCCCGCTGGGAAAACCTCAAGATTGTGATCATGGCCCTGCTCGGCGGCACCGCCGGCCAGGCGGTGGTCTGGTACACCGGGCAATTCTATGCGCTGTTTTTCCTGCTTCAGACGCTGAAAATCGACCCGCAGACCGCCAACTTGTTGATTGCCGGCTCCCTGCTGATCGGCACGCCATTCTTTGTCATTTTCGGCAGCCTGTCCGACCGTATCGGCCGCAAGGGCATCATCATGGCCGGCTGCATCCTGGCGGCGCTGACGTATTTCCCGATCTTCCATGCGCTGACCCAATACGGTAACCCCGACGTGTTCGTCGCGCAGGCGAAAAACCCGGTCAAGGTGGTCGCCAACCCCGATCAGTGTTCGTTCCAGTTCGACCCGGTGGGCAAGGCCAAATTCACCAGTTCCTGCGACCTGGCCAAGACCGTGTTGGCAAAAAGGGCCATCCCCTATGAGAACGTGAAGTCCGAACCGGGCACCGTCGCGCAGGTCCGTGTCGGCGAGAAAGTGATCACCAGCTTCGAGGGCACCGGCATGCCGGCCGCCGACTTCAAGACGCAGAACGACGCGTTCACTGCCTCGCTTGTTACCGCTCTCAAGGAGGCCGGCTACCCCGAGAAGGCCGATCCGGCCAAGACCAACTACCCGATGGTGCTGCTGCTCCTGACGATCCTGGTGATCTACGTGACCATGGTCTACGGGCCGATCGCCGCCTGGCTGGTGGAGCTGTTCCCGGCGCGCATCCGCTACACCTCGATGTCGCTGCCCTACCACATCGGCAACGGCTGGTTCGGCGGCTTCCTGCCAACGGTGGCGTTCGCCATGGTCGCGGCCACAGGGGATATCTACTACGGGCTGTGGTACCCGATTGTCATCGCGGTGATGACGGCCGTCCTGGGGATTTTCTTCATGCCGGAAACCAAGGATCGGGAGATTCATCACACCTGAATTTTTAAGGGATAACGCAATCCCCTGTGGGAGCGAGCCTGCTCGCGAAGGCGGTGTCACATCCAACATCGATGTGATAGACCCACCGCATTCGCGAGCAGGCTCGCTCCCACAGTTTTTCCGGTGTTGGATCAGGTGCGTCTGGGCAATTCGATCACCACCTTCAACCCACCCCACTCGCTCTCCTGCAACCGCAACACCCCGCCCCAGGTGTCGACGATGTCGCGCACGATACCCAGGCCCAATCCATGGCCGTCGGTCTGTTCATCCAGCCGCGTACCACGGCTGAACACCCGATCGCGGCGGTCTTCGGGAATGCCCGGGCCGTCGTCCTCCACACTCAACTCAAACCCGTGCGCAGTTTCAGTCACACTCAAGCGGACCGCGGCATCCGCCCATTTGCAGGCGTTGTCCAGCAGGTTGCCGAGCAACTCCAGCAGGTCTTCGCGATCCCATGGCAGTTGCAGGCCCGCCGGTGACCGATAGCTCAAGTCCAGATGTTGCCCATGGATCATGTTCAACGTCGCCAGCAAGCCGGGCAGTTCAATGTCGCAGTCAAACCGTGCGCCGGGCAGTGCGTCGCCGGCCAAACGGGCGCGGTTGAGTTCACGGTTGAGCCGCTGTTGGACCAGCTCCAGTTGCGCCTTGAGGATTTTGCGCAGTTGCGGGTGGGCGTCGAGCTGCTCGCTTGACGCCAGGCTCAACAGCACCGCCAAGGGGGTTTTCAGTGCGTGGCCGAGATTGCCCAGGGCATTGCGCGAGCGCTTGAGGCTGTCCTCGGTGTGGACCAGCAAATGGTTGATTTGCGCCACCAGCGGTTCCAGTTCCACCGGCACCTGATCATCAAGCTGCGAGCGCTGGCCCTGTTGCAGCTGCGCGATCTGTTCCCGGGCCTTCTCCAGTGGTCGCAAGGCGCGACGCACGGTGATTCGCTGCAACAGCAGAATCAGCAGCAATCCCCCCAATCCCAGCCCGAGACCGATTTGCCGCATGCGCTGGAAGCTCTCTCGCACCGGTGTGTAATCCTGCGCCACGCTGATGGAGATCGACTGGCCCAGCCGGCGATAGTCCGAACGCAACACCAGCAACTGCTGCCCCTCCGGCCCCAATTGCAGGTTGCTGTGCAGGCCGGGATGTTCGAGGCGCGGCAGTTCCTGATCCCACAACGACCGGGAGCGCCAATGACTGTCGGCAAAATCGATACGGAAGTAATGACCGGAAAACGGTCGTTGGTAGGCCGGCGACAAATGCCGCTCATCCAGTTGCAGGCCCTGCGGCCCCCGCACCAGCGCCACCAGCAGGTTCTCGCTGTCGATGCGCAGCCCGGATTCGAGGTAGCGCTGCAAACCCACTTCGAACAGCCACAGACTGGTTTGCGCCAATATCAGGCCGACGACCACCAACACGCTGATCAGGCCCAGGCTCAAGCGGCGCTGGATCGATCTCACTGCGCTTGCCCGCCGAACAGGTAACCCTGGCCGCGACGGGTGTCGATCACGCTGCGTCCGAGCTTGCGACGCAGGTGATTGACGTGGACTTCCAGCACATTGGAGTCGCGCTCGGTTTCACCGTCGTAGAGGTGTTCGGCGAGGTGGCTTTTGGAAAGGATCTGGTCCGGGTGCAGCATGAAGTAACGCAGCAGGCGAAACTCAGCGGCGGTCAGCTGAATTTCAGCGCCGTCGCGGGTCACGCACTGGCGACCTTCGTCCAACTGCAAACCCGCCGCCTTGAGCGTCGGCTGATTGACCTGGCCGTGGGAGCGGCGCAGCAACGCCTGGACCCGCAGGTGCAGTTCTTCCGGATGAAAAGGCTTGGTCAGGTAATCGTCGGCGCCGGCCTTGAGCCCTTCGATGCGCTCGGCCCAGGAACCGCGGGCGGTGAGGATCAGTACCGGCGTGGCCAGGCCACCGGCGCGCCACTGCGCCAGCACCTCGAGTCCCGGCAACCCTGGCAGGCCGAGGTCGAGGATGATCAGGTCATAGGGTTCGCTGCTGCCCTGGTACACCGCGTCGCGACCGTCGGCCAACCAATCCACGGCATACCCTTGCCGATTGAGGCCGGCCAGCAGTTCGTCGGCCAGGGGCACATGGTCTTCCACCAGGAGCAAACGCATCGGTCAATCTTCCTTGTCTTTGAGCAAACGGCCGGTGGCGGCATCGAGGGCGATCTCGCGGACCACGCCTGAAGGGGTCAGCAACTCGACTTCATAAATGTAGACATCGTGCTTCTCTTCGAGATCGGCTTCCAGCAGCTTGGCCCCCGGGTAGCGGTCCAGCGCTTGTTGCAGCAGTTGTTCAAGCGGCAGGATCACGCCTCGTTGGCGCAGGCGCAGAGCTTCGTCCTGATCCAGGTCGCGGGCGTGGACGAGGCTGGCGGTCAGGCCGATGAGGGACGCGGCGAACAGGGCCGTCAGGGTGTTCATGGGTGTTTCCGTATTCTTCGGATCTTGCCTGAGGGGGCCACCATAGCAGCATCAACTTAATTGAAACTGAATTGCCATCATCGATCATACCCAATCCCTGTGGGAGCAAGCCGGCTCCGGGCGGCGTTCCGACGAAGAGGCCGTGTCAGTCGCCATCGATGTTGAATGACACACCACTTTCGCGAGCAGGCTCGCTCCCACATAATTCCCCGCTTGCCAGACACCGAGACCGGTATGACCGCCATCCACATCAAGTTCCCCTCCCTGACGATCAAGGCCGGCCCGCGTGCCTTTGCGCGCATTCGTGAAAACGGCCTCGGCGCCGCCGATGTCGGCACGCTGCCTGGCGCTGCCGGTGGGCCGAAGGCACTGGGCATTCAGGGACTGGACCTGGCGTTGTTCGGCCAATGGCTGCCGTCGGCGCCTCGGGAGCGTTCACTGATTGGCGCCTCGGTCGGTTCCTGGCGCTTCGCCAGCGCCTGTCTGCCGGACGCCGCCGAGGGCATCCGCCGTCTCGGGCAGCTTTACACCGAGCAGAACTTCGCCAAGGGCGTGACCATGGCGCAGATCAGCCAGAGCTCGCGACGCATGCTCGATGACTTGCTCGACGGCCGCGATGCCGCCCTGCTCACAAATGCCCATTATCGCCTGAACATCATGGTGGTCAAAAGCCACGGCCTGCTCGCGGATGATCATCGCGGCCGGCTGGGCCTGGGTCTGTCGTCGGTGATCGCCGACAACCTGCGCGGTCGCGCGCGGCTGTCGCGGCATTTCGAGCGGTTGATCATCCACGACCCGCGCCTGGCGCCGCCGGTCAACGCGCTGAACGACTTCCCGTCGCGCTTCGTCCCGCTGAACGCCGGCAATTTGCGCCAGGCGCTGCTCGCCTCGGGGTCGATTCCCATGGTAATGGAAGGCGTGCGCGACCTGCCGGGTGCCGGCGCAGGCACGTTCCGCGACGGCGGTCTGCTGGACTATCACCTCGACTTGCCCTACAGCGGCAATGACATCGTGCTGTATCCGCACTTCACCGACCGGGTCATTCCCGGCTGGTTCGACAAGACCCTGCCCTGGCGCCGCGCCTGCCCTGCCCGCTTGCAAGATGTGCTGCTGCTGGCACCGTCCAGGGAATACCTGGCACGCCTGCCCTACGGCAAACTGCCGGACCGCAACGACTTCAAGCGCTTCATGGGCGACGCGCCGAGCCGGCAGAAGTACTGGCGCGCGACGATGGATGAAAGTCGCCGGCTGGGCGATGAGTTTCTTGAACTGGCCGCCAACGGTCGCCTTGGCGAACGCCTGCTGACCCTTTAGTCAGGACAAGCTGTTAAACTCGCAGCCTGCCTACATCGCTACGGCGATCGCCACCTGAACAGAGCTGAAAACACTGTGGAAATCTTCAAGGAATTTACGTTCGAATCCGCCCACCGCCTGCCCCACGTCCCGGACGGCCACAAGTGCGGGCGCCTGCACGGTCACTCGTTCAAAGTGGCGATTCACCTGAGCGGCGATCTCGATCCGCATACCGGCTGGATCCGCGACTTCTCGGAGATCAAGGCGATCTTCAAGCCGCTGTATGAGCGTCTGGACCACAACTATCTGAACGATATTCCCGGTCTGGAAAACCCGACCAGTGAAGTGCTGGCCAAATTCATCTGGAACGAGATGAAGCCGCTGCTGCCGGAACTCAGCGCGATCCGCATTCACGAAACCTGCACCAGCGGGTGCATCTATCGCGGCGAGTAAACAGACAACACAGATCCAATGTGGGAGCGAGCCGGCTCCGGGCGGCGTTCCGACGAAAGCGGTGTGTCATTCACCATTAATGCTGACTGACACGGCCTCTTCGCGAGCAGGCTCGCTCCCACAGGGGGAATGCGGTTTGTCAGGGAAATAGAGAACAGCCTTCAACGGCTGTTTTTTTATGCCTATGCTTTTTGGCTCTCACCCGCCAAGAGGACACGCCCATGACTGACTGGCCGCTGGCCCAGACCTTTCGCTTCAACGGCCACTCCGTGCGCTTCGCCGTACGCGGCGACGGCCCGCCGTTGGTGTTCGTGCACGGCACGCCCTTCTCCTCCTATGTCTGGCACCGTATCGCGCCGTATTTCATCACCACGCACCGGGTGCATTACTTCGATCTGTTGGGCTATGGGCAGTCCGATAAAATCGAAGGTGACGTGTCGTTGGGCGTGCAAAACGAATTGCTGGCGCGCCTGCTGGAGCATTGGGGCCTGGATTGCCCGGACGTGGTGGCTCACGATTTCGGGGGGGCCACGGTGCTGCGTGCCCATCTGCTTAACGGCAAGGATTATCGCAGCCTGACACTGATCGACCCGGTAGCGCTGACACCCTGGGGCTCGCCGTTCGTGCAGCATGTGCGTCAGCACGAGGCCGCGTTCAGCGGGCTGCCCGACTACATTCAACGGGCAATCGTGCCCGCCTATATTCGCGGGGCGATCAAGCGGGACATCCCGGACGACGAACTCGCACCCTACGTGCAACCCTGGCTGGGCGATCCGGGGCAAGCGGCGTTCTATCGGCAGATCGCGCAGATGGACGAGCGCTACACCCGTGAGGCCGAAGGGTTGTATCCAACGATTCGCTGTCCGGTGCAGATTCTCTGGGGTGAAGACGATCAGTGGATCCCCATTGAACGCGGCCGCGCCTTGCAGGGCATGATTCCCGGGGCGCAATTTCACGCCATTGCCAATGCCGGACACCTGGTCCAGGAAGACGCCCCCGAAGCCATTGTCGCGGCACTGCTGCGCTTTCTCCCCTTTTTTTCCTGACGAAACCGAATCTCTGTGGGAGCGAGCCTGCTCGCGAAGACGGCAGCACATTCAACATCAATGTGACTGCAATACCGCCTTCGCGAGCAGGCTCGCTCCCACATTTGAACGGCCCACTGGCGGGGATTGCCACCACCGAGCTAACGTAGGGGTATCGACTAACAGCTTTCTGAAAGGACCCTCCCGATGCACATCATCAACGCCCGGTTGCGCAACCAGGAAGGCCTGCATGAGTTGCACCTGGAAAACGGCCTGATCAGTAATATCGCCCGGCAGACCGAAGCCCCGACCCTGGGTCCCGAGGACCTGGACGCCGGCGGCAACCTGGTGGTGCCACCCTTTGTCGAGCCACACATCCACCTCGACGCGACGCTGACCGCCGGCGAGCCACGCTGGAACATGAGCGGCACGCTGTTCGAAGGCATCGAATGCTGGGGCGAGCGCAAGACGACCATCACCCTGGAAGACACCAAGACCCGGGCGAAAAAATCCATCCAGAGCCTCGCCGCCCACGGCATCCAGCATGTACGCACCCACGTCGATGTCACCGATCCGCAACTGACGGCACTGAAAGCGATGCTCGAAGTGCGCGAGGAAAGCCGTCACCTGATCGACCTGCAAATCGTCGCCTTCCCCCAGGAAGGCATCGAGTCCTATCGCAATGGCCGTGACTTGATGGAGGAAGCGATCCACATGGGTGCGGACGTGGTCGGCGGGATTCCGCATTTCGAGTACACCCGCGACCAAGGCGTCAGTTCGGTGAAGTTTTTGATGGACCTGGCTGAGCGCACCGGTTGCCTGGTGGATGTGCATTGCGATGAAACCGACGACCCCCACTCACGCTTTCTCGAAGTCCTGGCCGAAGAAGCCCGCAGCCGCGACATGGGTTCGCGGGTCACCGCCAGCCACACCACGGCCATGGGCTCCTATGACAACGCTTACTGCGCCAAGCTGTTTCGCCTGCTCGGGCATTCGGGGATCAGTTTTGTCTCCTGCCCCACCGAGAGCATTCACCTGCAAGGGCGCTACGACAACTTTCCGAAACGCCGGGGTGTGACCCGGGTCAACGAGTTGCTCGAAGCCGGCATGAACGTGTGTTTCGGCCAGGATTCGATCGTCGACCCGTGGTATCCGTTGGGCAACGGCAACATCTTGCGGGTACTCGAAGCCGGCCTGCATATCTGTCACATGCTGGGTTACCGCAACCTGCAAAGCGCGCTGGACCTGGTCACCGACAACAGCGCCAAGGCCCTCGCCCTGGGTGATCGTTATGGCCTGGTAGCGGGACGGCCGGCGAACTTGCTGATCCTGTCGGCGCAGAGCGACTACGAGGTGATCCGCAGTCAGGGCTTGCCGTTGTATTCGGTTCGCGGAGGCAAGGTGTTGATGAAGCGCACGATGCCGGTGGTGGAGTTCAGTGACCTGAACTGAGACTTGTATTGGCTGGACTGGCCCCATCGCGGGCAAGCCCGCTCCCACAGTGTCCGAGTTGAAACACACATTGTGTGAAAACCAACGATACCTGTGGGAGCGGGCTTGCCCGCGATAGCTATCTAACTATTAGCCAATCAATCGAGCCGTACCAAACAGGCTCACCCGACTCAATTCCCCTTGCTCTTCTTCGAGCAAAATCGGCGCCGTCCCACCCGGCATCACCACCTTCACTTCCCCGGCGCTCACCCAACCCACCCGCCATGCCGCACACGCCACCGCCGTGGCACTGGTCCCCGATGAGGCGGTTGGCCCTTCGCCCCGCTCGAACACCCGCGCGACCACCCGCTGCCCGGACTCGTGCATCGCCCATTGCAGGTTGATCCCCGCCGGACACGGCCGCCCTGCCCCCGCCGGCATGGCATAGGCGATCCGCGTCAATCCTTCGGCTAATGGCGATTCGCGCATCTGTTCATTGCCCGGCAAGGCATCCGCGTTTTCCACCAGCGTCACGCAATGCGGATTGCCCACCCGCGTAAACTGGCTGCGCGACCAGGCGGCATTCAACGACGACAACGGTTGGACATGGCTGAGTTCGCGACCGCGGAACAGCACGCTTTCAACGCCATGGGCACTGACCGCTTGCGGCCCGAACGAAGGCTTGCCCAGGTCCAGCCAGAACCCGTTCACACCTTCAACTTGCGCCGCTTTCACCGATGTTTCACCCGGTGAAACCACATCGGCCTTGTCGTGGTGCACCCTGAGCACACAGGTCTCGTCCTTCGGCAAAAGTCCCTGGTCGCTGAGCGCCTGAGAGAAAATCGTCAGCCCGTTGCCGCTGCGCTCGGCCAGGGTACCGTCGGTGTTCACGATCAACAGATCGAAGGGCGGCGCCGACTGGAAGGGCCCCACCAGCAACCCATCGCTGCAATGATCCTTGCTGCCGGGCGGTCGCGTGCCGGGCGCCCAGGAGCAGCACGCCTCGATGGCCGCGAACGCCCAGGTTTCGCGGGTTTGTGCAGCGTCGCCGGCCTGGTCGGGCAAGGCGATACCCTGGCGGCGCAATGCCTCGGGCGCCACAACTTTGTAGATATTGCCTCGTGCATCGTACATCCGCGCCATGGCGCCCTCCCTGCTGGAATGATCGGTCAGGCTCAACATATCGCGAAACACCGTCTGGCTGTGCAAGGATGTGCGGACGCTGATCGAACCCTCGCCGCCAGATCACTGTCCTTAAGGGACGCGACGTTTTTTGCCAAGGATTGATATGACCAACCTCAACACCCAGACCTCGTTCGTTCCGGGGCGCCTGGAACAGATGTCCACGCGTGTCGCCTTTTTCATTGCCGGCTTCGGCATCGCCGCGTGGGCGCCGCTGGTGCCTTATGCCAAGGCCCGGGCCGGGCTGGATGAAGGCACCCTGGGTCTGTTGCTGCTGAGCCTGGGGGTAGGTTCGATCCTGGCAATGCCCATGGCCGGGATTCTGGCCACGCGTTTTGGCTGTCGCAAGGTGGCGACCGGCGGCACATTGATGATCTGCCTGGCCTTGCCGCTGTTGGCGACGGTGTCGTCGATCCCGGCGATGATCGCTGCTTTGTTCCTGTTTGGCGCGGGCCTGGGCACGGTGGATTCGACGGTCAACCTGCAAGCGGTCATCGTCGAGCGGGCCAGCGGCAGGAACATGATGTCCGGGTTCCATGGCATGTTCAGCCTCGGCGGGATCGTCGGCGCGGCGGGTGTCAGCGCGCTGCTGGGCCTGGGGCTTTCGCCGCTGGGCGCGACGCTGGTGGTGGCTGTCTTGCTGCTGGTCGCACTGGCGAAGGCGGCACCGCACCTGCTGCCCTATGGCAGCGAAAGTTCGGGGCCGGCGTTTGCCGTTCCCCGCGGCATTGTGCTGTTCATCGGCGGGATGTGTTTCATCGTGTTCCTCGCCGAAGGCGCGGCCCTGGACTGGAGCGCGGTGTTCCTGGCGCAGGAGCGCGGGATCGACACGGCCTATGCCGGACTGGGTTACGCGGCGTTCGCGCTGACCATGACGGTGGGACGCTTGACCGGTGATTCGATCGTGCGGCGCCTTGGCGCGACGCGGGTGATTGTCTTCGGCGGGATGACGGCTGCGCTCGGGCTGCTGCTGGCGACCTTCGCCCCGGGCTGGGAAGCGGCGCTGGTGGGCTACGCCCTGCTGGGCGCCGGCTGTTCGAACATCGTGCCGGTGCTGTACACCGCCGTGGGCAAGCAGACAGTCATGCCGGAAAGCATCGCCGTGCCGGCCATTACCACCCTGGGTTACGCGGGAATACTCGCGGGGCCTGCGGTGATCGGGTTCATCGCCCATGGCAGCAGCTTGAGCTTCGCCTTTGGGCTGATGGCGGTGTTACTGGTGGCGGTGGCTATCGGAGGGAAAGTTTTGAAAGTCTGAAAAGCTTCGCGAGCAGGCTCGCTCCCACAAGGGTTCAGTAAACGACACATAACCAATGTGGGAGCGAGCCTGCTCGCGAATGAAGGCGCCTCGGTCTATCAGAACCCGACGCTGGCCTGCACGAAGAACGTGCGCGGTGCGCCGACGTACATGCCCGAGTTGTTGTCGCTGGAGCGGGTGAAGTACTGCTTGTCGAAGATGTTTTTCACCCCGGCGCCGACTTTCAGGTTCGACACCTGCGGGCCGAAGTCATAGCCGCCACGCACGTTCCAGGTGACGTAGCCCGGAATGTCGCCGAACTGGCCATCGGCGGTGCCTTCAGTGATGTAGTTGTTGGTGAAGCTGCCATCGGCGTTCACTGCAATGCCAGGCGAACGCTGTTTGGACTGGGCGAAGGCGTCGACGTTGTAGGTCCAGCGGTTGATGTCGTACCGCAGGCCCGCGGTTGCCACCTGACGCGAGTAGAACGGCAGGTCGCGCCCCTTGAAGCCGGGAATTTCACCTTCGTAGACGGCACGGGTGTAGGTGAACCCTGCGTTGGCGGTCAGGCCGTCCAGGCGTGGGTCCAGTGCCGCCATGTCGTAGTGCACCGAGGTCTCGATGCCACGGTGCGTGGTCGCGCCGAGGTTGGTCCAGCCCGCGTCGTTGCTGATGTACTGCAACTCCTTGTCGAAGTCGATGTAGAACAGCGTCACTTCACCGCCCCATACACCATCGTTGTAGCGGGTGCCGATCTCGTAGGTCTTGGCTTTTTCCGGCTCCAGGCCATTGGCGGGTTGATCACCCACGCCACCCTGGCCGAGCTGGAAATACTGCAGGGCGCCGAACGAGGTTTCATAGTTGGCGAACAGCTTCCAGGCATCGGACATGTGGTACATCACGCTCAGGGCCGGCAGCGGTTCGTTGCTTTCAATGCTGCGGTGCTTTTCCGGCACAGGCTTGCCGGCGGTGTCGAGCACCGGGCGGTCGTGCCAGTCGGTGCTGATGTGCTCAAAGCGGATGCCTGGGGTAATGGTCCAGTTACCGACATCGATCTTGTTGTCGACATACACCGAGTTGGCTTCAGTGCCGCCGGTACGGTCCTGATACACATGGCCGTCCGAAGTCTTGGTCACCACCGGTTCGTTGCTGCTGTTCAGCGCCAGGCGGCTGGCTTCTTCGTGCATGCCTTCCTTGAGGTAGCGATAACCGACACTGACTTCCTGAGTGGTCGGGCCGACGTCGAACACATGGGACACCCGTGGCTCGATCCCGAAGGTGTAGTAAGTGCGCGGAAACGAGCCGAGGGTCTTCTGGTCGCGAGCAGCGATGTTGCTGCCACGGAAACTGTCGGTGTAGTAAGTCAGCACTTCGGCCTGGGTACGGTCGTCGATCTGCCGCGCCCACTTGAACGACACATCCTTGCGGCGGCCGCTGAAGTTATCGTTGTTGCGGTCGGACTGGAACGGATCGGCATCGAACTGCGCCTGGGTCAGGCCACCGGGCATGTCGGCGCTGGCATCGTAGTAGTGAAAATTCAGGCTGAAGTCGTCAACATCGGTAGGTGCCCAGTGGGTCTTGAGGATCACGTCGTCGATGTCGTTGCCGTTGTTGCGCTCACGGTAACCGTTGCCGTTCACGCCGGAATACAGCAGCGCCACGCCGATGCCGTTGTCGGCGGTGCCGCCCATGAACGCGGTATCGATGTGTTTCCAGCCACCGTGTTGGGAAGTCTCCAGAGTGGTGCCGATTTCAGCGGAGGCTTTTTCCGGGATGGCACGGGTCACAAAGTTGATCACACCGCCCACGTTCTGCGGTCCGTACCGCACCGAGCCGGCGCCACGCACCACGTCGATGCTGTCGAGGTTGCCGGAAGAAATCGGTGCCATCGACAGCTGGGGCTGGCCGTAGGGGGCGAACGCCGCCGGCACGCCATCGATCAGAATGGTGGAGCGTGGCGACAGGCGCGAAGTCAGGCCACGCACGCCGACGTTGAGGGAAATATCACTGCCACCGGTGCCGTTGGCATCCTGCACTTGCACACCCGGCACGCGCTTCAATACGTCGCCGACGTTCATCGCACCCTGCTCGACCATGGCTTCACGGCGAACCACCGTGCGCGCGCCAGGGTGGTTCTGTACCAGTGCGGCATCGGCATCGTCGAGCCAGTTGCCGACCACCTTGATGTCGGTCGCCCCCAGTTCCAGCGGACCGCCGGACGCTTGAGCAGGCGCAGGCATCAACGTCACCGACCCTTGATCGATCTGGTACTGCAGACCGCTGCCTTGCAGCAATTGACGCAACGCCTCTTCCGGCGAGAGATTGCCGTCCACCGCCGGCGCTTGCTTGCCGGCCATCAGCTCAGGGCTGAAAAAAACCTGCAACGACGTTTGCTGGCCCAGCTGAGTCAAGGCCTGACCCAAGGGTTGCGCCTGGATATGGATGGCGTCGGCGGCGTATGCCTGGGGCATCGCAACGTTGACCGCCAGCGCGAGCGCCAGCGGCAACCAAGGGAACGTATTGTTTTTAGCGGTGGATTTCTTCACGTCAAACGTAGTCCTGTGAATCGCAAGAGTGTGCGCTTGTTAATGCAAACCAGTTGCAGTTAAACAGGAAGACGATGAACTCGAAAAAAACCTGAATTTATTTTGAAATTATTTCCTGGCTGCCGTCATCGAGGGTGCGCACGGCCACCGGAAGGATGCTCGGCAAGGCCTTGAGCAACGCATCGGTGTTGTCGGACTTGAACACGCTGGTCAGGCGCAGATTACCCACCGCCGCATTGCCGACCTTGAGTGGCTGCTCCCGATAACGCGAGACCTGTTCGGCGACATCGGCCAGGCTGGCGTTGTTGAACACCAGTTTGCCGCTGCGCCAGGCCGTCATTTCCGATGGATTCACCGCGTAGGCGGCCGCGACCTGGCCCTGGGCATCGACATGAGTGCCCATACCCGCAGTGAGACTGACGAAATCGTGATCGGCCGCCGAGCGTCCCTGGACCTTGACCGTGCCCTGCTCCACCACCACCCGGGTCTCGGCGCTGCTGCGACGCACATCGAAGCGCGTCCCGGTGACCGTGACCCTGGCGCTTGCGGCTTCAACGACAAACGGCCGGCGGGTGTCATGCTGGACGCTGAACATCGCCTCGCCTTCGGTCAACTCGATGCCGCGCCGGTTCTTCTCAAAATGCACCTCAATCCTGGTACGGCTGTCGAGGTCGACCACCGAACCATCCGGCAAGGCCACCTGGCGACGCTCGCCCAGGGCTGTGGAAAACTCCGCCGTGTAGGACGACGATTGATTCAAGCCGCTGAACAGTCCAAAACCGACCGCCACCGCCAACACACTGGCAGCCACCGCGTAACGCATCATCGGGCGACGTTTGCCGCGAGTCGGCGCTTCTTCACACAGCGCCCGCAGTCGTGCCGCCGGCAGCAGGTCGGCGGCTTTCCACAGGCCCTGGAGCAAGTCGAATTCGTTTCGGTGTTGGGGATGTTCGTTCAACCAAATGTCGAACTGGCGATGTACATCGACATCGACGGCGGGTTCCTGCAAACGCACAAACCACTGCGCCGCCTCATCGCGAACCGTTGTTTGCCCGCACGCACAATCACGAGTATCCATCATGGAAGTTCCTGTTTGGCCGGGGGTGAAAAGTCGCACCGCATCATGGTGTAGGAGTTCGCGCGCATCATGAATGCAGTCCTTCCAGGCGGTCGCGCAGATGCCGCAGCGTGCGGATCATATACTTTTCCACCATGTTCCTGGACAGTCCCAGGCGTTCGGCGATTTCGGCCTGGGTCAGGCCTTCGATTTTCTGCCAGACAAACACCTTGCGGCAGTTGACCGGCAGCTCGGAGAGCGCCCGTTCGATGGAGTCGGCCAATTGGATCGCATGCATGTAATGCTCCGGGTCGCCGGATGACGACACACTTTCATCGATCGCCTCTGACTCCATGGCGCCCCGCCGATCCTCACGCCGATAACCATCCACCGCGATATTGCGCGCGGTCTGGTGCAGATACGCCCGGGGTTGCTGTACCGCCGCCGAATCGGACTCAAGCACACGCACAAAGGTATCGTGGGCCAGATCCTCGGCCTGCTGACGATTTCTCAGGCGACGGGTCCAGGTGCCAACCAACTCTTCGTAATGCTCGAAAAAGCCATGTCTGCGGGGCAGCTTGGGGGTCATTGCGGCATGCTGTGTAAACGGGGCGTGAATAGTAATGCTTCTTATTAAACCGAAGCAATCGTTTGCCGCCCCGCGGCAAAACCTGACCTGCAAAAAACAGAACACCAGACAAACAAAAGGCCGCTGATTGCTCAGCGGCCTCGTTCAATGCGAAGGGTTACAACGACACGCCGTCGAAGCCCTCACTCACAGATCGGTAATTTCCTTGTGACGAGGCACCAGCATCTTCATCACGCTCCACGCCACCAGGTAAGCCACGGCGCAGATGGCAAACATGATCATGTAGCCGGTACGGATGTCGCCGACCGATTTGTAGTAGTCAAACACCCAGCCACCGAGCTTGGTCAGCAGCACGCCGCCCAATCCACCCGCCATGCCGCCAATGCCGACCACGGAAGCGACGGTCTTTTGCGGGAACATGTCCGATACGGTGGTGAAGATGTTGCATGACCAGGCCTGATGCGCCGACGCGCCCACACCAATCAGCAATACCGGTACCCAGACACTGATGTGGCCAAACGGCTGCGCCAACAACACCAGTAGCGGGAACAGGGCAATCACCAGCATGGCTTTCATACGGCCGTCATACGGAGCGTCGCCGCGTGCCATGAAGTAGCTGGGGAACCAGCCGCCACCGATACTGCCCACCATGGTCATGCTGTACAACACGGCCAATGGCACCACGATGGCTGCACCTTTGAGGCCGTACTGCTCCGACAGGTAGGTCGGAAGCCAGAACAGGAAGAACCACCACACACCATCGGTCATGAATTTGCCGAACGCGAACGCCCAGGTCTGACGGTATTTCAGCAACTGGAACCAGGATACTTTTTTGCCAACGCCCGTCGACACGGGGGCGCTAGCGTCCAGATCACTGCGGATGTGTGCCAGTTCGCTCGCCGACAGGCGCTTCTGCTGTTCCGGCTTTTCATACAACGCCAGCCATACGCCCATCCAGATGAAACCCAGCATGCCGATCACGATGAATGCAGCTTGCCAGCCCCACATGGCAGCGATCAGCGGCACGGAAATCGGTGCCAGGATCGCCCCGACGTTGGCGCCGGAGTTGAAGATGCCGGTGGCGAAGGAGCGTTCCCTCTTCGGGAAATATTCAGCGGTGACCTTGATGGCGGTCGGGAAGTTGGCCGACTCACCCACCGCCAGCACGGCGCGCGCCAGCATGAAGCCGGCGATCGAGACCGGGATGACCGCAATGCCGAGCGCGCCGGAGATGGCGGCGATGCCCTCGCCCATCGGCTCTGCGAACGCGTGCATGACCGCGCCGGTCGACCAGATACAGATCGCTGCTACAAAAGCGGCCTTGGTGCCGATCTTGTCGACCACACGGCCGGCGAACAGCATTGAAATCGCGTAGGTGAACTGGAAGACAGCGGCAATGTTGGCGTAATCGGTATTGCTCCAGCCAAATTGCCTCGACAGATCCGGCGCCAACAGACTAAGGACCTGGCGGTCCAGGTAGTTGACGGTGGTCGCAAAAAACAACAGCGCACAGATGGTCCATCGAAATTTGCCGACAGCTTGGCCGACGCGTTGCGCGGTGATGGGCTCGTTCAGATTCATGGTGGTGTCGACGCTCTTTTTATTTTTAGAAGTACAATCTCAGTCGTCATACGTCGTCATATGACTTGTTGAATTTATAGCCACCCTCGTACAGAACGTCAACAAAAAACCCTTTCCACGTGATCGGCATTACCGCTTAAAAAATTCGTGACGTCGTCGAATACCGTAATAAAATTGGCAAAAACACTGGAAACACCACCTACTTTCGCTCATTTTTTCAGTGCTTTGAAATAGTTGATGATCATAAATAGTCGTACGACAACATATGACATCGCTAATCGCATTCCCCCCACTACGCTAAATCAGGCACAGATCCAAAGGATTTTGGCAGCAATTCCAATGCAGCCATTCACCGGCTGTAGCAAAGTGCGGGTATGCCAGTCACCGGCTTTTCGAAGGAACCCAGAATGTTCACCTCACTTGCATTGCGAAACAGAAAACCACTTGCCCGACTCGCGCTGGCCATCACCCTGGGCCTGTCTTTCTGGGCGGGCAATGCACAGGCCCATGGCGGTCACGCCGAGATGGTGCCGCTGCAAGCGGGGCTCGAGGAGTTTGGCGCCACGGTCAAATGGGACGACTACGCCAATCTGTTCACCATCGCCAAGGACGGGGTGTATCTCAAGGTCAAACCGAACAGCAAAGTGGCGATGCTCAACGGCAAACGCATCGAGCTGACAGTGCCTGTGGTGTTCAAGGACAAAACGGCGTTCATGTCCAAGGACTTCATCAACCAGGTGTTTCAGTCCGGCCTGGACACCACCTTTGTCGTGGAAACCCGGCCTAACCCGCTCAATCCGTTGAGCGTGGAAGAAATCACTACGGCGGTGGACATCGTCAGGAAGTCCGAGCACTACCAACCCGGGTTCCGCTTCACCGAAGTCTCGGTCAAGGCGCCGCCCAAAGATCAGGTGTGGAATTTCGTCTACACCGGGCAAAACGTCGCCCAGCCGCGCGAGGCCTCAATCGTGGTGCTCGACGGCAAGCATGTGATCGAGGCGCTGGTCGATCTCGACAGCAAACAACTCAAGTCCTGGAAGCCAATCGAAGGCGCCCACGGCATGGTGCTGCTGGACGACTTCGCCACGGTGCAATCGGCCGTCGAGGCCAGCCCGGAATACGCCCAGGCCCTGGCCAAGCGCGGCATCAACGATGTGAAAAAGGTCGTGGCCACGCCGCTGACCGTCGGTTACTTCGACGGCAAGGACGGCCTGGCGCAGGACAAGCGCCTGCTGAAAATCGTCAGCTACCTCAATACCGATGACGGCAACTACTGGGCGCACCCGATCGAAGGCCTGGTGGCGATTGTCGATCTGGAGCAGAAGAAGCTGATCAAGATCGAAGACGAAGCGCTGATTCCGGTGCCGATGAAGCCGACCCCCTATGACGGACGCGGACGCAAGGGCGTGTCGGTCAAACCGCTGGAAATCACCGAGCCCGAGGGCAAGAACTACACCATCACCGGCAACAGCATTCACTGGCAGAACTGGGATTTCCACGTCCGCCTCGATTCGCGCGTCGGCCCGATCCTCTCCACCGTCACCTACGACGACAAGGGCAAGAAACGCAAAATCATGTACGAGGGCTCGCTGGGCGGCATGATCGTGCCTTATGGCGACCCGGATGTCGGCTGGTACTTCAAGGCTTACCTCGATTCCGGTGACTACGGCATGGGCACCCTGACCTCGCCGATTGCCCGTGGCAAAGACGCCCCGGAAAACGCCGTGCTGCTGGACGCGACCATCGCCGACTACACCGGCGCGCCGACTGCGATCCCGCGCGCCATGGCAGTGTTCGAGCGCTACGCCGGCCCGGAATACAAACACCAGGAAATGGGCCAGCCCAACCTGAGCACCGAGCGGCGTGAACTGGTGGTGCGCTGGATCAGCACCGTCGGCAACTACGACTACATCTTCGACTGGGTCTTCCAGCAGAACGGCACCATCGGCATCGACGCCGGCGCCACTGGTATCGAAGCGGTCAAGGGCGTGAAGTCGAAAACCATGCACGAGGACACTGCCAAGGAAGACACGCGCTACGGCACCCTGCTCGACCACAACATCGTCGGCACCACGCACCAGCACATCTACAACTTCCGCCTGGACATGGACGTGGACGGTGAAAGCAACTCGCTGGTGGAAGTGAACCCGGTGGTACTGCCCAATGACCGTGGCGGCCCGCGCACCAGCACCATGCAGACCGAAACCAAAGTGGTCGGCACCGAACAACAGGCCGCGCAGAAATTCGACCCGTCGACCGTGCGCCTGCTGACCAACTTCAGCAAGGAAAACAAGGTCGGCAACCCGGTGTCCTACCAGTTGATCCCTTACGCCGGCGGCACGCACCCGGTGGCCAAGGGCGCCAACTTCGGCAAGGACGAATGGCTGTACCACCGCCTGAGTTTCATGGACAAGCAGCTGTGGGTGACGCAGTACAACCCGGAGGAGAAGTACCCGGAAGGCAAGTACCCGAACCGCTCGGACAAGGACTCGGGCCTGGGGCAGTTCACCCAGGACAACCACGCCATCGAAAATACCGACGACGTGGTCTGGCTGACCACCGGCACCACCCACATCGCCCGCGCCGAAGAGTGGCCGATCATGCCGACCGAGTGGGTACATGTGCTGCTCAAACCATGGAACTTCTTCGATGAAACACCGACGTTGAACCTAAACGCCCCGAAATAACGCAACCACCCAAAAACCTGTGGGAGCGAGCCTGCTCGCGAAGGCGTCGTGTCAGTCGACATTAATAGTGAATGACACACCGCATTCGCGAGCAGGCTCGCTCCTACAAGGGATTGTGGGTTATTGGGTCACCACAATCTTCCCGATCATCTGCGGATGCAGCGCACAAAAATACTCATATTCCCCCGGCGCGTTGAACACCCAGGAATAACTGTCCCCCGTATCCAGCGCCCCCGAACGAAACACCTTGTGGGTTTCCGCCACCGTGTGCGGGACCTCGTCGTCGTTCACCCACGTCACTTTGGTACCCACGGGCACAGTCATGTCCTTGGGCCCATACATGAATGCCTTGATATCGACTTTCACCTCCTGAGCCCACACCGGCATCGACAACATCAGGCAGAGCACCGCCAACAGTCGCGTTTTCATCAGCCCCCCTCCCCTAAACCAGTGTCGAATCGATCAGCGCCAGCGGATGATCACCCTGCGTCGCCCGTACATCGGTGATCCCCAGGTAATTGCGCAATTGATCCGCCGCCACCGTCATCGGCCCCGGTGACGGCGCCGCACCCGGTGCGGGTTGTGGATAAGCCGTGCCCCGGGCCGTGTGGAAGGTGATATTGCCTTCGACCTTCTGGATGACTTGATGAATATGCCCGTTCAATACCGTCACCGAACCGTACTTGCGCAGCATGGCGATGGCCTGGTCACCGTCCTCGGTCCCCCAACCCCACGGCTGATAAATCGTCCACAGCGGAATGTGGGTAAACACCACGATCGGTGTACTGCTCGATACCGCGCGCAGGTCATCGGCCAGCCACGCCAGTTGATCGGCGCCGAGGGTCGCTTCATGGCCCGCCTGGAAGTTGAAGACATTCACCAGTGCAATGAAATGCACGCCGTGGTCGTCGAAGCTGTACCAGCCATTGCCTTGGGTGCCCTTGCCGTAACGTTGCAGATAGAGTTTGCCGCCGCCCTCGTCGAGGGTGTCGTGCTCGCCCGGCACGTAATGCACGGTGGAGGGCAGGCCTTTGAGCAGCTGTGCGGCGGTGTCGAACTCTTCGGGCTTGGACAGGTGGGTGATATCGCCGGTGTGCAGGATCAGCGAAGGCTGTTTCGGCAGCGCGACGACCCTGTCGATGGCCACTTGCAAGGTCTTGACCGGTTCCGGGTTGGCCTCTTTGTTGAAGCCAATGTGCGAGTCGCTGATCTGCACAAAGTGGAAGGTGCTGGCCAGTGCCTTGGGGTCCGAGACCTTGCCCGTGTCATCCAGGGCGAAGGCCCGTGGAATGCCGCCGGACAGGGCCCAGATGACGCCCGCCCCCGCCCAGGCCGAACATTTGAGGAGCGTTCGGCGGTCCGGGTTCAAGGGGCCGTCGACGCGTCGTTGGTGTCTTGAATGAATGTTCATCGGTATTCCCTCGCAGGCGTTCTACAGTGATGCAACTGACACGAGTTAAAACCGGATGGGATGGGACTTTATTCCCGATCGAAAAAAACATTTTTTCCAGGGAATAAAACATAACGCGGCACAGTTATAGAGGCGGGACAGTGCGGGAATCACTATGAAGCGATTTGAGGAATTGTTTGCGCCCCACCTGGACGCCGCCTACAACCTCGCGCGCTGGCTCACCGGCCAGGACAGCGCCGCGCACGATGTCGTCCAGGAAAGCGCCTTGCGCGCCTTCAGGTTTTCGCAACGTTTCGCCGGCGGCAACGCCAAGGCCTGGTTTCTCACGATCGTGCGCAACGAGAGCTACACCTGGCTCAAGGCCTCGGCCGGGCACCGTTGGGTCGCTTTGGGCGACGGGTTTCCCGAAGACGACGACACGCCGAGCCACGGCCAGACCCCGGAACTGCTGGCCATTCACACGGAAAACGCAGCGCTGATCCAGCAGGCCCTGTGCGCCCTGCCTCCTGCGTTTCGCGAGGTGATTGTTCTGAAGGAGCTCGAAGACATGCCCTACAAGGACATCGCCCTGGTGGTCGACATCCCCATCGGTACCGTCATGTCGAGACTGGCCAGGGCTCGCGCCATGCTTAAACTCGAACTACTGAAGTTGCACGATCATGAATGAACTCGACTGCACGGTTTGCCAGACGCTGATACATGGCTATCTGGACAAGGAACTCGATCCGGCGACGGCGGCGAAGGTGGCCGGGCATTTGGCCGGGTGTGCCGAGTGCGCACGGTTGCATGATCAGGCCCGGTTGCTGCTCGCCGGCGTTAAGCAGAGTGCGGTGTATTACAGGGCGCCGGCGTCGCTGGCCGCCAGTATTTTCCCTGATGAGCCCCCAAAACCCCGTTTCATCGAGCGCTGGCGAACCTGGTTCGCTCCGGCGTTTTCAGCGGCGGCGCTGGCCCTGGCGATGGTGCTTTATGTGGCCACACCAGGCGCCCAACAACCCTTGATGGACGAAGCGGTGTCCAGTCACGTCCGATCATTGATGGGCGAGCATTTGAACGATGTGGTGTCGTCCGACCGCCACACCGTGAAACCCTGGTTCACCGGCAAGCTCGACTTCTCGCCGCCGGTGTTCGACTACTCGGCGCAGGGTTTTCCGCTGTTGGGTGGGCGTCTGGATTATCTGCAACATCAGACCACGGCGGCCCTGAGTTACGGGCGCAACAAGCACATCATCAATGTGTTTATCCTGCCCACGGCGGAGGCCGACAAACCACGACAGAGCGAGACGATTCGCGGCTTCAACGTCGTATCCTGGCAAGAGAACCACATGCGCTTCGTGCTGGTTTCGGACTTGGAGAAAAGCGAGCTGGAGGCGCTCGGCCAGTTGCTCAAAAACGGTGCCTGATTCAGTTGGCCCAACACCCACCCCTGTGGGAGCAAAGCTTGCTCGCGATTGGGTCGTGCCAGTCGACAACCATTTAGCTGACACTCCATCGCGAGCAAGCTTTGCTCCCACAGGATTACGCGGTGTTCTGGCGAACCATCATGCATGCTGCTTACGGTATTCCCCCGGCGCAATGCCGAAGCGCGATTTGAACGCCGTGGAGAAGTAGCTCGAATCGGAAAACCCCCACGAATACCCCAGCACCGACAACTTCTGCTCCTTGCTCGATTGGCGCAGGGATTCGGCGCACAGGTCCAGGCGACGGTTCTTGATGTAGCGCGCCACCACCAGGCCCTTCTTGGCAAACATCCGGTACAGGCCACGGGTGGACATGCCGACTTCTCGGGCCAGCCATTCCGGGCACAGTTCTTCGGAGCGGATGTGCTGGTCGATGAAACTCAGGGTCTTGCGGAAGGTGCGCTCGTGCAGATCGGTGCAATCGTCGGCCTGACTGATGGCCGGACGCAGCAGACTGACAATCGCCTCCAGGGTCGCTTCGCTCTCCTGGCGACTCAGTTCCGGCTGGCGCGTGGCGTCGAGAATCAAGCGATGCGAGAGCATCGCGATGGGCGATGTCCCGGCAATCCGATGGCCGCACCTGACCTGGTTGAAGCGCAGGGTCTGCTCCACCAGTTGCGACGGCAGGATCAGCGACAATTGCCGGGAGTTTTCGCTGTAGGTGAAATCGCTGGGCCGCGCGGCATCGATCAGCGTGATGTCGCCAGCGGACAGCAACACCTTGTCGTCGCCCTGGGCCATGCCTGCCGTGCCGTCGAGCTGGAATACGGCAAAGTATTTGCCGCCCTCGCCCGCCGCCACTTCCTGCGGCGTGCGGTACAGCCGCGCCTGGCAGACATCGACGAAGCTGAGCTTGAGCGCATCACTGCGGTATTCCCGGATCTGCCCGGCAAAACCGGCGCCCAGGGGTTGTGCGTTAAAGGCGCCGCAGATCTGGTTGATCTGATGGATCCACTGATCGAACCCATCCTGGCGCTGTGCAATTGTAGAAATCATGGCAGGCCTCACGCAGGCTTATTGTTATTGTCTACGTCAATCCCTGAGCGTGTCTGACAGCGGGTTATTTCAACCCGCCAAAGCGTCGATAAAAACTCTCGCCCACGTCCGGCAACGGGCCGTCGGCAGTTTCCAGTGCACTGTTGAGCCATTCCTCGGCCTTGGCGTAAATCAAACGGTAAATGTTGCGGCACAACTGGCGAGCCGCGCGCCCTTCCCAGTCGCCGGGCAACAGCTCGTCCGGCAATTGCGGATCGCGCAGCAGCAGTTTGCGGTATTCGTGAATCAGCAGAATCCGTGCCAGGAAGCAGTCCGCCGGTTGCAGGTTTTCCTGCTCGCGAAGCGCTTGCCAGAGCGGCCGGAACAACTGGATGAACTCGCTGTAGTGGGTCGCCAGTTCCTCGATGTTCCAACTCTCGCGCACCTGCAGGCGCAGGGCCTTGGAGGCCAGCACGTCCTGGGCGGTGGTTTCGAAGACAATGGTTTCTTCCAGGGCGCCAAGGTCGAGCAAGGTCGCGTTGACGTCGGTGCGGTCGCTGCGCGGGCAGGCCAGCACCGCCGGCGAAATCGCACCAAAACCTTGCCACTCCAGTTCTTCACGCACTTGTTTGCGCTTGTCCTGGGTCAGTTGCGAGAGCATCACCAGGCACCAGGAACCATCCCAGGCCGGCATGCTGGTGCTGTAGACCCGCTTGAACGCCTTGTCGAAACGCCGGCGACCGGTACCGGTCAGGCTGTAGTAACTGCGCCGGCCGACCTTCTCGGCCGTCAGCCAGCCTTCCTTGGTCAAACGGAAAATCGAGGTGCGGATCAGCCGCTCATTGATGCCGATCGGTTCGAGCAATTGAATCAGGCTACCCAGCCACACGGTACCGCCATGGGGTTCGATGGCATCACCGTACAAGGTGATGATCAGGGAGCTGGCGCGGATCGGCGTCTGCTCCTGGAAACGGGTGATCAGATGGTTCAGGGGTGTCAGGGACGACATGGGCGTACCGGGCTAAAAAAAGAAAAGGAATATACCGAAAGCCAACTGATTAAGCGCAGCCCCCTTGTGGGAGCGAGCTCGCGAAGGCGGTGTGTCAGTCTCCATCAATATTGAATGTCAGACCGTACTCGCGAGCAGGCTCGCTCCCACAGGGGATCGAGGTTCATAAGGTATTGCCCTTGGGCCGCAACCCACGGTCACTCATACGCGGTCGATCCGCTTCCGGCGCGGCCAGCGGTTCACACTCCTGCATCTGCGTGAGGCACCGCTTGGCCAGCTCTTGATACTCACGGGTACCCGCCTGTTTCCACGCCACTTCCTGATCACTCAGGGTCCGTTTGATGCTGGCCGGCGCGCCCATCACCAGCGATTGCTCGGGGCATTCGAAACCGGCCTTGACGAACGCCGCCGCCGAGACGAAGGACCGCGGGCCGATGCGCGCGTTGTCCATCACCACTGCATTCATGCCTACCAATGCATCGGCGCCGATCCGGCAACCGTGCAATACCGCGCCGTGGCCGATGTGACCGTTGCGCTCGACCACCGTGTCACTGTCCGGGAAGCCGTGCATCACGCAGGTGTCCTGCAGGTTGGCGCCCTCTTCCAGCACGATCCGCCCGAAGTCACCGCGCAGGCTCGCCAGCGGCCCTACATAGCAATGCGCACCGATGATGACGTCACCGATCAGGACAGCCGTCGGGTGCACATAAGCAGTGGGGTCGATCACCGGGGTCAGGCCATCGAGGCTGTAGCAGGTCATGGCGGCTTCCTTTACAAAGCGATGCATTTATTGACTCAATTTGTATCACATCGCTTTTATCAGCACAAAGACAAAAAAGCGTATCACTTGAAAAGCCCGGGATGCGCCCACCCCACCCACCGCTCTAAAACACCACTAAAGCCAATAAATACGGGGAAAAAACCCATACAACCGATTAGCCGATACAGGCTTCCGAAAACCACAAATCCGACAATAGGACACATCAAATCAATTTTTGTATTGCATTTGCGTATCACGTTGCAGGTATACTCCGGCAAAACCGGCCCCTGCGGCCGATCCAATAACAAGCCGGCACTCCCGCCGTGCGTACACCGTGAGGGCAACCGCCGTGCCTCAAACCCTGACCGTCGAAACGCTCGACACTGGCGTGCGCCTGATTACCCTGCAGCGCCCACAGGCGCTGAATGCCCTGAACACCCAACTGCTGGGCGAACTGGCCGACGAACTCGCCGTCGCCCAGGCCGATCCCGACACCCGCGCCGTGGTCATCACCGGCAGCCGCAAGGCGTTCGCCGCCGGTGCCGACATCAAGGAAATGGCCGAACGCGACCTGGTGGGCATCCTCGACGACCCGCGCCAGGCCTCGTGGCAAGCCATCACCCGCTTCAGCAAACCGCTGATCGCCGCCGTCAACGGCTTCGCCCTGGGCGGTGGCTGCGAACTGGCGATGCACGCCGACATCATCATCGCCGGCGAAGACGCGCGCTTCGGCCAGCCGGAAATCAACCTCGGGATCATGCCCGGCGCCGGTGGCACCCAACGCCTGCTGCGCGCCGTCGGTAAATCCATGGCCATGCAGATGGTGCTGACCGGCGAGCCGATCGATGCCCGCCAGGCGCAACGCGCCGGCCTGGTCAGCGAAGTCACCCAACCGGAATTCACCGTCGAGCGCGCCCTGCAAGTCGCCCGCGCCATCGCCAGCAAGGCCCCACTGGCCGTGCGCCTGGCCAAGGAAGCGCTGCTCAAGGCCATGGACACCGACCTGGCCAGCGGCCTGCGATTCGAGCGCCACGCCTTCACCGTGCTGGCCGGCACCCGCGACCGCAACGAAGGCATCGCGGCGTTCCAGGAAAAACGCACGCCGACCTTTACTGGCCAGTAATCAACAACGAATTCGTACGACCTCTTAGAGAGCGCCCACAACATGAACTTCGAACACATCCTGTTTTCCATCGACGCTGGCGTGGCCCTGCTCAGCCTCAATCGCCCGGATCAACTGAACAGCTTCAACACCCAGATGCATGGTGAAGTGAAGGAAGCGCTGAAACAGGTGCGGCAGAACCCCGACGTGCGCGTGTTGCTGCTGACCGGTGAAGGCCGCGGCTTCTGCGCCGGGCAAGACCTGAGCGACCGCAACGTCGCGCCGGGCAGTGCCGTGCCGGACCTGGGCGAATCCATCGAGAAGTTCTACAACCCGATGATCCGCCAGCTGCGTGACCTGCCGATGCCGGTGATTTGCGCGGTCAATGGTGTAGCGGCAGGCGCAGGCGCGAACATTCCACTGGCCTGCGACCTGGTGCTGGCGGCGCGTTCGGCCAGTTTCATTCAAGCCTTCTGCAAGATCGGCCTGATCCCCGATTCTGGCGGCACCTGGACCTTGCCACGGCTGGTCGGCATGGCCCGCGCCAAGGCTTTGGCCTTGCTCGGCAACCGCCTGACCGCCGAACAGGCCGAGCAATGGGGCCTGATCTACCGCTGCGTGGACGACGCCGAACTGCGTGACGAAGCGCTGAAGCTCGCGCAACACCTGGCCACCCAGCCGACCTACGGCCTGGCGCTGATCAAGCGCAGCCTCAACGCGAGCATGAGCAACAGCTTCGACGAACAGTTGGAACTTGAGCGTGACCTGCAACGCCTGGCCGGGCGCAGCGAGGATTACCGCGAAGGTGTCAGCGCCTTCATGGAAAAACGCACCCCAAGTTTCAAGGGGCGTTGAGTCATGACCGCATTGAATAAAACTGAACGCGTCGCCGTGATCGGCGCGGGTGCCATGGGTGCCGGCATTGCCCAGGTCGCGGCGCAGGCCGGCCATCCGGTATTGCTGCTGGACAATCGTCCCGGTGCTGCCGCCCAGGCCATCGAAGGCATTGACCGGCAACTGGGCAAACGGGTCGAGAACGGCAAACTGTCCGCCGAGTCGCGCAGTGCAACCATTGCCCGCCTGCAAGCCGTGGAAGCTATCGAAGCCCTGGCCGATTGCGATCTGATCATTGAAGCGATCGTCGAGAACCTCGACGTGAAGCGCGCGCTGTTCCGTCAGCTGGAAGGCATCTGCGGCGCGCAATGCATTCTGGCCAGCAACACCTCGTCGCTGTCGATCACCAGCATCGCCGCGCAGCTGGAGCATCCGGAACGCCTGCTCGGCTTGCACTTCTTCAACCCGGCGCCGGTCATGGCGCTGGTGGAAATCGTCTCGGGCCTGGACAGCGATCCGGCTCTGGCCGAATGCCTGTACGACACCGCCAAGGCCTGGGGCAAGAAGCCGGTACACACCCGCTCCACACCGGGTTTCATCGTCAACCGCGTGGCCCGGCCGTTCTACGCCGAGAGCCTGCGTCTGTTGCAGGAAGGCGCCGCCGATTGCCCGACCCTGGATGCACTGATGCGCGAGGCCGGCGGCTTTGCCATGGGCGCCTTCGAGCTGACCGACCTGATCGGCCATGACGTTAACTACGCCGTGACGTGCTCGGTGTTCGACGCCTACTACCAGGACACCCGTTTCCAGCCTTCGCTGATTCAGAAAGAGCTGGTGGACGGTGGGCGTTTGGGTCGTAAAAGCGGTCAGGGTTTCTACTCTTACACCCAGGGTGCCGAACGCCCGCAAGCCGCTGAAATCACCAGCAGCGCAAGCGTTGAAGCCTGCCTCGTCGAAGGCGATTTGGGTATCGCCCAAGGCTTGCTGCCACGCCTGCGCGAACAAGGTGTCAACGTCATCCAGCGCGACGGCCGTGGTTTGTTGCGAGTCGGTGACGCGGTGCTGGCCTTGAGCGACGGTCGCATGGCCTGTCAGCGCGCCAAAGAAGACGGCCTGCGCAACCTGATCCTGCTGGATCTGGTGGGCGATTACGCC
Source organism: Pseudomonas sp. WPR_5_2 (assembly GCF_003634475.1). NCBI lineage: Bacteria > Pseudomonadati > Pseudomonadota > Gammaproteobacteria > Pseudomonadales > Pseudomonadaceae > Pseudomonas > Pseudomonas sp. WPR_5_2. The sequence goes on along the minus strand of NZ_RBLA01000002.1, from coordinate 82,299 downwards.
ACTGCCAAACGCATCGCCATCAGTTATGCGGCGGGCATCGATCCGCTGGCCCTCGAGCAAGGCGTCGCCCTGCTGCAACAGGCCGGCCTCAAGGTCAGCCTGCTCAGCGACAGCCCGGCCCTGGCCGTGTTGCGCACTGTGGCAATGCTCGCCAACGAAGCCGCCGACGCCCTGCTGCAAGGCGTGGCCTCGGCCGCCGACATCGATCTGGCGATGCGCGCCGGGGTCAACTACCCCCAAGGCCCGCTGGCCTGGGCCGACGCAGTGGGCCTGCCACACATCCTCAGCACACTGGACAACCTGCAAGCCGCCTACGGCGAAGAACGCTACCGGCCGTCGCTGCTGTTGCGCCGCCGCGTGGCCGAAGGGAGAAACTTCCATGACTAACCATGAAGCGATGACCCTGGCCAGCGACTGTGCGCAGTCGCTGTTCCAGCGTGACGCCGCCAGCCAGGCCATGGGCATGCGCCTACTGTCCGCCGGCCCCGGCACGGCTCGCGTGGGCATGACCGTTCGCGCCGACATGGTCCAGGGCCACGGCACCTGCCACGGCGGCTACCTGTTCGCCCTCGCCGACTCGGCGTTTGCCTTTGCCTGCAACAGCTACAACGAAGCCACCGTGGCCATCGGTTGCAGCATCGACTACATCGCCCCCGCCCGCCTGGGCGACACGCTCAGTGCCGATTGCATCGAGCAAAGCCGCTCGGGCCGCACCGGCAACTACGACGTACGCATTGAAAACCAACAGGGCCAGTTGATCGCCCTGTTCCACGGCAAATCCTACAAAGTGCGCGGCCCGGTGCTGGCGCAGGAGACCCCGAATGAATGACGCCCTGATTATCGACGCGGTACGCACGCCCATCGGCCGCTATGCCGGTGTCCTGAGCAGCGTGCGCGCCGACGACCTTGGTGCGGTGCCGCTGCGCGAACTGCTGCGCCGTCACCCGAATGTGGACTGGAGCAGCGTTGACGATGTGATCTACGGCTGCGCCAACCAGGCCGGCGAAGACAACCGCAACGTCGCACGCATGTCGGCACTGTTGGCCGGTTTGCCGGTCAGCGTACCGGGCACCACCCTCAACCGCCTGTGCGGTTCCGGGCTGGATGCGGTTGGCACCGCCGCCCGTGCAATTCGCAGTGGCGAGGCCGGGCTGATGCTGGTGGGTGGCGTGGAATCGATGTCCCGCGCACCACTGGTGATGGGCAAGGCCGAGCAGGCGTTCTCCCGTCAGGCCGAGATTTTCGACACCACCATCGGCTGGCGCTTCGTCAATCCGCTGATGAAAAAGGCCTTCGGCATCGACTCCATGCCGGAAACCGCAGAGAACGTCGCCGCACAGTTCAACATCTCCCGCGCTGATCAGGACGCCTTCGCCCTGCGCAGCCAGCAACGCGCTGCCGCTGCACAAGCCAACGGACGTCTGGCCAAAGAGATCGTCGCGGTGGAAATTCCCCAGCGCAAAGGCCCGGCCAAAGTGGTCGAGCACGATGAACACCCGCGCGGCGATACCACGCTGGAGCAACTGGCCAAACTCGGGACGCCGTTCCGCGAAGGCGGCAGCGTCACCGCCGGCAATGCCTCCGGCGTGAACGACGGTGCCTGCGCCTTGCTGCTGGCCAGCCCCGAAGTCGCCAAGCGCCATGGCCTGACCGCCCGTGGCCGAGTGGTGGCGATGGCCACTGCCGGCGTCGAGCCACGAATCATGGGCATCGGCCCGGTGCCGGCGACCCGCAAGGTGCTGGAGCTGGCCAACCTGAGCCTGGCGGACATGGACATCATCGAACTCAACGAAGCCTTTGCCGCCCAAGGCCTGGCGGTGTTGCGCGAACTGGGTTTGAGCGACACCGATCCACGGGTCAACCCCAACGGCGGCGCCATTGCCCTGGGCCATCCGCTGGGCATGAGCGGCGCGCGTCTGGTGACCACCGCCCTGCACGAGCTGGAAGAACGTCAAGGCCGCTATGCCCTGTGCACCATGTGCATCGGCGTGGGCCAAGGGATCGCGCTGATCATCGAGCGTCTATCCCACTAAAGAATCGCGATTCCCAAGGAGCCCAGAGGTATCCTTGGGGCATGCACTCAAAGCCCCCGCGTGCAGGGGCTTGAACACAAAAACAATTCGAGTGAAAACATGAACATGCCAATTTCCCAATCCACGCTTGATCCCGTGCTGGACCCGCTGGAAACCGCCAGCGTCGACGAACTCCGTTCGCACCAGCTGGAACGCCTGCGCTGGAGCCTGAAACACGCTTACGAGAACGTGCCGCTGTACCGTCAGCGCTTCGATGCCCTGGGCGTGCACCCGGATGACATCAAGTCCCTCGACGACCTGGCGAAGTTCCCGTTCACCACCAAGTCCGACCTGCGTGACAACTACCCCTACGGCATGTTCGCCGTGCCAATGCACGACATCGTGCGCCTGCACGCCTCCAGCGGCACCACCGGCAAACCGACCGTCGTCGGCTACACCCAGAACGACATCGACACCTGGGCCAACGTCGTGGCCCGTTCGATCCGCGCGGCTGGCGGTCGTCGTGGCGATAAAGTGCACATTTCCTATGGCTACGGCCTGTTCACCGGCGGCCTGGGTGCGCACTACGGTGCCGAGCGCCTGGGTTGCACCGTGATTCCGATGTCCGGCGGCCAGACTGAAAAGCAAGTGCAGCTGATCAAGGATTTCCAGCCGGACATCATCATGGTCACGCCGTCCTACATGCTCAACATCGCCGATGAAATCGAGCGCCAGGGCATCGACCCGCACAAACTGGCCCTGCGCCTGGGCATCTTCGGTGCCGAGCCGTGGACCGCCGAACTGCGCAGCGCCATCGAGGCGCGCATGGGCATCACCGCCCTGGACATCTACGGCCTCTCGGAAATCATGGGCCCGGGCGTCGCCATGGAATGCGCCGAAACCAAGGACGGCCCGACCATCTGGGAAGACCACTTCTACCCGGAAATCATCGACCCGATCACCGGCGAAGTACTGCCGGACGGCCAGATGGGCGAACTGGTGTTCACCTCCCTGAGCAAAGAAGCCCTGCCGATGATCCGATACCGCACCCGCGACCTGACGCGCCTGCTGCCGGGCACTGCGCGGCCAATGCGACGCATCGACAAGATCACCGGACGCAGCGACGACATGCTGATCATCCGCGGCGTGAACGTGTTCCCGACGCAGATCGAAGAGCAGGTGCTGAAAATCAAGCAACTTGCCGAGAGCTACGAGATCCATCTGCATCGCAACGGCAACCTGGACAGCGTCGACGTGCACGTGGAGCTCAAGGCCGAACACCAGCACCTGACCGACGACCAGCAAAAAGCCGTGTGCGGCGAGCTGAGCAAGCACATCAAGACCTACATCGGGATCAGTACGCGGATCGTGTTGCAGCCTTTCCACTCGATCAAGCGATCCGAGGGCAAGGCCTGCCACGTAGTGGACAAACGCCCTAAAGCATGACTGCTGCACCCCTTTGAGCCCCGCTGATGCGGGGTTTTTTTTGAGTATTGGACGCGTTTCCTGTGGGAGCTGGCTTGCCTGCGATAGCGGTCATACAGCCGACAAATCACTCACAGATATGCCCCCGACTTAATTGTGGGAGCGAGCCTGCTCGCGAATGGGCCATGCCAGCCGACATTTGCGCTGAATGACACACCGCCTTCGCGAGCAGGCTCGCTCCCACAATTGGATTGGGTACATCCTCGAAAATCAGGTGGCTGTCAGGTCGCCAGGATCAAAAGATCGCAGCCTTCGGCAGCTCCTACAGGGGACCGTGCCAGCAATGAGGTCGAGTGTCAGCTCGCCTCGGCTGCTTTTGATCTTGATCCACCCGCCCCTTCGGGAGGAAAAGCTGCCGTTACCGAAGAAATGGATATGCACGCCGACCGACCCTCCAAAAAAACTGCCCCTTTCAACCAAAGCGATACAAAAAACAAATACGACACGTCATTTTGTGTTTGATATTAATTTCTGTATCGCTTATAAAGTTCTCCATGCCTCAGAACAGATTCAAGGCGGGAGACCCAAAATGTACGCACAGCTAGTAGAAACAGGCGTAAAGCGCATAAAAGACCTGTCGGAGATGTCCGAACAGGAGCGCGCTTTCCAGGAAAAAATCGATTCAGAAATCAAGATCGAAGCCAAGAACTGGATGCCAGATGCTTACCGCCAGACCCTGATCCGGCAGATTTCCCAGCACGCTCACTCCGAAATCGTCGGCATGCTGCCCGAAGGCAACTGGGTCACCCGCGCGCCATCGCTCAAACGCAAACTGCAACTGATGGCCAAGATCCAGGACGAGGCCGGTCACGGCCTGTACCTGTACAGCGCGATGGAAACCCTGGGCGCCGATCGCGATACAGAAATCGACAAGCTGCACAGTGGCAAAGCCAAGTATTCGAGCATCTTCAACTACCCGACGCTGAACTGGGCTGACATGGGCGCGGTGGGCTGGCTGGTGGATGGCGCGGCGATCGTCAACCAGGTGGTATTGCAGCGCACCTCTTACGGTCCGTACTCGCGGGCGATGATTCGCATCTGCAAGGAAGAAAGCTTCCACCAGCGCCAGGGCTACGAAATCCTCCTGACCATGATGCGCCACGGTAATCAGGCGCAAAAAGACATGGTCCAGGACGCGATCAACCGCCTGTGGTGGCCGTCGCTGATGATGTTCGGTCCGAGTGACGAACACTCACCGAACAGCGCGCAATCCATGGCCTGGAAGATCAAGCGCCAGAGCAACGACGAACTGCGTCAGCGCTTCATCGACCAGACCATTCCGCAGCTGGAACTGCTGGGCTGCACCTGCCCCGATCCGGACCTGAAGTGGAATGCCGAGACCGGCCATTACGACTTCGGCCAGATCCAGTGGGACGAATTCTACGAAGTGCTCAAGGGCAACGGCCCGTGCAACCAGGAACGTGTCGCCACTCGCCGCAAAGCGATTGAAGACGGTGCCTGGGTTCGCGAAGCCGCCGTCGCCCACGCCCGCAAAAAACAAAACAAGAACGCCGCCTGATCCGGCCACCTGATGTGGAGTAACTGAAATGTCCGAGTGGACCCTCTTCGAAGTTTTCGTGCGCAGCAAGCACGGCCTGAACCACAAGCACGTCGGCAGCGTACATGCCGCCGATACCACCATGGCTATCGAAAACGCCCGCGAGCTGTACACCCGTCGCAGCGAAGGCGTGAGCCTGTGGGTGGTGCCGTCGGCACTGATCACCGCCTCGTCGCCGGATGAAAAAGACCCGCTGTTCGACCCGTCGGACGACAAGGTTTACCGCCACGCCAGCTTCTACGAGCTGCCGGCCGAAGTCGGGCACATGTGAGGCCGACCATGAATAACAAGACTGATCTGATCGAATACCTGCTGCGTCTGGGCGACAGCGCCCTGATCCAGGGCCAGCGCCTGTGCCAGTGGTGCGGCAAGGCGCCGGCTCTGGAAGAAGAGCTGGCACTGATGAACGTCGGCCTCGACCTGGTGGGTCAGGCGCGCAACTGGCTGGAATACGCCGCCGAACTGCTGGACGATGGCCGTGACGCCGATCACCTGGCGTTCCGTCGCGACGAGCGTGCCTACCGCAACCTGCTGCTGGTGGAGCAACCCAACGGCGACTTCGCGGTGACCATGCTCAAGCAGTTCCTGTACGACGCCTGGCACCTGGAAGTCCTCAAGGGCCTGAGCCAGTCCAGCGACGAGCGTATTGCCGGCATCGCCGCCAAGGCCGTGAAGGAAGTCACCTATCACCTGCGCCGTTCCGGCGAGTGGATCGAGCGCATGGGTGACGGCACCGAGGAAAGCCACAAGCGCATGCTCGCGGCCATCCCGGAAGTCTGGCGTTTCACCGTCGAACTGATCGCCGCCGATGACAGCGAACAGCGCCTGTGCGAGGCCGGCATCACCCCGGACATCGCCACGGTTGCCGCAGCTTGGCAAGCCAAGGTCGAACAGATCTTCGCCAGCGCCACCCTGCCCGTACCGGCCGCGCCAAGCTATTTCTACCTGAATGCGCGCAAGGGCCTGCACACCGAACACCTGGGCATTCTGCTGGCCGAAATGCAGTTCCTGCCACGAGCGTACCCCGATGCAACCTGGTGATCTGATCGCCAGCGACCAGGGCGCCCGGCCGGCACAACCGACCGACCTGGCTGCCGCGTGGGCGATCCTGTCCGAAGTCATGGACCCGGAAGTGCCGGTGGTCAGCGTGGTAGACCTGGGCATCGTCCGCGACCTGGACTGGCAAGCCGGCCACTTGCATGTGGTGGTCACCCCGACCTACTCCGGTTGCCCGGCTACCGAAGTGATCGAGGGCGACATCCGTGCCGCCCTGGAACAGGCCGGCTTCAACGCCCCGCGCCTGGAGCGCAAGTTGACCCCGGCCTGGACCACCGACTGGATCACCGACAGCGGTCGTGAGCGCCTGCGCGCTTACGGCATCGCACCGCCGGAGGGCAGTACCAGCAAGCGCAGCCTGCTCGGTGAAAGCCCGGTGATCGCCTGCCCGCAATGCGGCAGCGTCCACACCGAGGTGCTCAGCGAGTTCGGTTCCACCGCGTGCAAGGCGCTGTATCGCTGCGTCGATTGCCGGGAACCGTTCGACTATTTCAAGTGCATCTGAGCGGCGTCGTCCGTCCAGCTGGAGAACAACAATGAGCAAGTTTCATAGCCTGACCATCAAGGACGTGCGCACCGAGACCCGTGACGCGGTGTCCATCGCCTTCGAGATTCCACAGGAACTGCAAGACAGCTTCCACTTCACCCAGGGCCAGCACCTGGTGATGCGCACCCAGCTGGATGGCGAAGAAGTGCGCCGCTCGTACTCGATCTGCACCGGGGTCAACGACGGAGAACTGCGTGTTGCGGTCAAGCGCGTGGCCGGCGGTCGTTTTTCCGCCTACGCCAACGAACAACTGAAAGCCGGGCACACCCTGGAAGTCATGCCGCCGGCCGGGCATTTCAGCGTCGAACTCGACCCGGCTCGTCATGGTCAATACCTGGCCGTGGCCGCGGGCAGCGGCATCACGCCGATTCTGTCGATCATCAAGACCACCCTGGAAACCGAGCCCCACAGCCGCGTGACCCTGCTGTACGGCAACCGCTCCAGCTCCGGCGCGCTGTTTCGCGAACAACTGGAAGATTTGAAAAACCGCTACCTGCAACGCCTGAACCTGATCTTCGTGTTCAGCCGTGAGCAACAGGACGTCGACCTGTACAACGGTCGGATCAACGCCGAGAAATGCGAGCAACTGTTCAGCCGCTGGCTCGACGTCAAGGCCCTCGACGCCGCCTTCATCTGTGGCCCGCAGGAAATGACCGAGACCGTGCGCGACAGCCTCAAGGCCAAGGGCATGGCACCGGAACGCATTCACTTCGAACTGTTCGCCGCCGCCGGCAGCCAGCAGAAACGCGAAGCCCGCGAGGCCGCCCGCCAAGTCGATTCGGCGGTCAGCCAGATTACCGTCATCAGTGACGGCCGCGCCCTGGCCTTCGATCTGCCACGCAACAGCCAGAGCATCCTCGACGCCGGTAACGCCCAGGGCGCCGAACTGCCCTACTCGTGCAAGGCCGGCGTGTGCTCGACCTGCAAGTGCAAGGTCATCGAAGGCGAAGTGGAAATGGACAGCAACCACGCGCTGGAAGACTACGAAGTGGCCGCCGGCTATGTGCTGTCGTGCCAGGCCTTCCCGATCAGCGACAAAGTCGTGCTGGATTTCGACCAGCTCTGATACCTATCCACAAGAACAACACAAAACCCTGTGGGAGCGAGCCTGCTCGCGATAGCGGTGGGCCAGTCAATGATGATGTCGACTGACGCGCCCTCTTCGCGAGCAGGCTCGCTCCCACAGTGGTCATGCGGTGTTTTCAAAACTTTTGAGAATCAATGCCATGTCCCACGCCCCTACCCTGCAAAGCTTCATCGCCGGTCGCTGGATCGGCCAGCAAGGCGCGCAAACCCTGCGCAGCGCCATCGACGGCCATGAAATCTTCCGTACCCATGAAGAGCGCCCGGACTTCGCCGAAGCCATCGAGCACGGTCGCCGCCAAGGCGTCAGCGGCCTGATGGCGCTCGACTTCCAGCAACGCGCCCAGCGCCTGAAGGCACTGGCCCTGTACCTGGCCGAGCGCAAGGAACAGCTCTACGCGATTTCCCACCACAGCGGCGCGACCCGTGCCGACAGCTGGATCGACATCGAAGGCGGCAACAGCACGTTGTTCACCTACGCCAGCCTCGGCTCGCGTGAACTGCCGTCGGGCAATGTCGTCCACGAAGGCCCGGCACTTCAGTTAAGCAAGATGGGCACTTTCGCCGGCACCCACATCCTGGTGCCTCGCGGCGGTGTGGCGGTGCACATCAACGCCTTCAACTTCCCGATCTGGGGCATGCTGGAAAAGTTCGCCCCGAGCTTCCTCGCCGGCATGCCGTGCATCGTCAAGCCAGCCAGCGCCACCAGCTACCTGACCGAAGCCGTGGTGCGCCTGATGGACGAATCCGGCTTGCTGCCGGCGGGCAGCCTGCAACTGATCATCGGAGGCACCGGCGACCTGCTTGACCGCCTGCAAGGCCAGGACGTGGTGACCTTCACCGGTTCAGCCGACACCGCCGCCAAGCTGCGGGTCAACCCGAACCTGATCCGCAATTCGGTGCCGTTCACTGCCGAAGCCGACTCGCTGAACTGCGCGATCCTCGCCCCGGACGTGACCCCGGACGACGAAGAGTTCGAGCTGTTCATCAAGGAAGTGGCCAAGGAAATGACCACCAAGGCCGGGCAGAAATGCACCGCCATCCGCCGCGCTATCGTCCCGGCCAAGCATATCGATGCGGTCGCCACGCGCCTGCGTGATCGCCTGGCCAAAGTCGTGGTCGGTGATCCGTCGGTGGAAGGCGTGCGCATGGGCGCACTGGCCTCCCACGATCAGCAGAAAGACGTGGCCGAGCGCCTGGAAATGCTGTTGCAGAGCAGCGACCTGCTGTTCGGCGCCCGCGACGGCTTCGAGCCACGCGGCGTGAACGTCGACAAGGGCGCGTTCTTCGCCCCGACTCTGTTGCAGGCTCGCGATCCGCACGCCGAAGGCGGCGCTCACGACATCGAAGCGTTTGGTCCGGTCAGCACTTTGATGGCTTATGACGACATCGACGAGGCACTGGCCCTGGCCGCTCGCGGCAAAGGCAGCCTGGTCGCCAGTCTGGTGACCAAGGATCCACAGATCGCAGCCAAGGCCGTTCCGGTCGCAGCCGCCCTCCACGGTCGCCTGTTGGTACTGGACCGTAACTGCGCCGGCGAATCCACCGGCCACGGCTCGCCGCTGCCGCAACTCAAGCACGGCGGCCCGGGCCGTGCCGGCGGCGGTGAAGAACTCGGCGGCCTGCGTGCGGTGAAACACTACCTGCAACGTGCCGCGGTACAAGGTTCGCCAACCATGTTGGCAGCCGTTACCGGCGAGTACGTGCGTGGCGCCAAGGTCATCGAAACCGACGTGCATCCGTTCCGTCGCTACTTCCAGGACCTGCAGATCGGCGAGTCGCTGCTGACCCACCGTCGCACCGTCACCGAAGCCGACCTGGTGAACTTTGGCTGCCTGTCGGGCGACCACTTCTACATGCACTTCGACGACATCGCGGCCAAGGAATCGCAATTCGGCAAACGCATCGCCCACGGTTACTTCGTGCTGTCGGCAGCGGCCGGCCTGTTCGTCTCCCCCGGCGTCGGCCCGGTCCTGGCCAACTACGGCCTCGACACCCTGCGCTTCATCAACCCGGTGGGCATCGGCGACACCATCCAGGCGCGCCTGACCTGTAAACGCAAGATCGACCAGGGCAAGAAGAGCCCGCAAGGCATCCCGCAAGGGGTGGTGGCGTGGGATGTGGAAGTGACCAACCAGTTGGGTGATCTGGTGGCCAGTTATGACATTTTGACGCTGGTGGTGAAACGCGAAGACTGATCAGGCCTCTTGGTTGACCACAAATCTTGTGGTCAACCAGCAACCACCTGTAGGAGCAAAGCTTGCTCGCGATAACGGAGTACCAGGCGGCATCATCGTCGCCTGACACTCTGCTATCGCGAGCAAGCTTTGCTCCTACAGTTTTTTGGGTGGTCACAGTTTTTGTATTCCACCGCCTATCTACTGTGGGAGCGAGCCTGCTCGCGAAAGCGGAGTGTCAGTCGACATCATCATTGACTGACAACCCGAATTCGCAAGCAGGCTCGCTCCCACAGAAGATCCTCGCCGTACCGCACAGCCCCACATATTTCGCGGAATAAACCATCGCTAATCCAAGAAATGTCTGACTGCTCGTTCGTATCCATTTGGATACAGTCGCGCAATGAATTATCTTGTCCAGCAAACAGCGACTTTCTCCGCATGGCACACCTCAATCCGTGATTTGCGGGCAAGGGTAGCCATAGCCCGTCGCATTGAACGTGCTAGCGCGGGAAATTTGGCCGATATCAAGCCAGTAGGTGATGGCGTTTCCGAAATGCGCGTGGATGTAGGTGCCGGATACCGGATTTACTTCACGATGCGCAAGACAGTCGTCATCGTCTTGCTTGCCGGGGGCGACAAGTCATCTCAAAACGCTGATATCAAACGTGCAAAAAAATTGGCAAAGGAGGTCTAGCCATGAGCCAGACTTTGACGACTTTCGATATGGCGGCTCTGCTCGACAGCGATGAGGCCATCAGCGAATACCTGTCTCAGGTACTGGCTGATGGTGACAATGAAGAATTTCTTCGCGCCGTCGGTTACGTAGTAAAGGCTCGCGGCATGACACAGGTAGCCAAAGATTCCGGAATGGGTCGCGAAAGCTTGTACAAGGCCTTCGCTCCAGGCGCAAAACCACGTTTCAATACGGTTTTGAAAGTGATTCACGCGTTGGGCATCGATCTGTATGCGCAGCCGGGTCATGTCATCAATCACTCGAACTCTTGAGTGAATCCACACCGCCTTCGCGAGCAGGCTCGCTCCTACAGGGGTTGAGGTGATCCAGGAGTTAATTGACGTAGGACATTTCTGTTTTTCCTAGGCTTTGATCATGCCGTTGTGCCTCATCCACAACCCACCACCCCGGTTTTGCGGATGTAAGCTCCACAGGTCCTAGGACATTTCTGGGCAAGGTCTTCGGAGATTTCCTTCGAACTGTGGCGATTTGCGTGAACTGGTTTGGAAGGCGCTCAATCGATAGTCTTTGGTGGTCACTGAAATTCAGTGGTGGGGTGTAGGAACCTCCAGATTCCCTAGTACCACGTTGGCGCCAATTACCTGGTTTGCGGCCGTTCAAATGCGTCCGTACTATCAGCTGCGGCGGCTATGTACGGGCACGCTTCGGCGTGGTCGAGGTGCTAGGGACTCGATATTCCTACCCCGTACATGGCTGCCACCCTGGCCCGTAGGAAGGCTTTTGGTAGCTCCGCTTTTCCCTTCTCTAGAGTCCAAAAGCATGAAAACCATTCATCCTGATCCACCCTACGAAAAACCAGCCCCACATCCCGACAACCGCTTCATGGCACTCACCAGCAATTGCCGTGAAATGCCCACCCTCTTCGTCGACACCCAAGCCCCCCTCGACATTCTGATGGACGCCGCCAACTACCGAATCCGCGCCGTCACCCAAGTGCTGGAAAACTTGTCCATGCGCGGATCGATCGAATGCGAATCCTTCATCCTCAGCGACTTTTCATTGCTTTGCGCCATCCCGTTGCGCGATGGCTGTGATGTGCTGGATGTGGTCGGGCGGCGGTTGCGGGCGCGCTGACCCACCCTGTAGGAGATCCCTTGTGGGAGCGAGCCTGCTCGCGAAGGCGTCGTGTCGGGCGATGATTTATCGACAGATACACCGCTTTCGCGAGCAGGCTCGCTCCTACAGGGTTATCGGTTGTGTCATGCGATCAATGCCCGCGCAACCACTCGATAAACAGCGCAAACAACTCCGACTGAGAACCCACTTCCAGCTTCAGGTACAGATTCTTGCGGTGCATGCGCACGGTTTCCGGGGAGATGTTCATCTGGCTGGCGGTGGATTTCACCGAGTGCCCCCGCAGCACCATGTGCGCCACCTCCCGCTCCCGTTCGGTGAGCAAATCGCTGCCGAAATGCTCGAACGCCGATTGCACCCGGTGCTTGAGATCATCACGCAGGCCTTGTTCGTGATTGCACTGGATCTCGCTATTGCGCAGCAACCCTCGTCGGCTGAATTCGCTGACGAATTCGCGCACCAGCGGTTCGACGGCGCGCAGCAGGTTCAACTGGTCGACCCGCAGGCATTCACCGCCGTGGCCCTGGAAGAGGCTGACGGAAATCTTCGTGTCATTACCGGTATCGACGATGTAGTAGCTGTCCTCCGAACACCCCACATTCAGGTAATAGGTCTTGTAGTAATCACTGTCGAAGAAGTTGTCCGGAGCGATTTCCTCCAGGTGATAGAAGCCTTGCGCCAACCCCTGCTCCACCGCCAGACAGAACGGGTCGAGCAGGTAGCCGCCGGCAAAATAGCGTTCGAGAATCGAGACCTGATATTGCTCGGCAATCCCGCGCTGATACAGCAACTGGGGCACGCGGTCCTTGCGCTCCAGGCTGATCATCATCGACTCGATGGACACCAGCTCCCCCAACGCCGCTGCCAGGTATTGCAGGGCGTCGGGGTCGTCGACATGGGCGAATGCCTCGCGCATTCCCCCATGCCATTTATGCAGTGCCCCGAAGGGCATTGCGATCAGCGTTTCGTCATTTGGTCGGCTCATGACCCGCAGTCTAGCGGGTGAACAGGGCCTTGGTAACAGCCTGAGCGATGAAGTCATTGGCCGGCGTACTGGCCGCTCGCTTGAAGCTCGGCCGCCACTTCCAGGATGCACTCGCGCAGGATGTCGACGATCTCGTCGACCTGTGCATACGTCAGGATCAGCGGTGGCGACATCACGTTGAGGTGCATGATCGGCCGCACCAGCAAACCCTTGGCCTGAGCCCGTGAATGGATTTTCTCGCCGATGTTGATTTCGTCGGCAAACAAGGCCTTGGTACGTTTGTCGGCAACGAACTCCACGCAGGCCATCAGTTTCAGGCAGCGCACATCCCCCACCAGCGGCAAATCCCGCAGTGTGGCCAGTTGCTGTTCCAGGTAGCCGCCGACGTCGTCGACATGGGCCAGCAGGTTTTCCCGCTCGATGATTTCAATGTTCTTCAGCGCCGCGGTGCAGCACACCGGATGGCCGCTGTAGGTGAAGCCGTGGGTGAAGCAGCGGCCAGTGCCCGGTTCGGCAATGACCTTCCAGATGCGATCGGAAAAAATGCACGCGCCCAGTGGCAGATAAGCCGACGTCAGGCCCTTGGCGGTGGTGATGATGTCGGGTTGCACATCGAACACGTCTTTTGAAGCGAAGAACTTGCCCAAGCGCCCGAAGGACGTGACCACCTCGTCGGCGACGAACAGGATGTCGTAGCGCTGGCAGACTTCCCACATGCGCTTGAGGTAACCCTTGGGCGGAATGATCACCCCGCCCGAACCCATCACCGGCTCGGCGAAGAACCCGGCAACCTTGTCTGCGCCAATGGAGAGGATCTTGTCTTCGAATTCCTTGACCAGGAATTCGAGGAACTGCGCCTCGTCCATCCCCTCTGGTGCACGATAAGGGTTTGGGTTGGACACGTGGTGGATCAGCGGGTTGGCGTAATCGAACTCCGGCACCCGGTCGGCGGCCTTGTTACCGATCGACATGGTCAACGTGGTCGAGCCGTGATAGGCGTTGAAACGGGCGATGACGTGCTTCTTTTCCGTCTTGCCACGGCAGTTCTGGTAGTACTGGATCAGGCGATAAGCCGTATCCACCGCCGTGGAACCACCGGTGGTCAGGAACACATGGTCGAGGTCGCCGGGAGCGAGACTGGCGAGTTTTTCGCACAGTTGGATCGCCACGTTGTTCGACATGTCGCAAAACGGATTCGAATAAGCCAGCTGCCGTACCTGATCGGCAATGGCCTCGGCCATTTCCTCGCGGCCCAAGCCGATGTTGGTGCACCACATGCCGCCCACGGCATCGAGGAAGCGGTTGCCCTGAGTGTCGTAGATGTAGGTGCCTTCGCCGGCGACGATATTCAGGGAGCCCTGTTCGGCGTGCTCGTCGAACATGTGGTAGCCGTGCATGTGGTGGGCCTTGTCAGCCTTGACCAGTGCAGCCTCTTCGGCCTGCGAAAATACTTTCTTGATTGGAGTAGCCATACACAAACCTCAAACTGAACAAGTGGACGATCAGATCCCGCTCTTCACCGTGCTCCAGACCCGCGTGATGGCGCGCATCTCTTTGGCGTCCTGGGTTTTCTGCGGGAACAGTCGTTGACGAATCTCTTCATCGGGATAAATCGCCGGGTTATTGCGCACGCTGGCATTGAGCAACGGCGTGGCGGCCGCGTTGCTGTTGGCGTAGTTGATGTAATCGCTCACATCGGCCATCACCTGCGGTTGCATCAGGTAATCGAGGAACTTGTGGGCGTTGGCCACGTGCGGCGCGTCGGCCGGGATGTACATGTTGTCGAACCAGATCAGCGAGCCTTCCTTAGGAATGAAGTAGGCCAGGTTGATCTGCTTCTTGGCCTCTTCGGCACGGGCCATGGCGGTGGCGTAGTCGCCGGACCAGGTCATGGCCATGCACACATCGCCATTGGGCAGGCTGGTCAGGTAATTGACCGAATCGAATTTGCGGATGTACGGCCGTACCGACAACAGCAATTCCTGGGCGGCCTTGAGGTCTTCCGGCGCGGCACTTCGCGGGTCGCGGCCGAGGTACTTGAGGGCCATGGGAATGACTTCGGTGGGCGCATCGAGCAGGGTCACGCCGCAGTCGGCAAATTTGGAGACGATCTTCGGATCGAAAATCATCGCCAGCGAGCCGATCGGTGCGTCCGGCATGCGCTCCTTGATCTTGTCGACGTTGTAGGTGACGCCGTTGCTGCCCCAGGTGTAGGGCGCGGAATAGTGAGTGCCCGGGTCAAACCCCTGCATGTCCTGCAAGACTTTCGGGTCAAGATTGTTCCAGCGCGGCAGCAGCTTTTTGTCCAGCGGCTGGAACACCTTGGCCTGGATCAGCGGCGGCGCGAGGGAGGCGTTCAACACGATCAGGTCATAACCGGAGTGACCGGTCAGCAACTTGGCCTGCACCGTTTCATAGGCATCGAAGGTGTCGTAGATGACTTTGATGCCGGTTTCTTTCTCGAAATTCGCCAGCGTCTTCTCGCCGATGTAATCCGCCCAGTTGTAGAGCCGCAGCGTTTTGCTGTCGTCCACGTCAGCGGCATGGGCATTGATGACCAACGAAACAACAAACAGACTGGAAATCACCTTCAGTGTCTTGCGCATTGCACATTCACCTTATCGAGCGAGTTCGGCTCTGGATGAGCGGATGAACCTACTATTGGGCGATTCGCAGGGTGAATCCATACCCCGAATGGGTGTGTCAGCCGATGACATGGCAAAAAGCATCAGGGTGGTTGACCCGTTTTGTCATAGCTCCGGGGTTTGCCTGCCGCTTAAAGTGGCCGCCAAACCGACTCCGCAGGCGCCAGCCATGACCGACCTGATCAAACAAGAACAACGCGATGGCGTGCTGACGCTGACTATCGATCGTCCCGACAAGCTCAACGCGCTGACCAACGCCATGTACACGCGGTTGGCCGACCGGATTTTCGCGGCCGACGAGGACGAGTCGATCCGCGTGGTGATCCTGACCGGTGGCCCGAACTGCTTCACCAGCGGCAACGACCTGGTGGACTTTCTGCAAGAGCCACCGACTCACCTCGACAGCCCGGCGTTCCGTCTGATGCGCGCCGTGACGCATCTGCAAAAGCCCTTGATTGCCGCGGTATGCGGCGCTGCCATCGGCATCGGCACCACCGTGCTGTTGCATTGCGATCAAGTATTGGTGACCCGCAACGCCAAGTTGCGCATGCCGTTCGTCAACATCGGCCTGTGCCCGGAATTCGGCGCCAGCCTGCTGTTGCCGCGCCTGCTCGGTCAGGCCCGTGCCGCGCGTCTGCTGTTGTTGGGCGAAGGCCTCAATGGCGACGAAGCAGTGGCATGGGGCCTGGCCAACGAAGCCTTCGACGACGGTGCGCAGTGCCTTGAGGCGGCCAACAAGATTGCCCAGCGTTTTCTGGCAATGCCTCAGCAATCCTTGCGCCAATCCCGACAAATGATGAAGCAGGCCGGCATGGCCGAACTGCAAGCCACCCTGCGCGAAGAGAACACATTGTTCATTCAGCGCCTGAACACCGACGAGGCGAAAAGCGCCTTGAACGCCCTGCTCAATCGCAGTACAGATAAGAATCCACCGAAAGGAAACCAGCCATGAACACCCCGGAAATCTACGTAGTCAGCGCCGCCCGTACCGCCATCGGTTCCTTTGGCGGCTCGCTCAAGGACGTGCCCCTGGCCGACCTGGCGACCACAGCGGTCAAGGCCGCCCTGGAACGCGCCGCCGTGGACCCGGCCCTTGTCGGCCACCTGGTGATGGGCAACGTGATCCCCACCGAATGCCGCGACGCCTACATCTCCCGCGTTGCCGCGATGAACGCCGGCATCCCGAAGGAAACCCCGGCCTACAACGTCAACCGTCTGTGCGGTTCCGGCCTGCAAGCCATCGTCAGCGCCGCACAGACCCTGCTGCTGGGTGACGCCGACATCGCCATCGGCGCCGGTGCCGAATCCATGAGCCGCGGCCCGTACCTGTTGCCTTCGGCCCGTTGGGGCTCGCGCATGGGCAATGTCCAGGCCGTCGACTATATGCTCGGCATCCTGCATGACCCGTTCCAGAACTTTCACATGGGCATCACCGCCGAGAACGTCGCCGCGCGCAACGGCATTACCCGCGAAATGCAGGACGCCCTGGCGTTCGAAGACCAGAAACGCGCGGCCCATGCCATCGCCAACGGCTACTTCGCCGACCAGATCGCCACCGTTGAAATCCAGGGTCGCAAAGGCACCCAGCTATTCAACGTCGACGAGCACCCTCGTGCCACCACCCTGGAACAACTGGCTTCGATGAAGCCCGCGTTCAAGAAAGACGGCTCGGTCACCGCCGGCAACGCCTCGGGCCTGAACGACGGTGCTGCTGCCTTGGTCATGGCCACCGGTGCTGCGGTACAGGTCAACAACCTGCGCCCACTCGCCCGCCTGGTCAGCTACGCCCACGCCGGCCTCGAGCCGGAACTGATGGGCCTGGGCCCGGTCCCGGCCACCCGTATCGCCCTCAAGCGTGCCGGCCTGACCGTGGCCGACATGGACGTGATCGAAGCCAACATCGCCTTCGCCGCACAAGCTTGTGCCGTCAGCCAGGAACTCGACCTCGACCCGGCCAAGGTCAACCCGAACGGATCGGGCATCGCCCTGGGTCACCCGGTGGGCGCCACCGGCGCGATCATCGCCACCAAGGCCATCCACGAACTGCATCGTACCGGTGGCCGTTACGCGCTGGTGACCATGTGCATTGGTGGTGGTCAGGGGATTGCGGCGATTTTTGAGCGGGCTTGATAGACGGATAAACCTGTAGGAGCGAGCCTGCTCGCGAAAAACGTCCAGACAACGCGTTCAGTCAGACAGCACGCGTTATCGTTGACGTCCATCGCGAGCAAGCTTTGCTCCCACAGTTGATCGTGGCCGAACACAATACCCGGCAACACCACGAATCCCTTGTGGGAGCAAAGCTTGCTCGCGATAGCGGTGTTAGAGACAACATAGAATTTCCCGCAAACAACAACCTGCGCCTTGATATTTCCCACTCGCAACTGGTCGCTTTCCATCAATCCCCCCTCCTCCTCGCCCCCTAGATTAGGACCCACAACAAAGCCGTACCGTGCGGCGCCAGTCACCGAGGAGATCGCCCCGATGCTCAATGTCCAGACTCTCAAATCCCCAGGTTCGATCGACGGCTGGGATCATCAGGACCCGGAAGAAGCCTTCACCCTGCCCTCGCGTTACTTCTACGACGAGACCTTGTTCAAGGCCGAGCGCGACAACATTTTCATGCATGCCTGGCATGTGGCCGGGCATGTCAGTGAGTTCGCCGAGCCGGGGCAGTATGTGGTGACGGATATTTTCGACCAGAGCGTGGTGGTGGCGAAGAATCGGCAGGGGCAGATCCATGCCTTCCACAACGTCTGCCAGCATCGCGGTAATCGCTTGCTCGAAGAGCGTCGCGGCACTACCGGGGGCGTGGTGCGTTGTGCCTATCACTCGTGGTGCTACGAAATGGACGGCAGCCTGCGCAGCGCGCCCCGGTGCGAGAAGATGAAGAACTTCGAGTTGCAGCAGTTCAACATTCCGCAGATCCGCACCGAGGAAATGGGCGGTTTCATCTACTTCAATCTTGATCCGAAGGCGCCTTCTCTGCGGGATTTGTTTCCCGGGGCCGATGAAGAAATGCGCCGGGTGTTTCCGGACCTGGCCAACATGCGCCTGATCGAGGAACAGGACGTGATCGTGCCGGCCAACTGGAAGGTGATCATGGACAACTCCATCGAGGGTTATCACTTCAAGTTGTCGGGGCCTTGCCATATCGATCTGGCCCGTCTCATCGACTTCAAGGGTTATCAGTTGACCAAACGCGACAACTGGTGGACCTACATCGCCCCGGCCAATCTCACGGTGACCGAAGCCTACGGCGTGCCGCTGCGCAAGGATCTGAACCCGGACGAGCGCTTCTTCAACATTGGCCTGTGGCCGAACAACACCTTCTACACCTTCCCGTTCTCGGAGTTCCTGGGCTCGTTCATCATGATTCCGCTGGACGCCGAACGCTCGCTGTTGCGCTTCGGGTATTACTCCAACAATGCCGAGACCGCCAAGGTCAGCGAGCAGTGCATGAAGTGGATGAACGAGGACCTGGGGCCGGAGGACATTGCGCTGAATATCTCGGTGCAGAAGGGTTTGCATTCGCTGGGGTATGACCAGGGCCGCTACATGATCGATGCCCAGCGCAGCAATGAGAGCGAGCATTTGGTGCATCACTTTCATCGATTGGTGTTCAACGGGATTCACGGTAAGTCCGCGATCTGAACCAGCCCACATCCTGTAGGAGCAAAGCTTGCTCGCGATGGCGGTGTGTCAGCCGACGCTGATTTTGCCTGACCCACCGCTATCGCTAGCAAGCTTTGCTCCCACAGAGTGTGTGAAATGTTCTTTCAATTATGGAGCACCCCGAACCATGGCCAACCATGCGTTTGATTACCTGATTGTGGGCGCAGGGTCCGCGGGCTGTGTGTTGGCCAATCGCCTGGGCGAAGATCCGGCGGTGAGGATTCTGCTGCTGGAGGCAGGACCTGCGGACAAGAGCTGGACCATCGACATGCCGTCCGCCGTGGGGCTGGTAGTGGGAGGCACGCGCTACAACTGGAGCTACCACTCCGAGCCGGAACCCTATCTGGACGGTCGCCGCATCGGCACGCCTCGGGGGCGAACCCTGGGCGGTTCGTCGTCGATCAATGGCATGGTCTACATCCGTGGCCATGCCCGGGATTACGACAATTGGGCCGAACAAGGCTGCGCGGGCTGGAGTTATCGGGAGGTGCTGCCGTACTTCCGGCGCGCACAAACCCATGCCGGCGGCGTGGACGATTACCGCGGGGCGACCGGGCATTTGCACGTCACCCCCGGCGACACGCAAACGCCATTGTGCGCGGCGTTTCTGGCGGCTGGCGCCGAGGCCGGGTATGGCTTGAGCGACGACCTCAACGGCTACCGTCAGGAAGCCTTCGGTCCGGTGGACCGCACCACTCGCAACGGCCGGCGCTGGAGCACCTCGCGCGGTTATCTGAGCGAAGCGCTGGGCCGGGGTAACGTACGGGTGGCCACCGATGCCCTGGCGTTGCGCATCCTGTTCGACGGCCTGCGTGCCATCGGCATCGAGTACGAACAGAACGGCGAAACCCATACGGCCCATGCCCGCCGCGAAGTGTTGCTGACGGCGGGTGCGATCAATTCGCCGCAATTGTTGTTGCTCTCCGGCATCGGTCCTGCGTCTGAACTGCGCGACCTGGGCATTACGGTCAAGCACGACCTACCCGGCGTCGGCCGACGCCTGAACGACCACCCGGACACTGTCGTGCAGTACCTGTGCAAGAAACCCGTGTCGCTCTATCCCTGGACCACCGCACCAGGCAAATGGTGGATCGGCGCACGCTGGTTCGCCACCCACGATGGGCTGGCGGCAAGCAACCATTTCGAAGCCGGGGCGTTCATCCGCTCCCGGGCCGGGGTCGAACACCCCGACCTGCAATTGACCTTCATGCCGCTGGCGGTGAAACCCGGCAGTGTCGACCTGGTGCCGGACCACGCCTTCCAGATCCATATCGACCTGATGCGCCCCACCAGTCTCGGCAGCGTCACGCTCAACAGCGCCGACCCCAGGCAGCCGCCGCGCATCCTGTTCAATTACCTGAAAACCGAGCAGGATCGAGCCGACATGCGCGCCGGTGCCAGGCTGGTGCGCGAGATCATCGGGCAACCGGCCATGGCTGCGTTCAAGGGAGAAGAACTGGTGCCCGGCCCGCAAGCGCAAAGTGACGAAGCGCTGGATGCCTGGGCCAGGCAGGTGACAGAAACCGGCTACCATGCCAGCGGCACCTGCAAGATGGGTCCGGTGGGTGATGCCGAAGCAGTGGTCGACCCGCAATTGCGCGTGCATGGCCTCGACGGTTTGCGGGTGGTGGACGCCTCGATCATGCCGGTAATTGTCAGCGGCAACACCAACGCGCCGACGGTGATGATCGCGGAGAAGGCCAGTGACATGATTCGCGGCAGGCAACCTCTGCCGCCCTCCGAAGCGCCGGTATGGATTCACCCGCAATGGCAGACGCAGCAACGATAGAGATCACTCATGAGCAATCAGTCGTCGAGTAACGCAGAAACCCGCTTCACCTGGCGGCGCGGCGAGGTCACGCCGTTGCGCGTGGCGGTGTTGCTGTTGCCGTCGTTTTCCAACTTCGGCCTGGCGGCCGTGCTGGAACCGCTGGCCATTGCCAACTGGCTGAGCCAGCGCACGTTGTTCCAGTGGTCATTGTTGTCGCTGGACGGCGAACCGGTGCAGGCCAGCAACGGCCTGACCACCGTCGCCAACGATGGCTTGAAGGCCGACCAGGGGTTTGATGTGTGCCTGGTGATCGCCAGTTTCGATGTGCATAAACACAGCCGCAACCTCACGCTCAAGAGCTGGTTGCGCAAACAGGCGCTGTTCGGCGCGGTGTTGATGGGCGTGGAAACCGGCACCGAACTGCTGGCGGCGGCCGGGGTACTCGATGGTTATGAAGCGGCGGTGCATTGGGACAACTTGCAGGGTTTTCAGGAAAGTTATCCACGGGTCCACGCCAAGCCGCAGCTGTACACCCTGGAACGCCAGCGCATGACCTGCGCCGGCGCCACATCGACACTGGACATGCTGCTCAGTTGGATCGGCCAGAGCATCGACAGCGAACTGGCGCGGGAAATCGGCATGCACCTGTTGATGGGCCAGGTGCGCGCGCCGGCGGACAACCAGCTCGACGGCAGCCTGACCAACACGGGGTTGTACGGCAGCAAGATTCGCCGCGCCGTGCAGTTGATGGAAAAGGCGCTGGAGGAACCGCTGGATTGCGAAGCGATTGCCGGCCAGGTCGGGTTGTCGCGGCGGCAATTGGAGCGGCAGTTCAAGCATCAGACCGGGCTGTCACCGCTCAAGTACTACATCACCTTGCGCCTGGCCAAGGCCCACAGTTTGCTGCAACAAACGCGCCTGAGTGTGGCTCAGGTGGCAGCCTGTTCGGGCTTCGGCTCGCTGGAACATTTCTCCCGCACCTATCGCGCCCGCTTCGGCTGCCCGCCCAGCGAAGACCGCAGTCAGGTCTGGACCGCTCCGGTGATGCGCCAGCCGCTGCGCAAGGCGCAGCGGCCGGTTGAGGCGGATTGATTACTGGCGATAATCCGGTTCTTCCTCGTCCAGAATCCCCAGCAGCGCATTGAAATGCTTGTCGGCAAAGCCCGGATAGTCGAGCCATTGCCGGCAGGTCTTGCGGGCGACTTCATCGCTGGCGATGCGCAACTCCCGTCCCGTTGAAAGCGCGGTGATATAGGTTTCGCAGGCCCGTTCGAAGTAATACAGATCATCGAAAGCCTGGGCGATGCTCGGCGCGGCCACCAGCACCCCGTGATTGCCCATCAACAGAATCGGCTTGCCCCCCAGCAGGCGGCTGACCCGCTCGGCCTCATCCCCCAGGCCCATGCCGTCGAAGCCGTCGTCGATCACCACCCGCTCGAAGAAGCGCATGCAGTTTTGCTCGATGGGCGGCAGGCGCGAATCCTTGAGGCAGGCTAACGCCGTCGCGTATTTGGAATGGGTGTGCAGGATGCAGCGGGCGTGTGGGTGGTTGCGATGCAGGGCGCTGTGCAAGGCCCAGGCGGTGATGTCCGGCGCGTCGGGGCGGTCAAGGCTGGCCGGATCATCGGCGTTGACCAGCAGCAAGTCACTGGCCTTGATTCGCGAGAAATGCTTGCCATAAGGGTTGATCAAGAACTCCCGACCGTCCCCCGACACCGCCACGCTGAAGTGATTGGCGATGGACTCGTGCAGGTTCAGCCGCGCCGCCCAGCGAAACGCGCAAGCCAGGCGGATTCTCAGTTGCTCGACAGGTTGATTCATCCCGTGCTCCACAGACGTTGATCGGTTGCCTGGCAGTGTAGAGGGACGCCTTGCGCGCACTTGATGGGAAACGACATGGGCTGCCGTTATTTCGCTGCGCCACAACTGCTGGAAAACGGCGCGTTTATGCCGCGTTTGATCAAGAGCAGCCTCGATTACACCCTCACAGTAATCCACCTGTGGCGAGTGAATTCACGAAGGATATTTTCTGCATCACCCATAACAACAAAAAGGTTCACCCCTTGAGGAGTCGATCCATGAAAGCCTTGCTCTTGCTTGCATCCCTCACGTTGCCGTTGCATGCCCTGGCCGTCGAGCCGGAATCCTGCGCCACGGTGCGCTTCTCGGACGTCGGCTGGACCGACATCACCGTCACCACCGCCGTCGCCAGCGAAGTGCTGGAATCCCTTGGCTACACGACCAAAACCACGCTGCTGTCGATCCCGGTGACCTACCGCGCCCTGTCCTCGGGCAAGGAGCTGGACGTGTTCCTCGGCAATTGGATGCCGACCACCGAAAACGACATCAAGCCCTACCGCGACGCCGGCACCGTGGAAACCGTACGCGCCAACCTGCATGGCGCCAAATACACCCTGGCGGTGCCCGACTACGTGTACGACGCCGGGCTGCATGACTTCGCCGACATCGCCAAATTCAAGGACAAACTCAACGGCCAGCTCTATGGCATCGAACCAGGCAACGATGGCAACCGGCTGATTCAGACCATGATCGACAAGAACGCGTTCGGCCTGAAGGACTTCAAGATTGTCGAGTCCAGCGAAGCGGCGATGCTCTCGCAACTCAAACGCGCCACGCGCAAGAACGAATGGATGGTGTTCCTGGGCTGGGAACCGCACCCGATGAACACCCGCAACAACATGAAGTACCTCAGTGGCGGCGACGAATACTTCGGCCCGAACTTCGGCCAGGCCACGGTCTACACCAACGTGCGCAAGGACTACCTCAAGGAATGCAGCAACGTCGGCAAGCTATTGCAGAACATGGAGTTCAGCCTGGCCATGGAGAACCAGTTGATGGATGCGGTGTTGAACCAGAACCAGAAACCCCGGGCGGCGGCCAAGGCGTGGTTGAAGGCCAATCCGGCGGTGCTGGAGGCCTGGCTTTCCGGGGTTAACAGTCGGGAGGGCAAGGATGGGTTGGCGATGGCCAGTGCGCGGTTGGCCAGCCAATAACTGACAACACATTTCAAATGTGGGAGCGAGCCTGCTCGCGAAAGCGGTATGTCAGACAACAGAGATGTTGAGTGTCAGGCCGCCTTCGCGAGCAGGCTCGCTCCCACAATAAATCTACCGCGATCCCCCCTTCTCATTTCCCGCCAATACCACCTGACGACCGGCAGCAAAAATAAATTGCCACTAAATATGACATGCGTCATATTACGTACGTAATTAAATGCCGTTTCCTACAGGTAATCCTCCATGACCAGCATGCCTTCCGTTGAGCCCGACCTGGCCGTCCCGGTGACCGCCCCCAAGCCTCCCCTGCTCAAACGCCTGCTCCTGCCGACCCTGGGCATCGCCGCGCTGGTGCTGGCCGGTGTGTACGCCGCGCACTGGTGGACGAACGGCCGATTCATCGAGGAAACCGACGACGCCTACATCGGCGGCGACGTGACGGTGATCGGCTCGAAAGTCGCCGGTTACATCGACGAAGTGCTGGTGACCGACAACCAGACGGTCAAGGCCGGTGACGTGCTGATCCGCCTCGATTCCCGCGACTACCGCGCCAATCTGGCCAAGGCCGAAGGTGCGGTGGCGGCTGAAGAAGCCCTGCTCGCCAACCTCGACGCCACCGAACAGCTGCAACAGGCGGTCATTGGCCAGGCCCGTGCCGGCATCGATGCCGCTGGCGCCGAAACCGCCCGTTCGCGGGATGACGATGCCCGCTACAAAAAACTGGTCAGCACCAACGCTGTTTCTGTGGAAAGCGCCCAACGGGCCAACGCCACCTTCAAGACCGCACAGGCTCAAAGCAGCCGTGCCCAGGCTGAATTGCTGGCGGCACAACGGCAACTGAATGTCATCGCCACCCAGAAACAACAAGCCCGCGCCGCTTTGATTCAAGCCAAAGCCGAGCGCGACCTGGCGCAGTTGAACGTCGGCTACACCGAGTTGCGCGCGCCGGTGGATGGCGTGATCGGCAATCGTCGGGCGCGGGTTGGCGCGTATGCCCAGGCCGGCTCGCAACTGTTGTCGGTGGTGCCCTCCAGTGGCTTGTGGGTCGATGCCAACTTCAAGGAAGACCAATTGGCGCGCATGACGCCCGGCCAGCGGGTAGTGATTCATGCCGACGTGCTGTCGGGGCAGGAATTCCACGGTCATCTGGACAGCCTCGCGCCGGCCAGCGGTTCGCAATTCAGCGTACTGCCGCCGGAGAACGCCACGGGCAACTTCACCAAGATCGTGCAGCGAGTGCCGGTGCGCATCCATCTTGATCCGGCCGACAGCGTGCTCGGCCATCTGCGTCCAGGCCTGTCGGTCACCGCTGAAGTGGACACCCGTAAAGCGCCGGATGCGCCTGCAGTGGCCAGCGCGCCATGAGCCGCGCCCTCGCCGCCCCGGCGCAACCGTTCAATGCCGCGAGCATGGCCACGGCGACCAAGGTCTTCGCCTTCGCCAGCATGTGCATCGGCATGTTCATCGCGCTGCTGGATATCCAGATCGTCTCGGCATCGCTGCGTGACATTGGCGGCGGACTGTCGGCCGGTACCGACGAAACCGCCTGGGTACAGACCAGCTACCTGATTGCAGAAATCATCGTGATCCCGCTGTCCGGCTGGTTATCGCGGGTGTTTTCCACACGCTGGCTGTTCTGCGCCTCCGCCGTGGGTTTTACCCTGACCAGCCTGCTCTGCGGCGTCGCCTGGAACATCCAGAGCATGATCGCCTTCCGCGCCCTGCAAGGGTTTCTCGGCGGCTCGATGATTCCCATGGTGTTCACCACGGCCTTCGTTTTCTTCACCGGCAAGCAGCGGGTGATTGCCGCCGCAACCATCGGCGCGGTGGCTTCGCTGGCACCGACCCTTGGGCCGGTGATCGGTGGCTGGATCACTGATATCTCGTCCTGGCACTGGCTGTTCTACATCAACCTGGTGCCGGGGGTTTTCGTTGCCGTGGCGGTGCCGATGCTGGTGAAGATCGATCAGCCGGAACTCTCGTTGCTCAAGGGCGCCGACTATCTGAGCATGGTGTTTCTGGCACTGTTTCTCGGCTGCCTGGAATACACCCTCGAAGAAGGCCCGCGCTGGAACTGGTTCAGTGACAGCACCATCCTGACCACCGCGTGGATCAGCGGCCTGGCAGGCCTGGCCTTCATCGGCCGGACCCTGCACGTAGCCAACCCGATCGTCGATCTGCGCGCCCTTAAAGACCGTAACTTCGCCCTCGGTTGTTTCTTTTCATTCGTCACCGGGATCGGCCTGTTCGCCACCATTTACCTGACACCGCTGTTTCTCGGTCGGGTGCGCGGCTACGGCGCGCTGGACATTGGTCTGGCGGTTTTCTCCACCGGGGTGTTCCAGATCATGGCGATTCCGCTGTATGCCTTTCTGGCCAACCGCATTGATTTGCGCTGGATCATGATGACCGGCCTGGGGTTGTTCGCCTTGTCGATGTGGGATTTCAGCCCGATCACCCACGATTGGGGTGCCAAGGAGCTGATGTTGCCGCAAGCCTTTCGCGGGATTGCCCAGCAACTGGCGGTGCCGCCAGCGGTGACCCTGACCCTGGGCGGGCTGGCGCCGGCGCGGCTCAAACATGCTTCGGGATTGTTCAATTTGATGCGAAACCTGGGCGGCGCCATCGGCATCGCTGCCTGCGCGACCATTCTCAATGACCGCACCAACCTGCACTTCACCCGGTTGGCCGAACACCTCAACAGCACCAACGAAGCCCTCAACCAGTGGCTGTCCCAGGTCGGCAACAACTTCGCCGCCCTGGGTCAGAGCGGCGATGTCGGGGTCAGTGCCAGCCTGCACCAGCTCTGGCTGCTGACCTACCGCGAAGCGCAGACACAAACTTACGGCGACGCATTCCTGATGATCATGGTCTGCTTCATCGTCGCCACGGCGATGGTGCCCTTGATGCGCAAGGTACAACCACCGGCCGCGCCGAGTGCGGATGCGCATTGAGGCCAGATCTGAAATTTTGCCCCCTGTGGGAGCGGGCTTGCTCGCGATGGCGTCGGTACATTCAACATCGATGTGACTGACCTACCGCTATCGCGAGCAGGCTCGTTCCTACAGTTAACCGGGGATTGTCAGGCTTGCGGGGTTTTTCGGAAGCCCACAGCCAGACGGTTCCAGCTGTTGATGGTGCTGATGGCCACGGTCAGGTCGACCATTTCTTTCGGCGTGAACTGCGCGCTGACCACGTCGTAGTCTTCGTCCGGGGCGTGGGTCAGGCTGAGCTGGGTCAGGGATTCGGTCCACAGCAGCGCAGCACGCTCGCGCTCGGTGAAGAACGGTGCCTCGCGCCAGGCCGTGACGGCGAACAGCCGGCGTGGGGTTTCGCCGCCCTTGATCGCATCGGCGGTGTGCATGTCGATGCAGAAGGCGCAGCCATTGATTTGCGAAGCGCGCAGCTTGACCAGCTCGATCAGGTTTTTTTCCAGCGGCAGTTTGGAAACGGCGGTTTCCAGGGCAATCATGGCTTTCAGGGCATCAGGCGAAGCGGTGTAGAAATCGGTACGGGTTTGCATGACGTGCTCCAGGGCAAGTGGGTGTGGACATACGTTAGTCCCGTGGGCGGTTTGCACAAATAGCCAATATGGGGGAAGTCGAGTAGGCCACTGCAGAAACGACTCAGCGATACCCTGCCGCTGAACTTCAGCCGCCTGAACCGCTACTGGCTGATCGGTCGAGGCGAGGGTCTGGACGTTGTAGGAGCGAGCTTGCTCGCTCTTACAGGAACCGCGCAGCGGCCATACGCCACGAAACTCAGCCCGTCCGCTTGAGCAACCACTGCAAAAACCCTTTCTTCTGCACCACCACCGGCACTTCCTGTGTCAATTCCTGCACTTTGTGCAGGCGGTAATCGAGCAGGGTCTTCATCGCGTCGTTGATGTCGTGCCGGGCTTCCAGGCACGGTCTGAGGTAGGCCTTTTCAATGCGGTAAAGCGTACAAGCCGTTTTCGCGGAGAACACGGCGGGCACCGAACTGTCGATCAGGATGCCGGCCTCGCCGATCACTTCCCCCGGCCCCATGCGCCCGGACTCCATTGGCATGCCGTGGCGGATCAATGAGACCGTGACCACTCCCGACTCGATGATAAACAAGTGATTGCTGACCTCCCCCGCCGCCAGGATCGTCTCCCCGGCGCGAAAGTTTTGCGGGGTCATGTTCTGGCTGAAGGTTTCTTTCTCTTCCTGGCGCAAGGTAGAGAAGATCGGCGAACTGTCGATCAACGCCCGCGCCCGTGACAGGCCGCTCGTCGGCGTGGGTTCCACACTCGACAGCAGGCACACTCCGGATGCCCGCAAGTGCCGGTATGCCAGGTCATACAGTTGATTGCACACCGTGCGCTTTTCACTCATCTGGGCGACAAACCCGCTGATTTCGTATTCCACGCCGGCAGGACTCGAACCTTTGAGCGCCACTTTGGGGCCTGGGTGATTCAACAGGATGCGACAGCCCTGCATCGCCCGCTCCAGGGCATCGATCACGGTTTGCGGGCGCACATGGGGGCTGACCTGCAGACTGATCGATACGCCGAACATATCGCTGGGCCGGCTGAAATTGGTGATCTTGGCCTTGGCGGCCAGTGAGTTGGGAATCACGATCATGCTGCCCTGGGAGGTTTGCAGGCGCGTGGCACGCCAATCGATGTCGATGACCCGGCCTTCGGTGCCGTCGATGGCGATCCAGTCATCCAGTTGATAGGGTTTGGTGGTGTTCAGGACGATGCCGGAAAACACGTCGCTGAGGGTGCTTTGCAGCGCCAGGCCGACAATGATCGCCAAGGCGCCGGACGTGGCCAGCACGCCTTTGACCGGCAGATCGAGCACGTAGGCCAGGGCGGCGATGACCGCGATCAGGAAAATCAACGCACCTAGCAGGTCCTGCAACAATCGCCCGGTGTGCCCCACACTTTGCATCATCGCTGCGCCGATCAGCACCGTCAGGGTCCGCGCGGCGAACAACCACCAGCCTATCTCCAACCCGGTGGCGGCCAGGTGCAGCGGCACATTATCCACCCACGGCGCCTGCTCCAGCGGGTTCATGCCTTCGTTGAACAGCAGGACGCTGTACAACGAGAAAATCACCACCCGTACTAACAGTTTCCAGTTGTGGTGGTTGGCACCGATCAAGCGCCACAGCACCAGATCGATCAGGATCAGGACCAGGGCGCAGATCAACGGGTGTTCGGCAAGCAACGACAGCATCAAGCGGCTCCAGCACAGGACGATGGGCAAAAGATCGCACACATTGGGCACAGTGTAGGAGCAATTGATTTGGCTGGATTCCCCTGACACCACAAAAACAAATGTGGGAGCGAGCCTGCTCGCGATGGCGGCAGAACAGTCACCATTGCAGTGACTGATCAATCGCTATCGCGAGCAGGCTCGCTCCCACAGGGTTAGGTGTTGCCCCGGTTACTTGCTGTTGGTCAGCGTGTTGTAGCTGGTCATCAGGTTGCGGTAGTCCGGGATGTGGTTGGAGAACAGCGTCGCCAGGCCTTCCACGTCGTTGCGCCAGTCGCGATGCAGCTCACAGGCCAGGCCGAACCAGGTCATCAATTGCGCGCCTGATTGGGACATGCGATCCCAGGCCGAGTGACGAGTCACTTCGTTGAAGGTACCGGAAGCGTCAGTGACCACGAACACATCAAAACCTTCGGCCAGCGCCGAGAGTGCCGGGAACGCCACGCACACTTCGGTCACTACGCCGGCGATGATCAGTTGTTTCTTGCCGGTGGCCTTGATCGCCTTGACGAAGTCTTCGTTATCCCAGGCATTGATCTGGCCAGGACGAGCGATGTACGGCGCATCCGGGAACAGTGCCTTGAGTTCGGGCACCAGCGGGCCGTTGGGCCCGGTCTCGAAACTGGTGGTGAGTACGGTTGGCAACTTGAAGTACTTGGCCAGGTCGGCCAGGGCCAACACATTGTTCTTGAAGCGATCCGGTTCAATGTCCCGCACCAGCGACAGCAGCCCCGCCTGATGATCCACCAACAGAACGGCGGCGTTATCCTTGTCGAGACGTTTGTAAGAAGTTGTCATGGCAGTAGTCCTCGCGTGTTATCGATGCCGAGTGGAAATCGGCGTGGGGTACCCGGTTAGCGCTGGGAATCCAGCACTTCGTGTTCATTCGCCACTTGCTGAGCCTTGAGGTAGCTCTCGATCAGCAATTGATAATGCGGCATGGCCTGGGCATAGACAGCGGCCCACTGCTCGGCGTCCGGACGGTTCCACGAGCCTTGCAGCTCAGAGAGCGTAGCCATAATGTCGATTGGCACCACCCCGGCCTGGGACAAGCGGGCAATTGTCAGATCAGTGGCCAGTTTCGAGTGGTTGCCGGAAGCATCGACCACCGCGAATACCTTGTAGCCTTCGTGTACGGCGGCGATGGACGGGAACGCCAGGCAAACGCTGGTCAGGGTGCCGGCGATCACCAGGGTTTTCTTGCCGGTGGCTTTGACTGCCGCGTGAAACTCGGCGTTGTCCCAAGCGTTGATTTCACCCTTGCGCGCCACGTACCGGGCATGCGGCGCGGCTTCGTGAATTTCCGGAATCATTGAAGCGCGATCGATCAGCCGTGCATCCGGCCGAAGCGACCGGACTGGAAATCGGCGAAGGCCTGGTGGATTTCCTGCTCGGTGTTCATCACGAATGGACCATGACCGACGATCGGCTCGTCAATCGGCTCGCCGCTGAGCAACAGCACCACCGCGTCCTCGCTGGACTCAAGGGTCAACTGATCGCCTTTGCGGTCGAACAGCGCCAACTGCCCCTGGCGCACCGACTCCAGGCCATTGACCTGAACCGAGCCGCGCAGGACCACCAGCGCCGTGTTGCGCCCTTCATGCAGATCAAGCGTGAGCAATTTGCCGGCATTCAGACGGATGTCCCAGACATCGACCGGGGTAAAGGTGCGCGCCGGTCCGGTGTGACCGTCGAACTCACCGGCGATCAAGCGCAGGCTGCCGGCGTTGTCCTTGAGCGCGATGCCTGGAATGTCGCCATCCAGAATGGTCTGGTAGCCGGCATCGGCCATTTTGTCCTTGGCCGGCAGGTTGACCCACAGCTGCACCATTTCCAGGGTGCCGCCGGTTTTGGCGAAACCTTCGGAGTGGAACTCTTCATGGAGAATGCCCGAGGCCGCGGTCATCCATTGCACGTCGCCAGGGCCGATCTTGCCGCCGCTGCCGGTGGAGTCACGGTGCTCCAGTTCGCCTTTGTAAACGATAGTCACGGTTTCGAAGCCACGGTGCGGATGCTGACCAACGCCTCGTCGCTCGGTGGTCGGCGTGAATTCGGCGGGACCGGCATGGTCCAGCAGCAGAAACGGGCTGATGTGTTTGCCCAGGTTGTCGTAGGAAAACAGCGTGCGAACCGGGAAACCGTCGCCGACCCAATGGGTCCGTGGGCTGGTATAGATACCGATGATGCTTTTCATGGTGCCTCCAAATAAGGTGAGTAAAGCCATGGACAAAGCTTAAAACCGTGACCTTTTCTGCACTAGACTGCAAAAATCAGCCTTAGCGTTCTATTTGGAGAACGACGGTGGAAGACCTCAACACCCTCTATTACTTCACCCAAGTGGTGGAACATCATGGTTTCGCCGCGGCCGGGCGGGCACTGGACATGCCCAAGTCCAAGCTCAGCCGACGTATCGCCGAGCTTGAAGAACGCCTGGGCGTACGCCTGCTCAACCGCACCAGCCGCCATTGTTCGTTGACCGAAATCGGCCAGGCCTATTACCAGCGTTGCCTGGCCATGCGGGTGGAAGCAGAAAGCGCCGCCGAACTGATCGAACGCAATCGCTCCGAGCCCCAGGGCCTGGTGCGCATCAGTTGCCCGACGGCGTTGCTCAACACCTGGGTCGGGCCGATGCTGACCCGCTACATGCTCAAATACCCGTTGGTGGAGTTGTTCATCGAAAGCACCAACCGCCGGGTCGACCTGATCCACGAAGGCTTCGACATTGCCCTGCGGGTGCGTTTTCCGCCGCTGGAAAACACCGACCTGGTAATGAAGGTATTGGGCAACAGCACCCAGAGCATCGTGGGCAGTCCGGTGTTCGCCGAAGGTTTATCGACACCGCCGTCGCCAGCCGACCTCAGCGGCTTGCCCAGCCTGCACTGGGGCGCGGCGCAGCGTGAATATCAGTGGGAATTGTTGGGTAGCGAGGGTGCCAGCGCGGTGATACGCCATGCGCCAAGGATGGTCACCGATGACCTGTTGGCCCTGCGTCACGCAGCCATCGCCGGGGTCGGCATCGCCCACCTGCCCAGCGTGGTGGTGCGCGACGACATCGCCGCCGGGCGCCTGGTGGAACTGGTGCCGGGCTGGGCGCCGAAGAGCGGGATCATCCATGCGATTTTCCCGTCGCGCCGTGGGTTGCTGCCGTCGGTACGGTCGTTGATCGACTTTCTGGGGGAAGAGTTCAGTCATAGTGATATTGCTTAGGGGTAAGGCTTTAAACCGTGTTGACCCCATCGCGGGCAAGCCCGCTCCCACAGGTCCGGTGGGTGAACAAAAATTGTGAAACACCTCGGTCCTTGTGGGAGCGGGCTTGCCCGCGATGGCGCCAGACTGAACACCACACATTCATCTGGCTGCCCCCCGATTCTTGACTTGCGGTAAATATTGCTTTGCCAATCCAGCGGTTTTTCTCACGGATGCAGGCGCGGATACTCGCGCTCATTCCCACCGCAACCTCTGGAGTCATTCATGTCTATCCCCGCATTCGGTCTGGGCACCTTTCGCTTGCAAGGCCAGGTGGTCATCGATTCGGTCAGCACCGGCCTGGAACTGGGCTACCGGGCCATCGACACCGCGCAAATCTACGAAAACGAAGCCGACGTCGGCGAAGCCATCGCCGCCAGCGGCATCGCCCGCGAAAAACTGTTCATCACCAGCAAGATCTGGGTGGCCAACTTCGCCGGGGATCGCCTGATCGAAAGCCTCAAGGAAAGCCTGCAAAAACTGCGGACCGACTATCTGGACCTGACCCTGATCCACTGGCCATCGCCGGAAGACCAGGTGCCGGTCGAAGAATTCATGGGCGCCCTGCTCGAAGCCAAGCGCCTGGGCCTGACCCGTCAGATCGGCGTGTCTAACTTCACCGTCGACTTGATGAAACAAGCCATCGCCGCCATCGGTGCCGAGCACATTGCCACCAACCAGATCGAGCTGCATCCGTATCTGCAAAACCGCAAGGTTGTCGAGTTCGCGCATAGCCAGGGCATCCAGATCACGTCGTACATGACCCTGGCCTACGGTGAAGTGCTCAAGGACCCGGTCATTGCCCGGATCGCCGACCGCCTGCAAGCGACTCCGGCACAAGTCACTCTGGCCTGGGCCATGCAACTGGGGCACGCGGTGATTCCTTCCTCCACCAAACGCGCCAACCTCGCCAGCAACCTCAAGGCCGGCGCCATGAAATTGAGCGACGCCGACATGGCGTTGATCGCCGGTCTGGATCGCGACCATCGCCTGACCAGCCCGAAAGGCATCGCACCGATCTGGGATTAACGAGCGGGGTCTAGCCTAAATCCTGCTCGAGCCTGTAGTCCAGGCGGGTCATGGCTTGATGCAACTGATCGACGGCGGCGTCGATCAGTGAGGCATCCCCCCTACCGCATGCACGCTCCAGTTGCTCACAACACTCGACCAGATTCTGCGCCCGGACCATCTGCGCCCCGCCCTTGATACGGTGCGCCAGGTCCTGCAAACCGTGGTAGTCGCCACTGGCATGAGCTTGCAGCAGGCACTCGCGGTCATCGCGATTGGTCACGGCCAGGTCGCTCAACAGCTGGGTGATCAGTTCATCGTCGGCCCCCGTGAATTTGCGCAGCCCGCTCAAGTCGATTTCATTGGGGGAAGGCAATGGGGTCACGCCTGCCGGTTCGCTGGAGAATCTCGAGGCCAACCATGCGCTCAAGTCGACCAGCCGGATCGGCTTGAACAGGCAGTCGTCCATGCCGGCTTCAATGCAACGAACTTTTTCCTCGGGTCGCGCATTGGCGGTGAAGCCCAGGATCACCGTCCGCTCCCCCACTTCAAACCGCTCCTCATCGCGGATCGCTCCCGCCAGTTCATAACCGCTGACCTTCGGCATGTTGCAATCGGTGATGACCAGATCGAAGGCGCGTTCACGCCATTGCTCGAAACCTTGCTGGCCATCCTCCGCGACCTGAACCTGATGCCCCAAATAACTCAATTGCCGTGAAAGCAATTCACGATTGGGTGGGTAATCGTCGACCACCAGAATGCTCAAGGGACGAACCTGCGATTTCTCCTGCGGCATTTCAATGTCGGGCAATGCTTGCAACGCCACCAGTTCCAAGCTGATGTCCACCCGGCTACCGCGCCCGAGAGCACTGTAGAGCTGCAAGCGTCCCCCCATCATTTCGCACAAGGTACGGCTGATCACCAACCCAAGGCCGGAACCCTGTCGGCCAGCTTGCGGACTGTTCCCCGCCTGCACGAACGGGCTGAACAGCCGTTGCTGGTCATAGGTACTGATGCCGATGCCGCTGTCTTCGATGCACAGCGTGACGGCAAGACGGTCAGGCGGTGCGGGCACCACCCGCAAGCACAGGCTGACCTCGCCTTCGTGGGTGAACTTGATCGCATTGCTCAGCAAATTGGACAGCACCTGCTTCAAGCGCGTGGCGTCGACCAGCACATCGCGGTCGCTGTGCTCACCCAATTCCACCCGCCACCGCAGGTTCTTCTGCCGTGCCAGGCCTTCGAAAACCCGGCACACCGACATCACCAACGCCTGCAGATTGGCCCGCTCCGGCGACAGCGACAGTTGCCCGGACTCGATACGGGCAATGTCCAGAATGTCGCCAATCAATGCCAGCAGCTGTTGCCCGGCCTTGGACGCCACCTCGATGGCCGCACGGTCGGTAACGCCCTCCTCGGCCCTTTTCTGCGCCAGTTCAAGCATGCCCAACAGGGCGTTCATCGGCGTGCGGATCTCATGGCTCATGGTGGCCAGGAACGTGGTCTTGGCGCGGTTGGCATCGTCGGCGGCGTCCTTGGCCTCCTGCAGTTGCCCCAGCAGTTGTTGGCGCAAACGAATCTGCCGACGCTGCCAGGCGATCCCGGCCAAGGCTAGCAACAGCAGGAAACCGGCCGCGGCGAATGCCTGAAAAATGGACTGTCGGTGACGTAGCCAAACGCTTTGCTCCACCATCAGGTCATTGCGCCAAAGAAGCCTCAGCTCCTCGATTTCTTCTGGGGGGATACTGAGCAACGCCTTGTCCAGGATCGAATGCAGCTCGGTCGCCTCGCGACTGGTCGCCAGGGTACTGCGGGCGGGATCGATGCCCACCGTGCTGGTCACTTGCAGGCGATCGCGGTATTGCCGGGAAATCAGGTAACGGGCACTGATCAACGAATTGATACTGCCATCGGCCTTGCCCTGGGCGACCATTTCCATGGCATCCGCTGACAAGGGGGCATCCAGACAGCGGATCAGCGGGAAGTGTTGCCGAACGAACTCGCCGGCAATGTTGCCGTAAGTCATTGCCAGGGTTTTTCCCGCCATCTCTTCGAGGGTTCTGGGGCTGTCGGGCGCCACGCGAGTCACCAGCACGGAAGGACTGCTCAGGAATGGCCGGGTAAACAGCAGGTCCTCTTCACGCCGGGTACTGAGGCCGATCCCGGCCAGCACGTCGACCTCTCCGCTCTTGATGCCGTTGACCATGTCCGTCACCGACCGCATGGCGCGGATGTCGAATTGCAACCCGGTGCGCAGGCTGATTTTCGTCAGCACATCGACCCCGATACCGCGAAACTTGCCATCGCTGTCGATGAAGGTGATCGGCGGGATATTGTCGTTGATCGCCACGCTCACACGCGGGTGTCGGTCGAGCCAGCGTTGTTCGGCCACGCTCAATTGCAGTGATTTCGTGCCCGGCATCGACGCCCCGTTCGCCCCCCACCGCCGTAGAATATTCATCTGTTCATTGGCCGGGATCGCCGCCAATGCCTGGTTGACGATGCGCAACAGCCGCCGGTTGTCGCGGCTCAGGGCAAAGGCGAAGTGACCGGGTTCCATGGGTGAAAAGTCGGCCAGCAGGACGTTATTGAGATAGTTTTTGCTGATCAGGTAATGGGCAGAGAGGGCATCCCCCAGAAAGACATCCGCCTGACCGAAAGCCACCGCCCCCACGGCTGCCAGGGTCGAGGGGTAAAGCCGAACATCAGTCTCGGGATAGAACTGTTTTACGCTGTGTTCAGGCAGGTAGTGGTCCACCATCGCCAGGCGCTTGCCGGCCAAGGTCGGGTCCGGCACATTCGGCAAATCGGTACGTGCCACCAGTACCGGTTGATCGACGGCATAGGCGCTGGACATCTGTAGCTGTGGATCCTGTGCCTCATACCGGTTGGCCGTTCCCAGCAAGTCCGCATCCCCTTGCTTGAGCGCCCGGATTGCCTCCTCTCGCGACGTAAGGCGCCGCACCTGAACCTCCACCTGTAACAACTGACTGAGCAGACCGGCATAGTCCGCCGTCATGCCTTCAAGTGCGCGATCGGTGGGGGTGATTTCGAAGGGCGGATAAGGGACTGAAACGGCCAGCACCAGCTTGCCTTTTTGCTGCAACCAGCGGGTATCGGCTTCAGAGAGCCGGGCGGTATAACCCTCTACGCTGGAGCGTCCCAGCAACGTCAGTGTTTGTGGTTGGGCGCTGACAGTGATGCCCCACAGGACAACGCCCAGCAATAGCAGGCTTTTCAAAACGCGCGGACATCGCAAGGCGTTCATTCAGATCAAATGATTGCGCAAGGCAAGATCGCGCAAATGCACCAACGACTCCACGTTGAGTTTTTCGATCAAACGGGTCTTGTAGGTGCTGACGGTTTTGTGGCTCAAATGCAGGGCCTCGGCGATGGCCTTGTTGCTCATGCCCCGGGCCAGTTGCTGGAAGATCGTCAATTCGCGGTCCGACAAATTGTCGATCATCTGTTTTTCGGTGCGTTGCATGATGCTCATCGACACCGAACTCGAGGGCAGGCGCGCGAAATAAGTGTATCCGCCCATCACCGCGTGCACGGCTTTTTGCAAATGCTCCAGATCGTTGGTCTTGGCGACATAGGCCGAGGCACCGGCACGCATGCAACGATCCTGGAAATGCTCCGCTTCCTGGGACGTGAAGACCACGATCCGGCACCGCACTTCGCTTGCCTGGATACGTGCCAGCACCTCCAGCCCGTCGAGGCACGGCATGTTCAAATCCAGCACCACCAGATCCGGCTCGTGCTGGCGGATCATCGGTAAAACTTCGTTGCCAGTGCCGGCTTCAAGGATGTGCTTGTAGCCCTCCTGCCTGAGTACGATTTTGAGTGCCCCGCGAATCACCGGATGATCGTCCGCAATCAACACTCGCTTCATGGCAACTCCCTGGGCAAAAGCACGACGATGGGGCAAGGCCCGAATTGAACGCAGTAGCTGCGCTTGGACTTTGGCACGGATAACTGCGCGGCACTACCTGACAGAAATGACAGTGCCGACGAACGGTAACCGCGGATCGACGACGGCCATCAGGCGCTGGATTGATGCGAGATCAGGCAACGAAGCGTGGCTTACCTGAACCCCCTGTTTTTCACCGGCGGGAATGGGTGACAGCCCGGCCTGCGCACCGTTGTAGATCAACACGTGATCCAGTTGCCGGTTATCGAGGCACAAATCCAGCAGATCCAGCTTGCCATCGGCCAGTGCAGCATCGACGACCAGCAGGTCGAAGGGCTCGCTGGCGTACTCCACCAGAATCAGCAGTTCTTCGAGGCTCTGCACCGGCGCCACCCCGTAGTAGCCAAGCTGGTTGAACCAGCGTTCGATCCGCAACCGGTGAAAGTGTTGTTCGTCAGCGATCAGGATGCGTAATGACTTGTTCGACAACGTGGCCCCCCGCAAGCGAGTCAGATTAATGAGGGCGCAAGGCTACGGAAGACCCCTCGAGCTTTCTGTAGGACTTTTCCTAAATACCAACCCCCATCGGATACGCGCGATCACAATTGTTGCGTCCCCCTGTGGGAGCGAGCCTGCTCGCGAAAGCGGTGGGTCCGTCAGCATGGATATTGGATGGGATGGCCTCTTCGCGAGCAGGCTCGCTCCCACCGTGGATCTCGGTCGCTCGGATACTTCCTCCCAACCAAAGAATCCACCACAGGGAGCGGCGGAATCATTGCCAGCCAAACCGCCGGATGTAGAACCCCTTCACCGCCTGGGTCAGGCCCATGTATGCCAGCAGAATTACCGGTAGGAACACGAAGTACAGCGACGGCAGCGCCTGCAGCTTGAAGTAATGCGCCAGCGGTCCCATCGGCAGGAAAATCCCCACGGCCATGATGAGCCCGGTCATCACCATCAGCGGCATCGCCGCGCGGCTTTGCAGGAAAGGCACCCTCGGCGTGCGGATCATGTGCACGATCAGCGTCTGGGTCAGCAGCCCGACCACGAACCAGCCGGACTGGAACAGTGTCTGATGGTCCGGGGTATTGGCATCGAACACGTACCACATCAAGGCAAAGGTCGTGATATCGAAGATCGAGCTGATCGGCCCGAAGAACAGCATGAACCGACCGACATCCGCCGGCTGCCAGCGTTGCGGTTTCTTCAGCATGTCGGCGTCGACGTTATCGAACGGAATGGCGATCTGCGAAATGTCATAGAGCAGGTTCTGCACCAGCAGGTGCATCGGCAGCATCGGCAGGAACGGAATGAACGCGCTGGCCACCAGCACCGAGAACACGTTGCCGAAGTTGGAACTGGCGGTCATCTTGATGTACTTGAGCATGTTGGCGAAGGTACGCCGCCCTTCCAGCACGCCCTCCTCCAGCACCATCAGGCTTTTTTCCAGCAGGATGATGTCCGCCGCTTCCTTGGCGATGTCCACGGCACTGTCCACCGAAATACCAATGTCGGCGGTGCGCAGGGCCGGCGCATCGTTGATGCCGTCGCCCATGAATCCGACCACATGACCGTTGCCCTTGAGCAGGCGCACGATGCGTTCCTTGTGCGACGGCGTCAGTTTGGCAAAGACGTTGGTACGCTCCACCGCGACCGCGAGTTCGGCATCGGTCATGCGTTCAACGTCGTTGCCCAGCAGCAGGCCTTGTTGCTCCAGTCCGACTTCACGGCAGATTTTCGCGGTCACCAGTTCGTTGTCGCCGGTGAGCACCTTCACCGCTACGCCGTGGGCAGCCAGGGCCTTGAGCGCCGGGGCCGTGCTTTCCTTGGGTGGATCAAGGAACGCTACGTAACCGATCAGGGTCAGTTCCCGTTCATCGGCCAGGCTGTAGGTATCGCGCCCTTCGATCATTGGCCGGGCCGCCACGGCAACCACCCGCAGACCTTCGGCGTTGAATGTCGCAGTGACCTGGCGGATCCGCGCCAGCAGCACTTCGCTGAGCACTTCATCCACCTCGCCATGACGCACCCGCGAGCAGACCCCCAGCACTTCCTCCACGGCACCTTTGCAGATCAGCAGATGCGGTTGATCACGTTCGGCGACCACCACCGACATGCGCCGACGTGTGAAGTCGAACGGGATTTCATCGACCTTGCGAAACGCCGTGCCGACTTTCAATTCACGGTGGATTTCCACGTGTTCGAGCACTGCCACGTCCAGCAGGTTTTTCAGGCCGGTCTGGTAGTAACTGTTGAGGTAAGCCATTTCCAGTACGTCATCGGAGTCATTGCCCCAGACATCGACATTGCGCGCCAGGAAGATCTTGTCCTGGGTCAGGGTGCCGGTCTTGTCGGTGCACAGCACATCCATGGCACCGAAGTTCTGGATCGCATCCAGACGTTTGACGATGACTTTTTTGCGCGACAGGAACACCGCGCCCTTGGCCAGGGTCGAGGTCACGATCATCGGCAGCATTTCCGGGGTCAGGCCCACGGCAATCGACAGTGCGAACAGCAGCGCCTGGGTCCAGTCACCCTTGGTGAAGCCATTGATGAACAGCACCAGCGGCGCCATGACGAACATGAAGCGGATCAACAACCAGCTGACTTTGTTGACCCCGGTCTGGAACGAGGTGGGGGCACGGTCGGTGGCGCCGACCCGTTGCGCCAGCGCACCGAAATAGGTGTTGTTGCCGGTGGTGAGGATCACCGCCATCGCTGTGCCGGACACCACGTTGGTGCCCATGAACAGAATGTTGTCCAGGTCCAGTGGATTGAGGGTGTCGCTGTCATGGCGGCGCGGAAATTTTTCCACCGGCATCGATTCACCGGTCATGGCCGCCTGGCTGACGAACAGGTCCTTGGCACTGAGCACCCGGCAATCGGCGGGAATCATGTCGCCGGCCGACAGCACGATCAGGTCGCCGGGTACCAGTTGCTTGATCGGCAATTCAAGACGCTGTGTACCGCCGTTTTCCAGATCCCGGCGCAACACCGTCGCGGTGTTGCTCACCATCGCCTTGAGCGCATCGGCGGCCTGGTTGGATTTGCTTTCCTGCCAGAAGCGCAGCAAGGTCGAGAGCACCACCATGGAAAAAATCACGATGGCGGCTTTCATGTCTTCGGTCAGCCAGGAGATGACCGCCAGCAACGTCAGCAGGAGGTTGAACGGATTCTTGTAGCAGTGCCACAGGTGCGTCCACCACGGCAGCGGTTGTTCGTGCTCGACCTCGTTGAGACCGAATTGCTCGCGCAGTGCTTCCGCTTCCAGTTCGCTCAAGCCGTCGGTGTGACTGCCCAAAGTGCCCAGCAGCGCGCCGGTGTCGCTGCCGGCGGCGCTGACCAGGGTTTGCGCCAGGGTCGGCGGCACCTCGCGGCTGACCGTGGTGTCGGTGAAGTTTTCCAGCAGCGCCAGGCGACGGAAGTGCCGGGCGATGTGGCGGGTGCGCAGGAATCCGGCGAAGAATTCCTTGAGCAGGGTCAGGTTCATGGCAGTTCCCCCAGGATCAGCCGGGAAACCGTCGAGCAGGCGTGTCGGTGCGCCGCGATGACGACAAAAGGTCGAACATCACGCACGGTTCAGCGTCGATGAGAAGGACGTCGGGACACCGGCCGGAAATGGCCGTGATCGGGATGCCGCTGCTCGCTATTACGGCGAGACAACGGCACAAAAAGATGGCGCGTTATCAGGCCGAGGATGTGCCGGTTATCGAAACCGGCCGACTACTGTCACTCGAACAAGTACCCACTGTGGGTCTCCGCTATGGATTGAAAACGCGCGAAGCTTACGCCCCGGTATGTGGAGAGTAAACCTGTTACAAAACCTTGCAGGGGGAATCGCGGGGTTCTTCAGGAAGGGTTCAGCTTTGAGGATTTGTAGCGTTCATTCGGGCCCCTTCGCTGCGATGCGGCGATCCGACAAGCCAGCTCCTACAGGCGTCGGATCAGGCGCTGGCAACCATGGCGTGTCGGCGATGATGCACTTCAAGCTGATCCTTGATCACCTTGAGTACCTTGGCCTCATGTTCATGAATGAAGAAGTGCCCGCCGCCAAGCATGTCCACGGAGAAGCTGCCACGGGTTTCCTTGCTCCAGCCGATCAACTGCTCGATGGTGGCCCGGTCGGCCTTGCCGCCGAGCACGTGTACCGGGCACTGGAGCAGTGGACGTGGCAACGGCTCGAACCGCCCGCACAACTGGAAGTCGGCGCGCAGGATCGGCAGGGTCAGGCTCATCAGCTCCTGGTTGGCCAGCACTTCCTCGCTGGTGCCGTTGAGCGTGCGCAGTTGCTCGATCAGTTCGGCATCGGTCCTGGGCTCGGCAAAACCACGGTCGTAGTCGGCACGCATTGTCGGCGCAGCGGTACCCGAGGCAAACAGGGCCACCGGCTCCGCACAGCCGAGCGAGCGAAACGCATGGGCCATCTCACAGGCCAGCAACGCGCCGAGGCTATGGCCGAACAGCGCATAGGGTGCCTTGAGCGTGGTTTTTTGTTCCTGCGCCAGTTGCAGCGCCAACCGCCGCATATCGGTGTGCAATGGCTCACCAAACCGCGCGCCCCGCCCCGGCAGCTCCACCGGCTGCAGTTTCAGCCACTGCGGCAGTTTGTTCCGCCAGCGGCTGTAAACCATGGCGCTCGCACCCGAATAGGGCAGGCACAGCAATGTCAGCTGGGTCACCGGGCTTACCTCGAAAAGTTGTCTGTATAGGGAGAACGGATGAAACCTGACAGAAATTAGTCGAAGGAGTATCCCTGTGGGAGCGAGCCTGCTCGCGATGGTGTATCAGTCGAGATCAATGTGGCTGACACTCCATCGCGATCAGGCTCGCTCCCACAATTAACCTCTATTTCAAATGACGGAAACTCTGCACCGCAGAACCCAACACCACGGCCCCCGCCGCAATCGCCACCCAAAACCCACTGCGCGCCCCGAACGCATCCACCAGCCACCCGGAACTGGCCGCGCCGATCGCGACGCCGATGCTCAAGCCGGTGACCAGCCACGTCAAGCCTTCAGTGAGCTTGGCCGGCGGCACGATCTGCTCCACCAGGGCCATGGCGACAATCAGGGTCGGGGCAAAAAACAGCCCGGCGACGAACACCGCCAGCGACAGCCCGAAAATATTCGTCGCCAGCAACAGCGGCAAGGTCGTCACCGCCGTCGCTACCCCACCGTAGAGAAACAGGCGCGGCAGCGGCACCTTCGAACGCAGCGCGCCAAATGCCAGCCCGGCCAGGCATGAGCCGATGGCGTACACCGACAGCACATTACTCGCCGCCGCGGGTTGCCCCTGCTGCTGGGCGAAAGCCACGCTGACCACATCCACCACGCCGACGATGGTGCCCATGGCGACCATCAACAGCATCAGCCACTGGACGTCCACAGAGCGAATGATCGAACCCATAAGATGTTCTTCATAGGGATGCACCGCCGGCTCGGTGCTGCGTTGCAGGACAAACGCCGTGACCCCGATTGCCAGCATCAACAATGCCGCCAGCGGCCCGGCCTCGGGGAACGCCACCACGCACAGACCCACCGACAACGGCGGCCCGACAATGAAGCAGACTTCGTCCAGCACCGACTCCAGGGCATAAGCGGTCTGCAGTAGCGGCTGGCCGCGATACAACTCGGTCCAGCGCGCCCGCACCATCGCCGACATGCTCGGCATGCAACCGGCCAGCGCGGCGAACACGAACAGCGTCCATTGCGGCGCCTGCAAACGGGTGCAGAGCAACAGCAGCAACAACGCCCCGCCGCCGATCAGCGCCGACACTGGCAGGATCCGCCGCTGACCGAAACGGTCCACCAGCCGCGACACCTGTGGCGCGCAAAATGCCGTGGCCAGCGCAAACGTCGCCGCCACCGCCCCGGCCAGTGCGTAGCCGCCCTGCAACTGCGAAAGCATGGTGATCAGGCCGATACCGGTCATGGAAATCGGCATGCGCGCGATCATCCCGGCCAGTACGAAGGCTCGGCTGCCTGGGGCCTTGAACAGTTCGCGGTAGGGGTTTGCCATGGGGGTTCGGACTCGATAAGGGCCTGCAAGTTGCCATAGGGCTGGCAGCGGGGGAAAGAGTCGAATTGTTGGTTGAATGTGAAGGCCCCTTCGCGAGTAGGCTCTCTCCCACAATGGACCGCATACACCATTCAACTGTGGGAGCGAGCCTGCTCGCGAAGAGGCCGGCAAAGCCACCTTGTCATTCCAGGCTAATGAACTCTCCCCCCCCAGACCAGTCCTCTGTTCAGGCTCTCAGTTCCCGGAGTACTCCCGACAATGACTGACCACCACCCCGAACGCCAAAGCACCATCGATGCCCACGGCATTATCGGCGACATGCGCAGTGCCGCGCTGGTCAATGACAAGGGCAGCGTGGATTTTTTCTGCTGGCCGGAATTCGATAGCCCATCGATTTTCTGTTCGCTGCTGGACACCCCCGAAGCAGGGATTTTCCAACTGTCCCCGGACTTGCCCGACGCCCGCCGCGAGCAAATCTACCTGCCTGATACCAACGTGCTGCAAACCCGCTGGCTGAGCGACCGCGCTGTAGTGGAAATCACCGATCTGCTGCCCATTGGCGACACTGAGGATGAGTTGCCGATGTTGATGCGCAGGGTGCGGGTGGTCAGTGGCAAGGCAGACTTTCATCTGCGATGTGCCGTGTGCCATGACTATGCCCGCGCGGGTACACGTGCCCGCCTCGACAATAAAGATGTGATCTTCGACGCCGCCAATCAGCCGTCCCTGCGCTTGTCATCGGCCCAGACCTTGAGCATCGACGGCAACGCCGCCGTCGCCGAATTCACTCTCGAACAGGACCAGACCGCCGAGTTTCTGCTCGGCGCCATCGATGATCCGCGCTTCAAGAAAGGCGCCGCGGATTTGTGCCTGGAGCGCACGCTGAAGTTCTGGCGCGACTGGATCGGCCAGTCCAACTATCGCGGCCGCTGGCGGGAAATGGTCAGCCGCTCGGCGCTGGCCATGAAGCTGCTGACTTCACGCAAACACGGCGCAATCCTTGCGGCGACGACCTTCGGCCTGCCGGAAAACGTCGGTGGCGAACGCAACTGGGATTATCGCTATACCTGGATCCGCGACGCCTCGTTCACTGTGTACGCCTTCATGCGCCTGGGCTTCACCGAAGAGGCCAACGCCTACATGCGCTGGTTGCGTGGGCGGGTCAGCGACTGTCACGGCAAAGCCATGAAACTGAATATTCTGTATGGCATCGATGGTCGGCAGGAACTGCCGGAAATCGATCTCACGCACCTGTCGG
Organism: Pseudomonas sp. WPR_5_2; assembly: GCF_003634475.1. NCBI lineage: Bacteria > Pseudomonadati > Pseudomonadota > Gammaproteobacteria > Pseudomonadales > Pseudomonadaceae > Pseudomonas > Pseudomonas sp. WPR_5_2. The sequence goes on along the minus strand of NZ_RBLA01000002.1, from coordinate 37,768 downwards.
GTCATGGCGGCGCGACGCCGGTACGCATCGGCAATCTGGCTTACGCGCAAGTTCAACTCGACATCTTCGGCGAGCTGATGGACGCGGTGTACCTGGTCAACAAGTACGGCGAAGCCATTTCCCACGAGGGCTGGAAACACACGGTGGAAGTGGTCGATCAGGTCTGCGACACCTGGCAGCAGGAAGACGTCGGCATCTGGGAAATGCGCGGCGAACAACATCACTTTCTGCACTCGCGCCTGATGTGCTGGGTGGCGCTGGACCGGGCGATCCGCCTCGCTTCGAAACGCTCCCTGCCAGCCCCGTTCGCCCGCTGGGACCAGACCCGTCAGGCGATCTACGCCGACATCTGGGGGAACTTCTGGAATGAAGAACACGGGCATTTCGTCCAGCACATCGGCGGCACCGGCCTCGACGGTTCGATGCTGCTGATGCCACTGGTGCGTTTCGTCAGCGCCAGGGACCCACGCTGGCTTGCCACCCTCGATGCCATCGAGAAAAACCTGGTGCGTGACGGTATGGTTTACCGCTACCGCAACGAACACACCCACATCGACGGCCTGCCCGGCACCGAAGGCGCGTTCGCCGCGTGCTCCTTCTGGTACGTCGAGTGCCTGGCCCGCGCCGGACGGGTGGAAAAGGCCCATCTGGAATTCGAGCAACTGCTGCGCTATGCCAATCCGTTGGGGTTGTACGCTGAAGAATTCGACAGTCACGGGCGGCATATGGGGAATACGCCGCAAGCGTTGACGCACCTGGCGTTGATCAGCGCGGCGTGTTTTCTGGATCGGAAGTTGAGTGGGGAGAAGGGGTTTTGGCAGCCGTGAGAAGGTTGAGCCTTACATCAAAATAATTACCAGCCAGCTAAAAACGTCACGCATTAAAAAGTAGGAATCATCTCTAATTTATGTCGGCCGAATCCCAACCAGGCTGAACGATGTATCTAATTTTCTCGCAGACTCTATTATTAATAGAGAGCACAATCGTGCGTTACGATCTGGAATTTATCGCGAAAACAGGATCATCCACAACGATTTTACGCCCTACAAGACTGCACTAATAAAAACAATAACAAACAAGGAGAGTTTAAATTGGAACTAAGGCATCTAAAACACTTCATTGGTGTAGCTGAAGAATTGCATTTTGGCAGAGCCGCTGACCGTTTACACATTGAACAGTCACCTCTATCCAGATCAATCAAAGACCTAGAAAACGATTTAGGCGTAAAGCTGTTCGATCGGACAACTAGATCAACTAAACTCACTGACGCAGGTAAGGTATTTCTTCGTGAAGCGCGACAAGTGCTTCTAGCTGCCGAAAAAGCACGCCTATGCATAAACAGTAACTGGAGTCCCCGTACCACGACTATACGTATAGCGATTACAGAAAACCTCGCACAACCCTATACTACGAGACTCTTTGAATTAGTCAAAAAAGAAAATCCAAAGTTGAAAATATGTATATCTGAAATAAATGAAAGGCATCTAATCGCATCACTTAAATCCGGAAAAATTGATGCAGCAATCTCCCCAATCAACATTGCCATGGAGGGTTTTACCGCCATTCCGTTATGGCGCGAAGCAATAGCAACACTTATACCTATAAACCACCAACTGTCGACAAACACAACAATAAGCCTTGAAGATATAGCGTCACACCCGTTAGTTTATTAAAACCAATTTCTCAGCAAACACTCTACGAATTCACTGCAAAAACTCCAAAACAAGATACGAGACAAATAGCACCTCTGGAATACGCATCCAGTTTGGACATGCTATTGCTTCTAATAAATGTCACGCATGGAATCGGAGTTGCAACAGAATCAAACCTTTCTAAAATTAGTCACTCCGAAGTAAAAATTAGACCCTTTATATCGCCCACTCCTAAAATAACCTCATACTTAACCGCATCAAACCAAATCCAAGAAAAACTTCTCTCCCTAAGCACCGCGCGCTCGTACTACAAATTCGTAAAATTTATTCTCGGAACCAGATAACTCTTTCAAAAACAATCAAGACAAAAAAGGCAATACATTTAGACATAATTGGACTTTTTCCTCCGGTAGAAAATAGGTATTTATACCAAGGCGGGATTGGCCCGCATATGAGGAAATCAATTATGAAAAATGTTAAAACAGTTAAAAACCAGCAAAACACCAATATCGTACAGTCCACTGAGATCTCTGTACTCAATCCGCCATCAATGCCAAAACGAGCTCCAAAATTCTTGGTTCAAGGCGATAGCAATCGTCTCCGCTACTAATTAAATTTCAGATTCATCAGACAGGTAATATCACAGGTAGGCCGTTCCCCCAGCGAGTGATCTATTATGATAAATTGCAAAATCAATCTACAATCTTGCTTCGGCCTACCTACTTTCTACGACAGTAAATATTTCTGGAACGATGGGAGCTACTTAAGTGTATTGAACAACCCCTACATCAGTTCGACGCTATTTCATAGCGTCGAACGCTGGATATGCATAATTCGCCAAAGCCCACACTTAGAACCAGTCAACAAGCCATTTAACCTCAGCACACTCAAAAACTCCGAACTAAAAAAAATTTACGCAGAGTTCTCGACTCTTGATTCAGAGGGCCTTCTAATCGAGTTAGTGACTGGAAACAATGGAAACGCACTCAGAATTATTGCATCCAATGAAGGTAGCATACCCATATATTTTTGCCAAAATAAGAACGCCATTTTTTTAAACTGGAATTTCAGGGAAATTACAACCACCAAAAAGTCATTAATAATTGACTATGAATACCTTGTAAAATCCACATTTGAGCCAATTTACACTAATCGAACAGCCTTCCAGGGTATATCAATGTTGACTGCGGGCTCTTCTTGCACATTTTCAGCAGAGTCATGCGAATACAAATACCCGGACCTTGAGACTCCACTCCCTCAATGTATAGAGAAAATCGACTCCGATAACGCCATCGATCTATTTCACACATTACTGAAGAACAAAATGGAGTTTCAGATTGGAGAGGCAAGCAACGTAGCGGTCGAATTAAGCGGCGGACTAGACTCTTCGACTGTCGCCATTACCTGTGCACTTTCACTTCAATCAAAAAAAACAAACACATATGGAATATTAATAAGCGATCCAACACTAGAAAAAAGTCAAAAAACACGAAGACAAAAAATTATAAGCCACATTAATGGAGATGATTATGCTGTAAAGATAAAAGATCATTTACCTTTAATTTCTTCACCCGCAAAGGATAGATATTATTTAAACTCAGAGGCGTATGGAGCGGCCTTTGAATCAATCTGGTCCCAAGCAGCCGCAGATGGACAATACGCCATTATGAACGGTTGTGGCGGAGACGAGTTATTTCCACAATTTTTAGAAGAAGATTTTTCTGGAGACCGACTAAGAAGCATTGATGATACATCTTGGGAATTATACAACCAGCTTCTAAATGATCGATTAACACCACAAACTCAAGACATTTTAGGTTCGCATTTACTTCCTTGCTCCCCCAAAAAAATTGTGGACACAGGAATGTTACTTGCAATGTCGCGAAGAGCTCCTTTACTCCTTAGTTATAACCTGGTGCCACTGTACCCTTTCCGGGATAACCGCATAATTAAGTTTTGCAACTCTCTCCCATTACACCTTCGACTAAACAAAACACTACTTACAGACCTACTTTGTAAAAAAACTCAGAGCAAGGCATTTTGCAACTACCCCAAAGAAACCTTCATGCATGCCGACAAGATGGCACTACTCAAACAAAAAGAACTCATCTTGAGTACGTTCAATAAAATGCACATTGTAGAAATCGGCCTAGTCGAGAGAAATTTACTCAAACGCGACCTAGAGCAACTGACCACACGAACACCGAGATACATCATGGACTACTTGTTGAATATTTTAGCGATTGAGCGTTTTCTGAGAGCTTACCTATGATCGGTCAAAACAGTTTGCTGCATGAGATATCACAGGGATACGCCATCCAGGCAGAACGTGCAGAGTTAATTTACAACGGTATAAATAAAATATTTCGCATATCAAACAGCACGAAGCACTTTATCCTAAAAATATTTAGAAAAAACGAACACACGAAATATCAAATATCGTTTGAACGAAATATGATGGCTCATCTTCTCATCAATAAGCTTGACTGTATTGAACCCATCTTCCCAGAATCCCACGAAGAACAAATTTAAGTATTTGACAATCAAACCTACTATGGAATTTTGAGTTATGAACACAATGGCACCACATACACCGCAAACAGTGCGCACGAGCTTCTTTTTGGCCGAGCCCTGTTAAAACTGCACAATTGCCCTGCTCCTCCATTCATAAACCCCAAAAAAAGTTCAACGTCCCCCAATCAAATAATAAAAAAACTCAGGAAAATTCGCGACTACCCTCAAGCAAATCTTCTTAAAAAAATCATAATCAAACTCTTTGAAGACATAGAAAAAACTTCCACTCCTCATACTCAGCACTTTAAACGTCACATATGCCATGGAGATGCTTGGCCAGGGAACGCGCTCTATTCGAAAAATCACTGCACATTAATTGATTTTGAACACACAAATATTTCCGACCCAGCATTTGATATAGCCACTTTCATGTGGTGGTTGACCGGAGTTGAAGACAAAGAAGAGCAGAAACTCACTATCTGGAATAATTTCACCTCAGGCTACGGCGGCACTATAGAATCATATATCAACAAATACACTCCAACACTAATAAAAACCAACCAATTAAGAAACTTGGTTTTTCTCCACAACAACATAGTCATTAGCGAAGAAATTTTAGAGCTAGCTCATCAACAAACCTCCGAGCTAATTATTAGATTAATACCGTATACGGACCTTGAGAAACTAGTGGACTCACTATGGAAAAATTAGCATTTCACATCAGATCTGCAGTCGGCAGAGACTTAGATGAATTGATAAAATTATATTCCGACGAACCTTCTATTGCACATTCTTCCGGCACACTAAGAGAAACAATACTTTTCCACCTTTTACTAACTGATAGCACTGCACCAACATACGTCAACATCGCACATATTGACGATAAAATATTGGCTCTATCTATAATCAGATTTCGATCAACCCTGAACAATTATGAAATAGAATGCATAACTAAGGAAAATTTTAGAAATCAAGGCATCGGATTCGCCCTTATCAACCACTCAATAAACCAGTGCCGAAAAAGCGGATATTCTACATTTATTGCAAACATCCTACCTGACAACTTTAGCTGCATACGACTATTTGAAAAACTAGGCTTCATGATCGACACAGCCACATCTAAAAACAAATTTATTACTTACCGTCTACGCATGAAAGAGCCATAACCATGAAAGATAATGGGTATAACGAAAATAAAAATGAATGGAAGATTGTATTCACTGCGCTGAAACCTAAACGACTCCAAATCGCAATTATAGCAGCATGCACTGCAATAATTTACATAACAAGCTTTACATTCCCCCTTACATTACAAAGGGGCATTGACGCAGCCCTTGCTGAAGACAGCAACAAATTTTATTTAATGGTCAGTTTATCCATCGGCGCTTCTTTAACTGAAGTTATATTCAGCAACTGGCGCCTTATAACAATCACAAACATTGGCACATATTTAGAGCTACTTCTTTGCGGTAGACTCATGAAAACCATTCTTAGCAGGGCCTATTCACAAAAGCAACTTTCGCCAGGAAATATTCTAAATGCAACGAACCGAATTTCCTACGTTAAGGAATTTGCATTACATACTGCACCACAAACCATTCTGGAAGTCGGCCAAGCCATCATATCGTTCGTCATTATCATTCATTTCAGCCCAATTATTGCGTTTACAACCGCCGTAATTATAGCACTCAGCGTGCTCACTTTAAAAAACCGATCATCTAACCTTTCACGTCAACTTAATGAGTATAATATTAAAGAAAGTCGTAAGCAAAACGCCGTATCCTCAATTGCTTCTTCCTTAAAAAACATCAAACATCATGCCTTAGAAAGTTTTTTATATAAAAGGACACTTCGCCATATCAAAAATGCCACAATGTCGTTGCGAATGCTTTTATTAACCAGCGGTACAATACAGTTCTGGGGCTCGTTGACCTCTCGTTCGCTCACACTCGTCATTCTAATTACCGGCAGCATCGCTATGGCATCCAAAGACCTTACTATTGGCGAATTTCTGATAATACAGCTCCTAGCAAGCCGGTTAAGCACATTACTTTCTGGCTCTAGCGATTTTTTAACTAAATATCAGGAAGCAAAAACCGCTCTTGAAAAAATTAGACTTCTAAACGAACTGCCTGCCGAGCAAAACCCCTTCCCCCCGAATCAAAAAAGGGAACTGTACAAAATTTTTTCATTGCACAACTTGACTTCACGACACTCTAACAACAACGTCGGGCTTGAGGACATATCGCTCGAACTATACAGCCCCGGATTTATTGTTTTTACTGGCGTTAGCGGTTCAGGCAAATCAACCTTAGCCCAAACACTTATCGGGTTATACGGATTCTCATCAGGTGACATTTATTATCATGGAAACACCGTGTCTGCACAAAACCTAAGAAGCCTTCGTAAAGAAATAGGCGTGACATCTCAAGATAATTATATCTTTTCAGGCACACTCAAAGATAACTTATGCTGCGGGCAAACAATAAGTAACTTTACAATCATGTACGTACTCAACCAAGTAGGACTGACGTCCTTCGTAGAATCCATACCCGATAAACTTGAGTATTTTATCGATGAAAATGGTAAAGAGCTTTCAGGCGGGCAAAAACAGAAAATATGTTTAGCTCGTGCGCTATTGAGGAATAGCAATTGTTATATTTTAGACGAACCAACCTCAGCATTAGACTGCGAATCATCTGCCGTAATTACAAACACTCTGATCAAACTAAGTAAAACCAAATTACTTATTTGTATCACTCACGACCCAAAACTCATGAAAAAATCTGACAAAATCTTCCTTATAAAAAATGGCTCCATTTCCACTTCGGGACATCACACAGAACTAATGACCTCATGTTCAGAGTACAAGAAGATATTTTCCATTGCCCAAAATATTTTTTAGTTCAACATACCCCCCACATAAAATTTTCAGGCAACCAACATAGCCGTTGCATTTGGATCAGCTCAAGCATTTAGAGCTGTTAAACACCTGCCTAAAAATGCTCGACTGTATTTAATTAATTACTCCACCGGTAACTTTTCCTACAACAAAATTCTTTGTTGCCAGCCGTTACGTCCCCACCTAACATCCGGTTCAACGGGCACAGCGGAGCTGTCCAACAAAACCCGAATTCAAGGAACCGGCATGACCCAACGCATCCACCGCAGCATCGATCTCCCCCTGCGAACCGGCCTGAACCGCGACGAGCTGTGGGAGGCGCACGACAAGGGTCTGATCAAGTGCTGGGAAATCGGTCGCCAGCGCGCCGCCCGCTTTCCCGACCTCGCCCGACAATGCCTCGCCGGTGAACTCCCGGTGCTCGGCTGGAAAGGTGGCGTCAGCCGCAGCTTGAAAAAACTCGAAAAGTACGGCTCGCTCAAATACCTCGCCCAATGGCAGGGTTTGCGTGGGGAGGATCTGGATGTGGATTTGAGCGAGGAACGGGCGCTGACCTGCTCCCGCACTGGGATGGTAGTGACATTCACGCCGGAACGGGCGAAGTACTTCAATCAGGTGGCGGAAGTTGAAGCCGTTGAGTAACGGCGCCAGGTGCGCGACCCTTGGGGTAATTGCATCGGGCTCAGGCAAACGCGGATCTAGCCTTTCAATAGGTCATTAATCGGGAGCTTGTCGTGGTCGATCATCCAGTAAAGGTCATCCAGACACCGTGGCTCAACCTCGCCTACGAAGAGCACGGCCCCGGCACCGGTGACCCGGTGATCTTGCTCCACGGTTTCCCCTACTCGGCCCGCGCCTATGACGAAATCGCCCCGCCCCTCGCAGCCAAAGGTTACCGCGTCATCGTCCCGTACCTGCGCGGTTACGGCCCGACCCGTTTCAACAGCCCCGATACATTGCGCTCAGGTCAGCAAGCAGCCCTCGCCCAGGATCTGCTCGACCTGATGGATGCCCTCTGCATCTCGAAAGCAGCCCTCTGCGGCTACGACTGGGGCGGTCGGGCGGCGTGCATCGTGGCGGCATTATGGCCGCAGCGGGTGCGTTGCCTGGTGACGGGGGATGGCTACAACCTGCAGGACATTCCCCGTTCGACCCGGCCACGGGACCCGGAAACCGAGCATCGCCTGTGGTATCAGTTCTATTTTCACACCCCGCGCGGCGTCGAAGGCTTGACGGAAAATCGCCGGGACTTGTGTGAACTGCTCTGGAAGCTGTGGTCGCCGACCTGGAGCCAAGGCCCTGAACGATACCCCTTGAGCGCACCGGCCTTCGACAACCCGGATTTCGTCGAGGTGGTGATTCATTCGTACCGGCATCGGTTCATGTATGCGCCGGGCGATCCGGCGCTGGAGTGGATGGAAGAGGCCCTGGCCAAGCAACCACCGATCAGCGTGCCGACGATTTCCCTGTGTGGTGCCGACGATGGCGTTGGCCCGGCACCGGAAATCGACGACGACCTCGAACACTTCACCGGGCGTTACGAGCGCCGGGTGCTGGCGGGGGTCGGGCATAACATTCCCGAAGAAGCCCCCGGGGCCACGCTCAAGGCGCTACTGGATCTGCTGCAGCACTGACGGAAAAACGTTCGCGATAGGCCTGCGGCGTCACGCCCATGGCCCGCAGAAAACAGCGGCGCAAGGTTTCTTCGCTACCGAATCCGCATTGCACGGCGACCCGTTTGATCGGCACGCCGGTATCGCTGAGCAGGCGTCGCGCCGTCTCGACCCGAATCAACTCGATGGCCCGGGCGGGGGTCTGGCCGGTGTCGGCGCGGTAGTGGCGCACGAAGCTGCGCTCGCTCATGCCGGCCTGCAAGGCCAGGTTCGGGATGCCGAGATCCTGGGTGAGATTTTCGCTGATCCAGGCGTGAAGCTCGTCGAACCGATTGCCTTCTTTCTGCAAGGACAGGGTTACGCTGAACTGCGACTGGCCACCGGGCCGCTTGAGGAACACCACCAGTTGCCGGGCGACTTCCAGGGCCATGTTGCGGCCGAGGTCGGCTTCGACCATCGCCAGCGCCAGGTCGATGCCGGCGGTGACCCCGGCCGAGGTCCAGACCGGGCCGTCGTTAATGAAAATCGGATTGGGTTCGACCTGCAGCGCCGGGTGCTTCTGCGCCAGTTGATCGCAGCGAGTCCAGTGGGTGACCACGCGCCGGCCATCGAGCCAACCGCTGGCCGCCAGCAAAAACGCCCCGGTGCACACCGATGCAACCCGCCGGCACCGCGCCGCGTGTTCGCGCACCCAGGTCACCAGTGACGGGTCCTCCGCCGCCGCGTAAACACCCCAGCCGCCGGCGATGATCAGGGTATCGCTGCCCTGCTCCGGCAACGGTTCGGCCAACAACGCCAAGCCCGCCGACGACATCACCGCCCCGCCACCACCGGCGATCACCGTCGGCGCGTAAGGTGTGGGTAAACCTAGCTGGCGGGCGATGTCGTTGGCCGAGGCGAACACCTGCAACGGCCCGGTGACATCAAGCAATTGCACATTGGCAAATGCGAGCACATGAATGGTTTTGGGCATTTTGGCGTAATTCGTGGGGTGATTGGCGTATGCGCCAAATGCTAGGCGCCTACAGTGAAGCCGTCCACCCACTTCAGGAGAAAAAACACCATGACCTTGCAGATCGGTTTTCTGTTGTTTCCACAGGTGCAACAACTCGACCTCACCGGCCCTTACGACGTGCTGGCCTCGTTGCCGGATGTGAAAGTGCATCTGATCTGGAAGGACCTGATGCCCGTCACCGCCAGCACCGGCCTGATGCTCAAACCCACCACCACCTTCGACGACTGCCCGGCGCTGGATGTGATTTGCGTGCCCGGCGGCAGCGGGGTCGGGCCGTTGATGGAAGATGACCAGACCCTGGCGTTCCTCAGGGAACAGGCCGCGACGGCGCGTTATGTCACCTCGGTGTGCACCGGTGCGCTGGTACTCGGTGCGGCGGGCCTGCTTAAGGGCAAGCGCGCCACCACCCACTGGGCCTATCACGAGTTGCTGACGCCTCTGGGAGCGATTGCGGTGAAGGATCGGGTGGTGCGCGACGGCAATCTGCTGACCGGTGGCGGTATCACCGCAGGCATCGATTTTGCCTTGACCCTGGCGGCTGAATTGTTCGATCAGGACACTGCCGAGTTGGTGCAATTGCAGCTGGAATACGCGCCGGCGCCGCCGTTCCGGGCCGGCAGCCCGGATACTGCGCCGGCCGGCGTGCTGGAGGAAGCTCGCCAGCGCGCCGCCGGGTCGTTGAAGCTGCGTGCGCAAATCACTGAGCGTGCCGCGGCGAAACTCGACTTGTAGGAGCGAGCCTGCTCGCGATGGTCTCAAGAGCACCGCGTTTTACCAGTCAACACGCGTTATCGTTAACGACCATCGCGAGCAGGCTCGCTCCTACAGGTAGAGTTTCGCCGGCCATTTTCATGCGCCCACAAAAAAACCCGCCGAAGCGGGTTTTTCCAAGACCATTACGACTCCCTGTCGTCAGCACTCCATGCAAATGGCCGATCATCCATGATCCTGAGCACTCCCTGTGCGTCAGTGGATGGGGCCAGAATACGCATCGGATCCAATCTGCAATAGACGACATAGCTACCATCGCGTGTAAGACATTCGCTATAGCACCCTTCCGAAAACCCTTAGATGCATCATTCACTTTCACGCTCGCGGGCCTTGGCGCTATCGACGAGAAAGTGCTCGAGCCTGCCCAATTGCTCTTCCCAGCCACGGCTGTCCATGTAATACGCTTCTTTTTGACGAATGTCGGGAATGTGGGCGAAACCTGACTCGGACACCTTGAGCAGCGTGCCGTCCTCGAAATCCGCCAGCTCGAACTTCACCAGCGTGGTGGGTTCCTGGGAGTAGTCGATCTTCGGATTCACGGCGTAGGGGTGCCAACGAAACGAAAACAACTGCTGCGGTTCGACCCGCTCGACCAGCACATTCCACAACACGTGTTCATAACCGGGATACGTGACTTGTCCCTGGGTCCACTCACCGGCAATGAAACGCCTGCCTTCGAGCGCGACACCGAACCATTGACCGAACGCCTCGGCATCGACCAATGCGCGCCAGACATGGGAGCGCGGCGACTTGAGCATTATTTTGCGTTCAAAACTATTGGGTACTGGTTTCATATGTCACCTCCTGTACTGAACAACAGTAGGCCTGTAAGACCACATGTCCAGCCCGAAAGTTGTATGAATCGGGTGTCAGTTGTCGCAATCGCTCTCTTTGCATCGCTTTTCGCTTCGCTACACTGCCCCCTATCCCCCTCTGATACAGCGAGTTTTCCCCATGCGCACACGCTTTTTCCTGGCACTGACGCCTTTGCTGCTCACCCAATTGGCCCATGCCGTGGACTGCGACAATGCTGCCGACCAGGCCACGATGAACCTGTGTGCGTCGCAGCAGCATGCGGCGGCAGACAAGGAGTTGAATGCGCTGTATCAACAAATCACTTCAAGGCTCAAGGGCAATCCTGATAGCAAGAAACTGCTGGTGGATGCGCAGCGTTCGTGGATTGCGTTTCGCGATGCCGAGTGCAAGTTTTCGGCGTCAGGTGTGGAAGGCGGGAGTGTTTATCCGCTGATCTACGGCAATTGCGTGACGGAATTGACCAAGGCGCGAGTGGAGACGTTCAAGACGTACTTGAAGTGCCAGGAGGGGGATTTGGGGTGTCCGGTGCCGGGGGTTTGATTTTGTGTTGTTTTTGAAGGCCTCTTCGCGAGCAGGCTCGCTCCCACAGTTGACCGCGTTCTTTCAGTAAGAATGCGGTAAAAATGTGGGAGCGAGCCTGCTCGCGAAGGCGTCAGCTCAGGCGCCGCCGTTACCGCACAAAAACCTGCGCAGTCGTGATCGCCATGTCCCCACCCGGCATCTTGATGCTGCCAATCTGTTTCAGGCTGTCGGCATCGAAGATCGCCACATCGTTGAACGTCCCGGCCAGGTAGATCTTGCTGCCGTCCTTGTTGAAGGAAATGCAGTAGTAGGAGTGATCGAGCGTCGCCGCCTGAAGCATCTTTTTCTCCTTGATGTCGTACTTGGCCAGGCGGTTGAGCACACCGAACATCAGGTTCGGGTCTTTCGGCGAGCGCATGCCGCTGAAGTAGATTTCCGTCAGGGGACCGAAGTCGGTGGTTTCGGTCTTGCCGGTCTTGAGGTCGATGCTGAACAGGCCGTACAGGTAGTCGGCGGTGGCAGGGTCCTGTTTCTTGTCCTTGAATTTCGCGGTGGTGTAGAGCAGCGAGAAGTCATGGCGATAGGTCTGCTGGTTCCATACGTAGAGCACATCTGGCGCGGCGTAGTTGGCGCGTTTCCAGTGACGGCTGGGGATCAGCACGTCGAACTTGCCGGTCTGCACGTTGACCTTGTAGATATCCGCCCCTGCCACGTACAGCGTGCCGTCGTCACCGCTCTGCATGATGGTCAGCTGTCGCGGCGCCGGGAAACTGCGCACGGGTTTGGCATCCATGCCGGCGTCGGTCTTGTACACATCGAGCCGAGGCTGCTGCACTTCGTAGTGATCGTTGAGCATCAGCGTCGGGTTGGCGATGGTGAACAGTTCCTTGCCGTCATGGCTGAGGGTAAAGGCGAACATGGACCTCGCTTTCTCCCCGGGCTTCTGGGTGATGCTGGCGTGGAACACCTGTTTGCAACTGTCCAGTTCGACGCCATAGACATCCGCGTAGTGATTGTTCAGCACGTAAGCGGTCTTGCGATCCGGCGACAGCTGCACGGTGCCCGGACCGAAGGCGTCCGGCATCTTGCAGGTCTTGAACAGCGTGTCGGTGGCCAGGTCGATCACGTGCAGATTGTTCGGATAATTGGTGGTCAACATGTATTCGTGACCGTCTTGCAGCGCGGTGTTTTCATCGGCCACAACGGTGAGCGAAAGAGTGCTCAGGACGGCGAACGCGGCCAGGCCGCAGGCTTTCAAATTACGCATGCTGGAATCCTTCTTGTTATCCGATCACTTGTCTTTCGGGAAGACAGTGCCGAGGTTGCGCCAGTTGTCGTTGGACGCCTGTGCATCCTTGTTCCAGTCCGGGTAGGTGCTCATCATGTCCGGCACCTGGGCCGGCCACCAGCACGGGTCGGAGCAGCCATACAGGTCGGCCTCCATCGGCTGGCACAGCGACGACACACCACCGAACGCATCGATTTCCCAGCCCGGGTCGGTGGTCGAGGCACAGCCCGCCACGGAGCTCATGGCCACCACTTCTTCGATGCGGTTCTCGTCCGCGGCCTGATCCAGCTTCAACGCTTTGTTATTGATTGCCTTGAGATGTTTCATATCAGTGAGCCTTGCGCGGAGTGATGTAGCTGCTGATGAACGCAGGGTTATTGGCCATGATCCGGGTGTAGACCTCGATACCGAAATCGACCCAGTCACGCATCAGTTCGCAGTAGTGATAAGTCGGGTGAGTCGGGTCGCCGTAACGGGCGTAGCTCTCGTGGTAACAGCCACCGGAGCACAGGTTGCGGATCTGGCAGTCTTCGCAGCCGGTATTGGTGCGGTCCAGGCGCTGGGACAGGAAGTCGTTCAACTCCACCTGTTTCACACCACTGTGGACGTTGCCGAAGGTCGGCAGGCTCGAACCGGTAAACCGGTGGCACAGGTTCAGCTCGCCCTTGTGATCCACCGCCAGCATCTTCAGGCCCGCACCGCACGGCAGGGCTTTCTTGTGGCCTTCGTGGATGTCGGTGATCAACTGGTGCAGGTTGGAGAAACCGATGTTGCGGTGCTCCAGCGCCGCTTCCAGGTAACGGCGACCGAGGGCCTTCATGTTGGCGAACACCTGCACCAGTTCATCGCTGGTGAGGTTGAAACTGCTGATGTCGCCGGAGGTCACCGGGGCGAAACCGACTTCGGCAAAGCCCAATTCGTTGAACAGGTGATCCCAGATGGTTTCAACATCGGTGACGCCAGTGGTCAGGGTCACCCGCGCGCCCACCGGACGGCTGTTGTAGCGAGACAGCAGCATCTCGGCCTTGCGCCGCACCACGTCGTAGGTGCCCTGCCCGCCCACGGTGATGCGGTTGCGGTCGTGCACGGTTTTCGGCCCGTCGATACTCACTGACAATCCGAAACGGTGGGCGTTGAGGTAATCCACGGTCTCTTCGGTGAGCAGCGTGGCGTTGGTGGTCATGACGAACTCGACGAACTTGCCGGCCTCGGCAAAACGCTTCTCGCAATAGTCGACCATGTACTCGATCAGCTTGCGATTGCTCAACGGCTCGCCGCCAAAGAACACCACGGTGAAACGCTCTTCGTCCGGGGATTCGCGCAGCAGCATTTCGACGGAAGCAATGGCCGTTTCGACGTCCATCTTCTTGCCGGCCGACGGCTTGTCGAGGTCTTCCTTGTAGCAGTAGGTGCAGCTCAGGTTGCAGCCGGTGTTGACGTTGAGCACCACGGTGTTGATTGCCGTGCGCTCAACGCGCTTGGTGGCGATGTCCGGGGTCAGCGGCGAGCCGTCGCTGACCAGTTCCAGGGCCATCAACTCGCGCAGGGTCTCGGTGATTTCCTCGCCGTTGAAACGCGCGGCCAGGCGCTGGATCAGGTCGTCCGAGGAACAGCCGGGGCCACGCAAGGTGTCGATGATGGTGCCCGTCAGTTCATCGCTGGCGAACAGCGAACTGCTGGGGATGTGGAACAGCATGCGGTCGGCGTCTACGTGCACTTCGTGCAGGTTGCGTTCGACCAGATTCAAAATTGCGCCCATGGCAAACCTCCTGTGCAAGCCCCGTTGTGCAGGGCTTGCGATCATTCCGAAAAGTGTCTGAATCGCTGACGATCAGGCCAACTCAAGGAATGGGTGGATTGTTCCAGCGTTGCACGGTCACGATCATGTGGCCTTCGCCGGTCAGGGATTTTCCTGCGTCGTCGACGGCGGCGATCACCTTGAGGTTGCCGGCATTGTTGGTGGACATTTTGCGTGCAGGGTTCGGCCCGGCATCGCCCGGGGTGAATACGCCCGAGTCGGCCTGCATGGTGCCTGCAAACTTGACGTCTTCGTCTTCCTTGGCGCGATCGTCGAAGGCCTCGACCTTCCACTGTGCCGGGAACACGCCGATGCGATACGGCTTGCCATCGGCGCCCTTGCCCCAGGCTTCGGCGTCGAAACGGCCCTGGACTTTCGGCGTCGAACCACCGCCCTCGCCGATCCGTGCCACGGAGAACTCAGGCACGACCTTGACCGCATCGATCTTGCTGTAGACCGAGAGTTGTGGCCCTTTCAGCGAGCCGACGCTGACCGCGCGCAGGCCCGGCTGGGCATTGGCGGCTGCCTTGAGTTTGACTTTGATCTGTTCCGGGCTCTGCGAGACGATTTCGACCACGTCCACGCCCTTGCCGAAGTTCGGCTTGCCGGCCAGGCCACTGCCGATCAGGGTCACTTCGGTTTCGCTGCCGGCCTTCAGATAACCCGGCTGCACCGCGAGCAATCGGCTGGAGCCCTGCTTGGCGGCGACGAAATCCAGACCACGCTCATCGTGCTCGGCCTCGAACATCCGGCCCTGCAGGGCGTTGCCCTGGGCGGCGAACACCTGGCGCATGGTCACGCCATCGATGGTCACGTTGCCGCGCCATTCGTACCCAGTGTAGAGAATCGCGCTGCCGTCACCGTTGAACGGCGATCCGTCGGCGTATTGGCCCTTGACGCTGACCTTGAAGGTGTCGTT
Source organism: Pseudomonas sp. WPR_5_2 (assembly GCF_003634475.1). NCBI lineage: Bacteria > Pseudomonadati > Pseudomonadota > Gammaproteobacteria > Pseudomonadales > Pseudomonadaceae > Pseudomonas > Pseudomonas sp. WPR_5_2. The sequence continues at coordinate 21,958 of NZ_RBLA01000002.1, read as the reverse complement.
GCCGTCGGCGGTCACGCTCATGACGCCGGCCAGTTCGCCTTTACCGGGCAAGTGACCGCTGAAGCTCCAGTCACCCACCAGTGCCTCGCTTTTCGGCGCCGTGCCCAGCCATTTTTTCCAGGCCGGGTTGTCCAGCGGATAACGCTTGGCCAGCAGCGGCACCATGTCTTTGCGAGCGATATCGAACCAGTCGCGGTCGCGGGCCAGCGCCTGGTATTCCAGTGACGGCCATTGGCCGAGGTGGAAGTTCACCAGGCGCTCCCATTCCTGGGCCGGACGGCGTTGCAGGGCGACCCGCGCACCGGAGTGGCAGCGACCGCACATCTGGCTGGTCTGGTCGTCGAATTTTTCCACGGTGTTGAGCCGGCGCTCCATCGCGTAGCGCACGCCGTCGGTTTCGCTGGGCGCCAGGCCCTGGGTGTCGGCCAGGTACTTGACCAGCGTCCGGCGGTCCTCATCACTGATCTGCAAACCGTGCATGGTCTGCATGCGGGCGATGCTCATCAGCCAGCCTTCCGGCGTCTTGCGCTGGTGACTGATGCGGCTCAGGGCGTTATTGGCTTCGGGGGTGTGACAGCCCTGACAGGTTTCCTTGAGGATGGTCTGGGCGTCGCGGGCTGCCAGGCTGTAGGGCGAATGCAGCGCCACACAAGCGGCCACGGCCAGCAGACTGGCACTCAGGCCTGATCGGAGTTTTCTCTTCATCAACGTCGAACCTCGCACGGTGCTTTCTTATTTTTGTTGCTGATCGTTTTTTTTGGTTTCTGCCGTCGGCTTTGATCCGCTGACGCAGGCAAGAGAAACGTCTGCAATGAGCAATACACGGAGCGTGCCAGCTTGCCGATAAGCTTCTTAATCAATCACTTGCGTTGATTTGACTGCACAAGGCCATGTCTGGAAGCGGTGGCTGGCGTCTAATATCGCGACAGCTGTTGCAGTCTGAGACAGCATAGATGCTCTACCGGAACAGCTCATCGGCCAGCCATTGACGGTCCGCGCCGGCGGGTGCGAAATGGTCGTTCACCGATTGCCAGGAAGGGGAAAAAAAATGGCAAGCATCACTGTCCTGGCGGGGGACTTTCTGCAGGGTGACGGAGATTACCGGGATGGCGTTTTTACCCTGAGAACGTCGCTGCACCCGTGGCCCGGCATAACGCTCCCGCTGTCGAAATTCAAAAACCTGGAAGTGGCCAACGAGGATTCGATCAACAACATCAAGGAAGCCATCGGCTTCGGCGTGGCGGGTGCCATGTTGCTCGGACCGATTGGCGCCTTCGCCGGCTTCATGTTGGCGGGCAAGGAAACCGAAGTGACTTTTCTGGCGACGCTCAAGGATGACAGAAAGCTATTGGCAGCCGCCGATAGCAGCACGTTCGAGGAAATTACTCGAAAAATGGCGTCATGAGGCTATCGACACAGGCCGCGCCACCGCTGTGGTGCGGCCGACGCAGATGTCAGTGGTAGATCGGTGGCTGAGCGCCTTTGTGCGATTCGATCTGTTGGCGCATTTCCGCCACCAGCGTGGCAATTCCGTGCACGGTGTCCAGTTTCCACAGGGGAACGTGGGTGGCTATCAGGTCCACCTGGCCGGTCATGCAATCGCAGACCCGAATCGTCAGGGACTGATCCGGTGCCATGCTGCAGGTGCACACCGAGGGTAGAAAACTGCGCTCTATGATGCTTTGAATTTCCAGGGGTGAAAGGTTCATCGCTGCCTCCCTTACGCCAGATGTGATGCCGGGAAAATGATCCCTCACTTCACCCACCGAACCAGAAAATTCTAGTCCTCGCCAAGGGCTGCCTCAAGATGGCGGACAGGCTGTTCGTCGTCTCACACGCTGTCGCGATTTGCGACAAAACCATCGCACCGCCAGCCTCTCCCGGTTTCAGGAAAAACCCCACCCAACAAGGGCCGGCCGGGCCTCTCGGACACTTGGCACAGCCATTGCGAAAGCCCTGTTCTCACGAACAACAAGAGGCCTCGCCATGTCGCTCCCTAACCTGCTTCCCGCCACTACGGCATTTATCCAACGCGCTCCGCGCATGCTTATCGGCGGTGACTGGGTCGAGGCCGCCGACGGCCAGACCATGAACCTGCACAACCCCGCCACCGGCGAAGTGCTGTGCGTGGTGCCACGGGCCACGCCGGACGATGTCGACCGCGCAGTGCTGGCCGCCCGCCAGGCGTTCGATGATTCAGCGTGGAGCCGTACCCGCCCCCGCGAGCGGCAGAATCTGTTGTGGAAGCTCGCCGACCTGATGCAGCGCGATGCCGAGTTGCTGGCGCAACTGGAATGCCTGAACAACGGCAAGAGCGCGGCCGTCGCCCAAGTAATGGACGTGCAACTGGCCATCGACTTCCTGCGCTACATGGCCGGCTGGGCGACCAAGATTGAAGGCTCCAGTGTCGACGTATCGCTGCCGCTGATGCCCAACGACCAGTTCCACAGTTTCATCCGTCGCGAAGCGGTGGGCGTGGTCGGCGCCATCGTCGCCTGGAACTTCCCGCTGCTGCTGGCCTGCTGGAAACTCGGCCCGGCCCTGGCCACCGGCTGCACCGTGGTCCTCAAGCCCGCCGATGAAACCCCGCTGACCGCCCTGAAACTCGCCGAGCTGGTGCTGGAAGCGGGCTACCCCGAAGGCGTGTTCAACGTGGTCACCGGCACCGGCATCACTGCCGGTTCCGCCCTGACCCACAACCCGCTGGTGGACAAGCTGACCTTCACCGGCTCCACCGCCGTGGGCAAGCAGATCGGCAAGATCGCCATGGATTCGATGACCCGGGTCACCCTGGAGCTGGGCGGCAAATCGCCGACCATCGTCATGGCCGACGCCGACCTGCCGAGCGCCGCCGCCGGTGCCGCCAGTGCGATTTTCTTCAATCAGGGCCAGGTCTGCTGCGCCGGCTCGCGCCTGTATGTGCAGCGCAAGCATTTCGACAATGTGGTGGCGGACATCAGCGATATCGCCAACGCCATGAAACTCGGCAACGGCCTGGACCCGAGCGTCGAGATGGGGCCGTTGATCTCCGCCCGTCAGCAGGAGCGCGTTTACGGGTACATCGAACAGGGCCGGCAAAGCGGTGCGACCATCGCTTGCGGTGGCGAGCAGTTCGGACCGGGCTTTTTCGTCAAGCCGACGGTCATCGTCGATGTCGATCAAAAGCATTCGCTGGTGCAGGAAGAAATCTTCGGCCCGGTGCTGGTGGCGATTCCGTTCGATGACGAAGCCGATGCGCTGCGCATGGCCAACGACAGCCCTTACGGCTTGGGTGCGAGCATCTGGTCCAATGACCTGGCGGCAGTGCACCGCATGATTCCGCGGATCAAGTCCGGTTCGGTGTGGGTCAACTGCCACAGCGCCCTGGATCCGGCGCTGCCGTTTGGTGGCTACAAGATGTCGGGGGTTGGGCGGGAGATGGGGTACGCGGCAATTGAACATTACACCGAATTGAAGTCAGTGTTGATCAAGCTGTAATTTGCGGCGTTCTTACTGGCGCCATCGCGGGCAAGCCCGCTCCCACAGTGAATGGTGTGATGTCGAAGATTTAAGCATCACCAGAAAACCCTGTGGGAGCGGGCTTGCCCGCGATAGGGCCGGACCGGCCACCGCAGTTTTCAGGGTTTGAACCCCTGAGCCAATAACCAACTCCTGACCATCCTCCCCTGCTCCACCGTCAACCCGGCCAACGCCTGTTCGGCCGGCTCGGTCCGCAACCTGCGCACCAACGGTGCCAGCTCAACGCCCTGAACATGCCAGATCCCCAACGGCTGATCCGCCGTGATCACCACCTCGGCCTCATCGACAAAGCCATCGCGCAATACCGGCGCCCGCTCAATCCGCAATGCATTGAAATCCGCCTCGGCATGGGCGACCTCAGCATCCGGCCATTGCCGTCGCGCCTGCCAGAACGGCCGATCCAGCCAGCGCTGTTCATCGGCATAAAAATCCCGACCAATCCGCGCGAACCGCAGGAACAACTGCTCCACCCGTTGCTGATGAAAACGCCGGGCCAGCGCCGCTCGCTCGGGTTTACGCAGCAAGGTGTTGATCACCGTCGGGGCCTGTAACGCTGAAGACAGGGATTGAAAGATGCCATTGCCCGACAGCGGGTCCACCGCCATGGCCGCATCGCCGACCCGTATCCAATTGTCGCCACACACCTGCGGACTCAGAATCGCCGTGCTGCTGCGGGCGTGCAGCTGCACATCGACCTCGGGTTCACCGGCGAAAAAAGCCAGTGCCACCGCCGAGTCCTGACGCCGCCGGTGACAGTAATCGAGTAACTGCGCCTTGCCCGGCAATCCGGCGCTGACGACGTCCACTGTCCATTGCCAGTAACACTGGCCGTCGGCCCGCCGCGCCATCCACGCCCAACCGTCTTCAAGGCTTTCCACGGCGCTGGCGGTAGCGCCCGGCGTGCTTTGCCAGCGATTGAGCAGGCTGACCGTCTCCGGCCCGCGCAGGCCTTTGCCGAGGGTCGGTGCCTGACGGCCGCGGGCTTCCACCAGAAAGTCCGCGGTCATGGCCTGGCGCCCGTCGATCTCGATGCGATGGCCGGTGGTCGAAGCCTGCACCGACAACACCCGGCCTTCGACCAGTTCCACCCCTGCCACGCGCAAAGCTTCCCGCAGGCCACGATCGAAGGTCGGGCGATCCAGCAGAAACTCGACGTTCTGCGCATGTTCCCGGCCGTTCCAGTTCACCTGTCGCTGGGAAGGCAGTGCCGCATCCAACAACGCTTGATGCAGCCCGGCACCGCGCAAGGCCTCGAGCACCCGAACCGAAACGCCCTCCAGCGCGGCAAACCGCCGCCACTCGCTGACCAGCGTGACCGCGTAGCCCAGCCGCCGCAGCCCTAACGCCACCGCCGCGCCCGACGGCCCGGCGCCCAGAACCACAATCGCGGTCATGGCCCGAATCGCCGTTCAGGGCCGCGATATCGAGCGTTATGCCGCAGATACTCGATGACCTGTTCGTTGCTCGCCTCGGGATGCTCCACCAGGAAAGCCGCAATGTGCCCGCTCAACGCCGCGCAGCCGAGGCTCGCGCCCGACTGCCCCGGATAAGTGCCATGCACACACGCGGCGAAATCAGCCTGGGCGCTGTTGAGCCACGACCATTCCAGTTCGGCGCAGCGCGCATCGCCGGTGACCCGCAGCACCTGTGGATAATTCGCCGGGTACACGCCTTCGCCTTGCGCCGGGCTCGACGCGCAGAGCAGCACACCGTGATCCACCGCCGCTGCACAAGCGACCCGCAACAGGCTGCGATCCTGACGCAAACCCAGGCTCAGGTTGATCAACCGCACGTCCTGCGCCACCAGCCAGTCAATCGCCGAAGCGATCTGCAAGGCGCTGGTGACACCGCGCTGGTCGAACACCTGGGCCACGCAAAACAGCGCCGAGGGCGCTCTCCGGCCGATGGCTTCGATGACCGCGCTACCGTGGCCCAGCGGATCGTCGCGCAAGTCGCTTTCGGCGAGCCCGTCCTCCACCAGTGAAAAGCGCCGCCCGGCGATCACCTGTACCCGCTGCGCCGCCGAGTGCCCGCTGTCCACCACGCCGATACGCAGCTCAGGTTTTTCATAAAGCTCAGGCTTCATGCAGCACCGTTTTCGAGATCAGTACACCGTCGAGCAATTCAAAACGCAGGTCGGCATCGGCCAGGGTCGAGGGGCGGTGGCTGATTAGGATGCGCGTGCGCCCGGCAAACAGGCGGTCGATGGCCTCGATCACTTCGCGCTCGGTGGCTTCATCCACGGCTGAGGTGGCTTCGTCGAGCACCAGGATCAACGGGTCCTGCAGCAACGCCCGGGCAATGGCGATGCGTTGTTTCTGCCCACCGGACAACTGCTGGCCGCGCTCGCCCAGCGGACTGTCGAGACCTTCGGGCAAGGAGCTGATCAGGCTGTCGAGCTGCGCCAGCCGCGCCACTTCGGCAATCGCTTCGCGACTGGCGTCCGGCACCGCATAGGCCAGATTGTCGGCGAGGCTGCCGCGAAACAGCACGATGTCCTGACTGACCACGGCGATGCGCCGACGCAACTGGAACAGGTCCAGCTCACGCACATCCACTTCGCCCAGCAGCACCCGCCCGGACTGTGGGTCATGGTGGCGTTGCAGCAGATCGATCAGGGTCGATTTGCCGACGCCGGAGCCGCCGCTGAGGGCGACTTTCAAACCGTAGGGAATCCGCGCTTCGATGCCGCGCAGGGTAGTCGAGCGACCGGGGTGGCTAAAGTGCACTTCGTCGAAGCGTAATTCGCCCGAGGCAGGCATTGGCTTCGGGGTGTCGGGTGTCAGCACGGTCGGCTGCTCACCACGCAACTCCATCACCCGACCGAGGCTGACGGTCATGCGCTGAATCGCCACATAGAGCCCCAGCAGACTCTGAACCGGCCCGACGGCCATACCTAAGTAAGTGGAAAACGCGATCAGCGCACCCAGTTGCCAGGTGCCCTGCACCACCCAGTAGCCACCAATCAGGAAGGCACAGGCTCGGGACAGCGAGGTCAATGTACCCGGTACGGCCTGGGTGAAAAACTCGGTGACCTGCAGGCGCAGCAACTGGCTCATGTAGCCCTGGCCCAATCGCTCAAGCCGTTGTGCTTCGCGCTGTTGCTGGCCGGCGGACTGGATGAATTTCATCACCGGCAGCGTCTCGACCATGAACGACGACATGTCCGCCGAACGCTCCCGCAACTGCCGCACATCGCGCTCGACCTTGCGCCGCATCCAGCGCAGCCAGAGCACGTCGAGGGGGATCAGCACCAGCGCGAGCAGCGATAGCTTCCAGGACAGGGTCAACAGCATCGCCACCGCCACCACCAGGCCGATCACGCTGGACACCGCCGAGAACAGCGAATCCACGGCAAAGCGCTGGATCTCGGCCACGTCACCATCGAGGCGCGACATCAGGTCGCCGATGCGCCGCTGGCCGTAGAAGCTCGGCGACAGGGTCTGCAAATGCCGATAAAGGTCATCGCGCAGGGCAAACAGCATGCGCCCCGACAGTCGCGTGTGCAGGTAACGATTGATCCCCGACAGCGCCGTGCCCAACAGCCCGGCGACGATCATCAGCCCGGCGATCAGCACCAGCATCGGGAAGTTGCGCGCCAACAGGCCATCGTCGATCAGCAGCTTGGTCAGCCACGGCTGCACCAGCACCAGCGCCGAGGCGCAGACCGACAGCGCCAGCAGGCCGGCAATCGCCAGCCGATGGGGTCTCACAAAGCTGTAAAGCCAATGCAGCGAGGCTTGCAGGGCTTCGGGGTTCTGGCTGTCGATCAGCCGAACGATCAGGCGCTGCATCACGAACGCAACTGTTTGAGTTTGCGGTACAGGGTCGCGCGACTGATACCCAGGGCGTCGGCGGCGGCCGAGACGTTGCCCTGATGGTTGTCCAGTGACTGGCGAATCATCTCCAGTTCGTTTTCGCGGATGCTGCCGGACTGCGGGCGTTCGGTCGCGGTCAACTCGTCGAGCATGCTGTCGGGCAAGTGATCGAGCGTGAGCACGGTTTCCCCCGGTTCGCGCATGGCCAGGGCGGTACGCAGGACCATCTCCAGCTGGCGGATGTTGCCCGGCCAGTGATAGTTGCCGAGCAAACGGCTCAAGTCGTCATGCAATACCACCGTCGGCGCATCGAGCCGGGCCAGCAGTCGGTCCACCAGTGCACTGAAATCTTCGCGCTCGCGCAGGGCCGGGAGCATCACGCTGATGCCGTTGACCCGGTAGAACAGGTCTTCGCGAAAGTGCTTGTCTTCCACCAGGCGCTTGAGGTCGCGGTGGGTGGCGCAGATCAGTGCGACGTCGATGTCCTGCTCTTCGCCGGCGCCCAGCGGTGCGACCTTGCGGTCCTGCAACACCCGCAGCAGCCGGGCCTGCAGGGCCAGCGGCATGTCACCGATTTCATCGAGAAACAGGGTGCCGCCGTGGGCCTGTTGCAGGCGACCGACCATGCCGCCCCGGCGCGAACCGGTGAACGCGCCTTCGCGGTAGCCGAACAGCTCGGACTCGATCAGGCCTTCGGGGATGGCTGCGCAGTTCACCGCGACGAAGGGTTTGTCGCAGCGGCTGCCGGCCATGTGCAGGGCACGGGCGATGACTTCCTTGCCAGTACCGGTTTCGCCCAGCAGCAACACCGGCAACTGGTTGGCCAGGCCTTGGCGGGCCATGCGCAGGGCGCGGGCATAACGGACGTTGCTGCCAGCCAGGGACTCGAGGTCCGGTTGAGCCTTGGTGGTTTTGGCCGGGGTGCGTGGAGGAGTTGCGACGTTGATGTTTCGCTGCGGCGCACGCAGGGTCTTGTAGAAAAATTCGCCTTTGGCGGTCTGCAGGCTGCCGGCGCCGCCTTGATGCAAGCGCGCCAGCAATTGCAGGCCATCGACGCCGAGAAACTCTTCACAGCGCCGACCGACCAGCGCCGAACGCTCGGCATGCAACAACTGACAGGCCTGGGCACTGACCGCGAGGATTTGTCCGCCGAGGCTGACTGCGAGCAAGCCCTGCCAGGGGGATTCGAGGTACTGGCGACGGCTGTGGAAGGCCAGGACGATTTCATCCGGATAGCTGGCGTTGAACACCCGGCTCTCGATCTGACTGACCGCCATGGCCAGCAGCGCCGTGCTGTCGTGGGCACGACCCAGCGGGCCTTCGCGGGTCAGGTCGAGCACGCCGAGGATGTCGCCCTGCGGGCAATGGATCGGCACCGAGGTGCAGGAAAAATCGCTGAGGCGATCCAGGTAATGTTCGCCGCAATCGATCAGGGTCGGCCGGGCTTCCACCAGCGCGGTGCCGAGGGCATTGGTGCCGCGAACGGCTTCGCTCCAGCAGGCGCCCAGGGTGATGTCCTGCAGGCCGCTGCCCTTGAGGCGGTCGGCGCGCCCTTCGACGGCGAGGATGGTGGCATCGGAGTTGGCGAGGATGATCAGGCCTTCCTTGCCCTGGCGTTCGGCCAGGTAATCGATGGCCGGCAACGCGGCGTCGATCAACAAGCGATTGCTCGACAGCAGCACATCAAGGCTGGCGCCCGATTCCAGCGCCAGCTCGTGCTTGGCATTGAAATGCACGCCATGGCTGAGGCTGCGTCGCCACGAGGCATCGATTTCCGCCCGCAGGACGCCGTCCGGCACTTCGCCTTCCAGGTGCAGCTTTTCCCGGGCCAGCCGGGCTTCGTGGTGCAGTTTGGGGGAGTTTGTTTTTATTAGCGTCATCAAGCGCTCCGGGTCGTCCGCCCTGCGCCTTTACTTTATATGTCGGCGCTGTAGAGCCATCTTTACGTTAACGTCAGGGCGATGGCAAGTGCCTTACGGCGCTTGTGTTCCGGCAGGTGGATCGCGTTATCGTTCATCGCTGGCAAGCCAGCTCCCACAGGTCCGGTGTCGTCCACAAATTTGCGGTTCAACTCGGTCACTGTGGGAGCTGGCTTGCCAGCGAAGGCGTCGTCAATGACACCGAAGAATCAAAGCTGCCACACCTCGGGATTCACAAAAAACGCCCGCGCATTATCCTCCAGACTCTCCAGGTGATACCCGCCCTCCTGCACGATCAGGCACGGCAACCCGAGGCTGCGGATCCGCGCGCCGAGCACGGCGAACCCTTCGCGGGTTACCGCCACTTTGCTTTGCGGGTCCAGCTCATAAATATCGAAACCGAGGGACAGGACCAGCACCTCGGCATCGAAGTCCTTCACGGCCGCCAGTGCCACATCCAATTGGCCAAGGAAATCCGATTCACTGGCGCCATGGGCCATCGGCAAGTTGAGGTTGAAGCCCTCGCCCACCCCGACACCGCGCTCATCGGCAAACCCGGCGACTCCCGGATAAAAATTGGTCGGATCGCCATGCACCGAGACGTAGAGCACATCATCGCGGTCGTAGAAGATTTCCTGGATCCCCTGGCCGTGGTGCATGTCGGTATCAAGCACCGCTACCCGCGCGAACTTGTCACGCAACACCTGCGCTGCCACTGCCGCATTGTTCACATAACAGAAGCCCCCCGCCGCTTCGGCCCGGGCGTGGTGCCCCGGTGGACGGCACAAGGCGTACGCGGCGGGCTCGCCATCGAGCAAGGCCCGGGCGCCGGCAATCGCGCTTTGCGCCGACCAGTAGGCCGAGCGCCACGTTTGCTCGCCCACCGGACAACTGCCGTCGGCCAGGTAGCGCGCAGCCTGGGCAAGAATCCCGCGCAGGGCATTGGGCTCGCGGACGAAGATGTTCGACATCACCTCGTCGCCCCAATCCTCGGGGATTTCCTTCCAGCGCTGATGCGCTTCCTGGAGAAACGCCAGATACGGTGCACCGTGCACCGCCAGCAACGGATCGAGCCCGGCATCGGTGGGTTGCTCAACCTTGAAACCCAGTGCATGAGAAGCCTGCACCAATCGTTGCGCACGTTCCGGCACTTCCTGCGGCGTGCGCATCTGGCCACGGGAGTAGTAACTGCGTGGATGGTGAAGCAGTTGTTCAGGGTGGAAAAAACTGCGCATGGGGTGAATTCCTGTCAGTTAACGTGGATCTTGAACCCGGACGCGTCCCACTGTAGGAGCGAGCCTGCTCGCGATGAGGCCGGCACATTCAACATTGATGGCGACTGACCCACCGCTATCGCGAGCAGGCTCGCTCCCACATGGGCCTGCGTTCAGTCAACTTTCCCGGCGCGGGCCAGCACGGCGTTGAGCAGCACGTCCGTGCCCTGGCGCACATCTTCGGGCAACACATCTTCGGCTTCGTTGTGACTCAAGCCGCCCACGCACGGGATAAACACCATGGCCGTCGGGCAGAACCGTGCCAGGTGAATCGCGTCATGCCCGGCACCGCTGACGATAGATTGCTGAGCGTAGCCCAGCGCATCCACCGCCTGCTGAACTGCCGCCACGCATTCGGCATCGAACGGCGTGGCCGGGCTGATCCAGTGCGGGGTGACGGTGAGGTTCAAGCCGCGACCGTCAGCAATTGCCTGCAGCCGCGCACGCACCTGTTGCTCCATGGCGGCGATGGCTTCGTCGCGGTGATGACGCAGATCGACGGTGAAATCCACCCGCCCCGGTATGGTGTTGCGCGAGGACTTGTTGATGCTCAATTCGCCAACGGTGGTCAGGCCTTCGGGGGCGAAATCAGTCGCCAGGCTTTCAATGGCCTGGATCATCCGCGCCACGCCATACAAGGCGTCCTTGCGCAGCGGCATTGGCGTCGTACCGGCGTGGGCGGCCATACCTTCGACCCGCACATCGAGCCAGCGGATCGCCTGGCCACCGCTGACGACGCCGATGCTCTTGGCGTTGTCTTCAAGGATCGGCCCTTGTTCGATGTGCGCCTCGAAATACGCATCCACCGCGCCGCCCAGCGGTCGCTCGCCGGCATAACCAGTGCGCTGCAACGCTTCGGCAACACTGATGCCGTCCACGTCACGCACCGCCAGCGCCGTGTCCAGATCCATGATCCCGGTGAACACCGCCGAACCGAACATTGCCGGGGTGAAGCGTGCGCCTTCTTCGTTGGTCCACACGGCCACTTCCAGCGGCTTGCGGGTTTTAATACCCAGATCGTTGAGGCAGCGCACCACTTCCAGGCCGGCGAGCACGCCGTACACGCCATCGAACCGACCACCTTCGGGTTGGGTGTCGAGGTGGCTGCCCATCATCACCGGCGCAGCCTGCGGATCAGTACCGGCGCGGCGGGCGAACAGGTTGCCGATGGCATCCACGCTCAGGGTCATGCCGGCTTCACGGCACCAGTGGGCAAACAATTCGCGACCGGCCTTGTCTTCATCGCTCAAGGCCAGGCGGCAGCTGCCGCCACGGGCGGTGGCGCCAATTTCGGCCATCGCCATCAGACTCGCCCAGAGGCGTTCGCCATTAATCTTCAACATGAGTTTCTCCAAAAAAAGTTCAAAACGACGCGATATCTGTAGGAGCCGGTTGCCGGCGAAGGCGTATTCGAAGGCGCTACAGGTCGCCAGGCCGCCCTCGCTGGCAAGTCAGCTCCTACAGTAAGACCTGCGCCACTGGCTCACCGGCGCGCAGGCGCTCAAGCAAGCGAGGCTCGGCGCGGTCCGATGCCAGTGCCTGCTCGATAACCGACGTCGCTGTTGCCGTGTCGAGAAACAACACGCCGTTGTCATCCGCCAGCACCAGGTCCCCCGGATGCACTGTCACACCGGCACAGTGGACCGGCTGATTGATCTGGCTGTCACCGCGACCATGCAATTTGGTGGTCAGCAGGCTGGTGCCACGGGCGAACACCGGCAGCCCGGCCTCGCGCAGTTCAAGCAGGTCGGTCACTGCACCGTCCACCACGATGCCCACTGCCCCGGCGCAACGTGCCGCGCAACTGGTGACCGCGCCGACCGGGGCGTGCCGATGATCGCCGCCGGTGTCGATCACCAGCACATCGCCCGGCCTTATTTGCGCCAGGGCCTGGTTGACGGCGATGGCGTCGGCGCCCACCAGTTTCAGGGTCAATGCCCGGCCCACCAGTTTCACGTTGGGCACCATGGCCCGCAGTTGCGGGTCGGCAAAACCCTCCTCCAGAAAATGCCCGAGGGTGGGGAAGCTCACAGCCTTGAGCTGTTCGATCAATTGCGACTCATCCATGTTGTGGCTCCCTGGCAATCAGTTCGGCGACACAGTCGATTTCCAGCGAAACGCCCCACAGCGCCACGCACACAGTGGTCCGTGCAGGCGGCGCATGGCCGAGAAACTCGCGGTACACCGCGTTGAACGGCTCCAGTTGCGCGGGATCGGTCAGGTAGGCGTTGACCTTGATCACATGGCTGAAATCGGAGCCGGCCTCGATCAGGATCGCCTCCAGATTGCGCAAGGTTTGTCGCACCTGCTCGGAAAAATCCTCGGGCTGTTCGTCAAGATTGCTGCGAGCCGGAATCTGCCCGGCGGTGAACACCAGGTGGCCGCTGACCACGGCCTGGGAGTAAGGGCCGACCGGGCCGATATAGCCTGGGGCCGATTGAATTCTGCGCATGGGGTTGAACTCCGGGATTCAGGCCGTAGCCGATTTGAGAGGTTTGCCGAGGGCGGGATCGCCTGCCGTGACGAGGCCCGGGATTTCGCTGATGTCCCTTTTGAAGGTCTCGGTCAGCAACAACAGCGCTGCCAGCGAAATCAATGCCGCGCCGATCATGTACCAGGCCACCGAGGAGCCTTTGCCCGTCGCGGCCAGCAGTGCAGTCGTGACAATCGGTGTGGCCGCGCTGCCCAGCAGACCGGACAACATGTAGCTGATCGACAGCCCGGAATAGCGCACCCGGGTGCCAAACAGTTCAGCGAGGAACGTGGCGATCGGCCCGTAATTGGCGGCAAACGCGGTCATCAGCAACAGGTAACCGAAGACCACCATCGGCAGCTCTTTGGTGTCCATCAACCAGAACATCGGGAACGCCACCAGTGCTTCGGCAATGATGCCACCGACGATGATCGGCTTGCGTCCAAAACGGTCCGAGAGCGCGCCGAACACCGGCAACATGACGATGCACCAGGCGCAGGACAGCAACACAACGCCGAGCATCACACTGCGGCTGAAGCCGAGGTTCTGCGTGCCGTAGGTCAGGCCGAAAGCGACGATGATGTTGAAGGATGCGCCAGTGGACATGGTGGCAATGCCGCCCAGCACCACTTGCTTCCAGTATTTGCGGAACACTTCCGCCAGGGGCATTTTCACTTGCACGTCGGCTTCCTTGACCTTGTTGAAGGCCGGGGTTTCCGAGATGTTCAGGCGGATGTACAAACCGACGGCAATCAGCAGCACGCTGGCCAGGAACGGGATGCGCCAGCCCCAGGCCAACAGGTCTTCAGGGGACATCCAGGCAGCGATCAACAAGAAGGCCAGGTTGGCGATCAGGGTCCCGGCCGGCACGCCGATCTGCACCCAGGATCCGTACAAGCCGCGCTTGTTGGCCGGCGCATGTTCCACCGCCATCAGCACCGCCCCGCCCCACTCGCCGCCCAGCGCCAGGCCCTGGATCACCCTCAGCAGCAACAAGAGGATCGGCGCCCAGATGCCGATGGTGGCGAAGTCAGGCAACAAGCCGATAGCAAAAGTCGCCGCGCCCATGGTGAGCAGCGATATCAACAGCATCGACTTGCGTCCCAGGCGGTCACCGAAATGCCCGAACAATGCCGCGCCGACGATTCGCGCCAGGTACGCCGAGGCGAAGGTGCCGAAGGCCAGCAACGTACCGATCAGCGGCACGAAATCCGGAAAGAACACTTTGTTGAATACCAGCGCCGAGGCCGTGGCAAACACGAACAAGTCATACCATTCCACGGTGGTGCCAATGACACTGGCTACCGCGACTTTTTTCATGCTGATTGCAACTTCCGGTGGTGCGCCGGACTTTTCTGCGGACGATAGATCGCTCATCACTGTCTCCAGGAATTTATGTAATTGTTTTGAACTGGCAGTAAAACGGTTGAGGCGAAGGTTGTTGTTATGGCTGCGGGGAAGCTCGTTCTTACCGGTTATGCAATCCCCCTGTAGGAGCGAGCCTGCTCGCGATGGTCGTTAACGATTACGCGTGTTTACTGGTTAAACGCGGTGTTCTTGGGTTCATCGCGAGCAGGCTCGCTCCTACAGGGGATTTGCGTAGTTGGTTAATAACCCAGTATTCGGTCGGCGCAGTTGAGTAACGGCTCGCCGGTATTCAGGCGATGGAAGTTTTCCGCCACTTGTTCGGCGATGCAGTCATGGGACGCCGCCGAAGCCATGTGCGGGGTGATGGTCACGCCGGGCATCGTCCAGAGGCGGTTGTCGGCTGGCAGTGGTTCCTGCTCGAAGACATCCAGCAAGGCGCCGCGCAGTTGACCGCGTTTGAGTGCTTGTTCGAGGTCGTCGATGTTCAAATGCCCGCCACGCCCGCAGTTGACCAGTGCCGCGCCGTTGGCGAGCCGTTCGAACGTTGCACGCCCGAGAATGCCGCGAGTCTCGCTGGTCAGCGGTAGCAGGTTGATCAGCAACTCCACGCCGTCGAGAAACGGGTTGAGTGTCTCCGCACCTGCAAAGGTGTGCACGCCCGGTAGATCCTTGCTGCGTCGGGCCCAGCCACGTACGTCATAACCCGCGGCAGCCAGATCCAGAGCGATGGCACTGCCCAGCGAACCGAGCCCCATCACGCCGACCCTGAATTGCCCCGCCGACCGTTGCAGCGGCCGCTCCCAGCGCTGCTCCCGTTGTTGCGACAACACCTGGTCGAAGCCGCGGTGATAGTGAATCACCGCCCAGCGCACGTACTCGGTCATGCCCTGGCGATGGCCCGGGTCGACCACCCGGCAAATCGGCAAGTCCGGACACGATGGGTCGTGGTCGAGGTGATCGATACCGGCGGCCACCGAGTGAATGACTTGCAGATTCGGCAACGCAGCAAGGCTGCCCGGCAAAGGAAACCAGCACGCCGCCATTTGTGCGTTGGCTGCCCGCGGGTCATCGGCCAGCACCGTTGTGAGTTGTGGCGCACTACGGTCAAACGCGGCTTGCAATTGCTTGAGCAACAAGGTGTCTCGGGACAGCAACACCACGGTATTGATGACTGCACTCATGACAAATAGGACTCACGCTGGGATTCAATCAGGGTCAGTGCGGCCTCCCAGGCCAGGTCGATGATGTTGTCCTGCTCATCACGGTCAAACTGTTCGGCGGTGTGCGCGCAGACTTCCGGCGACGGGTAATGCAATGCCGACCCGCCGGCCAGTGCCTGGACCTGGGCCTGACAGGCACGCTCGAGAAAATGAATCTCCTGAAACGCCTGGGCCACACCCGAACCACCGACCAGCAAGCCGTGATTGCGCAAGATCATCGCGCGATGCGGGCCGAGGTCGGCGATCAGACGCTCACGCTCATCCAGCGACAACGCGATGCCTTCATAGGTGTGATAGGCCAACTTGCCGTAGAACTTCAGCGCGTGCTGACTGATCGGCAGCAAGCCTTGTTTCTGCGCGGCGAC
Source organism: Pseudomonas sp. WPR_5_2 (assembly GCF_003634475.1). Classification (NCBI taxonomy): domain Bacteria; kingdom Pseudomonadati; phylum Pseudomonadota; class Gammaproteobacteria; order Pseudomonadales; family Pseudomonadaceae; genus Pseudomonas; species Pseudomonas sp. WPR_5_2. Next base: position 6,002 of record NZ_RBLA01000002.1, on the reverse strand, counting down.
CGCCATCCCGGCTGCGGTGTGGGTGTGAATCACGCAGTTCAGATCCGGGCGCGCCATGTGGATCGCCGAATGAATGACGAAGCCGGCGGCGTTGACCCGGTGACCTTCGTAGGTCGGGTCGACCACCCGCCCTTCCTGATCAATGCGCACCAGATCCGAGGCGCGCATGCGGTCAAAGATCACTCCATAACGGTTGATCAGAAAGTGATGCTCAGGCCCCGGTATACGCAGGGTGATGTGGGTGTCGATCAGGTCGGTCATGCGAAAGTGCGCGACCAGGCGGTACAGCGCCGCCAACTCGCAACGGGCTTGCCATTCAACCGCGTCCATGTGTGCAGGTTTACTCACGAATACACCTCTTTAGCAGCGTGGGTGACGACCGGGTTGGCGCGCAGACGGGCCAGGCCGCAAACACCGATCAGGGACAGGGCCGATAGCAAGGTGAAGAACACCGCCAGCGGCAACCATTGTCCGGAAAACTTGCTCGCCAACAGCGTGCCGATCAGCGGCGTGGTGCCACCGGCCAGGGCGCAGGCCAGTTGGTAGGCGATAGAAATGCCCGAGTAGCGCAGATGCACCGGGAAGGCCTGGGTCATGTAGCCAGCGATCACCGCGTACAGCGCCGAGAGAATCACCACCGCCAGGGCTATGCCGACGGTCATCAGCACAATATTTTGCGTACCGACCAGCAGGAACATCGGGTAAGGCGTAACCATGCACAGCAGCGCAACCAGTTTGAGAAAACGGCCTTCGCCGATGCGTTCGGCCAGCAGCGCCGAGACCGGTTGCGAGAGCAACTGAATGATGGTCACCAGGAACAGGCAATCGAGAATCGTCGAGCGCGGGATGCCCTGATACTGGGTGACATAGGTGATCATGAAAGTGTTGGTGAAGAAGAAACCGGCCGAACCGATGGTCACGGCTGCCGCGGCGAACAGGATCTGCCGCCAGCAAGTGCGGATCACCTCCATGACCGGGTATTTGGCGGTTTCGTTGTTGTCCTGGACCTTGGCGAATTCCGGCGACTCGTGAACGCCGGAACGGATCAGCAGACCGACCATCATCAACACGCCGCTGGCGAGAAACGGCAGCCGCCAACCCCAGGCGAGGAATTCTTCCGGCTCAAGGGCGGTCACCAGGCGAAAAGCGATCAGAGCCAACAGCAACCCGGCGGGACTGCCGAGTTGGGCGAACGATGCGTAGAACGTCTTGCGTTTGGCCGGCGCGTGTTCGCTGGCCATCAGCACCGCGCCGCCCCACTCGCCACCGACTGATATACCCTGGATCAAGCGCAGCACGATCAAACCGGCCGGTGCCCAGATACCGACGCTGGCGTAACTGGGCAACAGACCGATGCCGGCGGTGGCGATGCCCATCAGGGTCATGGTCACCAGCAGCATTTTCTTACGCCCGAGACGATCCCCCAGATGGCCAAACACCATGCCAGCCATGGGCCGGGCAATGAAGCCGACGGCAAAACTGCCGAAGGCAGCCAGGGTGCTCATCACCGGATCGCTGCTGGGGAAGAACACTTGCCCAAGCACCAGCGCCGCCGCGGTGGCGTAGATGTAAAAATCGTAGAACTCGATGGTCGTGCCAATGAAGGCGGCGGCCGCGGCTCGGCGCGGTTGGGGGGTAGTGTGCATGCAAGAACCCTGTGTACTTATAGTTTTGGGCAGGTGTTAAGGCTGTGACGGTTGCGCTCTGTGGCGCTTGTGGGCTTTATCGCTTCCATGCCAGGATTAGTCAATTTTCAAATTCTTATCTTTACTATTAGCCACGCTACTACATGGATTTTTATGTCCTCCATTACCAATCCTTGGGTCGGTCGACGCTTTCTGAACGATCGCCTCGACTGGAACCTGCTGCGCACCTATCTGGTCATCGGCCAGGAAGGCAGCATGAGCCGTGCTGCCGCACGCCTGCATATCACGCAATCGGCGGTCAGCCAGGCGCTGAAACGTCTTGAAGAACAACTGGAATGCGTGTTGATTGCCCGCAGCGGTCGGCGCTTTGATCTGACGGAAACCGGGGAAGAAGTCCTGCGCATTGCGGCGGATATCTACGGTGATATTTCGCGTCTGGGTACGGTGGTAGAGAGTCGCCACGATGACGTGGTCGGTAAAATTCGCATCCTCACCGTCAGCGGCGTGCAAGCGCGCCATTACGACGAATTCCTTGCCGATTTCCATGAAACCCACCCGAAAATCGAGCTGGAAGTCGAGGTGATGGGCAGCTCGAACATCATCAGTTCACTGCTGCAAAAGACCGCGACCATCGGCGTCGGTCTGTGCCGATTGCCGCAGCCGCGACTGGAGCAACGGGTGTTGTTCCGCGAGACCTATGCGTACTTTTGCGGTCAGCGTCATCGATTGTTCGGACAAGAGAATTTGACGCTGGAACAGTTGGCGACGGAAAACTTCGTCAGCTTCACCAGCGATCAACTGGGGGGTAATCTGTCACCCCTGACGCTGTTCCGCGACCAGCAAGGCTTCACCGGCAAGATCGTCGCATCATCTACCAGTTTCGAAGAAATTTATCGCCTGATCTGCGCAGGTTATGGCATCGGCTGCCTGCCGACGCACCTGGTTCGACGGGATGTCGAACAGGGCCTGCTCTGGCCCTTGCCGCCGGAAAACGGAGTGGTGGATTTCGATATCCATCTGCTGTGGAATCGCGAACAGAAAATGAGTCAGGCCGAAACGGTGTTCCTGGAGAGCTTCCAGCACATGCTCAGCATCCGTGAGCCTGTGCTGTGAAGCCTTGATGGTTTAGACGTGTGGATCGCCTGGCGCCTTGCTTGGCGCTGCGTATTGCGGCTTCAGGTGCCCGTCCTGATCGAGTAGCCAGGCGTCCATGATCTGCCGTACTACAGGACCGGCGACGCGACCACCGGCCTCACCGTTTTCGATCATCACCGAAATCACAATCTTCGGATGTTCGGCCGGGGCGAAGCCGACGAACAAGGCATTGTCGCGGTTACGCTCGCGGGTCTTCTCCCGGTTGTAACGCTCGCCCTGCTTGATCGCCACCACCTGCGCGGTACCGCTCTTGCCGGCAATGCGGTACTGCGCCCCCACGGCGGCCGCCCGGGCAATCCCGCGGGCATCGTGCATCACCATCTGCATGCCATGGTTGACCTGCTCCCAATCACGCGGATTCTTGAGAATAATGTTCGGCATCGGATGCTGGTCCACCGGCGCGACGCCGTCTACGGTCTGGGCCAGGTGTGGACGGTTCCATACACCTTTGTTGGCGATCAGCGCCGTGGCCTGGGCCAGCTGCAGCGGCGTGACCTGCATGTAGCCCTGGCCAATGCCAAGGATCACGGTCTCGCCCGGGAACCACGCCTGGCGGCGTGTGGCGCGCTTCCAGGCTTGAGATGGCATCAGACCGGGCGACTCTTCGTACATATCCAGGGAAACTTTCTCACCCAGACCGAACATCGCCATGTAGTCATGCAGGCGATCGATGCCTAATTTGTGGGCCAGGTCGTAGAAATAGGTATCGTTGGAACGCATGATCGCCGCGTCCATGTCCACCCAGCCGTCACCGCTGTGGTTCCAGTTGCGGTACTTGTGATCGTAATCCGGGAGTTGGTAGTAACCCGGGTCGAATACCCGGGTCTGTGGCGTGACAATACCGGCATCCAGACCGGCAATCGCGACTTCCGGCTTGATGGTCGAGCCCGGCGCGTAGAGGCCGCGTAACACGCGGTTGAACAGCGGCCGGTCGATCGAGTCATGCAGCGCCGCATATTCCTTGAAGCTGATACCGGTAACGAACAGATTCGGATCGAAACTCGGCTTGCTGACCATGGCCAGCACTTCACCGGTCGACGGATCGAGTGCAACCACGGAGCCACGACGATCGCCCAAGGCTTGCTCGGCGGCTTCCTGAAGTTTGACGTCGAGGCTCAGTACGATGTTTTTGCCAGGTATCGGGTCGGTGTGCTTGAGCACTCGCAGCACGCGTCCCTGGGCGTTGGTTTCCACCTCCTCATAACCGACATGACCATGCAGTTCCGACTCGTAGAATTTCTCGATCCCTGTCTTGCCGATGGATTGAGTGCCGCGGTATTCGACCGAATCCAGAATCTTGGACTCTTTCTCATTGATTCGTCCGACGTAGCCGATCGAATGGGCGAAGTGCTCGGCCAACGGATAATGGCGTACGAACTGGGGTTCTACATCGATGCCCGGCAACCGGAACTCGTTGACGGCCAGCACCGCGATCTGTTCTTCACTCAGCTCATAGAACAGCGTCACAGGCACGAACGGATGCCGCGCCTGCTTCATTGCCTTGTCGAACAGTGTGCGGTCTTCAGCAGGCAGGTGCAGCAGGTTGACCACCTCGTCCAGCTCTTCTTTGACATCGGATGCGCGTTCGCGAGTGATGGTCAGGTTGTAGCTGGGCCGATTGTCCGCCAGAACGACGCCATTGCGGTCATAGATCAAGCCACGAGTGGGGGTGATCGGCAGGACGTGGACGCGGTTGTTTTCGGATATGGTGGAGTGATAGTCGAATTCCACCACCTGCAGGATATACATGCGCACAACCAGCGCGCAGGTAATGGCGACGACGAACAAGGCGCAGGCCATCAGTCTTTTGTTGACCAGCCGCGTCTCTTTTTCGTGGTCCTTGATCGGTATCGGTTCGGGCATTTCTTTGGCAACTCTTTGAAAAGACAGTGCCGATCCGTGGGCCGCAAATCAGTCCTTAAAAAAGGAGTTGCACCCTATCAAAAACCGACCGGTCAATTTAGTGCGATTTCCTCTAACGGGGGTTCTGGAGGGTGAAGAGTTTTTCATCCAGGGAGCAGACTCGTGCGTTTCACTCAAGATTGATATTCCCATTCATGCGTTTTTCCGGGTGACCGGGCTGTAGATACTCGGTGCATGTTTTATTGGGAGTCTTCTCATGCATCCACGATTTCAACGATTACTGGGTTCGAACGGGTTTTCCATCGGCCTGGAACTGCCGCTGGATAATGACTGGTCCAGCGACGGACAGCGGCGGCGGGTTGCCGAAAACCGCCCCTTTGGCGTGCCCGACCTGAAACAACACGCAGCCATGGCCCGCCTGGCCGACCAGTCCGGCTTCCGAGCGCTGTGGGTTCGCGACGTACCGGTTTACGATCCTCATTTCGGCGATGCCGCGCAGGTGTTCGAAACCTTTTCCTACCTGGGTTACCTGGCAGGTATCACCGATAACATCATGCTGGGTACGGCGGCAGTTGTACTCCCGCTGCGCCAGCCTTGGCTGACACTCAAGTCTGCCAACAGTATCGATGAGTTGAGTGATGGCCGTTTGCTGCTGGGCGTAGCCAGCGGTGACCGCCCGATGGAATATCCGTTGTTTGGCGTGGATTACGATCAGCGTGGCGAAATCTTCCGCGAAACCGTTGAGTTGCTGCGCAGCCAGGGCGAAGGCCGCTTGCCCGACGGTGCACGCCTGCTTCCGGAGCGCGAGCAACCAGTTCCGTTACTGGTGGCTGGCCTCGGCCAACAATCGCCAGCCTGGATTGGTCAACACATGGACGGCTGGCTCGCCTACCCCGGCACGCCGGATGAACATCGTCGTCGAGCAGGATTGTGGCGTGAGGTGGGCGGCGATAAACCCTACATCAGCTTTGTCCATCTGGATCTGTCGGCCAATCCCCATGCGCCGATGCGTCGTGTTCGCTTCGGTGGTTGCTGTGGGCGATTGGCGTTGATTGACGAACTGCAGGCATTGCGTGAGGCAGGCGTACAACATGTCGGCCTGCATGTGCGTCGCAGCGAGCGAGAGGTCGCTGAAGTTATTGAGGAGATTGCAGAACACGTGCTGCCAAAGTTTCACTGAGGTTCCAGGAGTGAGGGACAGCCATCAGGCTGTCCCTTTTTTCGTCGCACCACTTTCCTGCGGGCAAAACAAAACCCCTACCTGCATACGCAGATAGGGGTTTCGGAATTTAATCTTGACGATGACCTACTCTCACATGGGGAAACCCCACACTACCA
>NZ_RBLA01000001.1:1544674-1971303 GCF_003634475.1 Pseudomonas sp. WPR_5_2 | reverse complement strand
GCGTTCGCGGCCGCACGCGAACTGGTGGCCGGTCAGGCGCGTGCCGTTGAGGTCGATGGCGGTCAGCGCGCCGCCTTCGGCGCGGTGGTACTGCAAGCGGTTGTTGTCCGGCAGGCGCAGGTGCTGCAGCTGGCCGCAGGCGTCATAGCCGTAGCGCAGGGTGCCCCAGCCCTGGTGTTCAGTGATCAGCCGGTCATGGGCGTCGTATTCGAACGCCAGCGGGTGGTCCTGGCCGTCGTCGACGCTGACCAGCCGCCCCAGCCGGTCATAGCGGTACTCAATCTTGATCCCGTCGGGCAGGGTCTTGAGCAACAGGCGTCCGGCGCTGTCGCGTTGATAGGCGGTGACGAGCTGCGAGCCGTCATCGCCGAACTCGGTTTTCTCCAGCAATTGACCCTTAAGGTCGTAGGCATAGGCGGTGCGCCGACCGTCGAAGCCGGTTTCCTGGCGGATCAAGCCACCGGGCGTGTAGTCCAGCCGATAGCTGTCGCCGGACTCGTTCTCGATCGCGGTGAGCAACAGCTGCGCGTGGTCGTAGCGGTACTGCAGCGTGCTGCCGTCGGGGTTGATCCGCCGGCTGACCAAATGCAAATCGTCGGCGTACTCGTAGCGGGTGACGCGCTCCAGTTCGTCGCGCTCGGCGGTAATCCGGCCGTAGGCGTTGTAGCTGAAGGTGCGGCGGGCGCCGCTCGGCAACGTCACCTGCAACAGGCGGCCGACGGCGTCCCACTGGTAGCGGGTGATGCCGCCGAACTCGTCCTCGACCGTGGTCCGTCGCCCCCGCGCGTCGTAGGCATATTGCCGGCGTCCGCCGTCGGGGCGGGTTTCTTCGAGCAGTTGGCCGAGGCCGTTCCAGGCGAACCGCTGAACGCTGTGGTCCGGGTAGCGGATCAGCCGCAAACGGCCCTGCGCGTCGTATTCGTGGTAGGTGCTCTGGCCGTCGGGGTCGATCAGCCAGGTGAGATCGCCCTGGGCATTGCGCTGGTAGGTCCACTTGGCTTGACCGCGATAGCGCGCATGCAGGAAGCCGTTGCGGTACTCGTAGGACGTTGGCTCGTCTTCCGGCGGAATCAGCGCGACCAGCCGGCCGACTTCGTCGTAGCGGTAGTTGGTAACGGCACCGAGGGCGTCCTGCTCGGCAATCAGGCGGCCCTGGGCGTCATAAGCCTTAAGCAGCTCACCACCGTCGGCCTCGACCCGACGCACCAGCCGCGCCTGGTCGTCGTGGACGTAACTTTCCTGGCTACCATCGGCGTGGGTGAGCCGCACCCCGCCGGCGGCGTCCCAGGCATAACGCGTGTCCATCTGCGCAAAGGAGGCCCAGTGGCGGATGCAGCGGGCTGCCTTGCCGGCGCGCTCCCACTCCCAGTAGAAACTCGCGCCGCCGGCCAGCTGCCGCTGCAGGAGGACGTGCTGCTCGTCGTAGTCGTAGCGCTCGCTTTCACCGACGGCGTTGGTGGCCTCGATCAGCCGGCCGCGGCCGTCGTAGCGGTAGCTGACCAGGGTCTGCTCCGTGCGCCAGGCCGGCGGCTGCTCGTCGGCCAGGTCAAAGCACTGGTAGTCGACGGCGATCAGGTGCTGGCGGTCATAGCGCAGCCGCAAACAACGCCCGGCGCCGTTATCGAGGCGCTGGATGCGCTGGGCCAGATCGCGCTGCACCGTCAGCCGGTTGCCGTAGGCGTCGCTGATCGCCGTCAGACGCCCGTCGATAAAGTGCTGGAAACGCGGCGTCTCGCCGGCCAGCGCCACGATCAGCTCATCCGCCTGCTCGCCGAGGTAGATTGCCGCCCGCGCCAGGCTGTTGTGGATCGCCGGGCGCGCCAGGCTGGGGCGGGGAAACGGCGTACGGCGGTTTTCCGGATCGACCCAGGTGACGGTGTCGCCGTCGAGCTCCAGGCGCTGGCTCAGCGCATGGCTCCAGCCGAAGCCGAGGCCGCAGTCGAGGTCGACGGCGCTGGTGCGATACAGGCGGGTGAAGGCGAAGGGCAGCAGACCGTCGAGGGTGCCGTCGGTGAGGGTCAGCAGTTCCTCGCCGGTGACCAGCGACAGCGGACAGCCGTGGGTGGCGGTGTGGGCGGCGGGTTCGACGCTGTCGCCGTTGGGGTTTTTCGCCGGTTTGGGAACGTCGTCCCGATGCTCCTGTCGGCCCAGGCGCGTCCTGGCTTCAGACTTGTTCCGCGCAATGGCAACCGGATTGTCTACCAGCCTATCCGCCGAACCTGCCGCTCTGATCCGCAACGGCACGGTGGGGGCAGGCTTCAGCGGTGCGTTTCGGGCACTCACCATCAAGGGCTTCAGAGCGCCCGCGTGAGCGGTCAGATCAGGGCGGCTCGTGAGTTCTGCCAGTCGCAAAACCGCCGCGGACAGCCAGCGTCGGGCGCGCTCGGACTTGATCCTGCCCAGCACTTTGCTGCTCATGCCGAGCTTCAACCCTAATGGACCGGTCAAGCACACCAGCAGGAAACTGATCAGCAGCTCTGTACGAATTTGTGCCACGACTTCGGCGATGTACTGCGGCGGCAACATCTTCAGCCAACTGGTGAAAGCCGCCAGATAAATGAACATCAATGGTTCGTCGCTCAGCACCAGCAACAGATTGGCGATGGCGTCGGTCGATGCCTTCAGCAGCCTCTCGAGTTCGGCTTCGGTCAGGTATTCAAGGAGTTTTGCGCTGTTGGTCTGCAGGTCGGCGATCAGGGCGTAGAGTTGCTTTACGTCATCCCACAAGCCGTTCAGTGAGTTCTCGAAGCCCCGCCAGTCGGCGCGTTGCAGCATGCCGTAGCGTTCTTTGAAATTTGCCTCGGAAAACCCGGCCCACTGTGTTTGAAACTCGCTCTCCCACTCGCTGCGCAACCAGCCTTCCAGTTCACCGACGACACCTTGGTATGAGTCGTAAAGTGCTTTGATGTGATCAGTGGTGACGTTGGGAAAAAAGGTGATGCGGTAACGATTGCCGCGCCAGCAATCGGGGATTTCGAGGATGCCGCCGGGGCCGATGGTTTCATGAATCGGTGCGCCATACTGTGGTTCACCCTGGCCTTCGTTGAGCAAGGGTTCGAGCATCACTGGCGTATTGCCGATCGGCACGAAGCGCGCCGCTTCGAACATATGCACCAGGGTCAGCGGTCCGCTGGCGGGGCACATGGCGACGGTGGAACTGATGGGGGTGGTGGCGTTCTTCGGCGCACTGAGGTGGACGTCATTGCCGACCTTGAACGCCTGCTCGACATCCAGTGTGCCGCCGGTCCAGAAGCTTTGCGCCCAGGCCTCGTAGTCGTTGAGACAGAGGCGGAATTCACCGAGCAGTGCTTCGATGTCCGGTTGCTCCGGGTTCATCGCGGCGACCACCAGCAAGCCGATGGTGTTGTTCAGGGCCAGCAGCTTGTCAGGATCGAACATTCGCAGTCTTTCGTACGGCTGAAGAGGGAGCACGAAACTCTGCGGTGGATCAGTCGAGAAAGAAGTCGGGAAAGGTGGTGTTTGCTGTAGGGCAAATCGCTAAATCATCGTCATTGCTTAAACAGGGGCGGATTCTGCCCGTTGCTCTATGCCGGTCGCGCTCGCTATGCTGCTGAAACCTTTAATCCATCACGGAACCGGCCGCACCCGAGCCGCCTGGGATGCCATTGAAAACGGATCTGATGCGATGAATGCAGCGCTGAATGAGTTCGGCCCGATCAAGGCCGTGATATTCGATATGGACGGCTTGCTGCTGGACACCGAGGGCATTTACACCGAAGTCACGTCCATCATTGCCGGGCGCTATGGGCGGATATTCGACTGGAGCATCAAGCAGAACATCATCGGTCGTGGCGCCGGCGACCTGGCCCGTTACGTGGTCGAAGCGCTGGACTTGCCGATCAGTGCCGAGGAGTTTCTGCTGATCCGCGAGCCCCTGATGCGCGAGCGTTTTCCTACAGCACAAGCGATGCCAGGCGCACAGGAATTGGTACGGCATCTGAAGGCCAATAACATTCCCATCGCGGTGGGTACCAGTTCGTCGAGCCAGTCGTTTGGTCAGAAAACCACCTTGCATCGGGAGTGGTTCGCGCTGTTCGACACCATCGTCACTGCTGATGACCCGGAAGTTGGCGCGGCCAAACCGGCACCGGATATCTTCCTGACCGCTGCGCGACGCCTGGGTGTTGCACCGGAGGATTGCCTGGTGTTCGAGGATTCGCCGTTCGGTGTCACGGCGGCGAAAGCGGCGGGGATGACGGCAATTGCGATTCCGGATGTTGCGATGGCTGATGAAAAATACGCACACGCTGATGGGATTCTTCGTACGCTCAGAGCGTTCAAGCCAAGTGCCTGTGGTTTGCCAGCGCTCGATTGGGCCTGACACAAATCCCTCTGTAGGAGCGAGCCTGCTCGCGAAGGCGGTGTGTCAGGTGACATTGATGTCCCTGATCTACCGCTATCGCGAGCAGGCTCGCTCCTACAGGGGGATTGTATTGAGCTGACCTGTATCAGGCGCCGAAACCACCGTCGATGGTCAGGCTCGCACCGGTGATATAGCCGGCTTCCGGGCCGACGAGGTAGGCGACAAAACTGGCGATCTCTTCGGCTTTGCCGTAACGCCCCACGGCCATCAGCGGAATCAGGCTGTCGGCAAAGTCACCGTCGGCCGGGTTCATGTCGGTATCCACCGGGCCGGGCTGCACGTTGTTGATGGTGATGCCTTTTGGCCCGAGGTCCCGGGCCAGGCCTTTGGTCAGGCCGACCAGCGCCGATTTGCTCATGGCGTACGGGCCACCACCGGCAAAGGGCATGCGATCAGCGTTGGTGCTGCCGATGTTGATGATTCGGCCACCCTCGGTCATGTGGCGGGCGGCGGCTTGAGTCGCGATGAACACGCTGCGTACGTTGATGGCCAGGGTCTGGTCGAAATCTTCGAGTTTGAATTCTTCCAGCGGGGCAACGGCCAGCACGCCGGCATTGTTGACCAGGATGTCCAATCGACCAAAGGTTTCTACCGTGGCGTTCACGGCATTGCGGATGGCATCGGCGTCGGCGCTGTCGGCCTTGATGGCCAGGGCTTTGCCACCGTTGGCGATGAGGCTGTTTTGCAATTCTTCGGCCTTGGCCGTGGAGCTGACATAGGTAAAGGCGACTGTCGCGCCTTCAGCGGCCAGGCGTTTGACGATGGCGGCGCCAATCCCGCGGGAGCCGCCCTGGATCAAAGCCACTTTGCCGCTGAGGTTCTGAGTAGTCATATCGATCTCCAAAGTCCCGAGGCAGGATGTCCCGGTTGATGGAGCCTAGTATCGATTTCCGATTACACGCTGTGTAGACGGTAATTACGATAGTCTGTGTAAACCAAAAGTTTATAGTGGCAACCATGGAAACCTTCAGCAGTATCGAATGCTTTGTGCGCAGCGCCGAGGTCGGCAGCTTCGCCGAAGCCGCACGACGCTTGAGCCTGACACCGGCAGCGGTGGGCAAAAGCGTCGCCAAACTTGAAGCGCGATTGGGAGTCCGACTGTTCCAGCGCAGTACCCGCAGCCTGACGCTGACAGAGGCAGGTCAGCTGTTCCTCGGCGAAGTCAGTGCCAGTTTGCACACGATCCAGAATGCCGTGGCCAATCTCGCCAGCGCCGAGGGGCGTCCGGCGGGGACGTTGAAGGTCAGCATGGGCACGGTGTTCGGGCGCTTGTACATCGTGCCGTTGCTCGGGGAGTTTTTGCGACGCTTTCCGGCGATCAACCCGGACTGGCATTTCGATAACCGTCAGGTCGATCTGATCGGCCAGGGCTTCGACGCTGCGATTGGTGGTGGATTCGAACTGCCCCAAGGCGTGGTGGCGCGCAAGCTGACACCGGCCCATCGCGTGTTGGTCGCTTCTGCGGACTATCTGGTGGCGCACGAGGCAATCATCGAGCCCGACGATCTCAAGCATCACGATGGCATCCTGATTCGCTCGCCGCAGACCGGCCGCGTACGCTCCTGGCAATTGACCAGCCGCAGCCGGCAACACAGTCCGCTGTCCCTGAAAGCGCGAATGACCATGAGCGACTCGGAAGCGGCGTGTGCCACGGCGGCCCAGGGTCTGGGCATTGCGCTGGTGAGCATGCCCTTCGCCGTCGGCTATCTGGACGCGGACAAGTTGCAGCGGGTATTGCCGGATTGGTATGTCGATGATGGCAATATTTCGATCTATTACGCCGAGCACAAACTGCTGCCGGGCAAGACCCGGGCGTTTGTCGATTTCATTATCGAACAGTTTGCCGAGCAGGGGTTGGGGCAGCGGTTTAGTGCCGTTTGAGACAGGATTGAGACCGAGGTGTGGCCATCGCGGGCAAGCCACGCTCCCACAGGTTTTGCGTCGTACCACAGTAATGTGAACGGCACAGAACCTGTGGGAGCGTGGTTTGCCCGCGATGAACGATAACGCGGTCTAACGGGCAAACCGCCCCGGCCAGCCAATGATGTTCTTCGGCCGCGGCGTCGCATAAGTCCGCACCTTCGAGGTGGACAACCCCAATCGCACCAGCGATTCGGCAATGGTCACCGCTGCCGTCACACCATCCACCACCGGCACGCCGGTACGTCGGCGAATCTGCTCATCCAGCCCGGCCATCCCGCCGCAGCCCAGGCAAATCACCTCGGCTTTGTCCTGGGTCACCGCCAGTTCGGCCTGCTGCACGATGGCCTCCAGAGCGCGTTGCGGCTCGTGTTCCAGTTCCAATACGGCCAGGCCACTGGCCCGCACCGACGCGCAGCGATCCCAAAGCCCGGATAGCTTCAGACGATCCTCGATCAGTGGCACGGTGCGGTCGAGAGTGGTGACCACCGAATAGGCATGACCGAGGAACATCGCGGTGCTCGCCGCCGCATCGGTGATGTCCACCACCGGCACGTTGAGCAGTTCTTGCAGACCTTCACGGCCGTGTTCGCCGTAACCGGCCTGGATCACCGCATCGAAGGGCTGGTCGTAGGACATCACCCGGTCCATGACCGCGATGGCAGCCAGGTAGCTTTCGAAATTGCCTTCGATCGAGTCGGCGCCGAAGTGGGGTGTCAGGCCGACGATTTCCGTACCGGGAGAAGCAACGGCCTGCGCCGAACGGGCGATGGCCTGGGTGATGGATTCGGTGGTGTTGACGTTGACCACGAGAATTCGCATGGGAAGTCCTTATAGCGGGATGCTTATAAAAGAGTGGGTCTGCGGCCCGACACTGCCGGGCCGCGATGGAGTCAGTGGCTGACGTTATCGACGGCGATGGATTCACCGCTGACGTCGGTGTAATGAGGTTGGCGTTTGGCGATGATCAGGTAGAGCATCCCGGCAATACCGGCGCCGATCAGCCAGGAGAATGGCGATACCAGATGAAAGCCCGGTACCAGTGCCAGAACGATGGCAATCAAGGCGGCGGGAATGAACGCCGCCACGGCGCGCAAATTGACCCCGCGGCTGTAGTAATAAGCGCCGTTCGGGTCTTCGCTGTACAACTGCGGCACGTTGATCCGGCCTTTTCGTACCAGCCAGTAGTCGACCATGATCACGCCATACAACGGCCCGAGCAGCGCGCCAAGGCCGGAGAGGAAGTACACGATCACCAACGGGCTGTTGTAGAGGTTCCACGGCAGGATCAGCACGGCGATGGTCGCGCTGATCAGCCCGGCCCGGCGAAAGGTCAGGTATTTGGGCGCCAGGTTGCTGAGCACGAAGGCCGGGGCGACGAAATTGGCCATGATGTTGACCGCCACGGTGACGATCAGGAACGCCAGGCAACCGAGGACCAGAAAGAACGTGTTGGGAATCGAAGCAATGATTTCGGTCGGGCTTTCGATGATCCGGCCATTGATCTGAAATTGCGCGCCGCACAGCAGGACAGTGATGGCGGCGAACACCAGAATATTGACCGGCAAGCCCCAGAAATTTCCGACCTTGATGGTCTTGCGGCACGGCGAAGAACGGGCGAAATCACAAAAATTGAGGATCAGCGTGCCGTAGATCGCCAGCCACAACGCGCCACCGGCAAAGATATTGCGCCACATCTCACCGCCGGTCAGCGGCTCGCGGATCGACCAGGCGATGGTCGCATTGGCCTGAAAGTACATCCAGCCGGCGAGTGAGGCGACGGTCAGCAGAATGACCGGCCCGGCAAACGCCTCGTAGCGCCGCACCATCTCCATGCCGTAAGCGAGAATCGCCAGCTGCACGAACCAGATTGCCACGAAGCACACCCAGCCCAGGGTCGATAGTCCGAGGATCGAGTCATGGTCATAGTCGGCAAAGCCGGGGTGTATGGCGGTCAGCAGGACACGGAAGACCACTGAAGCCAGGTACGTCTGAATCCCGAACCAGGCGATGGCGATCACGGCCCGGATCAATGCAGGAATTTGCGCACCGTGGATGCCGAAACTTATCCGGCTGATGACCGGAAACGGCACACCCGTCTTTTGGCCCATGTAGCCGGAGAGATTCATGAAGCAGTACACCAGCGCCGCGCCGATCCCCAGGGACAGCAGAATCTGCCAGCCACCCAGGCCAAGGGCATACAGGCCGATGGCGAACGAGTAGTTGGCGATGTTGTGAACGTCGTTGGTCCACAGGGCGAAAATGCTATAGCGACCCCAGCGTCGGCCTTCGGCCTTGGTCGGCGCCAAATCCTTGTTGTGCAGGCGCGGGCTGAGCACCACGGGGCATTCAAAGGTTTGCTCGCCGACGGTGTGAGTGGAATGGGAGGAGGGTAGATCCAGCGCAATATTGTTATTGGAGAGACTTGTACGCATTCCGGCAGGCTCCTGATGCTCGACGCCGCGATGACTGTGCTTGAGCTTGGGCTCGACAAATCTTCGTCGCGGGTGGCGAACATCATTGGTTACGGGGCATCTGCAGCCTGTACGGGATAGGGCGCTTCAGGCTTGCGGATCTAAAGTGTATGTATGCTTTGAATTGATTGTATACAAAACATGTATGCACTTAAGCGAGATCTGTGCCAGCCCTGGATCTATGGAAATTGCTGCTCATTTCGTTTTGTTATCAGCGGGTGATAAACCACTGAAAAGCGGGCGATATAAGCTGACTGATCGAACAGGTATTTATTTTCTTGACGGGGTTTCAGAAGGAAGTGGCAGCGCAATTGAGGCGGGTTAAATGTAACTTTTGGGGGCGCAGAAACAAAAAGTGCACACATAAATGGCACCGATGGTGACATTCGTGTGTACACATTTTCTCGGTCGGTCACCAAACCTGTAGGAGCCAGCAAGCCGGCTCCTACAGAGGGTTGCCAGACGGGATCAGGCTTTGGATTTGCTGATGATGTTGCCGGCATGCAGCCCGCATTCCTTCTGCGTGGCTTCTTCCCACCACCAGCGACCTTCACGCTCGTGCTGGTTCGGCAGTACCGGGCGGGTGCAGGGTTCGCAGCCGATGCTGATGAAGCCGCGCTCATGCAGGCTGTTGTACGGCAACTCCAGCATGCGGATGTAGCCCCAGATCTCTTCGCTGGTCATCTGTGCCAGCGGGTTGAATTTGTACAGAGTGCGCTCCGGGGTGGAGAACGCGGTGTCGATTTCCATCACCGCGACGGCGCTGCGGGTGCCAGGGCTCTGGTCGCGACGCTGGCCGGTAGCCCAGGCTTTGACGCCGGACAGTTTGCGGCGCAGCGGTTCGATCTTGCGGATGCCGCAGCATTCGCCATGGCCATCCTTGTAGAAACTGAACAGTCCCTTTTCCTTAACGAACGGTTCGAGTTTGGTGTAGTCCGGCGACACCAGTTCGATGTCAATCTTGTAGTGCTCGCGCACCTGATCGATGAAACGGTAGGTCTCGGGGTGCAGGCGACCAGTGTCGAGGCTGAACACCTTGACGTTCTTGTTCAGCTTCCAGGCCATGTCCACCAGCACCACGTCTTCGGCACCGCTGAAAGATATCCACAGGTCATCGCCGAACTCGGAGAATGCGAGTTTCAGGATGTCCTGGGCAGATTTGTTGGCATAGGTCGTGGCGAGTTCCACGACGTCGAACGTTGGGCTCATCAGGGCGGCTTCCTACAGGTCGGTGGCGCTGGGCGCTCTATATGGGGTCGATGTTAACAAAAAGCTGCACCGACCGGGGCGTCCTCTGCGTTGCGCGGTGGGGGTGGAGTCGCTAGAGTTCGGGCTCGCTCGACTCAATAAACAATACAAATGGGAGTGTCTTGTGGAAATTGCCTGTCTGGATCTTGAAGGTGTGCTGGTCCCGGAAATCTGGATCGCGTTTGCCGAAAAAACCGGGATCGAATCCCTCAGGGCCACCACCCGGGACATTCCCGACTACGACGTGTTGATGAAGCAGCGTCTGCGGATTCTCGACGAACACGGCCTCAAGCTCGCCGATATCCAGGAAGTGATCGCCACGCTCAAACCGCTGGACGGTGCCATCGAATTCGTCGACTGGCTGCGTGAGCGCTTTCAGGTGGTGATTCTGTCAGACACCTTCTACGAGTTTTCCCAGCCATTGATGCGCCAACTGGGCTTCCCGACTTTGCTTTGCCATCGTCTGATTACGGATGAAACAGGGCGGGTAACGGGTTATCAGTTGCGTCAGAAAGATCCCAAGCGTCAGTCAGTCCTGGCGTTCAAGAGCCTCTACTACCGAGTGATTGCGGCAGGGGATTCCTACAACGACACCACGATGCTGGGCGAGGCGGATGCCGGCATTCTGTTTCATGCACCGGATAACGTGATTCGCGAGTTCCCGCAGTTCCCGGCGGTGCATACGTTTGAGGAATTGAAGCAGGAGTTCATCAAGGCTTCGAATCGACCGTTAGGCCTGTAGTCGTCTGTTCTGACGTCATCGCGGGCAAGCCTTGCTCCCACAGGTCTTGTGTCGGACCACAACATTGGAATCGACACAAAACCTGTGGGAGCAAGGCTTGCCAGCGAAGCTTTTAAAGATTTTGCAGGGTATCGAGCAGCACCTTCACCTTGGTAATCGATTCCTGATACTCGGCCTGCCATTCGGAATCCGCCACAATCCCGCCGCCCCCCCAGCAACACACCTGCCCGTCCTTGACCAGCAAACTGCGAATGGCGATGGAGCTGTCCATCTCGCCGCGTACGTCCAGGTACAGCAATGAGCCGCAATACAACCCGCGTCGGGTCGGCTCCAGCTCGTCGATGATCTGCATCGCGCGAATCTTCGGTGCGCCGGTAATCGAGCCGCCGGGAAAGCTGCCGGCGATCAGGTCCAGGGCGTCCCGGTCATCCGCCAGTTCGCCGGTCACGCTGCTGACCAGATGGTGCACGTTGGGGTAGCTTTCCAGGCTGAACAGTTCCGGCACCCGGACCGAACCGGTGCGGCAGGTGCGACCGAGATCGTTGCGCAGCAGGTCGACGATCATCAGGTTTTCCGCGCGATCCTTGGGGCTGGCCAGCAGTTCGGCAGCATTGGCCGCGTCTTCGGCAGCCGTGAGACCCCGCGGGCGGGTGCCTTTGATCGGGCGGGTTTCCACCTGGCGCTCGCTGACTTTGACGAAGCGCTCCGGTGACAGGCTCAGCACCGCGCCACCGTCGGGCAAACGCTGGAAGCCGGAAAACGGTGTCGGGCACGCCAGGCGCAAGGCGCAATACGCCGCCCATGGATCACCCTGGCAGGGCGCTCGGAAGCGCTGGGCGAAGTTGACCTGATAGCAGTCGCCAGCCTGGATGTATTGCTGAATACGCTCGATCGCCTGTTGATACTCATCAGCACTCAGGTCCGCCTTCATGGGCGCTTGCAGTGTGAACCGCTCGACCCCTTCAGTGGCTGGCTGGCTGAACAGCTGGATCAGGCGCTGACGCTCGCTGTCGGCCAGCGTCGGGTGAAACACCAACTGGCTGGTGGCCCGCAGGTGATCGCTGATCAGTGCCCAGTCGTACAGGCCGAAACGCGCATCCGGCAATTGCAGATCATCCAGGGCCTGGCTCGGCAGGTTTTCCAGATGGCGGCCGAAGTCGTAGCTCAGGTAGCCGATCAAACCGCCGGCGAATGGCAATTCATAAGGTTCGGGCAGGGATGCTTCGCCCAGTCGCGTCAGGTTATCCCGCAGGCGCTGCAGGAAGTGGCCGCCACTTTCGTCAGGCGCCACCGCCAGTTGCTCCAGCGGCCAGGCACTGAGCAGGTCAAACCGTCCGCGCTCGGCGCTGGGACGGCCACTGTCGAGCAGCACGGCACCGGGGGCATGTCGAATGGCCGCGAAGTACTCGGCGGGGTTGGCACAATAGGGCAGCGGGTGTACGGAACAGGTCAGCATGGGCGGGTTGGATCAGCCATCGAGGCGGGGTGGCGATTGTAGTCCCCTCGGGGAATTGTTCCTACAGGGGATGTCGGGGATTGGCAGATTGGGGCAGGCTTGATTGATGTATCGACCGTGAGATCGTCTTCGCGAGCAGGCTCGCTCCCACAGGGTTCAACACAGCTCCTGTGGGAGCGAGCCTGCTCGCGAAGGGGGCGACGCGGTTTTGGATTAACCCTCGACCGGCGGAATATGCCCGAACATCTCCTGCACAAACGCCACACGCTCTTCGACGGTTTCCGTCACACCGCGAGCCTTCAACTCTTCCAGTCGCGCCTCGACCGCATGGGTTCGCAAGGTCAGGCCGCAATGATTGGCAATCTGGATGTTCAAGCCCGGTCGGGCGTTGAGTTCGAGGATCAGCGGGCCTTTTTCCTGGTCGAGCACCATGTCGACACCGATGTAGCCCAGCCCGCACAGCTCATAGCAGCCGGCGGCGAGTTTCATGAAACCGTCCCAATAGGGCAGTTGCACGCCGTCCACCGCGTTGGTGGTGTCCGGGTGTTTGGCGATGATGTTGTTCAGCCAGGTGCCACGCAGGGTCAGGCCGGTGGCGAGGTCGACACCGACGCCGATGGCGCCCTGGTGCAGGTTGGCCTTGCCGCTGGACTGACGGGTTGGCAGGCGCAGCATGGCCATGACCGGGTAGCCCAGGAGCACGATGATACGGATGTCGGGCACGCCTTCGTAACTGATGCTCTTGAAGATCTGGTCCGGAATCACGCGGTATTCGATCAGCGCCCGGTCGCGGTGACCGCCCAGGGAGTACAGCCCGGTGAGAATGCTGGAAATATGGTGCTCGATCTCTTCGTGGCTGATGATCTTGCCCGATACGGTGCGATAACGGCCTTCGAAGCGGTCGGCGACCACAATGATGCCGTCGCCGCCAGCGCCCTGGGCCGGCTTGATCACAAAATCGTTGCGCCCGCCGATGATCTCGTCGAGCTTGTCGATTTCCTTCTCGGTGGAGATCACGCCATAGAGTTGCGGCACATGGATGCCGGCGGCTATGGCGCGTTCCTTGGTGATGATCTTGTCATCGACGATCGGGTACAGGCTGCGCTTGTTGTACTTGAGCACGTAGTCCGCGTTGCGCCGATTAATCCCCATGATGCCCTGGGCTTCCAGGGCCTTCCAGGTTTTCCAGAAACCGAACATCAGGCTTCAGCCTTCTTAAGGAAGGCCTTGAAGCGCACCAGTTCGGTCAGGCGGTAGCCGCGATAACGACCCATGGCCAGCATGAAACCCACCATGATCAGCAGGATCGCCGGGAAGGTGAAGACGAAGTACACCAGCTCCGGCACGGTCATGATCAGGTGCGCCAGGGACGCGGCGAACAGTGTACCGACGGCCACTTTCATGGCGTGGCCGGCACCACGCTCCTCCCAGGTAATCGACAGGCGTTCGATGGTCATGGTCAGAATCACCATCGGGAACAGCGCCACCGACAACCCGCGCTCCAGACCGAGCTTGTGGCTGAACAGGCTGATGGCAGCGATCAACACCACCACAAAGGTCAGCACCACTGACAGCCTCGGCAGCATTTGCAGTTTCAGATGCTCAAGGTAGGAGCGCAGCGACAACCCCAGGGCCGTGATAATCGTAAACAGCACGATGCCGAAGCCCAGCTGGGTTTCGCGGAAGGCCAGGGCAATCAGCACCGGCGTAAAGGTGCCCAGCGTCTGAATGCCGATCAGGTTGCGCAGGATCAGGATCACCAGCACGCCGATCGGGATCATCACCATGATCATGAAGGTCTGCTGGGTTTGCAGGGGCAAGCCGTACAGCGAATATTCGAGGAAATTGGCGTCGGTGTTCTCGTCGGTCAGCTTGGCCAGGCGAATGGCGTTCATTTCGCTGTTGTTCATGCTGAACGTGACGGTGGCCTTCTTGCCGCCATCGACGGTGATCAGGTTTTCGTCACCGGTCCACCACAGCAGGCGGTCGGTCGGCAGGCCCTGTTCACCGGTTTC
Source organism: Pseudomonas sp. WPR_5_2 (assembly GCF_003634475.1). Taxonomy (NCBI): domain Bacteria; kingdom Pseudomonadati; phylum Pseudomonadota; class Gammaproteobacteria; order Pseudomonadales; family Pseudomonadaceae; genus Pseudomonas; species Pseudomonas sp. WPR_5_2. The sequence goes on along the minus strand of NZ_RBLA01000001.1, from coordinate 1,957,064 downwards.
CGGGTTGAAGTACAGCCAGTCGGTGCCATTGAAGCTGCGCAGCCAGAGCTCAGGAGTTTGTGGTTGATCGGCCACCAGACGAATGGTGTGGACCTTCTCCACCGGCACGTGGGCAATGGACAGTACCAGTTCGACGATCCTGGCCTTTTGCGCGGTGGACGGATCGCCGGCCAGCAGCAGCTTCACGTTGTCGTCGTTGAGATTGTTGACACGCTTGATCGCTTCGCCAACGAAGGTTTCGACATCGGCCGAATGCTGGCGGATCGGTGCGAGCAGGGCTTCGGCAGCGATTTTTTCCGGGCCGTCGAGGGCGATGCTGTCACGGAAGGTCGGGCCTTTGACCTTGGATTTCTCGGCGCTGTAGCGCTTGGTCAGCACCAGACGGTAATAAAGGGTCTGGTTGCCTTTCGCCCGACGTGCCGACCAAGTGACCTTGCGGTTGCCGTCGACCTTGTTGACCGCCACCCCGTAGTTATTGGAAATGAAGCTTTCGTTGAGGCTGACGTAGTCGCGGCTCAGCGGCGGCACGAACATCTGGATCTTGACCGGGTCCTTGGCACTGGCGACGAACTCGACCTTCGCGTCGATGTTCCACAAGTCGTCGGTGGCGTCTTCGGTCACGGGAATGCCCAGCACGAAGATCTGATAGGCCGTAACTGAAATGCCCAGCACCACCAGGATGGCGATCAGCATTTTCAGATGAAGGGTAAGAGAGCGCATTGGTATTACTCTGCGGTATGAGCGTCGATGGCGCAGGCGGGTTTGCCGGCAGCGTATTTAAGACTGGGGTCGACCAGCGCATCGAAGCGTTTGAGTGCTTCGGAGCCGATCAGGAGCGGGTACTGGAACGCGCTGCGGTCGGTCAGGTTCACCTCGATGCTGCGTAAGGCCGAGCCCATGCAGATATCCAGCTCGATCACCGGACGGGCGGTGTACTTCTTGCCTTCTTCCGGATCGTAGTCGCCGGCCCGGCGCTTGATCTTGCTGACGCGGGCCAGCGGCCGTTCGATGGGGTGCGTATGGGCCGTGTCGATGGCCAGGTAGAAGCGCACCCAGGATTCGCCATTGCGTTTGAAACGTTTGATGTCGCGGGCGCTGAGGGAAGCGGTTTTCGCCCCGGTATCGAGTTTGGCGGCCACTTCCAGGTCGAGTCCGCCAAGCGATGCGTACTCATTGAGGCCATACACAGTCTTTTCCCCTGCCACTGCGACGCCGGGCAGGCAAAGAAAATAAAGGTAGGCGGGGAAGGGCTTGAGTCTCATAAATCCTGGTGCAAAGCGGGCCGTATTTCGATTCAAGACCCTGGCATTGCTGCGCAAGCTCCTCGTATGCCTATCAGCTATTTATGACAGGCAGTGCAGATGTGACAAACAAATGCGGGCGGCATTCTAGCACGGTGGTTTTATGGCGCCAGCGCTGGCCGGCGGCTATAAGTCGCGTTGCTGCGTCTTTATGGTGCAAGCGGTTATTAGACGATTGTCGACAATATCTATTTATCCTTTGACTCTGATGGCCGATTTCGCTAGTTTTTGCGGCATTGGTTTTCAAGGTGTCGACAATATGTTGGAGCAACTCGATCCGCCACTCACCGCCCAGGACGATTCGGAAACACTTTCCGAGAACGTCTTCCGGCGTATCCAGGCGGCCATCGTCAAGGGCGAGATCGCCCCGGGCAGTAAGATCTCCGAGCCGGAGCTGGCCCGTACCTATGGCATCAGCCGGGGGCCGCTCCGCGAGGCCATCCACCGTCTTGAAGGCCAGCGCCTGTTGGTGCGCGTGCCGCACGTCGGGGCGCGGGTCGTGTCGCTCAACCACGCCGAGCTGCTGGAACTCTACGAAATCCGCGAATCCCTCGAAGGCATGGCTTGTCGCCTGGCCGCCGAGCGCATGAGCGTCGAAGAAATCGACGAACTGCGCCGTGTCCTCGAAACCCACGAGCGCGATGAGGCGTTCCAGGCCGGTCGAGGCTATTACCAGCAGGAAGGCGATTTCGACTTCCACTACCGAATCATCCAGGGCAGCGGTAACCGCACCCTGACGCAGATGCTCTGCGGCGAGCTTTATCAGCTGGTGCGGATGTACCGCATCCAGTTTTCCACCACGCCCAATCGCCCGCACCAGGCCTTTGCCGAGCACCACCGCATTCTCGATGCCATCGCCGACCGTGACGGTGAGTTGGCCGAGTTATTGATGCGCCGCCACATCGGCGCCTCCAAACGCAATATCGCCCGTCATTACCAGGACGGCGTTAACCCGACAGCCAAACGAGGTGAGTCATGAGTTTGAACAAGAGCACACCAGGCCAGCGTTTCCGCGATGCGGTCGCCAGCGAGCATCCATTGCAAGTGGTCGGCGCGATCAACGCCAACCACGCGCTGCTGGCCAAGCGCGCCGGTTTCAAGGCGATTTACCTGTCTGGTGGCGGGGTGGCTGCCGGCTCCCTCGGCGTGCCAGACCTGGGCATCACCGGCCTGGATGACGTGCTGACCGACGTGCGCCGCATCACCGACGTCTGCGACCTGCCGCTGCTGGTGGACGTGGACACCGGTTTCGGTTCTTCGGCGTTCAACGTCGCCCGTACCGTCAAGTCGATGATCAAGTTCGGCGCGGCGGCGATTCACATCGAAGACCAGGTCGGCGCCAAGCGTTGCGGTCACCGTCCTAACAAGGAAATCGTCTCGCAGCAGGAAATGGTCGACCGCATCAAGGCCGCCGTCGATGCGCGTACTGATGACAGCTTCGTGATCATGGCCCGTACCGACGCTTTGGCGGTGGAAGGCCTGGAGTCCGCCCTGGATCGCGCTGCCGCGTGCATCGAGGCCGGTGCCGACATGGTGTTCCCGGAAGCCATCACCGAACTGGAGATGTACAAACTGTTCGCCAATCGCGTGAAAGCGCCGATCCTGGCCAACATCACCGAATTCGGCGCGACGCCGCTGTACACCACCGAGCAACTCGCCGCTGCCGACGTGTCGCTGGTGCTGTACCCGCTGTCGGCCTTCCGTGCCATGAACAAGGCCGCGGAAAACGTCTACACCGCCATCCGCCGCGACGGCACGCAACAGAACGTCATCGACACCATGCAGACCCGCATGGAGCTTTACGATCGCATCGACTACCACACCTTCGAGCAAAAGCTCGATGCGTTGTTCGCCGCGAAGAAGTAAGTCGAAGAACTCCCTAATAAATTCAAGAAACTGGAGGCAGAAATGGCCGAAGCAAAAGTACTCAGTGGCGCCGGGCTCCGTGGCCAGGTTGCCGGGCAAACCGCACTGTCCACCGTGGGCCAGTCGGGCGCGGGGCTGACCTATCGCGGCTACGACGTTCGCGAACTGGCGGCTGACGCACAATTCGAAGAAATCGCCTACCTGCTGCTGTACGGCGAACTGCCGAGCAAAACCCAACTGGCGGCTTACATCAGCAAGCTGAGCAAGCTGCGTGACCTGCCGCAAGCGCTGAAAGAAGTGCTGGAACGCATCCCCGCCGACGCCCATCCGATGGACGTGATGCGCACCGGTTGCTCGTTCCTGGGCAACCTGGAGCCGGAGAACGACTTCTCCGAGCAACACGACAAGACTGACCGCCTGCTGGCCGCGTTCCCGGCGATCATGACCTACTGGTATCGCTTCAGCCACGAAGGCCAGCGTATCGACTGCGTGAGTGACGAGCCATCCATCGGCGGCCACTTCCTGCACCTGCTGCACGGCAAGAAACCGAGCGAGTTGCACGTCAAGGTGATGAACGTTTCGCTGATCCTTTACGCGGAGCACGAGTTCAACGCCTCGACCTTCACCGCCCGCGTTTGCGCCTCGACCTTGTCCGACCTGTTCTCGTGCGTCACTGCGGCCATCGGTTCGCTGCGCGGCCCGCTGCACGGCGGTGCCAACGAAGCGGCAATGGAAATGATCGAGCGCTTCTCGTCGCCGGAAGACGCGATCAAGGGCACCCTCGGCATGCTCGAGCGCAAGGACAAGATCATGGGCTTCGGCCACGCGATCTATAAGGACAGCGATCCACGTAACGAAGTGATCAAGGGCTGGTCGAAAAAACTCGCTGACGAAGTGGGCGACAAGGTGCTGTTCCCGGTCTCCGAAGCCATCGACAAGACCATGTGGGAGCAGAAGAAACTGTTCCCGAACGCCGACTTCTACCATGCCTCGGCGTACCACTTCATGGGCATCCCGACCAAGTTGTTCACGCCGATTTTCGTCTGCTCGCGCTTGACCGGCTGGGCCGCCCACGTGTTCGAACAACGTGCCAACAACCGCATCATCCGTCCGAGCGCCGAGTACACCGGCGTCGAACAGCGCAAGTTCGTGCCAATCGAACAACGCTGAATGGTGGGGGCCGACACCGGGGTCTGAATTCAACCCAGATCCCTGTGGGAGCGAGCCTGCTCGCGAAGACGGACTGACATTCAAAAGAAATGTCGTCTGAAAGACCGCTTTCGCGAGCAGGCTCGCTCCCACAGTGGATTGTGTTGATGTCGAATCCGGTGCCAGCCCCACCCTTTGTAATTACCGTGACCGAGTCCTGACGATGAACACTGAATTCCGTAAAACGCTGCCCGGCAGCCACCTGGATTACTTCGATGTCCGCGCAGCGGTCGAGGCCATCCAGCCCGGCGCCTACGACACTCTGCCGTACACCTCCCGCGTGCTGGCGGAAAACCTTGTGCGTCGCTGTGACCCGGCCACGCTCACCGAATCCCTGAAGCAATTCATCGAACGCAAGCGCGACCTCGATTTCCCGTGGTTCCCGGCCCGCGTGGTGTGCCATGACATCCTTGGCCAGACCGCGCTGGTGGACCTCGCCGGCCTGCGTGACGCCATCGCCCTGCAAGGCGGTGACCCGGCGCAAGTGAACCCGGTGGTGCCGACGCAATTGATCGTCGACCACTCCCTGGCCGTCGAGCGTGGCGGTTTCGATCCCGAGGCGTTCGAGAAGAACCGCGCCATCGAAGACCGTCGCAACGAAGACCGTTTCCACTTCATCAACTGGACCAAAAAGGCCTTCAAGAACGTCGACGTGATCCCGCCGGGCAACGGCATCATGCACCAGATCAACCTCGAGAAAATGTCTCCGGTGATCCAGGTGCGTGACGGCGTGGCGTTCCCCGACACCTGCGTCGGCACCGACAGCCATACCCCGCACGTCGATGCGCTGGGCGTGATCGCCATCGGCGTCGGTGGCCTGGAAGCCGAGAGCGTGATGCTGGGCCGCGCGTCGTGGATGCGTCTGCCGGAAAGCGTCGGCGTTGAACTGACTGGCAAGCTGCAACCGGGCATCACCGCCACCGACATGGTGCTGGCGCTGACCGAGTTCCTGCGCAAGCAAAAAGTGGTCGGTGCCTGGCTGGAGTTCTTTGGTGAAGGTGCCTCGGCGCTGACCCTCGGCGACCGCGCCACCATTTCCAACATGGCCCCGGAATATGGCGCCACCGCGGCGATGTTCTACATCGACCAGCAGACCATCGACTACCTGAAACTCACTGGCCGTGAAGACGAGCAGGTGCAGTTGGTCGAGAACTACGCCAAGCAGGTCGGCCTGTGGGCGGACAGCCTGAAAGGCGCGCAATACGAGCGCGGCCTGACCTTCGACCTGTCCTCGGTGGTGCGCAACATGGCCGGCCCGAGCAACCCGCACGCCCGTGTCGCGGTGTCGGATCTGGCGGCGAAAGGCATCTCCGGTCAGTGGGATGATGTGCCAGGCCAGATGCCGGACGGCGCGGTGATCATTGCCGCCATCACCAGCTGCACCAACACCAGCAACCCGCGCAACGTGATCGCCGCCGGTCTGCTGGCGCGCAACGCCAACAAGCTCGGGCTGACCCGCAAGCCATGGGTCAAATCGTCCTTGGCGCCGGGTTCGAAAACCGTGGCGTTGTACCTCGATGAAGCCGGCCTGACCGATGAGCTGGAGCAACTCGGTTTCGGCGTCGTGGCCTTCGCCTGCACCACCTGCAACGGCATGTCCGGTGCGCTGGACCCGGTGATTCAGCAAGAGATCATCGACCGCGACCTGTACGCCACCGCCGTGTTGTCCGGCAACCGTAACTTCGACGGCCGGATCCACCCGTACGCCAAGCAAGCCTTCCTCGCTTCGCCACCGCTGGTGGTTGCGTACGCCATCGCCGGCACCATCCGTTTCGACATCGAGAAAGACGTGCTGGGCGTTGTCGACGGCAAGGAAATCCGCCTCAAGGACATCTGGCCGAGCGACGAAGAGATCGACGCAGTCGTGAAGGCGTCTGTTAAACCTGAGCAGTTCCGTCAGGTGTACATCCCGATGTTCGCCATCCACGAAGACACCGGTCCGAAAGTGGCGCCGTTGTACGAGTGGCGCGAGATGAGCACCTACATCCGCCGTCCGCCGTACTGGGAAGGTGCGCTGGCCGGTGCGCGTCCGCTCAAGGGCATGCGTCCGCTGGCGGTGCTGCCGGACAACATCACCACCGATCACCTGTCGCCGTCCAACGCCATCATGTTGGACAGCGCCGCCGGCGAATACCTGGCGAAAATGGGCCTGCCGGAAGAGGACTTCAACTCTTACGCGACTCACCGGGGTGACCACCTGACCGCGCAGCGTGCGACCTTCGCCAACCCGAAACTGTTCAACGAAATGGTTCTGGAAAACGGCAAGGTCAAGCAGGGTTCGTTGGCTCGCGTCGAGCCGGAAGGCAAAGTCATGCGCATGTGGGAAGCCATCGAGACCTACATGGACCGCAAGCAGCCGCTGATCATCATCGCCGGCGCCGACTACGGTCAGGGTTCGTCCCGCGACTGGGCGGCGAAAGGCGTGCGCCTGGCGGGTGTAGAAGCGATCGCCGCCGAAGGCTTCGAGCGCATTCACCGCACCAACCTGGTGGGCATGGGCGTGTTGCCGCTGGAGTTCAAGCCGGGTACCAACCGCCACACATTGGCCATCGACGGCAGTGAAACCTACGACGTGATCGGTGATCGCACACCGCGCGCCGAGCTGACACTGGTGATCCATCGCAAAAATGGTGAGCGTGTCGAGGTGCCGGTGACCTGCCGTCTCGACACCGCCGAAGAAGTGTCGATCTACGAGGCCGGCGGCGTGTTGCAACGCTTCGCCCAGGACTTCCTCGAAGAATCGGCGGTTGCCGTCTAACACAGGCTGTACGGGCACGGGACTTTGAGTCCCGTGCCTGTTTTCAGGATCAGGAGTATGAGCACCATGGCTCACCCGGCTCAAATCAAGATACCCGCCACCTACATGCGCGGCGGCACCAGCAAAGGCGTGTTCTTCAGCTTGAAGGATCTGCCGGAAGCGGCACAGGTCCCAGGCCCGGCCCGCGATGCTTTGCTTTTGCGCGTGATCGGCAGTCCCGACCCTTACGACAAGCAAATCGACGGCATGGGCGGGGCGACCTCCAGCACCAGCAAAACCGTGATCCTGTCGAAAAGCACCCAGGCTGATCACGACGTCGATTACCTGTTCGGCCAGGTGTCCATCGACAAGCCGTTCGTCGACTGGAGCGGCAACTGCGGCAACCTCTCGGCAGCGGTCGGTTCTTTCGCCGTCAGCAATGGCCTGGTGGACCCCAGCCGCATCCCGCACAACGGCGTTGCCGTGGTTCGCGTATGGCAGGCCAACATCGGCAAGACCATCATCGCGCACGTGCCGATCACCAATGGTGAAGTGCAGGAAACCGGCGATTTCGAACTCGACGGCGTGACTTTCCCGGCCGCTGAAGTGCAAATCGAGTTTCTTGATCCGGCCGCGGATGAAGAGGGTGGCGGCGGTTCGATGTTCCCCACCGGCAACCTGATCGATGACCTGGAAGTGCCGGGTGTCGGCACCTTCAAGGCGACCATGATCAACGCCGGCATTCCGACGATTTTTGTCAATGCCCAAGACATCGGTTACACCGGCACCGAGTTGCAGGGCGCGATCAACGGCGACCCGAAAGCGTTGCTGATGTTCGAAACCATCCGTGCTTACGGCGCATTGCGCATGGGCCTGATTTCCAACATTGACGAAGCCGCCAAGCGGCAGCACACGCCGAAGGTGGCGTTTGTCGCCAAACCAGCCGATTACGTGGCTTCCAGCGGCAAGGCGATTGCAGCCGGTGATGTCGACCTGCTGGTGCGTGCGCTGTCCATGGGCAAGTTGCACCACGCGATGATGGGCACTGCAGCGGTGGCGATCGGTACGGCCGCCGCGATTTCCGGCACCTTGGTGAATCTTGCGGCGGGCGGTGTCGAACGCAATGCGGTGCGTTTCGGTCATCCGTCGGGCACCTTGCGCGTCGGTGCCGAAGCCAGCCAGGTCAACGGCGAATGGACCGTGAACAAAGCCATCATGAGTCGTAGTGCGCGGGTGTTGATGGAAGGCTTTGTCCGGGTGCCGGGCGATTCTTTCTAAATCGACACTGAACCACTGTGGGAGCGAGCCTGCTCGCGAAGACGGACTGACATTCAACATAGATGTCGACTGACACACCGCTTTCGCGAGCTGGCTCGCTCCCACAATGGATCGCATTTGAATAACAAGAACGGTGTCACCCAGTGAGATTGCCCTGAACCGAACCACCGCAGAGTGAATCGAACATGAGCGCCAACGTTGACCTGAACAATCGCCCGGACTATGACCAGGTCCTGCAGGACATTGCCGACTACGTCCTCCAGTTCAAGATCGAATCCACAGAAGCCCTGGACACCGCTCGCAATTGCCTGATGGACACCCTGGGCTGTGGGTTGCTGGCACTGCGCTTTCCCGAATGCACCAAGCATTTGGGACCTGTGGTCGAAGGCACCGTCGTTCCGTTCGGCGCCCGGGTGCCGGGCACCTCTTTTCGGCTGGACCCGGTCAAGGCGGCCTGGGATATCGGCTGCATCGTGCGCTGGCTCGACTACAACGACACCTGGCTCGCCGCCGAGTGGGGACACCCCTCGGATAACCTTGGCGGCATTCTCGCGGTGGCCGACCATTTATCACAAAAGCGCCTGGCCAATGGCGATGCGCCGCTGATCATGCGCGACGTGCTCGAAGCGATGATCATGGCCCATGAAATTCAAGGCGTGATTGCGTTGGAAAACTCGTTCAACCGCGTCGGCCTCGATCACGTCATTCTGGTGAAAGTCGCCTCGACCGCGGTCACTGCCAAACTGATGGGCGCCAACCGTGAGCAGGTGCTTTCGGCGTTGTCCCACGCCTTTGCGGACGGCCACGCGTTGCGCACCTACCGGCATGCGCCGAATGCCGGATCGCGCAAGTCATGGGCAGCCGGCGATGCCTCCAGCCGAGGCGTGCGTCTGGCGGACATTGCGATGCGCGGTGAAATGGGTATTCCCGGCGTGTTGAGTGCCAAACAGTGGGGCTTCTATGATGTGTTGTTCAGCCACACCAACAACGATCTGGCGCTCAAACCCGCAGACAAGCGCACGTTCAGTTTCTCCCGCCCGTACGGCAGCTATGTGATGGAGAACGTGCTGTTCAAAATCAGTTTTCCCGCCGAGTTCCACGCACAAACCGCCTGCGAAGCGGCGGTGACCCTGCACCCGCAAGTCCGTAACCGGCTGCACGAGATCGACAAAATCGTCATCACCACCCACGAATCGGCGATCCGCATCATCTCCAAGGTCGGCCCGTTGGCCAATGCCGCCGACCGCGACCATTGCCTCCAGTACATGACCGCCGTGCCACTGGCTTTTGGCAATCTGGTGGCTGAACACTACGAGGATGACTTCCACCGGTCGCATCCGATCATCGATGTACTGCGCGACAAAATGGTCATCGTCGAGGACCCGCGCTACACCCGCGAGTATCTGGAGGCGGACAAGCGCTCCATCGCCAATGCGGTGCAGGTTTTTTTCAAGGACGGATCCAGCACCGGGAACGTGGTGGTGGAGTACCCGATTGGTCATCGTCGGCGCCGTACGGACGGCATTCCGTTGCTGGAGGACAAGTTCAAGGCGAACCTGCTGACGCGGTTTACCGGGCAGCGAAGCGAGGAGATATTTGCGTTGTGCAAGGACCAGGCCCGGCTGGAGGCAACGCCGGTAAATAGGTTTGTGGATTTGTTTGTGATCTGAGGGACCGCGTTATCGTTCTTCGCGAGCAGGCTCGCTCCCACATTGGAATGCAGTCAAATGTGGGAGCGAGCCTGCTCGCGAAGACGGCAGATCAGGCGCAGAAAATCTATTTGAACCGCCGCTCGACGCCTTTCTCCACCAGGATCTTCGCGGAGATTTCCTCAACGGAGAAATGCGTGGAGTTGATATTCGGAATGTTCTCGCGGCGGAACAGGTTTTCCACCTCGCGCACTTCGAATTCGCACTGGGCGTAGCTCGAATAGCGGCTGTTGGGCTTGCGCTCGTTGCGGATCGCGGTGAGGCGGTCCGGGTCGATGGTCAGGCCGAACAGCTTGTGCTGGTGGGCGCGCAGGGCACTTGGCAGGGTCAGGCGCTCCATGTCGTCTTCGGTCAGCGGGTAGTTGGCCGCGCGGATGCCGAACTGCATGGCCATGTACAGGCAGGTCGGGGTCTTGCCGCAGCGCGACACGCCCACCAGGATCAGGTCGGCCTTGTCGTAGTAGTGCGTGCGGGCACCGTCGTCGTTGTCGAGGGCGAAGTTAACGGCCTCGATACGCTCCATGTAATTGGTGTTGGCACCAATGGAGTGGGATTTGCCGACGGTGTAGGAAGAATGCTCGGTCAGTTCCTGTTCGAGAGGTGCCAGGAAGGTCGAGAAAATGTCGATCATGAAACCATTGGAAGTCGCGAGGATCTCACGAATATCCTGATTGACGATGGTGTCGAAGATAATCGGACGAAAGCCGTCGGTTTCGGCGGCTTTGTTGATTTGTTGTACCATGGCCCGCGCTTTGTCCACGTTGTCGATGTATGGCCGCGTGACTTTGCTGAAGGTAATGTTTTCGAACTGCGCCAGAAGGCTTTGACCCAGGGTTTCGGCGGTAATGCCGGTACCATCGGAGATAAAGAAAGCAGATCGTTTCATTTGCACCTTGGGCCTTAAGCTAGTGACGATTCTTGGATATGATAGGCGCGATTTGCCGGCCGCCAATGGCCCGCATTCTCACTTATTTTCCAGGTCCAGGCCATATAGCTGGCAAACGCTCCCCCGAGCAGCCGGCTTCTGAGCTTTTCCAACACAGTTAGTGGAGAGATCACCTTGGTAGAGTACGTAGTTTCCCTCGATAAGCTCGGCAAACACGATGTTGAGCATGTGGGGGGCAAGAACGCATCCCTGGGCGAGATGATCAGCAACCTTGCGGGTGCCGGTGTATCGGTGCCCGGTGGCTTCGCCACGACCGCTCAGGCTTATCGTGATTTCCTGGAGCTGAGCGGCTTGAATCAGCAGATTCACGATGCTCTCGACGCCCTGGATGTCGATGACGTGAATGCCCTGGCCAAGACCGGTGCCCAGATCCGTCAATGGATCATGGAAGCCGAGTTCCCTGAAAAACTGAATACCGAAATCCGCACGGCGTTCGCCGCGCTGTCCGCCGGCAACCCTGACGTGGCCGTGGCCGTACGTTCTTCCGCTACCGCAGAAGACCTGCCGGACGCCTCCTTCGCCGGTCAGCAGGAAACCTTCCTGAACATCCGGGGTGTCGAAAACGTCATTCGCGCCGCCAAAGAGGTGTTCGCCTCCCTGTTCAACGATCGTGCGATTTCCTATCGCGTGCACCAGGGTTTCGATCACAAGCTGGTAGCCCTGTCGGCCGGCGTACAGCGCATGGTCCGTTCCGAAACCGGCACCGCCGGCGTGATGTTCACCCTCGATACCGAATCGGGCTTCCGTGACGTGGTGTTCATCACCGGCGCCTACGGCCTGGGTGAAACTGTCGTGCAAGGCGCGGTGAACCCGGATGAATTCTACGTTCACAAAGGTACGCTGGCCGCCGGTCGCCCGGCGATCCTGCGCCGCAACCTGGGCAGCAAGGCCATCAAGATGATCTACGGCGACGAGGCCAAGGCCGGTCGTTCGGTCAAGACCGTCGATGTCGACAAGGCTGAACGCGCGCGTTTCTGCCTGACCGACGCGGAAGTCAGCGAGCTGGCCAAGCAGGCGATGATCATCGAGAAGCACTACCAGTGCCCGATGGACATCGAATGGGCCAAGGACGGTGACGACGGCAAGCTGTACATCGTGCAGGCCCGTCCGGAAACCGTGAAGAGCCGCACCCAGGCCAACGTCATGGAACGTTACCTGTTGAAAGAAACCGGCACCGTGCTGGTGGAAGGCCGTGCGATCGGCCAGCGCATCGGCGCCGGCAAGGTCCGTATCATCAAGGACGTGTCCGAGATGGACAAGGTCCAGCCAGGCGACGTACTGGTCTCCGACATGACCGACCCGGACTGGGAACCGGTGATGAAGCGCGCCAGCGCCATTGTCACCAACCGTGGCGGCCGGACCTGCCACGCGGCGATCATCGCCCGTGAGCTGGGCATTCCGGCCGTGGTCGGTTGCGGCAACGCCACCCAGCTGTTGAAAGACGGCCAGGGCGTGACCGTGTCCTGCGCTGAAGGCGACACCGGTTTCATCTTCGAAGGTGAACTGGGCTTCGACATCAAGAAGAACTCCGTGGACGCCATGCCGGAGCTGCCGTTCAAGATCATGATGAACGTCGGCAACCCGGACCGTGCCTTCGACTTCGCGCAGTTGCCGAACGCCGGCGTGGGCCTGGCCCGCCTGGAGTTCATCATCAACCGCATGATCGGCGTGCACCCTAAAGCGCTGCTGAACTACGACGGCTTGCCGCAGGACATCAAGGAAAGCGTCGACAAGCGTATCGCCGGCTACAACGACCCGGTCGGCTTCTATGTCGATAAACTGGTCGAAGGCATCAGCACCCTGGCGGCTGCGTTCTGGCCGAAAAAGGTCATCGTGCGTCTGTCGGACTTCAAGTCCAACGAATATGCCAACCTGATCGGCGGCAAGCTGTACGAGCCGGAAGAAGAAAACCCGATGCTGGGCTTCCGTGGCGCCTCGCGTTACATCAGCGAATCGTTCCGTGACTGCTTCGAACTCGAATGCCGCGCCCTCAAGCGTGTACGCAACGAGATGGGCCTGACCAACGTCGAGATCATGGTGCCGTTCGTCCGCACCCTGGGCGAAGCAAGCCAGGTGGTGGACCTGCTGGCCGAAAAAGGCCTGGCCCGCGGCGAAAACGGCCTGCGCGTCATCATGATGTGCGAACTGCCGTCCAACGCGATTCTGGCTGAAGAGTTCCTCGAATTCTTCGACGGTTTCTCCATCGGCTCCAACGACCTGACCCAGCTGACCCTGGGCCTGGACCGTGACTCCGGGATCATCGCGCACCTGTTCGACGAGCGGAATCCGGCGGTCAAGAAGCTGCTGGCCAACGCCATTGCCGCGTGCAACAAGGCCGGCAAGTACATCGGCATTTGCGGTCAGGGCCCTTCGGACCACCCGGACCTGGCCAAGTGGCTGATGGAACAAGGCATCGAAAGCGTTTCGTTGAACCCTGACTCCGTACTGGAGACCTGGTTCTTCCTGGCTGAGGGTCAGGCTTCGGCTTGATGGTATGTTAAACGGCTCGCTCTTTGTGGGAGCGAGCCTGCTCGCGAAGACGGACTGACATCCAACAGGGTCGTCGGCTGATATACCGCTTTCGCGAGCAGGCTCGCTCCCACACTGACCGGCTTTTAGAGATTCAATTGGGGCGGGCATCCTCTGGATGCCGCCCTTTTTTGTGCAAGAGACTATGCAAAGCAGCAGCAACCTATTTCCTGTCGCCCTGATCAGCGCCGAACGGCGCGGTGATCTGAGCGAAGATGTCTACCGTTTGAAACCTGCAAACAGCCCTGACGCCAGTGTCGAACTGGCGGTGACACGCCTGGGCATGGCTGACGAGCCGGCGGTGCGTGGTGTGCCGGTGATCCTGTTGCACGGCAGCTTTTCCAATCGACGTTTCTGGTTTTCCCCCAAGGGCCTGGGCCTGGGGGCGTATCTGACGCGCCTGGGATTCGATGTGTGGATCGCGGAAATGCGCGGTCACGGCTTGTCCCAGCGTAACCAGAATTACCGCAAGAACCGCGTCGCCGACTATGCGCGTTACGATCTGCCGGCCATTGGCGCGTTCGTGCGCGAGCAAAGCGGCCAGGTCCCGCACTGGATCGGCCACTCGTTGGGCGGTATCACACTGGCGGCAGCGCTGGGCGGGGAATACATCGGTGAGCCTGTGGTCGCTTCTGCGGCGTTTTTCGGCACGCAAGTCAGTCGTACCTACTGGCCGTTGAAAATTCCGCCGGTCGAGTGGGGCGGGCGCTTCATTCTCAAGCGCTTTGCCCAGTTGTCCGGTTCACGGCTCAAGCGCGGCCCGGAGGACGAGCCGATTGGCCTGGCCCTGGAGAGCATGCGCTGGTACGGCCTGTTCGGGCGTTTTGGCGATGCCGACAAGGACTGGTGGGCGGGGTTGGCAGAGGTCAAAGTGCCGGTATTGGCAGTGAGCGCCGCGGGTGACCATCAGGACCCGTCATGGGCTTGTCGCAAGTTGTTCGAACAGGTGGGGTCCGAGCACAAGCAATTTATCAACCTGGGTCGCGAGCAGGGTTTTGGCGACAATTTCGGTCACGTGGAAATGCTGGTCAGCAAAGCGGCCCAGGCTGAAGTCTGGCCGTTGGTGGCCCGCTGGCTGGCGGATCAGCAAACGCCTCTGCTGGGTGATCAGGCGGACGTGGCCGCGGCCATCTAAGCTGGACGCTCTATCAAGGGCATTTCGCTCTGATCGGCTTGCGGCTAAGATATGACGCATTGAGCGGTTCCAGTCATTTTCGATGATTGAATCTTCCGTAATGTTCGCGCTGTCTTCCTCTTTACAGGAGTTTCTCGATGATCCATTACCTCACGCCTGACCTGTGCGACGCCTATCCGGAACTGGTGCAAGTGCTGGAACCGATGTTCAGCAATTTCGGTGGCCGTGATTCCTTCGGCGGCGAAATCGTGACCATCAAGTGCTTCGAAGACAACTCGCTGGTCAAGGAGCAAGTCGAACTCAAGGGTAACGGCAAGGTACTGGTGGTCGATGGCGGTGGCTCCCTGCGTCGCGCGCTGCTGGGTGACATGCTGGCCGAGAAGGCTGCGAAAAACGGCTGGGAAGGGCTGGTGATCTACGGTTGCATCCGTGACGTCGATGTCATCGCGCAAACCGATCTCGGGGTGCAGGCGCTGGCCAGCCATCCGATGAAAACCGACAAGCGCGGTATCGGCGACCTCAACGTTGCCGTGACCTTCGCCGGCGTGACCTTCCATCCGGGCCATTACATCTATGCGGACAACAATGGCGTGATCATCTCGCCCAGCCCGCTGAAAATGCCTGAATAAAAGCGGCTGTAGACAGAGGAGTGCGGATGTTCGAGGAAGAAAACGCGCAATGGGGGCTGGTACATGCCCTGGTGCTGGACGGTAAAGGCGGTGCGCGTTCGATAGCCCGGACAGAACTCGATGACTTGCAGCTGCAGGCCCATGAAAGCCTGTGGCTGCACTGGGATCGCAGTCATCCGCAAACCCAGACCTGGCTGCGCAAAACCAGTGGTTTGAGTGAGTTCAGCTGCGACCTGCTGCTTGAGGAAAACACCCGTCCGCGTCTTTTACAGCTTTCGGACAGCGAACTGCTGCTATTTTTGCGCGGGGTCAACCTCAATCCCGGTGCCGAGCCTGAGGACATGGTGTCGGTGCGGATCTTCGGCTCTGCCCAGCGGGTGATTTCCTTGCGTTTGCGTCCATTGCGCGCCACGGAAGAACTGTTGGCGCAACTGGCGGAAGGCAAGGGGCCAAAAACCGCCTCCGAGCTCATCCTTTATATGGCGCAGTACCTGACCAACAAAGTGCAGGACCTGGTCAGTTGCCTCTCGGAAGTGGTCGATGAGGAAGAAGAAAAGCTGGATGCCGACGAACGGTACACGCCCGAGCATGGAGAGGTTCTGCAGATCCGGCGCCGGGCCGCTGCGTTGAAGCGGTTTCTCGCTCCGCAGCGCGATATTTTCGGTCAGCTGACGCGAATAAAGTTGCCCTGGTTCGTCGAGGACGATGGCGATTACTGGAACGAATTGAACAACAGCCTGACACGTTATCTCGAGGAGCTGGAATTGACCCGGGAGCGCGTGGGGCTGGTCCTGGAGGCTGAGGACCGACGTTTGAGCGTGCGCATGAACCGCACGATGTATCGCTTCGGGATCATCACCGGGGTCTTTTTGCCGATGAGTTTTCTGACCGGTCTTTTGGGGATCAACGTCGGGGGGATTCCGTTATCGGGGAGTCCTTACGGCTTCCTCGTTGCCTGCCTGCTGATGGTCTCGGTGGCGCTCGGGCAGTGGTGGTTGTTCCGACGTTTGCGCTGGGTTTGAACGTGAATCATGTGACCCGACCAAATTTGACCGCGTCTTTCACAGACATCACGAGAGGTGCGTATGCACGATCCGTTTGAACAGTCTTTGCGTGACATGCTCAATGCATCACCGTCCACCCGGGACGACGATGCGTGCCTTGGCCGTGTCCTGAAAACCGCCAACCGCCAGGTCGGTGCCGGCGATCTGTTCAGCCTGCTGGGCCGCTGGCTGCCCGCCCTGATGATCGCCCTGAATAACGGATCGGCCCACGTGGCGCCGGTGTCTCGTCTGCGTAAACCTACCGCTCGCACTGCTGATAAGGCTGATTGAATATGGAACTTGATCTCTGGACACAGAGCCTCGTCACTGCAATGACTGCGTTATGGACCAAGGTTGCGAACTTCATTCCAAACCTGTTTGGCGCACTGGTCGTGCTGCTTCTGGGGTTTGTCGTGGCCAAGCTGCTGGACACGCTGCTCTCCAAATTGCTCGCCAAACTGGGCCTTGACCGCCTGATGGGCGGTACCGGTCTGACCAAACTGCTGTCGCGAGCCGGCCTTCAAGTGCCGATTTCCACGCTGATCGGCAAAATCGTCTATTGGTTCGTTCTGCTGATTTTTCTGGTTTCTGCGGCAGAATCACTTGGACTTGAGCGAGTTTCAGCTACGCTGGATATGCTCGCGCTGTATGTTCCGAAGGTATTCGGCGCAGCGCTGGTGCTGCTGGTGGGCGTCTTGCTGGCGCAACTGGCCAATGGCCTGGTGCGCGGCGCCGCAGAAGGCGTAGGCCTGGACTATGCTTCCGGGCTGGGGCGAATAGCCCAGGGCCTGGTGATCATCATCAGCATTTCGGTCGCGATCAGCCAGTTGGAGGTCAAGACTGACCTGCTCAACCATGTGATCGTAATCGTATTGATTACCGTTGGTCTGGCAGTTGCGCTGGCCATGGGGTTGGGAAGCCGGGAAATTGCCGGTCAGATTCTTGCGGGAATCTATGTGCGTGAGTTGTACCAGGTTGGGCAACAAGTGCGTGTTGGCGAGGTCGAAGGGCAGATCGAAGAGATCGGCACGGTTAAAACCACATTGCTGACCGATGAAGGTGAGCTAGTCTCTCTTTCCAATCGGATCCTCCTCGAGCAGCATGTGAGTAGCCGCTAACCCGGCAAACCCTGCTAATGTATGCCGCCGCAAAATGCCTGCTGATGCTGGCAGCGGCGGACATTGACCTGACTGTCGGCCCGACTTGTTTTGAATAAAGCCCAATCGCTATCCATGCGCTACGACCCCCGCGAGCTCTCTGATGAGGAGTTGGTCGCGCGCTCGCATACCGAGCTGTTTCACGTAACGCGAGCCTATGAAGAACTGATGCGGCGTTACCAACGAACATTATTTAACGTCTGTGCACGATATCTCGGGAACGATCGCGACGCAGATGATGTCTGTCAGGAAGTCATGTTGAAGGTGCTGTATGGACTGAAGAACTTCGAGGGCAAATCGAAGTTCAAGACATGGCTATATAGCATCACGTACAACGAGTGCATCACACAGTATCGGAAAGAACGGCGAAAGCGTCGCTTGATGGACGCCTTGAGTCTGGACCCCCTCGAAGAAGCGTCCGAAGAAAAGGCGCCGAAACCCGAGGAGAAGGGTGGACTCGATCGCTGGCTGGTGTATGTGAACCCGATTGACCGCGAAATTCTGGTGCTACGATTTGTCGCAGAGCTGGAATTTCAGGAGATCGCAGACATCATGCACATGGGTTTGAGTGCAACAAAAATGCGGTACAAACGCGCTCTAGATAAATTGCGTGAGAAATTTGCAGGCATTGCTGAAACTTAGTTCGGCGCAAATATCTCTTACGCGTAGGCAAGTTCTGATAGACTTGCCGCCGAGTTGTCCCCCGGTTTGCGGGACTGCTTCACAATCACCAGATGGGGATTTAACGGATGAAACTGAAAAACACCTTGGGCTTGGCCATTGGTACTCTTATTGCCGCTACTTCGTTCGGCGCTCTGGCACAAGGCCAAGGCGCAGTTGAAGGCGAGCTCAACTACGGGAAGAAGTACAACGACAGCGTTAAGAACGTTGAAGACGGCTACACTCCTGGCGCCTCCATCGGTTACTTCTTGACCGACGACGTGTCGTTGAACGCGACCTACAACAATGACGACCACACCCGTTCGAACAACGGTACTGGCCATCAGAAAATCGAAGGCGACCAGTTCGGTCTGAACGCCCAGTACCACTTCAACAACGCTGGCGACGCTCTGCGTCCATACGTTCAAGGTGGTGTTAAGCACGGCAGCATGACCAACGTAGCCGCTGACGGCCACACCGGTCGTGACCAGTCGACTTTCCTGACTGCAGGCGGTGGCGTTAAGTACTACTTCCTCGAAAACTTCTTCGCCCGTGCTGGCGTAGAAGCCGACTACAAGCTGGACAACGGCAAGTGGGACTACATCCCGTCCGTAGGTCTGGGTGTGAACTTCGGTGGCGGCTCCAAGCCTGCTGCTGCTCCAGTTCCAGCACCGGCTGAAGTCTGCTCCGACAGCGACAACGATGGCGTATGCGACAACGTTGACAAGTGCCCGGACACCCCAGCCAACGTAACTGTTGACGCTGATGGCTGCCCAGCAGTTGCTGAAGTCGTACGTGTAGAGCTGGACGTGAAATTCGACTTCGACAAGTCGGTAGTCAAGCCTAACAGCTACGGCGACATCAAGAACCTGGCTGACTTCATGAAGCAGTACCCATCCACCACCACTACTGTTGAAGGTCACACTGACTCCGTCGGTCCTGACGCTTACAACCAGAAACTGTCCGAGCGTCGTGCAAACGCCGTTAAGCAAGTTCTGACCAACCAGTACGGTGTTGCTCCGTCCCGCGTTCAGTCTGTTGGCTACGGCGAATCCCGCCCAGTTGCTGACAACAAAACTGAAGCTGGCCGTGCTGTAAACCGTCGCGTAGAAGCGCAGGTTGAAGCTCAAGCTAAGTAATTAGCCCGCAGCTCTGAGAAAAGCCCGGCTTAGGCCGGGCTTTTCTTTGCCTGCGATTTGGTGTTTCAGCCCGGACCCGAAAAGATCGCAGCCTGCGGCAGCTCCTACATTGATCCTGCGTAGCGTCCTGTAGGCGCTGCCGCAGGCTGCGATCTTTTGATCTTTTCGTTGGTTGCCACCGCGCCGATGACCAATATGGCTGGGCTTTTCAACTCGAAGTCGTGGGCCGCTTCTTCCATCGACATCAGATTACTCCGACATTCCCGTTGGTGCGGTAGCGAGGCATTTTCGATCATCGCCACCGGCGTGTCTGCCGCCATCCCGCCGGCCAATAGTTGCTGACGAATTTCGCTGAGCTTGGCCACCCCCATGTAAATCACCAGGGTCGTACCGCTCTGGGCCAGCGCCTGCCAGTTCAGGCTGCTGCCGTCCTGAGTATGGGCGGTGACCAGTGTCACGCCGCGCGCCACACCGCGCAGGGTCAGCGGAATATCGCATTGCGTGGCGCCAGCGAGCCCGGCAGTGATGCCATTGACCAGTTCGACCTCAACCCCGCGCTCGCGCAACCACTGTGCCTCCTCACCGCCGCGCCCGAAAATGCACGGGTCGCCGCCCTTGAGTCGCACCACGCATTTGCCCTGGCGCGCGTAACGCAGCATCAGACGATGAATGAACGCTTGTGGCGTTGAGCGGCAGCCGCCACGTTTACCCACGGGAATGATCCGCGCGTTGCCGCAATGCTCGAGTATGGCGTCATTCACCAGATCATCGATCAGCACGACATCTGCTTCGCTCAACGCCCGCACGGCTTTTAGCGTCAACAGCTCCGGATCACCGGGACCCGCACCGACCAGCCAGACTTTTGCATTCATCGTGTTTTCCTCACGGGAAATGGAATAAATCTAAAGATTTGCAGTGATGTTCAGTACGCCTTCGCGAGCAGGCTCGCTCCCACAAGGGAATGCATTTCAACTGTGGGAGCGAGCCTGCTCGCGAAGGGCGCAACTCGGTCTCAACCATGAAATACCGCAAACATCAGCGCCAGATTGATCAACAGCGACCCGAGTGCCAGCGCCCGCCACACCTTCAGCGGCTCGCGCTCCAGCAAGGGCCTCGGGCGTACGCTCAAGCTGCGGCGCTCACCCTGTTCCATCAGCAGCAACCATTCTTCGGCGGTTTCAAAGCGCTGGGCCGGATCCGCCGCCACTGCACGCTCAAGGCTAAGGTTCAACCAGTCCGGCAGGTCAGGGCGATAGCGGCTTGCGCTGACCGGTAATGCAAATCGTGGGCGCTGGAAAGCTTCGATTTCGCCGTAGGGAAAATGCCCGGTGAGCAGGTAGAACAGGGTCACACCGACCGCATACAGGTCCTGTTGCGGCGTCGGCGCTTCACCGCGAAATGCTTCCGGCGCAATGTAGCTGGGGGTTCCGGGGAGGGCCGAGGGCTGGTCTTCGGACAAGCCAGGGCACCAGGCGAGCCCGAAATCCAACAGACGCAACTCGCCGTCGTCTCCCAGCAGCAAGTTTTCCGGTTTGATGTCGCGATGCAGGATCTGCCGCCGGTGCAGCAGGCCAACGGCTTTGAGCAGGCGTTCAGCCAGGTCCTGCCATTGGGCCAACGGCAACGGCCCGGTCTGCGCGTGCAGTTGCGCCAGGGTCGAGCCGGCGTATTCGCGCATCACGTAGTACAAATGCTGACGCTGACTGGCGGTATGGACTTCAGGAAAATGTCGCCCGGCCACCCGCTTGAGAAACCATTCCTCCGAGAGCAGGGCTTGTCCGGCCAAGTGATCATCACGAAGCACACCGGGCAGGGTTTTCAGCAGCCAGGGTTGTTGCTGACTGTCGCGCACCCGATAAAGCAACGACTGCTGGCTCTGGCCGAGTATTGCTTCAACCTGCCAGCCTTCGAAATCCTGGCCCGGTTTCAGCGCCGGCGGCAGTGGCCATTGCTGCAAATGAATCAGCGCATCGCCAATGCTGGTTTCACCGAGGGCATCGACCCGCACCAGCAACGCGCTGGCATTATCCTGGCTGCCGGCCAGGTGCGCAGCCTTTACCAGCGTCTGCGCGGCGCTGTCGAGGTCCGGTTGGTCGCGCAGAATCGTGGCAATCGCGGTATCGCCCAGCACCGCCCAGATACCGTCGCTGAGCAGCACAAAACTCTCGTCCAGGCGTAATTCACCGTCGAGAAAGTCCAGCACCAGGTGCTGATCGAGTCCCAGTGCCCGCTTGAGCACATGCTGCATGCCCGGTTGATCCCACACGTGATCTTCACTGACCCGCTGCAATTGCTCGGCATGCCAGCGATACACCCGGCAATCGCCGACATGGGCCAGGGTAAAACGCTTGCCGCGCAAGACCAGGGCGCTGACGGTGGTCAGCAAAGGCTGCCCACCGCCGTTGGCCTGCAACCAGCGGTTCTGCGCCAGCAGCAAGCGATCCAGCGCCTGGGCGACGCTCCAGGTCTCCGGGGTGGCGTAGTAGTCCAGCGCCAGTGCCTGCAACGTCGAGCGGGCGGCCAGGCCGCCATCGGCGCACTGGCTGACGCCGTCGGCGATGGCGAACAAGTAACCCTTGCTGGCCGCCAGCGCCGGGGCCGGTGTGACCAGGCGCAGGGCGTCCTGATTCTCGTCTCGCGGACCGGTGGCGCTGGCTTGGGCGAAGCTCAGTTGCAGGCTCATGGCTGCGTCAGACCCGCGCAGCGGTCACGGCGGCCGAACCCCAGGTGGTTCTCCAGCGACGTTTCACACCGTGCAGACCGAACCAGGCGAGGACGCCAAGGCTGGCGAACAGCCACAACGCCATCTGGTAGCTGCCGGTGCTTTGCTTGATCGCGCCCATGCCTGCCGCCAGGGCAAACCCGCCGATGCCGCCGGCCATGCCGATCAGGCCGGTCATCACGCCGATCTCCCGCCGAAAGCGCTGTGGGACCAACTGGAACACCGCGCCGTTGCCTGCCCCCAAACCGAGCATGGTGCAGACGAACAGTGCCAGCGCTGCAATGGAGCTTGGCAGATTGAAACCCACGGCCGCGATGCAGATCGCCGCCACGGTGTACATCGCCAGCAAGGTGCGGATGCCGCCGAAGCGATCAGCCAGTGCGCCACCCAATGGACGCATCAGGCTGCCACCGAACACGCAGGCCGCCGTGTAGTAACCGGCCGTTACCGGGCTCAGGCCGTACTGGTCGTTGAAATAGCCGGGCAGGGCGCTGGCCAGGCCGATGAAACCGCCAAAGGTCACACTGTAGAAAAACATGAACCACCAACTGTCGCGGTCGCCCAGGGCCTTGAAGTAGTCGGCCATCGATTTGGCTTTCGGCCGCTCGGGGGCGTTTTTGGCCAGCCAGGCGAAGACGATCAGGGTCAGGATCAGCGGGATCAGGGCGAAGCCGAAGACGTTGCTCCAGCCAAACGCCGCCGCCAGCACCGGTGCGATCAACGCGGCCAGTACGGTCCCTGAATTACCGGCCCCGGCGATGCCCATGGCCTTGCCTTGATGCTGCGGCGGGTACCACTGCGAGGCGAGGGGCAGGGCCACTGCGAACGAGGCTCCGGCCATGCCGAGGAACAGCCCCAGCAGCAGCGCTTGCTCATAGCTGTGGATGCCGAGTTTCCAGGCCCCGAACAGTGCACAAATGACGATCACTTGACCGATCAGGCCGGCGGTTTTCGGTGACAGGCGATCAGCCAGCATGCCCATCACAAAGCGCAATACCGCCCCGGCCAGGATCGGCGTAGCCACCACCAGTCCGCGTTGTTGGGTGGTCAGGTGCAAGTCACCGGCGATTTGCACCGCCAGGGGGCCAAGCAGGTACCAGACCATGAAGCTCAGGTCGAAATACAGGAAGGCCGCGAACAGGGTCGGGGTATGGCCGGATTTCCAGAAGCTTGAATTCATCGCGCACCTCAGCTGATAGGAGTCTCGAACGGGAGTCATGCAGGTGGGGCGCCGAAGGGCCGCACCACCGGCCCCGGGCTATGGGGCCAAAACAAAAAAACGCCGCTACCCGATTCGCCAGGGGCAAATGGGGTGAGCGACGTCTTTGTCGTGGGTGGGGCAACCGCCGTTGGTTACCTGTGATGATTACTTAGCCAGATTTGTGCCAACAGCCGAAACCGTGGTGCACCCTTCGCGAGCAGGCTCGCTCCCACAGGGGAATTGCGCCGTACACCAATCAACTGTGGGAGCGAGCCTGCTCGCGAAGGCGATAGAACATTCACCACAAGGCTTCAGCCAAGCAACTCACTCATGGCAATGATTTGCTCCGCCACCTGAATCAGCTTCTGCTGACGGCTCATGGCCTGGCGGCGCATCAGGGTGTAGGCCTGTTCCTCGTTGCAGTTCTTCATTTTCATCAGCAGCCCTTTGGCCAGCTCGATGCGCTTGCGCTCGGCCAGTTGCTGGTCGCGGGCGTGCAGTTGGGCGCGCAGGGCCTGGTCGCTTTCGAAACGCGCCATGGCCACGTCGAGAATCGGCTGCAAGCGTTGTGCGTGAATGCCTTCGACGATGTAGGCACTGACCCCGGACTTGATCGCCTGGCGCATCACGTCGGGGTCGTGTTCATCGGTAAACATCACGATCGGCCGTGGCTGGTCGCGGCTCACCAACACCACTTGCTCCATGACATCGCGGCTCGGTGACTCGGTATCGATCAGAATCACGTCCGGACGCACCGTTTCGACGCGTTCGGGCAGGTCAATGGTCAGCCCGGACTCGTCGATCACCTCGAAGCCGGCTTCGGTCAGGGCCGCTTTCAGGCGCCCGACTTTTTTCGCGGTGTCGTTGATCAGCAGGATACGCAACATATTCGCAGTCTCCTGTCAGTGGCTGGCGATAAGGGGCGAGTTGTCGCTCATGGCGTGTAGTTTGAAGCTTCGGGCATAACCGGCCGGATCAGAGCCGTCCCAGACCTTGCCGTCGATCAACTGGCTGCTGCGCATTTCCGTGCCCAACGCGGCGACACCGACGGCACTGGCGGCCTCCCGGTACACCTCCAGTTGCTGGACCTGTCGGGCCACCGCGAGGTAGTCCGGGTCGTCGCGCAACAGCCCCCAGCGGCGGAACTGGGTCATGAACCACATGCCATCGGACAGGTACGGCAAATTGACCGCGCCCTCACCGTGGAAACGCAAGGCGTGCGGGTCTTGCCAGCGATTGCCGAGACCGTCGGCGTACTCGCCCAGCAGGCGAGGTTCGATGCAGTCGAGCGGGGCGTCGAGGTACTGCGGCGCGCTGAGCAATTGTGCAGTGCTGCGGCGATTTTCGACGCTGTCTTCAATGAAACGGCTGGCTTGCAGGATTGCCATCACCAATGCCCGGGCGGTATTGGGGTATTGCTCGACGAAGGCGCGGGTGCAGCCCAGGACTTTTTCCGGGTGGTCGGGCCAGAGGGTCTGGGTCGTTGCCAGGGTAAAGCCGAGATCCTGTTGCACCGCGCTGGCGGACCAGGGCTCGCCAACGCAGAAACCGTCGATGCGGCCGGCTTGCAGGTGCGCGACCATTTGCGGCGGCGGCACCACCACACTGTCGACATCCTGCAACGGATGGATGCCCTGGCTGGCGAGCCAGTAATACAGCCACATGGCATGGGTGCCGGTGGGAAAGGTCTGGGCGAAGGTCAGTTTTGGGCGAGTTTGGTGCACGTGCCGGTGCAGTGCTTCAGGACCGGTCACGCCCAGGCCCTGCAAGCCACGAGAAAGATTGAGGCTCTGGCCGTTCTGGTTCAGGCCCATGAGCACGGCCATGTCGGTCGG
Organism: Pseudomonas sp. WPR_5_2; assembly: GCF_003634475.1. Taxonomy (NCBI): domain Bacteria; kingdom Pseudomonadati; phylum Pseudomonadota; class Gammaproteobacteria; order Pseudomonadales; family Pseudomonadaceae; genus Pseudomonas; species Pseudomonas sp. WPR_5_2. Next base: position 1,931,968 of record NZ_RBLA01000001.1, on the reverse strand, counting down.
AGCCACGCCACCGATGCCCAGGTGCACGGCGTAGATCAAGCCGTACAGGCTGTGGGCAGCGTCGAGTTCGCCGCTGACCAGTTTGTCCCGCAGATTGGCCCAGGATGGCTGGCGCTTGAGGTTCAGGGTCAGCCCGTAGGGCTGGGCGAAGCCCTGGGTGGCGGCGACGACCACCGAGGCGCAGTCACTCAGGGCCATGAAGCCCAGATTGATTTCGGTCTTTTCCGGGGCATCGCTGCCATTGACCCAGGCCAGAGGGCCGGCGGACGGTTCGTTCATCGCGTATTCACCTTGCAAAAAAAACGTCGTACCGGTGGCCTTGCGCACGCAAGTCCGGTCACGACGTCATTGTCCTGGCACTCACACCGTCGTTGGCGCGGGTGCTGATGCCTGAACGGGTGCAAGGCATATGCCAGCCGGGGTTTCATCAGCTTTTCATCAGGATTCAACGCGCCATGTCTTTCATCCTGCCGGCCCTTGATCGTCAGGCCGAAGGAGGTTGGCGTGCACATCGAATCTCTACGCGACACGCATTTCCCGGATGCCCGTTCCAGCGAGCGGGTGCTGCATCTGCGTGTCAGCGAATCCCCCGTGCAACTGGTCTCGCAACAGTGCGCGACGGTCGGCTGCCTGCCGACAGGTTGGGAAGGGCTGATTGCGATGAGCGGTGCATTCGAGGCGCACGGCAGCATGCAGGCGCTGCCGATTGCGCAAGCACCGTTGGTGAAGTTGCAAGTGTTCATCGATCTGGGGAACGCGCTGAATGATCAACGGCCTGGCCCGGCTCCCTGGGCGGCATTGCCGGTGGCTTACCCCACCGTTCAGTGCGAGCGCGCGCTGGAGCGCTGGTACATCGAACAGTCCATGGTCGGTGGTGTGGCCTACCAGGCCTTTGCCAGCGTGTTGCGTCATACCGAGGGTTACGGACTGGTGCGCTTTCTGCTGGAACAGGGCACCCACAGCGAAAAGCTGACCACCCTGGCGCAGCGCTATGGCGTCTCTGTGTCGCATTTTCGCCGACTGTGCCGGAAGGCACTGGGTACGGCAGCCAAGCCTGCCCTGCGCGGCTGGCGGACGGCCCAGGCGCTGTTGAACATGAGTCTGCAGGGCGGTTCCCTGACGGATGTGGCGCTGGAGTTCGGTTTTGCCTCTTCTTCGCATTTCTCCAAGGAAATCCGCGAACTGGTGGGCTTCACGCCCAGCAGCCTGGCCGACATTACCTATTTACCAGGCAAGTGAGCCGATGAACCGCCTAATTCACTCTTTGTATGTTTTGCCCTTCTGGCTGGGTGCCACGTTGATCATCGTGCCGTTGGCCGCGCAGGCCGATATCTATGAATTCGAGGCCCGCGAACAGAGCGCGCGGACTTTTTTCAGCGAGTTGTCCGGATCGCTTGGCAAGCCGGTCATCGTCAGCAAGGCCGCTGCGGCCAAGCGCATTTCCGGTACGTTCGATCTGCGTAAACCGCAACAGACCTTTGAGCGAGTCAGCTTGAAAATGGGTTTGATCTGGTACACCGACGGCCAGGCAATTTACCTGTATGACGCCCCGGAAATCAAAAGCTCGATGGTGTCACTGCAAACCCTGACGGTGGCCAGGCTTCAGGCGTTTCTTGAGCGTTCCGGGTTGCACGATGTGCGTTATCCACTGCGCCATGACGGTCTGCGTACTTTTCATGTGTCGGGTCCGCCGATGTATGTCGACCTGGTGGTGCAAGCGGCCGGGATGATGGATAACCAGCGTTCGGAGTTGTTGCTGGGCAAGCAGCAGATCGGTGTCATCCAGGTACACAATACCTTTGTCAGCGACCGCAAATACGAGCTGCGCGATGACAAGGTGACCCTCCCCGGACTGGCCACCGTGATCGAGGAATTATTGCGTGGCGAGAAGCGCGAGGTCGAGCCGTCGGTGGCGCACGCCCCTGCACCGCGACCGCAGGGGTTGATGCCGGCGTTTCCCCTGGAAGGCCTGGCGACCAGCCCGTCGGATCGGGACCCGGCAGCGCCGCGCATCCTTGCGCGGGACATGGCCGCCGGAAACATTCGGGTGGTGGCCTATCCGGATACCAACAGCCTGCTGGTCAAGGGGTTGCCGGAGCAAGTGCGTTTTATCGAGAACCTGGTGAGCGCGCTGGACACGCCGAAACGACATGTGGAGTTGTCGCTGTGGATCATTGATTTGCACAAGGACGAACTCAACCAGCTGGGCATCAACTGGCAAGGCGCCGTGAATACGGGCGGGAAATTTTCCGCTTCCCTCAATGCCGGCTCGGCGACCACCCTCGATGGTGCGTCGTTCGTGACCCAGGTCATGGCACTGGAACGCACCAACCGGGCGAATGTGGTGTCGCGGCCGGTGATCCTGACGCAGGAAAACGTTCCGGCGATCTTCGACAACAACCGCACGTTTTATGCCCCGCTGGTGGGGGAGCGCAGTGTCGATTTGCAGCACGTGACCTACGGCACGCTGGTGAGCGTACTGCCCCGTTTTGCCCAGGCGGACGAGGTCGAAATGTCGCTCAACATCGAGGACGGCAACGAAGTCGAAAGACCTGATCAGGACAAGCCGCCGGGTACATTGCCAACGGTCGGCCGCACACGTATCAGCACGGTGGCGCGGGTGCCCCAGGGCAAGAGCCTGTTGGTGGGTGGTTTCACCCGCGATGACAACAGTGAGCAAGTCGGTCGCATACCGGTTCTGGGTTCGATTCCGTGGGTCGGGCGCTTGTTCAGCTATCGGCAGAACCGTTCGGCCAACACGGTGCGGGTGTTCTTGATCCAACCCAAGGAAATTCGCAACGCACTGGAGCCCACCACGGCAGAGCCGGCTACACGATTGCTGACCCCGGAGCAGCACGAGCGTGTGCGCCGGTCCTATTTTCGGGCAGCCGTACAATGATTCTGCCATCGATTTCCACGGGCGGGCGAGCCGCCCAGGCACGGCTGAATGCCGAGAAGGCCGCCGAACATCCACAGCCTCAGGCGGATGCAGACATCGATCTCGATGACAGCGGTACGGCTGCTGCTGTCGGGCGTTTTGTACAGATCAGCGATGAAATGTCGGCAGCGCTGGCGCAGTTCCGTGGCCGACGGCACTTCGAACTCAAATCCGACACGCTGGCCGATAATTTCGAGCGGGTGCTGGACGACGACACGGTGCCCAAGGCACGGCAGATTCTCAACCTTGCGCGGCTGACGGACAAACCTGTCACCTGGCTACTGCAAATGGTGCGACATCTGTTCCCCGACGATAGCGACCTGGCGTTGGTGCTGCGGGAACTGTTGCGCCGAAAAAAGCTGGAAACGACTACTCGTCAACGACTCGAAACGTTGTTGCAGACGGTGGTTGCCCAAGGCTCCCCCAAGCGTATGAATGCCGGGATTAACGCTGCCCTCAAAGCCCGGATGTTCGGTAAAAGCATGGCGGTGCGCGCAGCACTGTTGCGCGAGACCTACCGCGATTTTCTCGAGTCCGACGAAGGCCCGGTCGATTGCTATCAGGACTGGATTGCGTTGTACGGGCCACTCCAGCGCAAGAACGTTCTGGTCTTTATCGAAGCGGCGTTGCTCACCGACATCAGCGCCCAGGACCCGAGTTGCTCGCGCGCAGAATTTGGTCATCTGCTGGCCCGGGTGAACGACCTCAAGCGCCTGCGTTCGGCCGATGACTTATTCATCGGCAGCCTGCTCGGTGACGCGCTCATCTGTCGGCATAACCCCCACGAGCCTGACTGGCTGGTGTTCCTGCTTGGCGTGTTGGCCTACCCCGATGAGCTCGATCAACTGTTGCTCGGCGCATTGGGCGAGCGGGTGCTGCTGAGTCCGCACCGTGAACGCTCGACCGTGCTGCAGACGCTGCGTCGGCACAGCCTGCAATTGCCGACGCCCCTGTTTGCCGACGAAGAAGCGCCGGTGCGCCTGGCCCAACAGTTCATGCGGCTGGCCGACATTGCCTACGCCCACGAATGTATCGAACAGCGACGTCTCGGCGGTTGCCCGTGACTTTTTTGCGGAACTGACCTGCCATGCTCAATGTGTTTTTGCGAAACGTCGGCGCTCGTCCGGAGCTGCTGATCCTGACGCTGATGGTGATGATCATCGCCATGCTGATCATTCCACTGCCGACGGCGCTGGTGGATTTTCTCATCGGCCTGAACATCGTCATTTCGCTGCTGGTGTTCATGGGCTCGTTCTACATCGAACGCATCCTCAGCTTTTCGACATTCCCGGCCTTGCTGCTATTGACCACCTTGTTTCGCCTGGCACTGTCGATCAGCACCAGCCGCCTGATTCTCAGTCAGGCCGATGCGGGGGAGATCATCGCGTCGTTCGGTGAGTTCGTGATCGGCGAAAGTCTGGTGGTGGGTTGATGTTGCTGGTGCCCACGGCGCGGCTGGAGGAACTGAACAAGGCCCGCTGGGCCGCGCGTTTTCGCAGCCAGTTTTTCGTCGACTACGGGTTGCGCATTCCGGAACCGCAGCTGCGTGCCAGCGAGGCGTTGCCGACCCATCAAGTGGCGGTGCTGATCAATGAAGTGCGCGCCGAGCAGTTCGATATCCATTTTGATCACTGGCGCCTGCTCGACTATTCGCCAGAGCTGGAGCCCCTGGGTTTTGCCCTGGTACGCGGCAACGACAGCAACCGTCTGGGCGGTGTCTGGGTCAACGCCGGCGACAGGGAGCGGGTGCAGCAGTTGGGGTATCACCTGCGTCCGGCGGACGAGGAATGCTATCGCTGCCTGGTCACGCTGTTGGCGCGCAACATCCAGGAGTTTTTCGGGGTGCAGGAAACCAAGCAGTTGCTGGACGAAATGGAATCGCGCTACCCCGATTTGCTCAAGGAAGTCTATCGCCACGTCACGGTGCAAAAGATCGCCGAGGTGCTGCAGCGGTTGATCGGCGAGCGCATTTCCGTGCGCAACATGAAGCTCGTTCTCGAGTCGCTGGCGCATTGGGCATCGCGGGAAAAGGACGTGCTGGCACTGGTCGAGCACGTTCGCGGCGCGATGGCCCGCTACATCAGCAACAAGTTCGCCCAGGGCAATGACTTGCGTGTGCTGCTGTTGTCACCGGAGTTCGAAGAGGTGGTGCGGCGGGGCATTCGACAAACCTCGGGCGGCAGTTTCATCAACCTGGAACCGGCGGAGTCGGAGGATTTGATGGACCGACTGACTGTCGGTCTGGACAGCGTGCACATCGCGCACAAGGACATGGTGTTGCTGTGTTCGGTCGATGTAAGGCGCTACATCAAGAAGCTGATCGAGGGGCGGTTCCGGGAGCTGGACGTGATGTCGTTCGGCGAAGTCTCCGAGACCGTCTCCGTCAATGTCATCAAGACGCTGTAAGGAAAACCTGTAAATGATGCCAATGGATATTGCCGACCTGTTGCGCGAAGCGCTGCGCCACAGTGGCTGCATGGACAGCCAGATCGGACACTTCGACAGTCACAGCACCATTGAAATGCAGATGAAGGATTTGCCCAATATCAACGTCGGTCATGTGGAAGGAGAGGTATGGGTCTGGGCCGCGGTGATGGAGATCGGGCCTCTGCAATTGGGCCGTAGTGCCGACCGGTTGTTGCAGATTTTACTGCAAGGCTGCCCTTGGTCCCGCAGTGGGCAGTTGCATCTGTGCGAGGTAGAAGGGCAGCTGGAACTGCGGCTGATGTGCAATCAGCAGGCCCTCAGCGAAGCCGGCAAGTTCGCCCAGGCCCTGGACCACTTTGTGGCGGTGGTCGAAGAACTGTGCGGCATTCTGCGCCTATGACCGGGCGATTGGAGCGAACGGCTGCCCATCCCTTGCGACTGAGCGGTCCATTGGTCGAAGCCGCGCTGAGCAATGTGGTGATCGGCGAAATTTGTGAAGTGCGTCGCCATTGGCGCTTGCCTGAAGTGGCGGCCAGGGCGCAGGTCATCGGCTTCAAGCCCGACGCCGTCGTACTCAGTTTGCTCGGCGATGCGAAAGGCTTGTCCAGGGAGTCGATGATTGTGCCCACGGGCTCGACCCTGCAATTGACGTGCAGTGATGCCTTGCTCGGCAGCGTGGTCGATCCACAGGGCACTATCGTGGAGCGTCTGGCACCTTCAACCGCGCTGGCTCAGCGCGACTGTCCGGTGGATGCCGACCCGCCGTCGTACCAGCAGCGGCGTCCGGTTGTGGACTCGCTGCGCACGGGAATTCGCGTCATCGACGGCTTGCTGACTTGCGGGGTCGGCCAGCGCATCGGCATCTTCGCCGCCGCCGGTTCCGGCAAAACCACGTTGATCAACATGCTGATCGCCCACACCGATGCCGATGTTTTTGTCATCGGCCTGATCGGTGAGCGCGGGAGAGAAGTGACCGAGTTCGTCGAACATCTGCGCCAGTCCGAGAAGCGTTCCCGCTGTGTGGTGGTGCACCAGTGTTGGCTGGCGGATCGATGCCTCGGCGTTTTCACGTTTCACGAAAAGGGAATACACATGCAATCGACCATGGTCGAAGCCAATCAACAGGACACGCCGGATCCCGGGATTGACCTTGGTTCTTTATCGGTGCGCCTGGAGTTCGTACTCGCCAGCCAGCAAATCGATCTGGCCTCGTTATCGCAGATCATCGAAGGGCAACTGATCCCGCTGGCTGACGATGCCGCCCATCACGTCGAGATTCGCGCCAATGGCAAGTGTGTTGCCCGTGGAGAACTGGTGCAACTGGAGGAGCAATTGGGCGTCGAAGCGATTCATGCCCAGGCGTTTCGGGAAGGCTATGCCGAGGGCCTCTTGCGTGCGACCGGGCATCTGGCCAACGGCTTGCTGGAATCGCAGTCGCTGGGAGCGCAATTGCACAAGGACCTTGCGCAGGCCGCTCGCGATTTGCTCGCACAAGCCTTGAGTCGTCCCGAATGGCTGGACGACATGCTGGAGCGCTGGCTGACCGGGCATCAGGGCGGCTCGGGTGCGGTGCTGCAAGTGCTGTTGCCGGCGCACTTCCGGTCGCGAGGCAATGAACTGCGCGAACAATTGCGCAGGCTGTGGCCCGGCGAACTGGTTATCGACTATCACACTCAAGAGCGCTATGTGGTGCGGCTCGCCGATCAGCTACTCGAATTCGATGTTGAAACGACCCGGCAACGGCTGGAACCACGATTGCTGGCGTGTATCGCGAACCTGCCGGAATCGGTTCGATCCCTGGACCAGCGCTCGATGCAGGCACTCACGGAATTGTGTTCGACCTTTGCCGAACACCCAGCCCGCTGCGCCCACACTGCCCCGACCGAGGCGCTTCATGAAAATTGAATCCGTAAACAGTTCCAGCGCGCTTGAGCGCGGTGAAAGTCCGGTGGTGGAGACGCTGGAGTCGCGCCTGATAGCTGCCAGCCCGGCGCTGTCTGGCAACAAGCGCCCGGACCCTGAGTTCGAGCGCTTGTATCAACAACTGTTGGCGATGGAAGGGCAAGGTGAGAAGGCCATTTATGAGTTCCTTCGCGCGTTGCGGGGTGCCGATGGAGAATCCCCCGCGTATCCATCTGCCAAGGCGTTGATGGCGGTCACGCTGCAGGTTCTGGTCCGGCTGAAAGACGAGGGTCTGGAAAAGTCGCGGATCTATAGCGAAGTCAGCGGCGCCAATGGCCTGGCGTTCAGCATGGACCTGTTCGTCAAGGGCTACATGCGGGATGTATTCCAGCCGATGGGGGACGAGGCGTGGGAGAAGAGTGAGTGGTGAGGTGGGCTAAAGCATCTCGAATAAACATGAATAACAACTCAGGGAATAGAAAATGGTTATTTCGATTACTCCGTCTGCTGGGAACTTTCGCGCCTCTTCAGACAATGTTGTTTCATCTTCTGCCAGACAGACCTACAGCCCCTTGCTTGAATCGCTCGATCTCGCAGGAATGGACTTTCGAGCTGACATACTGGGCACGGAGCGGGAAATTGTAGCGGGTATGACGCGTCTGGATCGTCCGGTGTCGATGGCATTGCGTGAGTGCCACGATGAGCTCGGTGAGACAGGGCAGGTAACGGCAGGAGAGGTGAGACTCTTTATCGAAAATGGGGAAATCAGGTCGTACGATGATTTTTCCGCCCGACTTTCCGAAATGAACAGGACAGATAACCAGCAAACCCGTGAAAGTCGTATGCATTCGGTCATCACGGCGGGCATGGAGTTGCTAGAGGGAGTGAGGGGACCTGGACTGAACCTGCTGAACGTAACGGCACGAACAGGTCTGATCGTCACGCTGACCACGGTACTGCGCCAGCTCGTTGGTTATTACGTGGAAAAAGCTATCCGGGAAGGCGATTCCACCGACGCCTCTCGCGTCTGGGCCGTGGCCGCGATCACGATGATCGGCCCGGCCATGAGTCTGATGGGGGCTATCCGTGATGAGTGCGCAGGAGCGGCCACACTTCAGACACGACTTGGGCGGGTGTGCATGGCAAGCATTACGATGGGGGCGTTTATTGCGGCACAGCTGACCGGCGCCACAAACACCATGCTCTCCACCGTGATCGGTACGAATGTCTATACGGTGGCTCGAGACGTGACCAATGCCTTCTTCCCTTTGCAGGACAACGCGGGTGGAGCGACTGCCTTGTCTACCGGGGTGACCACGGCAGCGTATGGAGCTGTTCAATTTTCACTGGAACATTTGAATGCCTTGATGCCACTCAGCGGCGCGGGGCGGTATGCGGCGGAGCTTGGCTACAGTCTCGGGGCGGATGTCATTCAGGGCGTACTCAATGGCTTGGGAGCGGTCACTGACGACTTCATTTTCATCCTGTGTAGAAGCTGGCCCTTGCTATCTCCGTCAGTGGGGTTGGATTCGGCTCAATTTGACCCCGAATCGCTGCAACGAAGTGTTCTGGAAGTGCGTGCGGGGGCGCGTTTGCCATCGAGGGAGCAACTGGCCAATGCTCTGCTTAACGTCAACGCATCCCGAACGTCGGCATTCCAGGCACTCAATCATGCTTTGGGAGCGGCGGCAGTCACGCTGGCTCTTTCCGATTTGGATGAAGGTACTCAAGGTCATCTTTTGGTTGTCGGTTTGGCGATGGTCCTGATGCTCATCTACTTTCCATTCATCTGGAGTTGTTCACAGCGTACTGACAGGGCTAATGCACCCGCGCAACTGAGTGAAAATCCTGCGCCGTAAACGCTTTGCGTAGTGTCGTTTCGTATGTGGAGGGGCGGTGTCATGTGCACCCTCGCCTGTGTCCCTCCACCCGGCTATAATCCCCGCCACTTTTCGCCGCCCCGAGTCCAACCCGCCCATGTACACCCTGGCCCGTCAGCTGTTGTTCAAACTTACCCCGGAAACCTCCCACGATCTGTCCCTGGACCTGATCGGCGCAGGGGGGCGTCTTGGGCTCAACGGTTTGCTGTGCAAGGCCCCGGCGAAGATGCCGGTCAGTGTCATGGGGCTCGACTTCCCGAACCCGGTGGGTCTGGCGGCGGGCCTGGACAAGAATGGCGCGGCCATCGACGGCTTCGCGCAGCTGGGCTTCGGTTTTGTCGAGATCGGCACCATCACCCCACGTCCGCAACCGGGCAACCCGAAGCCGCGGTTGTTCCGCCTGCCGGAAGCCGAGGCGATCATCAACCGCATGGGTTTCAACAACCTCGGCGTCGATCACCTGCTGGCCCGCGTGGCGGCTGCCAAGTACAAGGGCGTGCTGGGCATCAACATCGGCAAGAACTTCGACACCCCGGTCGAGCGAGCGGTCGACGATTACCTGATTTGCCTGGACAAGGTCTATGCCCACGCCAGCTATGTGACGGTCAACGTCAGCTCGCCGAATACCCCCGGCCTGCGCAGCCTGCAATTCGGTGATTCGCTCAAGCAGTTGCTGGCTGATCTGGCCGAGCGTCGTGCGGAACTGGCCTTGCGTCATGGCAAGCATGTACCGCTGGCAATCAAGATCGCGCCGGACATGAGCGACGAAGAAACCGCGCAAGTCGCGCAAGCCTTGATCGAAACCGGCATGGACGCGGTCATCGCGACCAACACTACGCTGAGCCGCGTGGGCGTTGAAGGCATGGAGCATGGCGACGAGGCGGGCGGTCTGTCGGGCGCACCGGTTCGCGACAAGAGCACCCACACCGTGAAAGTGCTGGCGGCGGAGCTGGGCGGTCGCTTGCCGATCATCGCGGCGGGCGGCATCACCGAAGGCAAGCACGCGGCCGAGAAAATCACCGCGGGCGCGAGCCTGGTGCAAATTTATTCGGGCTTCATCTATAAAGGCCCGGCGCTCATTCGCGAATCCGTGGACGCCATCGCGGCATTACGCTAAGCCCTGTGGGAGCGAGCCTGCTCGCGAAGACAATCTGTCTGCCAACGTCATTGTTGAATGTGAGATTGCTTTCGCGAGCAGGCTCGCTCCCACAAGTTTTTCTGCGTCTCAAGATGAATCGACAGGCATAAAAAAGGGCTCCTATAAAGGAGCCCCTGGGCCGGAGCCCGCCGTCCGGATGGGACGTGCGTGGTTAATTCGTTACGTAATCAGATTGTGTGTCGGAGTGTGTGCCCTGTGTTAGCCGACGGCGTGAAGTTCGTTGAGTCTGTGGATTCCCGCAGTGCCGGTCATACCGTCCCAGTTGTCGCCGCGTCCTTCTCGCCAGCCGTTGATCCAGGCTTGACGTACCGACGGTAGAGTAAATGGGCAAAGCTCACGGGATTTGCCACCAACGCCATATTGATATCCGCGCAAAAATGCTCTTTCCAACGGATCACGCTTAAGTCTTCTCATAGGGTGTAGCCCTCACTTGTTGACTGTTTTTATCGCGTCGACCTCTATTGAGGTCAGGCAGAAAAATTCTGCCGTTGGGGCTCGCTGCCGGCGTGGCGAGCCAAGGTGTTGACGTCATTGCGGCGCCAACCTGTATTGAGTTCTAACCAATGCGTCACATCGAGGGAATGATCGTTTTGTCATAAGGGCGTAACTATTAATGTGGTATGGCCATAAGCAACACGATGTTTGTGCCGTATTTATTAGTCAAAGCCCTGTATGATCGGCCCCCCGCAGGATGACGGGGTTTATCCTTTGGTGAGAATGCCTCGCGTTGCAGTGTGGCATTATTCGACGAAGGGTCGACTTATGACATTTTGTTGCATCAACTTTTTTATCTGCCCTTGCATCTAAGCTCATTTAACCCGAGCAGCAGGGGTGGAACGGCACACCTTCGTGCCACGCGGGCGCTCTTCGAGAAAAGCGCCTGATTGAAAACCGGGCCGGCAATGCGTTGCCGGTTCACTCAGCCAAAGGCGCAGAAATTCTCATGTCCGATCGTTTCGAACTCTTCCTCACTTGCCCAAAAGGCCTCGAAGGCCTGCTCATCGAGGAAGCCGTCGGGCTTGGCCTTGAGGAAGCACGTGAGCACACCTCTGCCGTGCGCGGCATGGCCACCATGGAAACCGCTTATCGCCTGTGCCTGTGGTCGCGCCTGGCCAACCGGGTGCTGCTGGTACTCAAGCGTTTCCCGATGAAAGATGCCGAAGATCTCTATCACGGCGTGCTCGACATCGAGTGGCAAGACCACATGCTCAATGATGGCACCCTGGCCGTCGAATTCAGCGGCCACGGCTCGGGTATCGACAACACCCACTTCGGCGCCCTGAAGGTCAAGGACGCCATCGTCGACAAGCTGCGCACCCCGCAGGGCGACCGTCCGTCCATCGACAAACTCAACCCGGACCTGCGCATCCACCTGCGCCTGGACCGTGGCGAAGCCATTCTTTCCCTCGACCTCTCGGGCCACAGCCTGCACCAGCGTGGTTATCGCCTGCAGCAAGGCGCGGCGCCGCTGAAGGAAAACCTCGCGGCGGCGATCCTGATCCGTTCCGGCTGGCCACGCATTGCGGCCGAAGGCGGCGCGCTGGCGGACCCGATGTGCGGTGTCGGTACATTCCTCGTCGAGGCGGCGATGATCGCCGCCGATATCGCACCGAACCTGCGTCGCGAGCAATGGGGCTTCACCGCCTGGCTCGGCCACGTGCCGGCGCTGTGGAAAAAACTCCATGAAGAAGCGTCCGAACGCGCGGCAGCCGGCCTGGCCAAGCCACCGCTGTGGATTCGCGGTTACGAAGCTGATCCGCGCCTGATCCAACCAGGCCGCAACAACGTCGAGCGTGCGGGCTTGAGCGAATGGATCAAGATCTACCAGGGCGAAGTCGCGACGTTCGAGCCGCGTCCGGACCAGAACCAGAAAGGCCTGGTGATCTGTAACCCGCCGTACGGCGAGCGTCTGGGTGACGAGGCGAGCCTGCTCTATCTCTACCAGAACCTTGGCGAGCGCCTGCGTCAGGCCTGCTTGAACTGGGAAGCGGCGGTATTCACCGGCGCGCCGGACCTGGGCAAGCGCATGGGCATCCGCAGCCACAAGCAGTATTCGTTCTGGAACGGCGCCTTGCCGTGCAAGCTGTTGCTGATCAAGGTGCTGCCGGATCAATTCGTCACCGGCGAACGTCGTACGCCGGAACAGCGTCAGGCCGAGCGTGAGCAGGCGGCTTACGATCAGGCCCCAAGCGAGCCGCAAGAGCGCCAGTACAACAAAAACGGTAACCCGATCAAACCGGCCCCGGCACCCGCACCGGTGGTCGAACTGCCGCGCCTGAGCGAAGGCGGGCAGATGTTTGCCAACCGTCTGCAAAAAAATCTCAAGGCGCTGGGCAAGTGGGTCAAGCGCGAAGGCATCGATTGCTACCGCGTCTACGATGCAGATATGCCCGAATACTCCATGGCCATCGATCTGTATCAGGATTGGGTCCATGTCCAGGAATATGCCGCACCAAAATCCATCGACCCGGCAAAAGCTTCTGCACGTATGTTTGATGCCCTGGCCGCGATTCCGCAGGCGTTGAACATCGACAAGAGCCGCGTAGTGGTCAAGCGCCGCGAGCGCCAGAGCGGCACCAAGCAGTACGAACGCCAGGCAGCGCAAGGCAAGTTCGTCGAAGTGAGTGAAGGCGGCGTGAAGCTGTTGGTGAACCTCACCGATTACCTCGACACCGGCCTGTTCCTCGATCACCGGCCGATGCGTATGCGCATTCAGAAAGAAGCGGCCGGCAAGCGCTTCCTCAATCTGTTCTGCTATACCGCCACCGCCAGTGTTCACGCAGCCAAGGGTGGCGCACGCAGCACCACCAGTGTCGACCTGTCGAAAACCTATCTGGATTGGGCGCGGCGCAACCTGTCGCTGAACGGTTTCTCCGACAAGAACCGCCTGGAGCAGGGCGATGTGATGGCGTGGCTTGAAGCCAGTCGTGACGAGTACGACCTGATCTTCATCGACCCGCCGACCTTCTCCAACTCCAAGCGCATGGAAGGTATCTTCGACGTGCAGCGTGACCAGGTGCAATTGATCGACCTGGCCATGGCGCGGCTGGCAGCCGGCGGGGTGTTGTACTTCTCCAACAACTTCCGCAAGTTCGAACTGGAGGCCAATCTTTCCGAGCGTTATGCCATCGAAGAGATTACCGCCCAAACCATCGATCCGGATTTTGCCCGCAATGCCAAGATCCACCGCGCCTGGAAAATCATGGCTCGTTGATGGTGGATCCTCTCCCGTAGGAGCGAGCGCTGCTCGCGATGGTCGACAACGATAACGCGTATCTTCTGGATGTACGCGGTGCCGCTGAGCCCATCGCGAGCAAGCTCGCTCCTGCAGGGGTTTCAGTGCTGGTCAAATTAGTGGCTAATAGCTATAACTCAACTCATGGCCAAAGGGCTTTCCCGCACCTGGCGTTTTGAGTTGCGTTTATGTCGTTGCACGCCGTGCGCCCAAAGATCCTGGGTTTTATCAGCGAAGACGTTTCGGCCTGGCTGGTCGCGCTCCTGGTATTGATCGTCGGCGGGATTCTCACGGGATTGCTGGCCTGGTCGACGCTCAACCTGTTTCACCATCAATTGCGGCAACGTTTCCAACTGCTGGCCAGTGAACGCTACAGCCGTATCGAAGAACGTTTCGAAGACCAGGAGCAGCGCCTCGACGGCCTGCGCCGGTTCTTTGCCAATTCCGATTCGGTGACCCGAGAGGAATTCAACGGATATACCCAACCTCTGCTGCACCGGACCCAGGCGTACTCGTACGCCGAACGGGTCAGGGGAGATCAGCGGGCGGCTTTCGAGCGCCGCGTGCGGGACGAGGGCCTGAGTGGTTTTACCTTGCGCGAACTCAATGCCGACGGCCAGCTGCAATTGGCCGCCGAACGGGATGAGTACGTGGTGGTGCTGTACAGCCAGACGCAAAGTAAACTGGGTTCGCCGTTGGGCTACGACCTGCTGGCCCAGCCGATGCGACGCGCTACCCTCGAGCGGGCCGACCAGCATGGGCGCATGGCGGTGTCGCAACCGATGTACCTGGTCAGCATCGAACCGGCTTATGCGCGGGGTGTGCTGCTGGTCGCGCCGGTCATGTTGCGCAATAACCCGGATGGCGCAACCGGCAAGCCATTTGGTTATGTCATGGCGGTGATCAGCATGCGCCAGCTGTTGGCCGACGACTTGCCGGAGGCGGGCCGTGATTATCTCGCGGTGCGCATTCTCGACTTATCCACCGAGGAACAACACGAAGTACTGTTCCAATCACCGAACCCTCCCGCCATCAGTGAGTTGTCCGCGACCCGACTGTTGCGCCTGGCCGATCATGAATATCAAGTCGATATCCAGCCCAGCGAGGCGTTCCTGCAGGCCAACCATTCGTCGGTGACCACCCTGGTGGTGCTCGGAAGTTTGCTCAGCGTACTGCTCAGCGCCTTGCTCTACGTGCTGGTCAGCCAGCGGCAACGGGCGCTGAAAATGGTCGAGCAGCGGACCCAGGAACTGCGCGCCCGCGAACAGGAACTGCGTGGCACCCACGGCCAATTACGCGGAGTGCTGAATGCCGCCACCCAGGTGGCGATCATCGCCACGGACCTGCGCGGGGTGATTACCACCTTCAATGCCGGTGCCGAGCAAATGCTCGGCTACACCGCCGCCGAAGTGGTGGGGCACATGACCCTGGAAAACCTGCACTTGCCCCGGGAGCTCGCCGCACGTTCCGCCGAGTTGAGCACGCGATTCGGCAAGCCGGTGCCGGCCTGCCACGCGATGCTGGTCGAAGGCAGCATCGAGGGTGGGCACGAAGCGCGGGAGTGGACGCTGGTGCGGGGCGATGGCAGCTATTTGATGGTCAACATGCTGGCCACGCCGGTGCTCGACGAGCAAGGCTTGTGGGTCGGGCATCTGGCAGTGTGCATCGACATCACCGAACGCAAGCGCGTGCATGAGGCGCTGGCTGCGCGGGACCTGTTGTTGAAGAAACTCAGTGCCCACGTGCCCGGCGGTATTTACCAGTTCAAGATGGAGTTCGACGGCCGCTTCAGTGTCATCTATGCCAGCGACGGTATTCGCGAGATCTACGAACTCGATCCGGACGTGTTGCTGCTCAATGCCGAAGCGATCTTCACGCGGATTCATCCGCAGGACACGACGCGCGTGCGCGCGTCGATCCGCGCCTCGGCGGATACCCTCAGCCCCTGGCGCGAGGAGTACCGCGTGCAACTGCCCCAGCGTGGCCTGCGCTGGGTCCGCGGCGAGGCCACGCCGGAGGAGCTTCCCGGTGGCGGCGTACTGTGGCATGGCTACATCTCGGACATTTCCGATTTGAAGCGGGTGGAAGAAGAACTGCGCGCGTTGTCGGTGACCGATTCCCTGACCGGTATCCACAATCGCCGCTACTTCCAGGAGCGCCTGACCAGCGAGATGGCCCGTGTGGAGCGTGGCGGCGGCGAGCTGTCGGTGATCATGCTCGACATCGACCACTTCAAACGCATCAATGACCAACACGGCCACGCCGTGGGCGATCGGGTGTTGCAAGCGGTGTGCGAGCGCATTGGTCAACGGTTGCGGCGCACGGATGTGTTCTGCCGCCTGGGGGGCGAAGAGTTCATGGTGCTGTGCCCGGACATCGGCGGCGAACAGGCCCATGTGCTGGCGCTGGAGCTGTGGCAAAGCTTGCGCAGTGCACCGATCGACGAAGTGGGAGTCGTCACGGCCAGTTTCGGAATTGCCAGTTGGCGGATCGGCGAGGGCGCGGATGCGCTGTTGCTACGGGCGGATTCGGGGGTTTATGCGGCGAAGCAGGCGGGAAGGGATCGGGTGCAGGGGGAGATGAACTGAGTCAAGCGGCATGCAAACACTGTGGGAGCGAGCCTGCTCGCGAAAGCGATTTTACACTCAACATAGATGTTGGCTGTTACACCGCTTTCGCGAGCAGGCTCGCTCCCACATGGGTTCTGCGTTGGGTTACAGAACCGAAGCGGTCTGCGGCAGTTTCGGTTGGCGGTACAGGTCCAGCAGTACCTGATCGAGCACCGACGATGCGCCGAACGGTGCCTTGTCGTTGAGGATCGCCACCACCGCCCAGGTGTTGCCGTTGATATCGCGGCTGAAGCCGGCAATCGCGCGCACAGTGTTCAGGGTGCCGGTCTTGACGTGGGCTTCGCCGCGCATCGCGGTGGTCTTCAGCCGTTTGCGCATGGTGCCGTCGGTGCCGGCAATCGGCATCGAGCTGATGTACTCGGCGGCATAAGGGCTGTGCCAGGCGGCTTGCAGCATCGAGGCCATTTCCCGGGCACTGACGCGTTCGGCGCGTGACAGGCCGGAACCGTTCTCCATCACCAGGTGCGGCGCAGTGATGCCTTTCTTCGCCAGCCACTGGCGCACCACGCGCTGTGCCGCTTTGGCATCGTCGGCGTCGGCGTCGGTGCGGAATTTCTGGCCGAGGCTCAGGAACAACTGCTGGGCCATGGTGTTGTTACTGTATTTGTTGATGTCGCGGATGATCTCCGCCAGGTCCGGTGAGAACGCCCGCGCCAGTACCTTGGCATCTTTCGGGGTCGGCGCCAGAACATCCTTGCCCTGAATGCTGCCGCCCAGCTCCTTCCAGATCGCACGTACGGCGCCGGCGGTGTAGGTCGCATGGTCGAGCAGCGACAGGTAAGTCTGCGAGCTGCAGCCTTCGCCCAACTGACCGCCGACCGTGACGGTCACACTGCCATCGGCCTGGGGTACAGGGTTGTAGCGCACGCCGCCGGTGCATTGCTTGGAATTGATGGCCTTGACCTGGTTATCGATGCGGATGCTGGCGATTGGCGGTTCCACCGAAACCAGCACTTTGCCCGAGTCATTGCGCGCGACAAACCGCAGCGCCTTGAGATTGACCAGCAGTGCATCGGGCTTGACGAGGAACGGTTTGTTCTCATCGTTGCCGTCGTCGTTGAACTCGGGCAGTTGCGGTTGCACGAAGAAGTTCTTATCCAGTACCAGGTCACCGGTAACCTGGGTCACGCCGTTGGCGCGCAGGTCGCGCATCAGCAGCCAGAGTTTCTCCATGTTCAGCTTCGGATCGCCGCCGCCCTTGAGGAAGAGGTTGCCGTTGAGGATGCCGCCGCTGAGGGTGCCGTCGGTGTAGAACTCGGTTTTCCACTGGTGGTTGGGGCCGAGCATTTCCAGGGCCGCGTAAGTGGTGACCAGTTTCATGGTCGAAGCCGGGTTGACCGATACATCAGCGTTGAAAACGGTGGCAGTGCCGGGGCCCGTGAGAGGAATCATCACCAGCGACAGGGCGTTGTCCTGCAACTTGCTGGCCTTGAGGGCTTTTTCGACGCTGGGCGACAAGGCGGTATTGATCGGATCAGCGGAAACGGGGAGGGCCAGCGGGAGGAGAAGGCTGGCGAGCAGCAGTGGACGCAACGATTTGATCATTTGAAATAAGACCCTGCAGTCGAGGGGGAAAAGACGAGGGCATGAAAATGAAAGCCCCGGCGGTCACAAAAGTGTCGGCATTATGCCCCAAGGTGTCGTGGCTTGGGCCGTGCCTTGGTCTAGTTATCGGCAATTTTTTTACCGGCGGTAAGGCGCGCACCGTTCAGAGGCGGGCAATCGGCGGCTTAAACTGCTAAAGTGCCGGCCGTTATTACTTAAGAGGATTGTTCCAATGGCGACTAACCGTTCCCAGCGTCTGCGCAAAAAACTGTGCGTCGATGAATTTCAAGAGCTGGGTTTCGAACTGAACCTGGATTTCAAAGAAGATTTGGCTGATGAAGCCATTGATGCTTTCCTCGACGCGTTCCTTAAAGAAGCCATGGAAGCCAACGGCCTGGGCTATGTCGGCGGTGACGACTACGGTCTGGTTTGCCTGCAGAAGCGTGGCTCGGTCAGCGCTGAACAGCGCGCTGCCGTTGAAGCCTGGCTCAAGGGCCGCACCGAGCTGACCAGCGTTGAAGTCAGCCCGTTGCTGGACGTCTGGTACCCGGAAAAGCCGATCAATCCGGTAGCTTGATGTCATGAAGAACGGCGACCCAAGGGTCGCCGTTTTTTTATGCCTGCTTTTTCTCTTTGTGGGAGCAAAGCTTGCTCGCAATGGCGCTTTCAAGGACGCCATCGCGAGCAAGCTTTGCTCCTACAGAGGGTGGTTGCTCAGGCTTTGCGCCAGTTCAGGATCACCAGCGTCACCACCCCCGCGACAATCCCCCAGAACGCCGAACCGATGGAAAACAGTGTCAGCCCCGATGCCGTGACCATAAAGGTGATCAGCGCCGCTTCACGTTCCTTCGCTTCGCTCATGGCGATGCTCAAGCCATTGATGATCGAGCCGAACAACGCCAGTGCGGCAATCGACAGCACCAGCTCCTTGGGCAGCGCGGCAAACAGCGCCGCCAGCGTCGCCCCGAACACACCGGCGATCCCGTAGAAGATCCCGCACCAGACCGCTGCCGTATAGCGTTTGTTGCGATCCTCATGGGCGTGCGGCCCGGTGCAGATCGCCGCGCTGATGGCGGCAAGGTTGATCCCGTGGGAACCGAACGGCGCCAGCAGCAACGAAGCAATACCGGTGGTGGTGATCAGCGGCGAGGCCGGCACGCTGTAGCCGTCGGCGCGCAACACGGCAATGCCCGGCATGTTTTGCGACGTCATCGCGACCACGAACAACGGAATGCCGATGCTGATCGTTGCGGCGAAGGAGAAGTGCGGGGTGGTCCAGACCGGCGTGGCCACTTCCAGATGAAAACCGCTGAAATCCAGCAGCCCCATCAACCCCGACAGCGCAGTGCCGATCAACAATGCGGCCAATACCGCATAGCGTGGTGACAGGCGCTTGATCACCAGGTAGGTGAAAAACATGCCCAGCACCAGTGCGGTCCGATGCTGGGCGGCGACGAAGATTTCGCTGCCGATCTTGAACAGAATCCCTGCCAGCAAGGCCGCCGCCAATGACGCGGGGATTTTTTTCACCAGCCGCTCGAAGCTGCCGGTCAGGCCACAAATCGTCACCAGCACCGCGCAGGTAATATAGGCGCCAATGGCTTCGCCATAGCTCACGCCGCCCAGGCTGGTGATCAGCAACGCGGCGCCCGGGGTCGACCAGGCGATGGTGATGGGGGTGCGATAGCGCAACGACAGGCCGATCGAACACACCGCCATGCCAATGGAAATCGCCCAGATCCACGATGAAATCTGCCCACTGGTCAGGCCCGCCGCTTGTCCGGCCTGGAACATCAGCACCAGGGAGCTGGTGTAGCCGGTCATCATGGCGATGAAGCCGGCGACGATGGCCGACGGCGAGGTGTCGGCCAATGGGCGGAGCTGGGTGTGTGTGGCTTCGTTCATGACGGCGATGTTCCTTATACGTACGAAGATGTCCGCGGCAACACAACCCTCTGTAGGAGCTGGCTTGCCAGCGAAGGGGCCATCGGGTTTTGCATAGCCCTTGAGGCCGCCTTCGCTGGCAAGCCAGCTCCTACATGGGATTGCGAATGCCACGGATTCTGCGTTCAAGCCTAAACTCAAATGTAAGCAGGCATTGCCATACAGCAGAAGCGACAAACAGCCGTACAGTCGTGTTGCCACTAACCATTGTGTACAATCGCAGTGTTTTTTACGCGATACTTGCCAGCGACCCACTGTGCCGTATTACAGTCACGGTCAATTCGCCGCAGTTCTCCCGACTCGAGTGCCCATGAACGAACAGTTGCAACCCCTCAAGAAACAACCGCGAGCAGGCAAAGCCGGCCGCAGCGGTACCCAGGACGATATTGTCTACGCGCATATCTTCGAGGCCATCCTCGAACAGCGTCTGGCGCCCGGCACCAAGTTGAGTGAAGAAGCGCTGGGGGAAATTTTCGGGGTCAGCCGCACCATCATTCGCCGTGCGCTGTCGCGCCTGGCCCATGAAGGCGTGGTGTTGCTGCGTCCGAATCGCGGTGCCGTGGTCGCAAGCCCCAGCGTCGAAGAGGCGCGCCAGGTGTTCATGGCCCGGCGTCTGGTCGAGCGGGCGATCACTGAGCTGGCGGTTCAACACGCCACTGCCGAGCAGATTGCCGAGTTGCGACAAATGGTCAACGACGAGCGCGACAGCTTCTCCCGCGGCGACCGCGGTGCCGGCATCCGCCTGTCGGGCGAATTCCACCTGAAACTGGCCGAAGCGGCGAAAAACGCGCCGCTGATCAGTTTCCAGCGCAGCCTGGTGTCCCAAACGTCGCTGATCATCGCCCAGTACGAAAGCGGCAACCGTTCCCACTGCTCCTACGACGAGCACACTCAATTGATCGATGCGATCGAAGCGCGCAACGCTGAGCTGGCGGTGGACCTGATGATGCATCACATGGATCACATCGACAGCAAACTCAACCTCGACGAAGAAAGTGCGTCGGATGATTTGCATGCGGTGTTCTCGCATTTGTTGCAGACCAAGAAGCCAGGGCGGTCGCCAGCGAAAATCTGACCTGTGGGAGCGAGCCTGCTCGCGATGGTCGTTAACGATTACGCGGGGTATCTGATACCCCGCGATGCCCTCTAGTCCATCGCGAGCAGGCTCGCTCCCACAGGGCATAAAAATCCCCCGGAATCTGGCGATTGCGGGGGATTTTTTATGCCCGGAGAAAACTCAGCGCTGATGCACCAGATTCCCCGCCGCATACGTCTGCAGCACCGTCCGGTCATCCCCCAGCGTCATCAATACAAACAACGTTTCGGCAATGTTGTTGGCCTGCTTCAGGCGATAGCCCAGCAATGGCGTGGCGTTGTAGTCCAGCACCAGGAAGTCGGCATCGGTGCCCGGTTGCAGGTTGCCGATCTTGTCTTCCAGGCGTAGCGCGCGGGCGCCGCCGAGGGTGGCCAGGTACAGCGACTTGAACGGACTCAGACGCGCACCTTGCAGCTGCATGACCTTGTACGCCTCGTTGAGGGTTTGCAGCAGCGAGAAACTGGTGCCGCCGCCGACGTCGGTACCCAGACCCACATTCAGTTTGTGCTTTTCGGCCATCGGCAGGTTGAACAGGCCGCTGCCAAGGAAGAAGTTCGAGGTCGGGCAGAACGAGATCGCGGAGCCGGTTTCGGCCAGGCGCGCGCATTCGGCATCACACAGGTGCACGCCGTGGGCGAACACCGAGCGCTCGCCGAGCAACTGGTAGTGATCGTAGACGTCGAGGTAGCCCTTGCGCTCCGGGAACAGCGCCTTGACCCACTCGATTTCCTTGAGGTTTTCGCTGATGTGGGTCTGCATGTACAGATCCGGGTATTCAGTCAGCAACTGGCCGGCCAGGGTGAGCTGTTCCGGAGTGCTGGTGGGCGCGAATCGTGGCGTGACCGCGTAGTGCAGGCGACCCTTGCCGTGCCAGCGCTCGATCAACGCCTTGCTTTCCACGTAGCTGGATTCGGCGGTGTCGGTCAGGTAGTCCGGAGCGTTGCGGTCCATCATCACCTTGCCGGCGATCATCCGCAGATCCAACTGTTGGGCGGCCTCGAAGAACGAGTTCACCGACTGCGGGTGCACGCTGCCGAACACCAGTGCGGTGGTGGTGCCGTTGCGCAGCAGTTCCTTGATGAAAATGTCCGCGACTTCGTCGGCATGGGCTTTATCGGCGAACTGGCTTTCGCACGGGAAGGTGTAAGTGTTGAGCCAGTCCAGCAATTGCTCGCCGTAGGCACCGACCATGCCGGTTTGCGGCAGATGGATGTGGGTGTCGATGAAGCCAGCCGTGATCAGCGCGTCCTGATACTGGGTGATTTCGATGTCCGCCGACAGGGTTGGCAGCAGTTCGCTGACGTGACCCAGGGCACTGATTTTGCCGTTATCGACCACCAGCAGGCCGTCTTCGAAATACTCGTAGGAGGCTTCTATACCCACTTCGGCAGGGTCAGCGATGCTGTGCAGGATGGCGGCGCGGTAGGCTTTGCGAGTCAAAGGCATGGGATTCCCGGTTCTCAGTCTTATCAATTGGACGCTTGGCTGCGGCGTGAAGCGGGCAGCAGTTTGGCAATCGAGCCGGCGCTGGCGGTGTGCTGGCCGAAATTCGCGTTATAGGTGGCGATGATCTCGCCGGCGATGGAGATGGCGATTTCCACAGGCAACTTGCCTTTGACTTCGCCAATCCCCATCGGGCAGCGCATGCGTTGCACGACGCTATTGTCGAAACCGCGGTCGCGCAGGCGATGTTCGAACTTCACCCGTTTGGTCTTCGAACCGATCAGGCCGAAGTAGGCGAAGTCGTTGCGCTTGAGGATCGCGGCGGTGAGTTCGAGGTCGAGCTGATGGTTGTGGGTCATGACGATGCAGTAGCTGCCAGCGGGCAGGTCGTCAATTTCATCCACCGGTTCTTCGCTGACGATCTTGCGCACGCCGTGGGGGATCTGCTCGGGGAACTCTTCTTCCCGCGAATCGATCCAGCGCACCCGGCAGGGCAGGCTGGCGAGCAACGGCACCAGTGCCCGGCCGACATGGCCGGCGCCGAACACGGCAATTTGCGCCTGGACCTGACCCATCGGTTCGAACAGCAATACTGTTGCGCCACCGCAGCACTGGCCGAGGCTGGCGCCAAGGCTGAAGCGCTCCAGATGGGTGTCCTGCTTGCCGCTGGCGAGCATCTCGCGGGCGATCTGCATGGCTTTGTATTCCAGATGCCCGCCACCGATGGTGTCGAAGGTCTGACGGGCACTGATGACCATTTTCGAGCCGGCATTGCGTGGCGTCGAGCCGAGCTCTTCGATGATGGTCACCAGCACGCAGGGCTCTCCCTGGTTTTGCAGGTCGGCGAGGGCGTCGATCCAGTTGTACATATCTCACCTCAACATCTCTGTTGTCTGTTCGGGCCTCATCGCTGGCAAGCCAGCTCCCACAGTGTTTTGTGGTGCCCACAAATTAGGATTCCATGCAAATCCTGTGGGAGCTGGCTTGCCAGCGATGGCCGCAGCTCGGTCCTAGAGCGAAGCCAACTCGGTTTCGGTCTCAACGGTTTTCACCGCCTTCAACTGCCGCATCTGCTCACAACCCCACAACACCCGCTCCGGTGTCGCCGGCGCATCGATTTTCGGTTGATGCCTGTAATCACCCAGGCTCGCCACCGCGTCCTTGATCGCACACCACGAGGCGATGCCGAGCATGAACGGCGGCTCGCCCACGGCCTTGGAGTGGAACACCGTGTCTTCGGGGTTCTTGCGGTTTTCCACCAGCTTCACCCGCAGGTCCAGCGGCATGTCCGCCACGGCCGGGATCTTGTAGCTGGCCGGGCCGTTGGTCATCAGCTTGCCCTTGTTGTTCCACACCAGCTCTTCCATGGTCAGCCAGCCCATGCCCTGGATGAAACCACCCTCGACCTGGCCGATGTCGATAGCCGGATTAAGCGAGGCTCCGACGTCGTGGAGGATGTCGGTGCGCAACATTTTGTATTCGCCGGTCAGCGTGTCGACGAGCACTTCGCAGCACGCCGCACCGAAGGCGAAGTAGTAGAACGGACGACCACGGGACTGGCTGCGGTCGTAGTAGATTTTCGGGGTCTTGTAGAAGCCGGTGCTCGACAGCGACACCTGGGAGAAATACGCCTGCTGGATCAGCGCTTCGAACGTCAGGATGTGATCGCGAACCCGTACGTGACCGTTGTGGAATTCCACATCTTCTTCGCTGACCTTGTACTGCCGCGCAGCAAATTCGATCAGGCGTTTCTTGATGGTTTCCGCCGCGTTCTGCGCGGCTTTACCGTTCAAGTCAGCGCCGCTGGAGGCCGCGGTCGGCGACGTGTTCGGCACTTTGTCGGTATTGGTCGCGGTGATCTGCACGCGGTCCATTTCCACCTGGAACACTTCGGCCACGACCTGCGCGACTTTGGTGTTCAGGCCCTGGCCCATTTCGGTGCCGCCGTGGTTCAGGTGGATGCTGCCGTCGGTGTAGACATGCACCAATGCGCCTGCCTGGTTGAGGAAGCTGGCGGTGAAGGAAATGCCGAATTTCACCGGGGTCAGCGCCAGGCCTTTTTTCAGGATCGGGCTGTTGGCGTTGTAGCGGCGAATTGCTTCGCGGCGCTCGGCGTACTGGCAGCTTTCCTCCAGTTCGGCGGTCATTTCCTCGAGCATGTTGTGCTCGACGGTCTGGTAATAGTGGGTGACGTTGCGCTCGGTCTTGCCGTAGTAGTTGGCCTTGCGCACGGCCAGCGGATCGAGGGCCAGGTGGCGGGCAATGGCGTCCATCACTTCTTCGATGGCGACCATGCCTTGCGGGCCGCCGAAACCACGGTAGGCGGTGTTCGACGCCGTGTTGGTCTTGCAGCGGTGACCGTTGATGGTCGCGTCGCCCAGGTAATACGAGTTGTCGGAGTGGAACATCGCCCGGTCGACAATCGAGTTCGACAAATCCGGCGAGCAGCCGCAGTTACCCGCCAGTTCCAGCTGGATGCCGTGCAGGCGCCCGCTGTCGTCAAAGCCCACGTCGTATTCGACATAGAAAGGGTGGCGCTTGCCGGTCATCAACATGTCTTCGACCCGTGGCAGGCGCATCTTGGTCGGTTGGCCGGTCAGGTGCGCGATCACCGCGCACAGGCAGGCCGGGCTCGCCGCCTGGGTTTCCTTGCCGCCGAAACCACCGCCCATGCGACGCATGTCGACGACGATCTTGTTCATCGACACGTCCAGCACTTCGGCCACCAGTTTCTGCACTTCGGTGGGGTTCTGCGTGGAGCAGTAGACGATCATGCCGCCGTCTTCGGTGGGCATGACCGAAGAAATCTGGGTTTCCAGGTAGAAGTGTTCCTGGCCGCCGATGTGCAACGTGCCCTGGATACGATTTTTCGCGGTCGCCAACGCACCTGCCGAATCACCGCGTTGATGGGTGTGGCTGTCCAGCACGAAATGCTTTTTGCGAAAGGCCTCGACCACGTCCAGCACCGGTTCCAGGTCTTCGTATTCGATCACCGCGGCCATGGCGGCCTTGCGTGCGGTCTCCAGGTCACGGGCGGCCACAGCCATCACTACCTGGCCGACGAACTGCACCGTGTCGATGGCCAGCAACGGATCACCGGGCATCAACGGGCCAATGTCTTTCAGGCCCGGAACATCCTCGTGGGTAATGGCGATGCGTACACCTTCGAAGGCGTAGCACGGCGAAGTGTCGATGCTGATGACTTTCGCGTGGGCGCGGTCCGACAGTCGTGCGTAGACGTGCAACTGGTTCGGAAATTCCAGGCGATCGTCGATGTACTGCGCTTCACCGGACACATGTTTGGCGGCGCTGTCGTGCTTGACGCTGCGGCCGACACCGGTGGTCAGGTCCTTGGCGAACAGTTCAGCCAGTTCGGCCTGAGTCTTCTCTACGGCGTGATGGTTAGACATAAGCGGTCACCCGGGTCTCGATGTGCGGTGTTTGCAGTTCGATGAAGTATTTGCGCAGCAGGTTCTGCGCGCTGAGCAGGCGATATTCCTTGCTGGCGCGGAAGTCCGAGAGCGGGGTGAAGTCCTCCGCCAGTGCGGCGCAGGCGCGCTCGAGGGTGGCGCTGTTGAAGGGCGCATTGCGCAGCACGGTTTCGCAGGCATTGGCGCGTTTCGGGATCGCCGCCATGCCGCCGAACGCCACGCGGGCGTCGGCGATCACGCCGTTTTCAAGGCGGATATTGAACGCGGCGCAGACGGCGGAAATGTCATCGTCCAGGCGCTTGGACACCTTGTAGGCGCGGAACAGTTGTTCGGCACTGGCGCGGGGCACGATGATCTTTTCGATGAACTCGCTTTCCTGACGCGCCGTGACGCGGTAGTCGATGAAGTAATCTTCGAGGGCCATGGTGCGGCGGGTTTCGCCCTTGCACAGGACGATCTGTGCGCCGAGGGCGATCAGCAGCGGTGGCGAGTCACCAATGGGCGAGGCGTTGCCGATGTTGCCGCCCAGGGTGCCTTGGTTGCGAATCTGCAGGGAAGCGAAGCGTTGCAGCAGTTCGCCGAAGTCCGGGTACTCGGCTTTCAAGGCGTCGTAGCAGTCGGAGAGGGCGGTGGCAGCACCGATTTCCAGGCGGTCGTCGAAGCGTTCGATCTTTTTCATCTCGGCGACGTTGCCGACGTAGATCATCACCGGCAGGGTGCGGTGGAACTGCGTCACTTCCAGCGCCAGGTCCGTACCACCGGCCAGCAGGCGGGCTTGTGGATAAGCGTCGTAGAGGTCGGCCAGATCGGCGACGGTCAGCGGTACCAGGCAGCGTTTGTCGCCACTGTTGAGTTCGCCGATGTCGGTGGGCGCGATGGCCTTGAGGCGAGCGATGGTTTCGGCTTCACGGGCATCGAACTGGTCTGGTTGCTTGCCGCAGCAGGACTGTTCGGCCGCTTCCAGGATTGGCCGATAGCCGGTGCAGCGGCAGAGGTTGCCGGCGAGGGCTTCGTGGGCCTTGTGATGATCCGGCGCCTCACTGTTCTTTTGCAGGGCGAACAGCGACATCACGAAACCGGGGGTGCAGAAGCCGCATTGCGAACCGTGGCACTCAACCATGGCTTTCTGCACGCTGTGCAGTTCGCCCTTGTGCTTGAGGTCTTCAACGCTGATCAGTTGTTTGCCGTGCAGGGAGGAAACGAACGTCAGGCACGAATTGAGGCTGCGATAGCGAATGTGCTCGCGGCCCGCGTCATCCACCTGCAACTCGCCGACCACCACGGTGCACGCGCCACAGTCACCGCTGGCGCAGCCTTCTTTGGTGCCGGGTTTGCCCACATGGTCGCGCAGATAATTGAGCACGGTCAGGTTCGGGTCCAGGGCGTGCTCGCTACGGAGTTCCTGGTTAAGTAAAAACTGGATCACGGAAGGCCTCGCAGACTCATTATTGTTGTTAACCGACTTGAACCGAATTTAGCAGGTCTGACTTTCCGGTCAATGATTTTCTGACTTAAAGGTCAGGAAAGTGCATTTCGTCGATCAACCACTCGTTCCTACAGTATTGACCCTCGCGGGATAGGCTGCTTTTTGCTTGAATCGTGCCAAATTCCGCCGGTTGGGCCCTGCGCCATGACGTATCAATTGCGCTACACTGCGCCGCTTGTGCAGATCGAAGAGTTTGAAGGACAACCATGACGTTCAAGGCGCCGGACAGCCTCGCCGAGCAAATCGCTCACCACCTCGCCGAACGCATCATTCGCGGTGAAATGAAGCCCGGAGAGCGCATCCAGGAGCAGAAGGTCACGCAGGCCCTCGACGTCAGCCGTGGTTCGGTCCGCGAGGCCTTGCTGATTCTCGAGCGTCGCCACCTGATCGCGATCCTGCCGCGACGTGGCGCCCATGTGACCGAGCTCACCGCGCACAAGGTGCAGAGCCTGTGCACGCTGATGGGCGAGATGTACATCCTGCTGGCCAACGCCGTGGCCACTGGCTGGAAAGTGCAGGCCGACCTGGCGCCTTTCGTGCAGATCCAGCAGCGCCTGACCGCCAGCTACGAACGCCAGGACATCCATACCTTCGTCGACGACAGTTTCAATGTGATGCGCGCCACGTATCCGTTCGCCAACAATCCTTATCTGCAGGAAACCGTCGAGAATCTGCAGCCGGCCATGAGCCGTGCCTACTTCCTTGCCCTGGATCAGCGCAAGGCCTCGATGAGCGAGTATCTGGAGCTGTTCGAACGCCTGCTCGCCGCCGTGATCGCCCGTGACTTTCCACAGATTCGCCAAGTGCTGACGGCTTATGGCCAGCGTAGTTGCGATCTGGTGATTTCCGCCCTGACGGACGCCTAAGCGTGCGGCTCAAGTGCATCAAGCTGGCAGGGTTCAAATCCTTCGTTGATCCGACCACGGTGAACTTCCCCAGTAACATGGCGGCGGTGGTCGGGCCCAATGGCTGCGGCAAGTCGAACATCATCGACGCCGTGCGTTGGGTGATGGGCGAGAGTTCGGCCAAGAACTTGCGTGGCGAGTCGATGACCGACGTCATCTTCAATGGTTCTACCAGCCGCAAACCCGTAAGCCAGGCGAGCATCGAGCTGGTGTTCGATAACTCCGACGGCACATTGCTCGGTGAATACGCGGCCTATGCGGAAATTTCCATTCGCCGCAAAGTGACCCGCGACAGCCAGACCACTTATTACCTCAACGGCACCAAGTGCCGTCGCCGTGACATCACCGACATTTTCCTCGGCACCGGCCTGGGCCCGCGCAGCTACTCGATCATCGAACAGGGGATGATCTCCAAGCTGATCGAGTCCAAGCCCGAAGACCTGCGCAATTTCATCGAAGAAGCGGCGGGCATCTCCAAATACAAGGAGCGCCGGCGCGAAACCGAAAACCGCATCCGCCGCACCCACGAAAACCTCGCGCGCCTGACCGACCTGCGCGAAGAGCTCGAGCGTCAGCTCGAGCGCTTGCATCGCCAGGCCGAGGCCGCCAAGAAGTATCAGGAGCTCAAGGCCGAAGAACGTCAGCTCAAGGCGCAACTGTCGGCCCTGCGCTGGCAGGATCTGAACGATCAGGTCGGCCAGCGTGAGTCGATCATTGGCACCCAGGAAGTCAGTTTCGAGGCCTTGGTGGCCGAACAGCGTAATGCCGACGCCAGCATCGAACGCTTGCGTGACGGGCACCACGACCTCTCCGAGCGCTTCAATCTGGTGCAGGGACGCTTCTATTCAGTCGGTGGCGACATCGCCCGGGTCGAGCAGAGCATCCAGCATGGTCAGCAACGCCTGCGTCAGCTGCAGGATGACTTGAAGGAAGCCGAGCGCGCGCGCCTGGAAACCGAGTCGCACCTGGGCCATGACCGCACCTTGATGCTGACCCTCGGCGAAGAGCTGGACATGCTCACGCCGGAGCAGGAAGTCACCAGCGCCGCCGCCGAAGAGGCTGCCGCCGCACTGGAAGAATCCGAAGCCACCATGCATGGCTGGCAGGAGCAGTGGGACACGTTCAACCTGACCGCCGCCGAGCCGCGACGCCAGTCCGAAGTTCAACAGTCGCGAATCCAGCAGCTGGAAACCAGCCTGGAACGCCTGGCCGATCGCCAGAAGCGCTTGGGCGAAGAACGCGCCTTGCTGTCGGCGGACCCGGAAGACCAGGCGATCATGGAACTCAGCGAGCAACTCGCTGAATCCGAGGCGACCCTGGAGGATTTACAGACCAGTGAAGAAGCTCAGGTCGAAAAGCTTGAGCAGCTTCGCCAGCAATTGCAGCAGGCGCTGTCCGCGCAGCAGCAGGCCCAGGGCGAACTGCAACGGCTCAATGGCCGGTTGGCCTCGCTGGAAGCCTTGCAGCAAGCCGCGCTCGATCCAGGCACTGGCACCGCCGAGTGGCTGCGCGAACAGCATCTGGCCGATCGCCCGCGCCTGGCTGAGGGCCTGAAAGTAGAAGCCGGTTGGGAACTGGCGGTGGAAACCGTGCTGGGCGCCGATCTGCAAGCCGTGCTGGTGGACGATTTCAACGATTTCGATTTGTCCGGGTTTACCCAGGGCGACCTGCGTTTGCTCAGCCCGGCCAGTGATGGCGTGCGTGTGCCGGGCAGCTTGCTCGACAAGGTCGAGGCGCAAGTCGATCTGTCGCCGTGGCTGGGCCAGGTCAAACCGGTCGAAAGCCTTGAGCAGGCCCTGAGTTTGCGCGGTCAGCTGGCTGCCGGGCAGAGTCTGATCAGCCGCGACGGTTACTGGGTCGGTCGGCATTTTCTGCGTGTACGCCGAGCCAGCGAAGCGGAAAGTGGCATGCTGGCCCGCGGTCAGGAAATCCAGCAACTGGGCCTCGATCGCGAAGCGCTTGAAGCCACCGTCGAAACCCTGGAAAGCCAGCTTCAAAATCTCAGGGCGCAACAGCGTCAACAGGAAAATGGCCGCGAACATTTGCGTCGCTTGTTGCAAGACGAAGCCCGTCAACAAGGCGAATTGAAAGCCCAGTTGTCGGCCGGCAAAGCCAAGGCCGAGCAGTTGGCCTTGCGTCGCACCCGCCTCGACGAAGAAATCGCCGAGTTGACCGAGCAGCGCGCGCTGGAGCACGAAAACATCGGCGAAGCGCGCCTGCAATTGCAGGAAGCCCTCGACAGCATGGCGCTGGACACCGAGCAGCGCGAGTTGCTGCTGGCCCAGCGCGACAGCTTGCGTGAGCGGCTTGACCGGGTGCGTCAGGAAGCGCGGCAGCACAAGGATCATGCCCATCAACTGGCGGTGCGCCTGGGCTCGCTCAAGGCGCAGCACGATTCGACGCGCCAGGCGCTGGAGCGTCTGGAAATGCAGTCCGAACGCCTCACCGAAAAGCGTGAGCAGTTGAGCCTCAATCTGGAGGAGGGTGAAGCGCCGCTGGAAGAGCTGCGGCTGAAACTCGAAGAGTTGCTCGACAAGCGCATGACCGTCGACGAAGAACTCAAGACCGCGCAAATCGCCCTGGAAGATGCCGACCGCGAATTGCGCGATGCCGAAAAGCGCCGCAGCCAGGCCGAGCAGCAATCGCAGTTGATCCGCAGCCAGCTCGAACAGCAGCGCATGGAATGGCAAGCCCTGACCGTGCGGCGCAAGGCCTTGCAGGACCAGTTGATCGAAGACGGTTACGACCTGCATGGCGTGCTCGCCACGCTGACCGCCGAGGCCAGCGAAAAAGCCGCCGAGGAAGAGCTTGAACGCATCGCCGCGCGTATACAGCGCCTGGGCGCGATCAACCTCGCGGCCATCGACGAATACCAGCAACAATCCGAGCGTAAACGTTATCTGGATGCGCAGGACGCCGATCTGGTGGAGGCGCTCGAGACGCTGGAAAACGTGATTCGCAAGATCGACAAGGAAACCCGCAACCGCTTCAAGGATACCTTTGATCAGATCAATGGCGGTTTACAGGCGCTTTTCCCAAAAGTTTTCGGTGGAGGTCGCGCGTATTTGGAACTGACGGGCGAAGATCTACTCGATACAGGGGTGACGATCATGGCGCAACCGCCCGGAAAGAAGAACAGCACCATCCATTTGCTCTCCGGTGGCGAAAAAGCCCTGACGGCATTGGCCCTGGTTTTTGCGATCTTCAAGTTGAACCCGGCGCCGTTCTGCATGCTCGATGAGGTGGACGCGCCATTGGATGACGCTAACGTGGGACGCTACGCACGACTGGTCAAAGAGATGTCGCAGACGGTGCAGTTCATCTATATCACCCACAACAAGATCGCCATGGAAATGGCCGAACAACTGATGGGGGTGACGATGCACGAGCCGGGGTGTTCACGTCTGGTGGCCGTGGATGTCGAGGAGGCGATGGCGATGGTGGAGGCTTGAGTTGTCTCTGTAGGATAGGTACTACTGACGTGTAGGACTTTTTTACTTGTCCTGAGTTGCTGGCCAATCGACATATTCGCTGAAGCCTATGTGACAGACGGTGTAAAGTTACCTTTGGTCGTGCTAGTTTAATGTCAATTTTTCGTATACGTGGGCAAAACACCTGTCAGAACATAGAGTTGGCGCCACGTTTTAAAGGTGTTTACAGGTTGTAAACCCCTTATTTTTCAGCATTTTTTATAGAGGCACGGGATTACATGGAAATCGGTCTGCGCGAGTGGCTGATCGTCATCGGCATTATTGTCATTGCCGGTATTCTTTTTGATGGCTGGCGCCGTATGCGCGGCGGCAAGGGAAAACTGAAATTCCGTCTTGACCGAAGTCTGTCCAACCTGCCGGACGAGGACACCAGCGCCGAGCTGTTGGGCCCGTCCCGCGTGCTGGACGACCATAAGGAACCGCATCTGGACGAGCAGGATCTGCCGTCGGTGAGCATGCCGGCGCGCGAGCCTCGCGAAACCCGTGAATCGGGTTCCAAGCGCGGCAAGCGTGGTGGCGAGCCGTCCCAGGGCGACCTGAACCTCAATCTCGATCTGGACGGCGGCCCAGGCTTCAGCAGCCGCGACGACGATTTTGTCGAAGACACCAAGGCTTCGGCTGCGGTCAGCGAAAAAGATCAGCCGCAAGCCGAAGAAGTGCTGGTGATCAGCGTGATTTGCCGCGACGCCGCCGGCTTCAAAGGCCCGGCGTTGTTGCAGAACATTCTGGAAAGCGGTCTGCGTTTTGGCGAAATGGACATCTTCCATCGTCACGAAAGCATGGCCGGCAATGGCGAAGTTCTGTTCTCCATGGCCAATGCGGTCAAGCCAGGCGTTTTTGATCTGGATGACATCGACCACTTCAGTACCCCGGCGGTGAGCTTCTTCCTGGGGCTGCCAGGCCCGCGTCATCCCAAGCAAGCCTTCGACGTGATGGTGGCCGCGGCGCGCAAACTGTCCCAGGAGCTGAATGGCGAACTGAAAGACGATCAGCGCAGCGTGTTGACCGCCCAGACGATCGAACACTACCGTCAGCGCATCGTTGAATTCGAGCGTCGCGCCCTGACCCAGAAACGTTGATTCAAAAGGTTGTTCCCGCGCCGGGCGCGGGACGATCGGCACAATAGATTGAGCAGCCTCGGCTGCTCTTTTGCTTTATGAGAGAACACCGATGACTGCCGCCAAAAACCGCATTCTAGAGCTGCGTGCCGAGCTGGATCTGCACAATTACCGCTATCACGTGCTGGACGAGCCGAGCATTCCGGACGCCGAGTATGATCGGCTGTTCAACGAGCTCAAGGCGCTTGAAGCCGCTAATCCCGAACTGATCACCAGCGACTCGCCGACCCAGCGAGTGGGCAGCGAGGCGTTGTCGGCATTCACTCAGGTGCGCCACGAAGTGCCGATGCTCAGCCTCGGCAATGCCTTCGAAGAAACCGACATGCGCGAGTTTGATCGTCGGGTGACCGAGGGGCTGGACTTGCCGGCTGGTGATCTGTTCGGTGGTGGCGCTGCGGTTGAATACAGCTGCGAGCCCAAGCTCGATGGTCTGGCGGTCAGTCTGTTGTATCAGGATGGCGTGCTGGTGCGCGGCGCCACGCGCGGCGACGGCACCACCGGCGAAGACATCAGCGTCAATGTGCGCACCGTGCGCAACATCCCGCTCAAACTGCACGGCACCGGTTGGCCACCGACCCTGGAAGTGCGGGGGGAAGTGTTCATGTCCAAGGCCGGATTCGAGCGGCTCAATGCCACGCAACTGGAGGTCGGCGGCAAGACGTTCGCCAACCCGCGCAATGCGGCGGCGGGCAGCTTGCGGCAACTGGATTCGAAGATCACCGCCAACCGGCCATTGGAATTCTGCTGCTACGGCATCGGCCAGGTGTCCGCGGATATTGCCGACACGCACATTGGTAATCTGCAGCAGCTCAAGGCCTGGGGCATGCCGATCAGTCATGAGCTGAAACTGGCGAACGGTATCGATGAGTGCCTGGACTACTATCGCGACATTGGCGAGCGGCGCAATGCGTTGCCCTATGAAATCGATGGCGTGGTGTTCAAGGTCAACAGCATTGCCTCCCAGCGCGAGCTGGGTTTCCGTGCCCGTGAGCCGCGCTGGGCCATCGCCCATAAATTTCCGGCCATGGAAGAACTCACCGAGTTGCTCGATGTGGAGTTCCAGGTTGGCCGCACCGGCGCCGTCACGCCAGTGGCGCGCCTGAAACCGGTCAAGGTGGCGGGTGTCACCGTGGCGAATGCGACGCTGCACAACATGGATGAGGTGGCGCGACTGGGGCTGATGATCGGCGACACAGTGATCATCCGCCGCGCCGGCGACGTGATTCCGCAAGTGGTGCAAGTGGTCACCGAGCGGCGTCCGGACAACGCGCGGCCGGTGCAGATTCCGGAGCAGTGCCCGGTCTGCGGTTCCCATGTCGAGCGCACGCAACTGGTCAAGCGTAGCAAGGGTCGCGAGACCGTCAGCGAAGGTGCGGTCTATCGCTGTGTCGGTCGACTGGCCTGTGGCGCGCAACTCAAGCAGGCGATCATTCACTTCGTTTCCCGTCGGGCGATGGACATCGAGGGCCTGGGCGACAAGAGCGTCGAACAATTGGTGGATGAAGGTCTGGTGAGTTCGCCCGCGGATCTCTACGCCCTGAAGTTCGAGGACATTGTCGACCTGGAAGGCTTTGCCGAACTGTCGAGCAGGAAGTTGCTCGGCGCCATCGAAGACAGCAAGAAGCCAGGCCTGGCGCGCTTCATCTATGCCCTCGGGATTCCCGATGTCGGCGAAGAGACGGCCAAGGTGCTGGCGCGCTCCCTGGGCTCGTTGGCGCGGGTGCAGCAAGCACTGCCGCAAGTGCTGACGTACTTGCCGGATGTTGGCCTGGAAGTGGCTCACGAGATTCACAGCTTCTTTGAGGATGCGCATAACCAGCAGGTCATCGCCGATCTGCTCAAGCACGGGTTGCAGATTCAGGATCAGGGCGAGCTGGGCGCCGAATTTGCCGCCAGCACGACACTCGGTGGTTTCCTCGACAAGCTGCACATTCCTTCGGTCGGGCCGGGCGGGGCGCAGAAGCTGGCCGACAAATTCGGATCGCTGCAAGGGGTGATCGACGCCGACTGGCTGGACATGCGTCAGGCGCTGCCGGAGAAGCAGGCCAATTCGGTTCGTGAGTTTTTTGCAGTCGAGGACAATCGCCTGCTGGCCGCGGCGGCCGAAACGCAATTGGCCGAATTCGGCATGCACTGGCACAGCGAAAAGAAAGTCGTCGAAGGTTTGCCGTTGGCCGGCCAGACCTGGGTGCTGACCGGTTCGTTGGAGCTGATGAGCCGCGATGTGGCCAAGGAGAAACTTGAAAGCCTCGGCGCGAAGGTCGCCGGCTCGGTATCGGCCAAGACCCATTGCGTGGTGGCGGGGCCGGGGGCAGGGTCGAAATTGACCAAGGCCAACGAGCTGGGGCTGAAGGTGCTGGATGAAGAGGCGTTTGTCGGATTTCTGAGTACGCACGGCCTATCGGTGTGAGGCCATTCGCTGGCAAGCCGGCTCCTGCAGGACCTATGCGATCTTTGTAGGAGCCGGCTTGCTGGCGAAGCTGGCGACGCGGTGTGTCAAGCATGCCGCCTTCGCTGGCAAGCCAGCTCCTACAGGGTTTACGCGATCTTTGTAGGAGCTGGCTTGCCAGCGAAAGCGATCTCAGCCCGCTCACAAATATCGGGAACGATCGTCGATCAGGAATGATCTAGTCTTGGCAAGCCCCAGGGAGAGATCGCCATGTACCGTTTCTTCGAACAGCTCAGTTCGCGCCTCGCCGCGCCTTTCAAAGGCGATAGTTCGCGCAATAGCAAGGTCTGGCCCTGTCGTTGCGGGCAGTCGCTGTTCTTTCGCAACAGCCAGTGCCTGGCCTGTTCCGCGGCGTTGGGTTATCAGCCGGAGCAGAGTCGCTTGTCCTCGCTGCAACCGGGGGCGCAAACGGGCACCTGGCTCCTTGATGCCGATCCTGGCGCAGGCCTGTTTCACCGTTGCGCCAACCTCGATTCCCCGGCCGCCTGCAATTGGTTGCTACCTGCCCATGATCAGGGTGCCTTGTGTATCGCCTGTAGCCTGAATCGCACTATTCCTGATCTATCGATAGCCGAAAACCACGAACGCTGGCGCAAGGTGGAAACCGCCAAGCGGCGTCTGGTGGCGCAATTGGTCAGTTTGGGTTTGCAGGTGATTCCCAAGACTGTCGACGAGGCGGCGGGCCTGGCCTTCGATTTCATAGGTGTCGACCTTGAAGGCAAGCCACCCACCACCGGCCACGCGAACGGTCTGATCACCCTTGATATCAAAGAAGCCGACGATGCCCATCGCGAACAGGTGCGGGTACAGATGCACGAACCCTATCGCACCCTGCTTGGGCACTTCCGTCACGAAGTAGGGCACTACTACTGGGACCGTTTGATCGCTGGCAATGATTGGCTGGAACCATTCCGCGGGCTGTTCGGCGATGAGCGCGCCAGCTACGCCGAGGCGCTGGATCGGCATTATCAACAAGGTGCCCCCCTTGATTGGCAGCAGCACTACGTCAGCGCCTACGCCACGATGCACCCGTGGGAGGACTGGGCTGAAACCTGGGCGCACTACCTGCACATGATGGACGCGGTGGATACGGCGCTGGGGTTTGGCATGAGCGCCCGGGAAATGGACTTCGACTATCAGCCATTTCCGCTGGATACCCTCTACGACCCGCAACATCCGGGCGGGGCGGCGTTCCTGTCGTTCGTCAACGCCTGGATCGAACTGGCCGGCATGCTCAATGAGCTGTCGCGCAGCATGGGCCAGCCGGATTTTTATCCCTTCGTGCTGCCACCGGCGGTGATCGCCAAGCTGCACTTTATTCATCTGGTCATTCAGCGCGAGGGGGGCAGGGCGGACGAGGTCTTGCAGGACCTGTAGAGACTGCCGGACGCTGCGATCTTTCGGGCGTTCTGCATGTCATTGAAGCAGCTATATTTTTTAATCCGCCCGAACGGTTGTAACTTCGTCTCAGATAGGTACAATGGCGCGGCTCGCCGTCAGGTGAGCGTCGTTATGGTGACCCCATCGGTCCCCCCGCAACGATCAGCCGTGAACCCGGTCAGGCCTGGAAGGGAGCAGCCGCAGCGGTGACATTGTGTGCCGGGGTGTGGCTGGTGGGGTCGCCACCTTAACGCCACGCGAACCCTCTTCGTGTTTCTATATGAAAGTACTTTTATTGCACTGCCATGGACCAAGTCCATAGCGGTTTTTTGTCGTTTCCGATTCAGGCTACGACATAAAAAGGAGGCTGACCTGTCAGCATGACAAGTCGGCCTCCTTTTTTCTTTTCTGGCACTAAGGCTTGGACAAGGCCTGGTCAACCGCTGCGATCAGCTTTCCCAGATCCTTCGGGGTGGCTTTATGTACGACATCGAACAGATACGCCCGCTGTTCATCTTCTTCGCCCAGATCGGCGAAAAAGGCTTTCAGCTTCACGCCCAGCACATTGGCAAGCAGGAACAGTACGTCCACGCTGGGGGTATAGGTGCCGGTTTCGAAGCGGCTGATGGTTTTGGGGTCAAAACCGGTTTTTTCGCCAAGTTCAGCCTGAGTAAGCCCCGCGACCTTGCGGTAGCGCCGAATGGCCGGACCCAAACTTGAAATTTGCATCGCTCAATTCCCATTTAGAATCAAGAACTTAACGATAGATTTTTGCATTATACAACTGCATGATCCATCACCTTGCTTTGCAAAATGTGATGCGTTTCGTAGAATCGCCGCCCTGAAGGCGCGTTGGGTGACCTGTTCCCGGAAGTTGGAACGCAGTAAATGAACCACTATCGCGCGCACTCGCAGGATTGCGAGTGCCCAGGTTCGACAAAAATATTACCAGTATTGGTGTTGCTGCCTTAAACGGGTTCCACCGCCAGTGACAGCGAGTCTGACTCATGGATGAGAAGTACCGCAGGGCCGTGGATGCCGCCGCCATTTTTTCCGAGACCGATCTGACCGGCCGGATTACCCACGTCAACGATCAATTCTGTGCGATCTCGGGCTACAGCCGCGAGGAGTTGCTTGGGCAGAACCATCGCATGCTCAATTCCGGCATGCATTCGGCCGAGTTTTTCGTCGGGATGTGGCGCACCATCGCCTCGGGCAATGTCTGGAAGGGTGAAATCTGCAATCGCACCAAGGACGGGAGCCTGTATTGGGTCGAAAGCACCATGGTGCCGGTACTCGATAAAGCCACTGGGCGCATCGAGCGCTATTTATCGATTCGTTTCGATATCAGCGAGAAGCGTCAGTTGCTGCACTCCCTGCAATGGCGGGTCGGGCATGACGTGTTGACCGGGCTGCCCAATCGCGCGTTTCTATCGGACTTGCTGGATCAGGCGCTGGAGTTTTCGCGGCAGGAAGGCATCCCGCTGGCGGTGTGCATGCTTGACCTCGACGGCTTCAAGGCGGTCAACGATGGCTACGGGCATGCCAGCGGTGATCTTTTATTGGTGGAAGTAGCCAAACGATTGCGCGGCATCGTACGTGGCGAAGATGTGGTGGCGCGGCTGGCCGGGGATGAGTTCGTGCTGGTACTGCGTTATGTGCGCGATTTGCCGGAATTGCGCGCGGCACTGAACCGGGTGCTGGAGGCGATTTCCGCGCCGTACTCGCTCAGTGGCAAGGACATCAATGTGTTTGCCAGTATCGGCGTCACACTGTTTCCTCATGACCATGAAGATGCTGAAACTCTGTTGCGCCATGCCGATCAGGCGATGTATGTGGCCAAGCAGAGCGGCCGCAAACGCTTTCATCTATTCGACGTATCCCGGGATCGGGAGGTCAAGGCCACTCACCAGACAGTCGAACGGGTGCGCCAGGCGCTGGCCGCCGATGAATTGCGCCTGCATTACCAGCCCAAGGTCAACATGCGCCATGGTGAGGTCGTCGGGTTCGAGGCGTTGCTGCGCTGGGAGCATCCGCAACAGGGCATCGTGCCGGCCCGGGCGTTCTTGCCGCTGGTGGAAGAAACCGACCTGATTATCGACATCGGCGAGTGGGTGATGGACCAGGTGCTGACGCAACTGGATCAGTGGCAGCAGGCCGGCCATGACTGGCCGGTGAGCATCAACATCGCGGCACGGCATTTTCAGCGGGCGGATTTTGTCGAGAGGCTTAAAAAAGTGCTGGCACGACATGCCAGAGTCGCGCCGCAGCGGCTTGACCTGGAAATCGTCGAGTCGGTCGCCATTGAAAATATCCAGCACGTCAGCGATTGCTTGCAGGCCTGCCAGGCGCTGGGGGTGCAATTTTCATTGGGGGATTTCGGCACGGGTTATTCTTCCCTGAGCTACCTCAAGCGCCTGCGCACCCAAACCATCAAGGTCGATAAATCCTTTGTGCGCGACATTCTGCAAGACGGCGACGATCTTGCCCTGACCACCGCGATCATCGGCCTGGCCCGGGCGTTTGGCCGGCAGGTGATTGCCGAGGGGCTGGAAAGCGTCGAGCACGGTGAGTTGCTGATGCGGTTGGGCTGCGACGTGGCCCAGGGCTATTTCATCGCCCGCCCGATGCCGCCGGCAGAGGTGCCGGGGTGGGTCGCAGGGTTTGTCGTGCCGCTGAAATGGCGGGTGCTGGATCAAACGGCGTCAGGCGCATGAAAATGCAATGTGGGAGCGAGCCTGCTCGCGAAGGCGGCGTCACATTCGGCATCCATGAGACTGACAATCCGCATTCGCGAGCAGGCTCGCTCCCACAAGGGTTTATGGTTTGCCGCCGATGTAGAGCCCGATGATGTCATCGATCTCCCCGGACATTTTCATCTGCACCAACGTACGCAGGATCCGTTGCCCCGGCACTTTTGGATCATTGCGCACGTAGCACCCAACGTTTTGCTCCTGTAGCACCGCCACGCCTTGCAGTTGCCGACCCGGCAGCAGGCGCTGGTTGAACCAGTCCAGTGTCCATTGATTGCTGACGGCATAGCGATTGCGCCCGGCGTAGAGTTTTTCCAGCACCTGCTCCTGATTGCGGGCATCGTCGCGGTGCAATTGATTGGCGTCGAACAACGGCTGCAAGGTCGGATAGCTGTAGCCGAGCACCGTGCCGATGGATTGTCGCGGCAGGTTCGCCGCAATTACTGAAGTCTGCGGGGCAGGGCGGCTGACCAGCAAATCAGCTTGAGTGAAGAGCGGGATGCTCCAGAGGTAGTCGCCGGACGGGTCCGGTAGCCAGGACTGCGCAACATAGCAGCGGATATCGACCTCGCCATGTTCCATGGCACTTTGCACACGCCCTCTGGGCAGTACATGGAATTCCGCCGGTACGCCGATTTGGGTCGCCAGGCTGAGCATGACGTCGTACAAGATGCCCTGGGTCGGCCGGCCATTTTCCAGCTGCACCATCGGCATTGCCCAACTGTCGGGCACCACGAAGCGCAACGGCGCTTGCGCGGCGGTGCCGTCCAGGCTGATCAACAGCAGTGCCCCCAAGGCCAGCCGCATAAACGCTCCGCTATCTTTGAATCAAAAAGCCCCCAAAAAGCAGCTTAGCCAGATTAGACGAGCGCACCGGATGCAATTTTGGCCTTGCTCCGCTAGCATTAGCCGCTTCTGCTTCCCAGTGGCGATGGTTTTCGATGAGTTATCAGGTTCTTGCACGTAAATGGCGTCCGCGCTCGTTCCGCGAAATGGTCGGCCAGACCCATGTGCTCAAGGCTCTGATCAATGCCTTGGACAGCCAGCGGCTGCACCACGCCTACCTGTTTACCGGTACGCGCGGGGTCGGCAAGACCACCATCGCGCGAATCATCGCTAAATGCCTGAATTGTGAAACAGGTATCACTTCCACGCCCTGTGGCGAGTGTTCGGTATGCCGCGAGATTGATGAAGGCCGATTCGTCGACCTGATCGAAATCGACGCCGCCAGCCGCACCAAGGTCGAGGATACCCGCGAGCTGCTCGACAACGTGCAGTACGCGCCGAGCCGCGGGCGCTTCAAGGTCTACCTGATCGACGAAGTGCACATGCTCTCCAGCCATTCCTTCAATGCGCTGCTAAAAACCCTGGAAGAGCCGCCACCCTACGTAAAATTCATCCTGGCCACCACCGACCCGCAGAAACTTCCTGCAACGATTCTTTCGCGGTGCCTGCAGTTCTCACTCAAGAACATGACCCCGGAGCGCGTGGTCGAGCATTTGACCCATGTGCTGGGCGTCGAGAACGTGCCGTTCGAAGACGATGCACTGTGGTTGCTGGGCCGTGCCGCCGATGGTTCGATGCGCGACGCCATGAGCCTCACCGACCAGGCGATTGCCTTTGGTGAAGGCAAGGTCATGGCCGCCGACGTGCGGGCGATGCTTGGTACCCTCGATCACGGTCAGGTCTACGACGTGCTGCATGCGCTGATCGAAGGGGATGCCAAGGCGTTGCTCGAAGCCGTCCGTCATCTGGCCGAGCAAGGCCCGGACTGGAATGGCGTGCTTTCGGAAATTCTCAACGTGCTGCACCGTGTTGCCATCGCCCAGGCCTTGCCCGAGGGTGTCGACAACGGTCACGGCGACCGTGACCGGGTACTGGCGCTGGCCCAGGCCTTGCCGGCCGAAGATGTGCAGTTCTATTACCAGATGGGCCTGATCGGTCGCCGCGATTTGCCGCTGGCGCCGGACCCGCGAGGCGGCTTCGAAATGGTGCTGCTGCGGATGCTCGCGTTCCGTCCCGCCGACACCGCGGACGCCCCGAGGCAACCGCTAAAGCCAGTGGGGATCAGCCAGGCCACAGTTGATTCCGCCAAACCAGTGGCTGCCGCGCCGGTGGTAGCGCCGGTAGTCGCTGCGGCCGTTGCCCCCGTGGTCCCTGCGCCAGTCGTTGCTCCGGCGCCGGCTCCCACACGTGAACCGGTTGCCCCTGTGGTGTTGCCTGAGCCCGTGGTCGAGGCGGACGTGGTCGAAGAGGTTGTCGACCTGCCGTGGAATGACCCGGTCGAGCCGGCCACTGTCCAGCAACCAGCGGTGGAACCGGTACTGGAAACCGCCAGCGAACAACCCGAATTGCCACCGATGCCGTTGCCGACGCCTGACAGCGTGGTGCCGGACGCTCCGGAGTGGGCCGCTGCGCCAATCCCGGAGCCATCCGTGGCCGACGTCGATGCCGCCACGCCGGGCATGGACCTTGACGACGAGCCGCCGCTGGACGAGGACTACATCGAACCGGACATGGACTCGGCCTACAGCTACCTCGATGATCTGGCCAGCGAACACGCCGCCGAACCAGCGCCGGAGCCCGAGCCGGAACCCGCCGCCGCGCCGGCCACGGGCCTGGCCCTGCAATGGCTGGAACTGTTCCCGAAATTGCCGATCTCCGGCATGACCGGCAGTATCGCCGCCAACTGCACCTTGATCGCCGTTGATGGCGACAATTGGCTGTTGCACCTGGACCCGGCCCACAGCGCCTTGTTCAACGCCACACAGCAACGTCGCCTCAACGATGCGTTGAACCAATATCATGGGCGTAACCTGACCCTGACCATGGAGCTGATCAAGCCCGAGCAGGAAACCCCGGCCCAGGCTGCGTCCCGCCGTCGTGCGGACCGTCAGCGCGAGGCCGAGGAGTCGATCCACGGCGATCCGTTCATCCAGCAAATGATGCAGCAGTTCGGTGCAGTGATCCGTAACGATACTATTGAACCTGTCGAAGCCCTGGTCAGTCAGGGCTCATAACTGAAGGTGTTCGGCGGCAAGCGCCGGGCGCCGTTTTGATCCAAGTACTTTTGAGGTGATTACCATGATGAAAGGTGGCATGGCCGGCCTGATGAAGCAGGCGCAGCAGATGCAGGAAAAAATGGCCAAGATGCAGGAAGAGCTGGCCAACGCCGAAGTCACCGGTAAGGCCGGTGGCGATATGGTCACCGTGGTGATGACCGGTCGTCATGACGTCAAGAGCGTGAGCATCGACCCAAGCCTGCTCGAAGGCATGAGCGAAGACGACAAGGAAATGCTGGAAGCGGTGGTCGCTGCCGCCGTCAACGACGCCGTGCGCAAGATCGAAGCCAACAGCCAGGAAAAAATGGGCAGCATGACCGCTGGCATGCAACTGCCGCCGGGCATGAAACTGCCATTCTGATTCGCTGAAGCGCTTCGGATGGGCTACATAAAAAATGCCAGGCATCGCGCCTGGCATTTTTGTTTCTGCTTGTT
The DNA here is from genome assembly GCF_003634475.1 of Pseudomonas sp. WPR_5_2. Taxonomy (NCBI): domain Bacteria; kingdom Pseudomonadati; phylum Pseudomonadota; class Gammaproteobacteria; order Pseudomonadales; family Pseudomonadaceae; genus Pseudomonas; species Pseudomonas sp. WPR_5_2. The sequence goes on along the minus strand of NZ_RBLA01000001.1, from coordinate 1,889,259 downwards.
GGGCCTGAGGCGTCTGTCCCGACGCCATCGCGGGCAAGCCCGGCTCCCACAGGGATCACCTCAATCCTGTGGGAGCGTGGCTTGCCCGCGATGAAGTCGCCTCGGTATAACTGACGAACGATCGAACCCGCCACCGCCACAAAGGTCTGCTCCCTATACCCCCGAACTCATCGATCAAAGGAGACGCCGCCATGTCCGACCCCATGACCCTCAACCAACGCATCGTCCTGGCCTCGCGCCCGGTCGGCGCGCCGACGCCGGAGAATTTCCGCCTGGAGCGCGTCCCGCTGCCCGATCTGGCCGACGGCGAGGTGCTGCTCAAGACCCTTTATCTGTCACTCGACCCTTACATGCGCGGGCGTATGAGTGACGCACCGTCCTACGCAGCCCCGGTGCAAATTGGCGAGGTGATGACCGGCGGCGCAGTCAGCCGGGTTGAGCGCTCGCTTAATCCCAAATTTCAGGAAGGCGATCTGGTGGTAGGTGCCACGGGGTGGCAAAGCCACAGCATCAATGATGGCCGCAGCATTATGCCAATCCCGTCATCGTTGCCGAGCCCATCGATGGCCCTGGGTGTACTGGGCATGCCGGGCATGACCGCCTACATGGGGTTGATGGACATCGGTCAGCCGAAAGCGGGTGAAACCCTGGTGGTCGCCGCTGCATCCGGTGCCGTGGGATCGGTGGTCGGGCAGGTGGCGAAGATCAAGGGGTTGCGTGTGGTCGGCGTGGCCGGTGGCGCGGACAAGTGTCGCTATGTGGTCGAGGATCTGGGTTTTGACGCCTGCATCGACCACAGAAGTCCGGATTTCGCCGATGAATTGGCCCAGGCGTGTCCCAAGGGCATCGACATTTATTACGAAAACGTCGGTGGCAAGGTGTTCGACGCCGTGGTGCCACTGCTCAATCCCAAGGCGCGGATTCCGCTGTGTGGCCTGATTGCGTCCTACAACGCCAGCGAAGCGCCGAGTGGGCTGGATCGCCTGCCGCAATTGCAGCGCACGCTATTGACCAAGCGTGTGCGGATCCAGGGCTTCATTGTGTTCGACGACTATGGTGATCGTCAGCCGGAGTTCATCAGCGCCATGGCACCATGGGTGCGTGACGGCAAGGTGAAATTCCGCGAAGACGTGGTCAATGGTCTGGAGAATGCGCCCCAGGCGTTTATCGGTCTGCTGGAAGGGCGCAACTTCGGCAAACTGGTGATTAAGGTCGCCCAGGGCTAATTGCCGCTGCAATTTGACGCTAACCAGAGGCGCGGGTATAAACCGCGTCTCGTTGTTTTGTCGGATTTTTCCCCATGAGCTTCAGCCCTTTGATTCGCCAACTGATCGATGCCCTGCGCGTTTTGCCGGGTGTGGGTCAGAAAACCGCCCAGCGTATGGCGTTGCAGTTGCTCGAGCGCGATCGCAGCGGCGGCTCGCGACTGGCCCAGGCCTTGAGCCAGGCCATGGAAGGGGTCGGTCACTGCCGTTTGTGCCGCACCCTGACCGAAGATGACCTCTGCCCGCAATGCGCCGATACCCGGCGTGACGATACGCTGCTCTGCGTCGTGGAAGGGCCGATGGATGTCTATGCCGTGGAGCAGACCGGCTTTCGCGGTCGCTATTTCGTGCTCAAGGGCCACCTGTCACCACTCGACGGCCTGGGACCGGAAGCCATTGGCATTCCACAGCTGATGGCGCGGATCGAAGAGGCAGGCACGTTCACTGAAGTGATCCTCGCCACCAACCCGACCGTGGAAGGGGAAGCCACGGCACATTACATCGCCCAGTTGCTCAGCAGCAAAGGCCTGATCGCTTCGCGCATCGCCCATGGCGTGCCATTGGGCGGCGAGCTGGAGTTGGTGGATGGCGGGACGTTGGCGCATTCGTTTGCCGGGCGTAAGCCGATTGCTTTGTAGCGTTTGATTTGACGCCTTCGCGAGCAGGCTCGCTCCCACATTGGATTTGCGTACACCAGTCCCTTGTGGGAGCGAGCCTGCTCGCGAATGGCGCACCTCGGTCCATCTGATTCACATAATCCTGTTGAAAACCAAGCAAGCGCTCGGTTAACGTCGGCGAACCCCTTGCGTGGAGTTCGCCAATGCCTGCCTTTCAGGAATATTTCGACCCCAGCCACCAGTTGGTTCGCGACAGCGTCAGACGTTTCGTCGAGCGCGAGATTCTTCCGGACATTGCCGAATGGGAAGAAGTCGAAAGCTTTCCCCGTGAGCTCTACCTCAAGGCCGGCGCGGCGGGGATTCTCGGTATCGGCTACCCGGAAGCGCTCGGCGGGAGCCACGAAGGCGATCTGTTCGCCAAGATCGCCGCCAGCGAAGAGTTGATGCGTTGTGGCTCGGGCGGTCTGGTGGCAGGGCTTGGGTCGTTGGACATCGGTCTGCCGCCGATTCTCAAATGGGCCAGGCCTGAAGTCCGTGAGCGGGTCGTGCCGCAGGTGTTGTCGGGCGAAAAAATCAGCGCCCTGGCCGTCACCGAGCCCGGCGGCGGTTCCGACGTCGCCAACCTGCAAACCCGCGCCGTGCGTGATGGCGAATTTTACCGGGTCAGCGGCAGCAAAACCTTCATCACCAGTGGCGTGCGCGCGGACTTCTATACGGTCGCGGTACGCACCGGTGAGCCGGGTTTCGCGGGTGTCAGCCTGTTGTTGATCGAGAAGGGCACCCCCGGTTTCACCGTGGGGCGGCAACTGAAGAAAATGGGTTGGTGGGCGTCCGATACCGCTGAACTGTTCTTCGATGACTGCCGGGTGCCTGTAGGCAATCTGATTGGCGGCGAGAACATGGGCTTCGCCTGCATCATGGGCAACTTTCAGAGCGAACGCCTGGCATTGGCCCTGATGGCCAATATGACAGCGCAGCTCGCCCTGGAGGAAAGCCTGAATTGGGCGCGAGCGCGTGAAGCGTTCGGCAAACCCATCGGCAAGTTCCAGGTGATCAAGCACCGCCTCGCCGAAATGGCCACCGCACTGGAAGTCTCAAGGGAATTCACCTATCGCCAGGCAGCGAAAATGGCCGCGGGGCAGAGCGTGATCAAGGAAATTTCCATGGCCAAGAATTTTGCCACCGACACGGCGGACAGGATTACCACGGATGCCGTGCAGATACTGGGTGGCTTGGGTTACATGAGGGACAGCCTGGTAGAGCGGCTGTACCGCGATAATCGGATTTTGTCGATCGGGGGCGGGACGCGGGAAGTGATGAACGAGATCATCAGCAAGCAGATGGGGCTCTGAGTTCTGTGGTGTAGCTGCTGACGCTATCGCTGGCAAGCCAGCTCCCACAGTGTTCTCTGCCGTGCACACAATTTGTGTACGCCGCAGATCCTGTGGGAGCTGGCTTGCCAGCGAAGACGTCAGTACAGACGCTGCTTACATATCGGTCAGGGCAAACTGCGTCAGGCAAAACGTCGGAATGCCCATGTCTTCCAGCCGCTGCGAACCACCCAATTCCGGCAGGTCGATGATTGCCGCCGCTTCATGAACCCGGGCGCCCATGCGTCGAATCAGGTTCGCCGCTGCAATCAAGGTGCCGCCCGTGGCGATCAGGTCATCGAACATCACCACCGAATCGCCTTCGCACAAGCTATCGGCATGCACTTCCAGGAACGCTTCGCCGTACTCGGTCGCATAGCCCTCGGCCAGGACATCGGCCGGCAGCTTGCCTTGCTTGCGAAACAGCACCAGCGGTTTGTTCAATTGATAGGCCAGCACCGAACCGATCAGAAAACCACGGGCATCCATGGCGCCGATGTGAGTGAAGTCGGCTTCGACATAACGATGGGCGAAGCTGTCCATCACCAGGCGCAGGGCCGTGGGCGACTGGAACAACGGAGTGATGTCGCGAAAAATCACCCCCGGCTTGGGAAAGTCGATCACGGGGCGGATGAGGGATTTGATGTCGAAGGAGTCGAAGACCATCGTCGGGGTGTCCTGGCAGGGCTGCAAACGGCGCATTATAACGGCGGCTGAACCGTTTCGCTCAGCCGCTATCGCTTGAATCAGCCTTCGATTGAGCCGCCGGCCAGCGCGCACAGCTGGATCGGGTCAAGAATGCGGATTTCCTTGCCTTCGGCGGCAATCAGCTCGTTCTGCTGGAAGCGCGTGAACACCCGCGACACGGTTTCCACCGCCAGGCCCAGGTAGTTGCCGATTTCGTTGCGCGACATGCTCAGGCGGAATTGATTGGCCGAGAAACCCCGGGCGCGGAAACGTGCCGATAGGTTAACCAGGAAAGTGGCGATGCGCTCGTCAGCCGTTTTTTTCGACAGCAACAACATCATCTGTTGATCGTCACGAATCTCACGGCTCATCACCCGCATCAACTGACGGCGCAGCTGCGGCAATTGCAGGGCCAGTTCGTCGAGGCGTTCGAAGGGAATTTCACACACCGACGTGGTTTCCAGCGCTTGCGCCGACACCGGATGTTTTTCGGTGTCCATGCCCGACAATCCGACCAGTTCGCTTGGTAGATGAAACCCGGTGAGCTGTTCTTCGCCGGCATCACTCAGGTTGAAGGTCTTGAGTGCGCCGGAGCGTACGGCGTAAACGGAGTCGAACGTGTCACCCTGGCGGAACAGAAACTCTCCCTTTTTCAGCGGGCGGCCACGTTTGACAATGTCGTCCAGCGCGTCCATGTCTTCCAGATTCAGCGAAAGCGGCAAACACAGCGGGGCCAGGCTGCAATCCTTGCAATGGGCCTGGTTATGAGTGCGCAGTTTTACTGGCTCGGACATTTCTTCAATCCTTGTGGGAAAACACACATAAGACGTAAGGGTAACCCACTGGAGGATGTTGAGGCCAGCGCATGGCGGTTTTGTCGCACCGCTAGATCACCCGTGAAAACCGTTGGCGGCTGTGTTGTTCCAGGTACGCATCGAACACCATGCACACCGAGCGCACCAGCAAGCGCCCGGCGGGCAGTACGCTGATTCTTTCGCGATCCAGTTCAATCAGGCCGTCCTTGGCCATGCGCTGCAATTGTGGCCAAAGTTCGCCGAAATAGCCTTGAAAATCGATGTTGAAGGTGTGCTCGATCAGGGCGAATTCCAGGCTGAAATTGCAGATCAACTGCTGAATCACTGCACGCCGGATCCGGTCATCGCCGTTGCATAACAGGCCGCGACTGGTGGCCAATTGTGCTGAGGCCAAGCTGTTCTGATACTCGTTCAAATCGCTGCTGTTCTGGCAATACAAATCGCCGATCTGGCTGATCGCCGAAACGCCCAGTCCGATCAGATCGCAATGCCCGTGGGTGGTGTAGCCCTGGAAGTTGCGTTGCAGGGTCGATTCTTCCTGGGCGATCGCCAGCTCATCGTCGGGCAGGGCAAAGTGATCCATGCCGATGTAGCGGTAACCGGCAGCGGTCAGTTGCTCGATGGTGCGTTGCAGCATTTCCAGTTTCTGCGCCGGTGTTGGCAGTTCATCACCGTCGATCCGCCGTTGCGGCATGAAGCGTTCTGGCAGGTGCGCGTAGTTGAATACTGAGAGCCGGTCCGGTTGCAGGCGGATGACCTCTTCGACGGTGCGGGCGAAGTTGTCCGGGGTCTGTCTTGGCAAGCCGTAGATGAGGTCGATGTTGATCGAACGGAATTGCAGGGTGCGGGCGGCGTCGATCACCGCGCGGGTTTCCTCCAGGCTTTGCAGGCGATTGACCGCGCGTTGTACGGCGGGGTCGAGATCCTGCAGGCCGATGCTGACCCGATTGAACCCCAGCTCGCGCAACAGGCCCATGGTCGACCAATCGGCTTCACGGGGGTCGATTTCGATACCGTAGTCGCCGGAATCGTCGTCCAGCAAATTGAAATGCTTGCGCAGGTGCGCCATCAACTGACGCAGTTCGTCATGGCTGAGAAAGGTCGGTGTGCCGCCGCCGAAGTGCAGTTGCTCGACCTTTTGCGCGGGGTCGAGGTGACAGGCGATCAGCTGGATTTCGTGTTCCAGGCGTTGCAGGTAGGGCAGGGCGCGGCCGCGATCCTTGGTGATGACTTTGTTGCAGGCGCAGTAGTAGCAAATGTTAGCGCAGAACGGCACGTGAACATACAGCGACAACGGGCGCAGGGCCTTGCGGCTCTCGCGCAGGGCGTGAAACAGATCGAAGGTGCCGACCTGCCCATTGAATTGCACGGCGGTCGGGTAGGAGGTGTAGCGCGGTCCCGCCAGGTCATAACGGCGGATCAGATCGGTATCCCAACGAATGGCGTCGAGCATCATGCGGGCATCCCCCGGAATGGGCTGGCGGTGCTGGCCAGTCTAGGGGGTGTGACATTTGGGGATCTTGATTTGCATCAAGGGTCGGTATTTGTGTTGTTTGTGCGGGCCTCTTCGCGAGCAGGCTCGCTCCCACAGGGGGAACGCATTCCAAATGTGGGAGCGAGCCTGCTCGCGAAGAAGACACCGCCGATCTAATGCCCCATCAACCAATGCTGATGCGGCCCCGGCAAGGTCCAGATACCGAACACCATCACCAGCAACCCACCGGCCACGCGCACGCTGCGCTTGCGCAACAGCGCCGTCACCCGCTCCGCCGCCAGCCCGGTGGCAAGCAGGACCGGCCAGGTGCCGAGGCCGAACGCCAGCATCAGCAGCGCGCTGTCCAGCGCATTACCCTGACTGGCCGACCATAACAGCGTGCTGTAAACCAGGCCGCAGGGTAGCCAGCCCCAAAGCGAGCCCAGCAATAGTGCGCGGGGGATACTCGACACCGGCAGCAGTTTGTTGGCCACTGGCTGGATATGCCGCCACAGGCCGCGACCCAGGCTTTCGATGCGCGTCAGGCCACTCCACCAACCGGCCAGGTACAGGCCCATGGCGATCAACAGCAATCCGGCGAGCACGCGCATGAACAGCGCCGCCGGGCTATTGGCCACCGCCCAGCCGGCGAGACCGATCAGCAGGCCGGCGGCGGCATAGCTGAGGATTCGCCCGAGGTTGTAGGCCAGCAGCAGGCGAAAGCGACGGCTACGTTGTTCCTTGGGAATTGCCAGGGTCAGCGCGCCCATCAAGCCGCCGCACATGCCCAGGCAATGGCCGCCACCGAGCAGACCGAGGATCACCGCAGACACCAGTAATGGCGCCAACTCAAGCATGGGGCGGCGCCTTGTCGTCTGGCTTGGCCGGATGGCCGCTGGCCTCGTCGACCGCCGCGGTGTGATTCGGGTCCTGATCGTCGAACAGGATGCTGTGGGCTGGGCCGTCCAGATCGTCGTACTGACCACTGTCGACCGCCCAGAAGAAAATATAGATAGCGATGGCCACGATCAGCAGCGCGGCCGGGATCATCACATAGAGAGCTGGCATCTGGACTCCATGCCCGCGCGGCTCAGGCCGGCAACGGGCGGGTTTCTGGCGTGGCGGCGGCAACCGGCGCGCCGGGCAGGCGGGTCAGGCGCAGGGCATTGAGCACCACGGTCAACGAACTGATGGACATGCCGACCGCGGCCCACACCGGCGTGATCCAGCCGAGGGCGGCGAACGGCAACATGAGGCCATTGTACAGCGCCGCCCACAGCAGGTTCTCGATGATTACCCGACGGGTTCGCCGAGCCAGGCTGAAGGCTTGTACCAGTGCGTCGAGGCGATTGGACAGCAGCACCGCGTCGGCGCTGGTTTTTGCCAGATCGGTGGCCGAGCCCATGGCCACGCTAATGTCGGCGGCGGCCAGCACCGGTACATCGTTGACGCCGTCCCCGAGCATCAGCACTTTGCGACCTTGTTGGTGCAGCTGTTGCAGAACCTGCAACTTGTCGTCCGGGCGCAAACCGCCCCGAGCCTCGTCGATACCGAGTTCGGCAGCGACACTGGCAACCATCGGCGAGCTGTCGCCGGACAGCAGCAAGGTGCGCCAGCCGCGGGCCTTGCAGGCTGCCAGCAGGGCCGGGGCATCGTCACGCAAGCGGTCGTCGAGAACGAACCAGGCCAATGGCCCCCGTTCATCGCCAAGCAGCAGCCATTGTCCGGCTTCATCCGGCATCGAGGGGGCGGCTGCACCGCTGAGTTCGCAGACAAAACCGGGCTGGCCGATACGCAGGCGCTGCTCGCCAACCAGTCCCTCAAGGCCCAGGCCCGGAAAACTGTGCACCTCCTCGGCGGCCAGCGGTGCGCGACCGAAGGCACGGGCAATCGGATGTTCGGAGCGGTTTTCCAAAGCGGCGGCCAGGCTCAGGCACTGATCGCGGTCGAGGGCACCAAGGGGACGGATCGAGCGCAGCGCCAGGCGTCCTTCGGTCAGTGTGCCGGTTTTGTCGAAAATCACCGTATCGATCTGGTTCAGGCCTTCGAGCACATGGCCGCGGGTCAGCAGCAAGCCGAGTTTGTGCAGGGTGCCGGTGGCCGCCGTGAGGGCGGTCGGTGTTGCCAGGGACAGGGCGCAGGGGCAAGTCGCGACCAGCATCGCCAGCACAATCCAGAACGCTCGCGATGAATCCAGCTCCCACCACAGCAGGCCAATACAGGCGGACGCGATCAGCGTCAGCAACAGGAACCATTGCGCGGCGCGGTCGGCGATTTCCGCCAGCCGTGGTTTTTCCGCCTGGGCGCGATCCAGCAGGCGGACGATGGCGGAGAGCCGGGTGTCCTGGCCGAGCGCCTGAACTTGCACGGTCAACGCGCCTTCGACATTCAAGGTGCCGGCGGTGACGGCGTCGCCAGGCGTACGGGGTTGCGGCAGGTATTCGCCGGTCAGCAGCGATTCATCGATGCTCGACTGACCATCGAGAATCTTGCCATCGGCCGGAAGGATCGCGCCCGGATGCACCAGCACCAGGTCACCCACCCGCAGCTCGGTCAACAGGATACGCTCGCTCTGGCCGTCGGTGCCCAGGCGCAGGCACGAGGCCGGCAGCAGGTTGACAAGCTGCGCGGTGGCGGCGGCCGTGCGTTCCCGGGCGCGGCGCTCAAGATAGCGCCCGGCCAGCAGGAACAGCGCAAACATGCCGACCGCATCGAAATACAGTTCGCCAACGCCGCTGATCGACGTCCAGATCCCGGCGATGTAGGCGCTGCCAATGGCCAGCGACACCGAGACGTCCATGGTCAGGTGGCGGGTGCGCAGGTCACGCATGGCACCCTTGAAGAACGGTGCACAGCTGTAGAACACGATCGGGGTGGTGAGAAACAGCGCGACCCAGCGCAGGATGGCGTGCAGTTCAGGGCTGAGGTCGATGTTGAATTCCGGCCAGGTGGCCATGGTCGCCATCATCGCCTGGAACCACAGCAGGCCGGCGACGCCGAGCTGGCGCAGGGCCAGGCGGTTCTCGCTGGCCAGTTGTTCACTGGCGCGGTCGGCTTGATAAGGATGAGCGGCGTAGCCGATGTGGCGCAGCTCTGCGAGCACCTGACTGAGCGGCAGTTGCGCGTCGGCCCAGCGCACATGCAGTCGATGGTTCGACAGGTTCAGGCGGGCCTCGGCCACAGCGGGCAAGGCGCGCAAGTGTTTCTCGATCAGCCAGCCGCAGGCGGCGCAACTGATGCCTTCCATCAACAATGTGGTTTCGGCGAGTTCGCCTTCATGGCGGACAAAGGGTTGCTGCACGTCGGCACGGTCATACAGTGCCAGTTCATCCACCAATTGCACCGGCAGCGCCTCGGGGTTGGCTGACGCTTCGCTGCGATGTTGGTAATAGCTTTCCAGTCCACCGGCGACAATCGCTTCGGCCACGGCCTGGCAACCCGGGCAGCAGAACTCGCGGGTTTGCCCCAGGACCGCCGCGGTGAAACGGCTGCCGGCCGGGACGGGCAGGGCGCAGTGGTAGCAGGAGAGCGAAATGGTCATGGGTAATCTATGGCGTCTGGATGGGCCTCATCGCTGGCAAGCCAGCTTCTACAAGAGTACGTGCGTTCCTGTAGGAGCTGGCTTGCCAGCGATGCGCGAAGCGCGACGTTTATTTCTTCAGGTCTTCCGCTCCCTGCAACGGCTCATCACCGAGCAGCAGGTCCTTGTCATGGCTGACCAGTTCTTCTTCGAACATGCGCCATATGTGGTCGTCCTGGCTACCCAGCAATTCGATAAAGCGACGGCCTTCGATCTTGTCGCTCAACTGGCCGATGTAGCGCCCCTGTTCGGTTTCACTGCGGGTCAGGAGGATCTTGCGGTCCTTTTCCGGTTGAGTGGGCGAAATCAGGTTCAGCTCAAGGGTCTTTGGCTGACTGTTGCCACTCAGGCGCAGGTCGACTTCACCGGTCACATCATCCAGGTGAACGCTGGCGCGCATCAGCAGGGTCTGCGCCAGCAGTTCACGGTCCAGGGAGCGGTTGATGCCTTTGCCGGCCTCGTAGTAGTTGTCATTGACCAGGTTGTCCGGGTTATTCACCGCGATGGTCACCATGGACAAGGTCAGGGTCACCGAGCAGGCCAGAATCCCGATGATGATCCATGGCCAGAGGTGCTTGTACCAGGGGCTTGCGGCGTTTGCTGCGGGCATGATCACTTCTCTCAACGATTTTGTGGGCCGATGAACCGGCTCTTGGCTTCAACATGAATGCTGGCGTCATCGGCATCCTTGAGGATGAATTTCACCTCGTTGGTGCTCGATGGCAGGTGTTCCGGGGCCACGGACAGTTCGGCCGGCTGGCTGATGATATCGCCGGCTGCGACCTTGATCTCGCGCCGGCCTTGCAGCTTGAGGTCCGGCAGACCGGTGGCCTCCAGTACGTAGGTGTGGTCGCGCTGGTCCTTGTTCATGATCTTCAGGCTGTAGACGTTTTCGATCCGCCCTTCGGCGTTTTCGCGGTACAGCACGCGGTCCTTGCTGACGTCGAAACCCACCAGCGAGCGCATGAAGAAGGCGGTCACCAACAGGCTGATCATGGCCAGCAGCACCACGGCATAGCCGATCAGGCGCGGGCGCAGTTTATGGGTTTTCTGCCCGGACAGGTTGTGTTCGGTGGTGTAGCTGATCAGGCCGCGCGGATACTCCATCTTGTCCATGATCGCGTCGCAGGCATCGATGCAGGCGGCGCAGCCGATGCATTCGATTTGCAGGCCGTCACGGATGTCGATGCCGGTCGGGCAGACCTGGACGCACATGGTGCAGTCGATGCAGTCACCCAGGCCCTGGGCCTTGTAGTCGATACCTTTTTTACGCGGGCCACGGCCTTCGCCACGGCGAGGGTCGTAGGACACGATCAGGGTGTCCTTGTCGAACATCACACTCTGGAAGCGCGCATACGGGCACATGTAGATGCACACCTGTTCGCGCAGCCAGCCGGCGTTGCCGTAGGTGGCGAGGGTGAAGAAGCCGACCCAGAAATACGACCAGCCATCGGCCTCGCCGGTGAAGAAATCGATGGTCAATTCACGGATCGGCGAGAAGTAGCCGACGAAGGTCATGCCGGTCACGAAGCCGATCAGCAGCCACATCGCGTGCTTGCTGAATTTGCGCAGGAATTTGTTGGCGCTCATCGGCGCCTTGTCGAGCTTGATGCGCTGGTTGCGGTCGCCTTCGGTGACCTTTTCACACCACATGAAAATCCAGGTCCAGACGCTTTGCGGGCAGGTATAGCCACACCACACCCGGCCTGCGTACACCGTGATGAAGAACAGACCGAACGCGGCGATGATCAGCATGCCGGACAGGAGGATGAAATCCTGGGGCCAGAAGGTTGCGCCGAAGATGAAGAATTTACGCTCCGGCAGGTTCCACCAGACGGCCTGGTGACCGCCCCAGTTCAGCCAGACCGTACCGAAATAAAGCAGGAACAACACGGCACCGCCTGCCATCCGCAGGTTGCGGAACAGACCGGTGAAGGCGCGGGTGTAGATCTTTTCCCGGGAGGCGTAGAGGTCGACGCTGTTGTTCGCGTTTTTGGCAGGCGGGGTTACGTCGTGTACCGGAATCTGGTTGCTCATCGGTTGCATCCCACGGCAGTGGAAAAATGCCTCGATCAGTACGTGCCGACCGGGGTCAAAAAGGGGTGTTGCAGTGGCTCAATGATACGCCTGTCGCTCTAGCTCAAGGGTGCGACCTTTGGTCACGTTGGTGGAAATCAACTGACCGTGTAATGACCTGTATCAATTGACTTGTGAATTATGGCCGGTTTTACGGAGGTCAGGACTCAATCAGCCCATGGGTTGATCAACTGAACACCGCTGGATTGAAAGTCGCCGACGTTGCGGGTGACGACAGTCAGACCATGAACCAGCGCAGTGGCTGCAATCAAGGCGTCTGCTTCGTTGGTGCGATCCGGAACGTGCAGACTTGCACACCGAAGGGCCACGGCGGCATCGATCGGCAGGATCCGGGCATCGAAAGCCGGTATGACGTGCCGTTTGAGCCAAGTGCGCAATACCTTTCCCTGAGCGGGATCGCGGCGCTCCATGCACAGCACCCCTGTCTCCAGTTCTTTCAGGGTAATGGCCGAGATAAACATGCGGGGAGCGATGATGCTTTTGGCCCAGGCGACAACGTTCGCGTCAGCCTGGGGTTTGCGCAGTTCGGAAATCACGTTGGTGTCGAGTAGAAACATCAGGACAAATCCACGGGGCGATGAGTGATCACGGCACGCTCGGTTTCGAACTCGATATCTGCCGCTTCAGGCATTACCAGCAGGTCGACGATGTCGGCGTTGATGCCGGTCAGTTTTTGGTAATCCTCAATGCTTAGCAGTACATGGGCCGGTTTGCCTCGGTCGGTGATGAAAACCGGCCCCTGGCGCGTGGCTTTTTTGGCACCACTTGTGTCCTGGTTGAATTCGCGGCTGGAAATGGTGGTGATGGCCATCATCAGTGACCTCCTGAACGTTCTAATGTAGCAACGTTACTACCTGATTTGAGGGCCTGCAACATTCGAAGGTGAGTACTCGATCACCGGTCTTTGTTTGAGGATTGCTGTTCATTCAAGAAGATTTTGAGAGGGGAGTGCACGGCAAACATGAGAACGCAGCGGATTGCCGCTGCGTTGGGTTGGAGGGGCTTAAGGCAGACGACCTTTCCCCAAGCTATCCAGCCCACCGGAGGTGCGCTTTTTATCCGTGGCGGGACCGGGAGCGGCAAAGGAGGCGCGCCGCTTTGAGTTCTTCGCGGCTTCACCGGTTTCCAGTGGCACGTCATCGGTATCTCCTGGCCGGATATCCGCGGCTGGAGCGACCTCGACAGTCGTTTCGGGTACACCGGCATTGCAAACATGAGGATCGATGTTGTTTGGCTCAGGCATTTCATGAATTCCTTGGTTATTGATGAAGTACTTCCTTGTCCATGAATGACCTGCGTTTCAGATTCCGTTTGCGGGTCATCAGGCGAGTCGACGTTACCGCTTACCGATCTGCCGGCCTATCGAACATAGGTTTCGGTTTATGAAACCAAGGTGTATCCATGCCCCAAACAAAACGGCCCCGCCAAATTACATTGGCGGGGCCGTTTTTTGTTGCTTCAAGCGTTTGCCTTACTGGGCGTTTTCCGCCACAGCCTTCTCACCGTGAGACAAGCTGTAAACATAAGCGGCCAGCAGGTGAACCTTGTCGTTGCCCTGCATTTGCTCTTGCGCAGGCATCTGGCCCTGACGGCCGTAACGGATGGTCTGCTGCAGTTGAGCGAAGCTCGAACCGTAGATGAACGCGGCAGGGTGGGTCAGGTTGGGAGCGCCCATCGCCGGGGTGCCTTTGCCTTCCGGACCGTGGCAGGCCACGCAGTTGGCGGCGAACAGTTTCTGCCCGGCAACTGGATCAGCCTTGGCGCCTTCCGGCAGCTTGCGGCCGTCGAGGTTGGTCAGTACGAACGCGGCAACGTCCGCAACGCCTTGCTCGCCGATCACTTCAGCCCACGCCGGCATGACCGCGTGACGGCCGCCCATGATGGTGGTCTTGATGGTTTCCGGCTCGCCGCCCCAGCGCCAATCGGCGTCGGTCAGGTTAGGGAAGCCATAGGCGCCTTTGGCGTCGGAACCGTGGCAGACCGAGCAGTTGGAGGCGAACAGGCGGCCGCCCATCTTCAGGGCTTGCGGGTCTTTTGCTACTTCTTCGATCGGCATGGAAGCGAACTTGGCGAAGATCGGGCCGAACTTGGCGTCCGACCGAGCCATTTCCTTTTCCCACTCGTGAACGCCGGTCCAGCCGGTCTGGCCGTTGGCGAACGCGGTCTGCTTTTCGTTATCCAGGTAGTTATAACCCGGCAGCAGGCCTTTCCAGTTGCCCAGGCCCGGGTACAGCACCAGGTAGCCCAGGGCGAAAATGATGGTGCCCACGAACAGCATGAACCACCATTTCGGCAGCGGGTTGTCGTACTCCTCGATCCCGTCGAAGGAGTGCCCAACCGTCTCTTCGGTGGCCTCGGTGCGCTGGCCCTTGCGGGTCGACAGCAGCAGCCAGGTCAGGGAAAAGATCGTACCGAGACTGAGGACTGTGACGTACAGACTCCAGAATGTAGTCATTCTTTGTTACTCCTAGAAGCTTGCTCGACGTGCTTGATGGCTTCGGGATCATCCGCGAAAGGCAGCAAGGTCGCGTCTTCAAACTCCGACTTGCGCTTGGGGCTGAATACCCACAACGCCAGACCGATGAAGGCCACCATCACAACGACAGTGCCCAGGCCACGAATCATCCCGATATCCATCTAGATCACCGTTTGCTTTTGATGATGGTGCCCAGGCCTTGCAGATAGGCCACCAGCGCGTCCATTTCGGTTTTGCCCTTCACAGCATCCTTGGCGCCGGCGATGTCTTCGTCGGTGTAAGGGACGCCGAGCGTGCGCAAGACTTCCATTTTCTTCGCAGTGTCTTTGCCGTCGAGCTTGTTTTCCACGAGGAACGGGTAGGCCGGCATTTTCGACTCGGGCACGACGTTGCGCGGGTTGTACAAGTGCGCACGCTGCCAGTCATCGGAGTAACGACCGCCGACACGGGCCAGGTCCGGACCGGTACGCTTGGAACCCCACAGGAACGGGTGGTCCCAGACGCTTTCACCGGCAACCGAGTAGTGGCCGTAACGTTCGGTTTCAGCACGGAACGGGCGGATCATCTGCGAGTGGCAGCCGACACAACCGTTGGCGATATAAATGTCCCGGCCTTCCAGTTCAAGGGCGGTGCGAGGCTTCATGCCCTCGACCGGCTTGTTGGTGACATCCTGGAAAAACAGCGGAACGATCTGGGTCAGGCCGCCGACGCTGACGGCGATGACCATGAAGAAGGCCAGCAGGCCAATATTCTTCTCGACTGCTTCATGCTTCATCAGTGAGCTCCAACTACAACGATCTGTTCGGCGGCTTCAGCTTCTGCCGGGTTCGAGGCGCGTACGGTGCGGAAAACGTTGTAGGCCATGAACAGCATGCCGGTGGCGAAGAACGCACCGCCCAGGGCGCGAACGATGAAGCCAGGGTGGCTGGCTTGCAGCGCTTCGACGAACGAGTAGGTGAGGGTGCCGTCATCGTTGATTGCACGCCACATCAGGCCTTGGGTAATGCCGTTGACCCACATCGAAGCGATGTACAGAACGGTACCGATGGTGGCGAGCCAGAAGTGCGTGTTGATCAGGCCGATACTGTGCATCTGCGCGCGACCGAACAGTTTCGGGATCATGTGGTAGATCGCGCCGATCGAGATCATCGCTACCCAGCCCAGGGCACCGGCGTGTACGTGGCCGATGGTCCAGTCGGTGTAGTGCGAGAGCGAGTTGACGGTCTTGATCGCCATCATCGGGCCTTCGAAGGTCGACATGCCGTAGAACGCCAGGGAAACCACGAGGAAGCGCAGGATCGGGTCCGTGCGCAGCTTATGCCAGGCGCCCGACAGGGTCATCATGCCGTTGATCATGCCGCCCCAGCTCGGAGCCAGCAGGATGATCGACATCGCCATGCCCAGGGACTGGGCCCAGTCCGGCAGCGCGGTGTAGTGCAGGTGGTGGGGACCTGCCCAGATGTACAGGGTGATCAGCGCCCAGAAGTGCACGATGGACAGGCGATAGGAGTAGATCGGACGCTCGGCCTGCTTCGGCACGAAGTAGTACATCATCCCCAGGAAACCGGTGGTCAGGAAGAAGCCCACGGCGTTGTGGCCGTACCACCACTGGATCATCGCGTCGGTCGCACCCGAGTAGGCCGAGTAGGACTTGAAGAAGCTGACCGGCAGGGAGGCGTGGTTGACGATGTGCAGCATCGCCGTCACGACGATGAAGGCGCCGTAGAACCAGTTGCCCACATAGATGTGCTTGGTCTTGCGCTTGGTGATGGTGCCGAAGAACACCAGACCGTAGGTGACCCAGACGATGGCCAGCAGAATAGCCAGGGGCCATTCCAGCTCAGCGTATTCCTTGGTGGTGGTGTAACCCAGCGGCAAGGTAACGATGGCGCCGACGATCACCGCTTGCCAACCCCAGAAGGTGAAGGCCGCGAGACTGTCGGAAATCAGTCGCGTTTGGCAGGTTCGCTGCACGACGTAATAGGAAGTGGCAAACAGTGCACATCCACCGAAGGCGAAAATCACCAGGTTTGTGTGCAACGGGCGCAGGCGTCCAAAGCTCGTCCAGGGCAGACCGAAGTTCAATTCCGGCCAGACCAGTTGAGAGGCGATGAAGACACCGAGCCCCATGCCAAGGATCCCCCAGACCACCGTCATGATGGCGAACTGGCGGACTACCTTATAGTTATAAGCAGTCGGACTGATTGCTGTGCTCATTCTAAGGTTCCACGGTTTGGGTGTTTTATTAGGATTAAAAATCGGCCGCAAGTATGTAGAAAGCGGGGGGTCATTGCAACGCGCCATGACCTGGGTCAATGCTTTCAAATGCTGATTCTGCGGCCTTTCCATGCGCCGCGTAGGGTCAAAATTGTCCGCGGACAAAACGTCCCGTGAGACTGATCAGGCGAGGGGGTCAGGTCGGATGTAACAGGGTGTGTTCAAACGCAACGATTGGGTGACCGAAGGCAATTGGCGCGACAGCCGGTATCTACCAGCCTTTGCGGCCTGTCATCGGGCAGATTCGTCGAACACATCGTTCAGGGTCGACCTGGAACCGGCACTGGCCAGTCCGCATCGGGGGAAGCTTAGACCCGAATCAGGGGAACCGAAAGGCGCGATAGCGAAGGGTGCGACAATGAGTCGCAAAGGGGAAGGGAACTGCCGCATCCCGGAGAATGCGGCAGCAGAGCGGTCAAGAATTACTTGGTTTTGCCTTCAGCCTGCAAACGCTCTGTATTCAGACCATGCGACAGGCTGTACACATAAGCGGCGAGAAGTTGCACCTTATCGTTACCCAGCAATTCACTTTGCGCGGGCATATGCCCCTGACGACCATGGCGAATGGTCTGTTGCAGCTGGGCCAGGCTCGAACCGTAGATGAACGCGGTCGGGTGCGTCAGATTCGGCGCACCCATGGCTTCGGTGCCCTGGCCGTTTGCCCCGTGACAGGCTGTGCAGGTGGTACTGAACACTTGCTGCCCGGCTTGCAGGTCGGCGGTATCATCAGTCGGCAGTGGCAAGCCAGCCAGCCCATGACGCACATAAGCTGCCACGTTTTTCACCCCGGCCTCCCCAAGGACTTCACCCCAGGCCGGCATCATCGCCATGCGCCCGCCCATGATGGTGGTCTTGATGGTTTCGGCATTGCCGCCCCAGCGCCAGTCGCTGTCGGTCAAATTGGGGAAACCGAACGCGCCCTTGGCATCCGAGCCGTGGCACACCGAGCAGTTGGAGGCGAACAGGCGGCCACCCATTTTCAGCGCTTGCGGGTCCTTGGCCACTTCTTCCACCGGCATGGCGGCGAATTTGGCGAAGATCGGCCCGAACTTCGCGTCAGCCTTGTCCATCTCCTTTTCCCATTCGTGCACACCGGTCCAGCCGTTGTCGTAGCCGGGCAGGATACCTTTCCAGTTGCCCAGGCCCGGATAGAGGATCAGATAGCCGACGGCAAACACCAGAGTGCCGGCGAACAACATGAACCACCATTGCGGCAACGGGTTGTCGTACTCCTCGATGCCATCGAAGCTGTGGCCCATGGTCTGGTCCACGCTGCCCTTGGTTTCGCCCCGGCGGGTGCCGATCAGCAACCAGGTCAGGCCGATCAGGCTGCCGATGGTCAGTACGCAGATCCACGTACTCCAGAAGGTGGTCATGGCCGGGTACTCCCTGTTGCTGCATTTTTTTGGTTGTCGGTTTGTGGCTCGTCGGCGAACGGCAGCAGGCGTGCTTCGGCGAATTCCGGACTGCGCTTGCTGCTGAAGACCCACAGGGTCAGGCCGATGAAGGCCACGAACACCACGACCGTGCCCAGGCCGCGGATCATTCCAGTGCTTAACTCAAAGACCATGACTCACCTCTTGCTCTTGATGGCAGTGCCGAGCACTTGCAGATAAGCAACCAGTGCGTCCATTTCAGACTTGCCCTTGAGCGACTCGACACTGCCGGCGATGTCGTCGTCGGTGTAAGGCACGCCCAGGGTGCGCATGGCCTTGAGCTTGGTTTCGGTGTGGCTGCTGTCGAGTTGATTGGCTACCAACCACGGATAGGCAGGCATCTTCGATTCCGGCACCACGTTGCGCGGGTTGTACAAGTGTGCGCGGTGCCAATCATCCGAGTAGCGAGCGCCGACCCGTGCCAGATCCGGCCCGGTGCGTTTGGAGCCCCAGAGGAACGGGTGATCCCAGACGCTTTCACCCGCCACCGAATAGTGGCCGTAACGTTCGGTTTCAGCACGGAACGGACGGATCATCTGCGAGTGGCAACCGACGCAGCCTTCGCGGATATAGATGTCGCGCCCTTCGAGCTGCAATGCGGTGTAGGGCTTCATGCCTTCCACCGGTTTATTGGTCACGTCCTGGAAGAACAGCGGGACGATCTGGGTCAGGCCGCCGATGCTCACGGCAAACACCATCAACAGCATCAGCAGGCCAACGTTTTTCTCGATTGTTTCGTGTTTCATGGCGGACTCCTCAAGCCATCTGCGCGGCAGCGGCGACGGCGGCAGGCTGCGAGGCCCGCACGGTGCGCCAGGTGTTGTAGGCCATCAGCAGCATGCCGCTGAGGAAGATCGCCCCGCCCACCAGCCGCACAACGAAGCCCGGGTGGCTGGCCACCAGGGTTTCGACGAAGGAGTAGGTCAGCGTGCCGTCCTCGTTCACCGCGCGCCACATCAGGCCCTGGGCGATGCCGTTGACCCACATCGAGGCGATGTACAAAACGGTACCGATGGTGGCGAGCCAGAAGTGCGCGTTGATCAGGCCGATGCTGTGCATCTGCTCACGACCGAAGACTTTCGGGATCATGTGATACAGCGCACCGATGGAAATCATCGCCACCCAGCCGAGCGCACCGGCGTGTACGTGGCCGATGGTCCAGTCGGTGTAGTGGGAGAGGGCGTTCACGGTCTTGATCGCCATCATCGGTCCTTCGAAGGTCGACATGCCGTAGAACGCCAGCGATACCACGAGGAAACGCAGGATCGGATCGCTGCGCAACTTATGCCAGGCACCCGACAGGGTCATCATGCCGTTGATCATCCCGCCCCAGCTCGGCGCCAGCAGGATCAGCGACATCACCATGCCCAGCGACTGCGCCCAGTCCGGCAGGGCGGTGTAGTGCAGGTGGTGCGGGCCTGCCCAGATGTACAAAGTAATCAGCGCCCAGAAATGCACGATGGACAGGCGATAGGAATACACCGGGCGTTCGGCCTGCTTGGGCACGAAGTAATACATCATGCCAAGGAAGCCCGCAGTGAGGAAAAAGCCCACGGCGTTGTGGCCGTACCACCACTGCACCATGGCATCGGTCGCACCGGCGTACAGCGAGTAGGACTTGGTGAAACTCACCGGCAACTCAAGGTTGTTGACGATGTGCAGGATGGCGACGGTGATGATGAACCCGCCGAAGAACCAGTTACCGACATAGATGTGCTTGGTCTTGCGCTTCATCACCGTGCCGAAGAACACGATGGCGTAGGCGACCCAGACGATGGTGATCAGGATGTCGATCGGCCATTCCAGCTCGGCGTACTCCTTGGAGCTGGTGTAACCCAAGGGCAGGCTGATAGCTGCCAGCAGGATCACCAACTGCCAGCCCCAGAAGCAGAACGCGGCGATTTTCGGCGCAAACAATTGTGTCTGGCAGGTGCGCTGTACCGAGTAGAGCGAACTGGCGAACAGGGCGCAGCCGCCGAAGGCGAAGATCACCGCGTTGGTGTGCAGCGGGCGCAAACGGCCGAAACTGGTCCACGGCAAATTGAAGTTGAGTTCGGGCCAGACCAACTGGGCGGCGAGAAAAACCCCGAGCCCCATGCCGACGATGCCCCACACCACCGTCATAATGGCGAATTGGCGGACCACCTTGTAGTTGTAGGCGGTACTGATAGAAGTGTTCATGGTTCCCCATCCACGGTTCAGCCGAATCGGGCGTGTGCAAGGCAACGTCCCCTTCGCCTGGAGTTATAGGCAGACTAAAAGCGAGGCAAGCATGGACAAACAGCACAAGGCCGGTATTGACGGGGATCAATGGGCGCAGTGCGTGCAGCAACATGGATGGTTGTGGAATGCCGCGGCCGCGCCGGCATCGGCCACGCTGATCCTCGCCCACGGTGCCGGCGCGCCGATGGACAGCGACTGGATGAACGACATGACCGCACGCCTGGCGGCGCTTGGCGTCAACGTCCTGCGCTTCGAATTTGCGTACATGGCGCAACGGCGTGTCGATGGCGGCAAGCGTCCACCCAATCCGGCGCCGAAGCTGCTGGAGTGT
Organism: Pseudomonas sp. WPR_5_2; assembly: GCF_003634475.1. Taxonomy (NCBI): domain Bacteria; kingdom Pseudomonadati; phylum Pseudomonadota; class Gammaproteobacteria; order Pseudomonadales; family Pseudomonadaceae; genus Pseudomonas; species Pseudomonas sp. WPR_5_2. The sequence goes on along the minus strand of NZ_RBLA01000001.1, from coordinate 1,868,611 downwards.
TGGCGTGAGGTATATGCCCAGGTGCGACGCCATGTCGCCGGGCCACTGGCTATTGGCGGCAAGTCCATGGGTGGGCGGATGGCCAGTCTGCTCGCGGATGAACTGGGCGCGGATGCGCTGGTGTGCCTGGGCTATCCGTTTTATGCCGTGGGCAAACCGGAGAAACCGCGGGTCGAGCATTTGGCCGGGTTGAAGACGCGGGCGTTGATCGTGCAGGGGGAGCGGGATGCGTTGGGCAATCGTGAGGCGGTCGAGGGATACGACCTGTCACCGAGCATCGAGGTGTTTTGGCTGGTGGCGGGGGATCATGATTTGAAGCCGTTGAAGGCTTCGGGGTTTACGCATGAGCAGCATCTGGCGGCTGCGGCGCAGAGAGTGGCTGCATTTCTTCAGTGAGTTTTTTTGCCGGCAGTGATGGCCTCATCGCTGGCAAGCCAGCTCCCACAGTGATCTGTGGTGTGATTCGGACTTTGTGAACACATCGCTGGCAAGCCAGCTCCCACAGTGATCTGTGGTGTGATTCGGGCTTTGTGAACAATACAAAACCCTGTGGGAGCTGGCTTGCCAGCGATGGGGCCCGGACAGGCAACTTCACTTCCAGAGTGGCAATAAAAAAACCGGAGGCTTTTCCCTCCGGTTTTTTTGTTCGCAGCATCAATCAGCGGTTAAACCGCTCCACCAACGAATACTGGGTATTGGCCGTTTTGGTCAGCTCTTCACTCAGCAGCGCCGAGTTCTGCGCCTGTTCCGAGGTCTGGTCGGCCAGGTGCGAGATGTTGCTGATGTTGCGGCTGATTTCTTCGGCCACGGCACTTTGCTCTTCAGTCGCCGCAGCGATCTGGGTGGTCATGTCGGTGATGTTGGCCACCGCTTCGCTGATCCCCACCAGTGCCTGATCCGCTTCCAGTACCCGAGCCACACCCTCTTCGGCCTGGCGATGCCCGGCTTCCATGGTTTGCACCGCGGTGCCGGCGGTCTGTTGCAGCTTGGCGATCAGGGCGTGAATCTGCCCGGTGGATTCGCTGGTGCGTTGCGCCAGTTGCCGGACTTCATCCGCCACCACCGCAAAGCCACGACCCATTTCGCCGGCACGGGCCGCTTCGATGGCGGCGTTGAGCGCCAGCAGGTTGGTCTGGTCGGCAATGCCCTTGATCACGTCGACCACGCCACCAATTTCATTGCTGTCCTTGGCCAGTTGGGTCACGGTCAGGCCGGTTTCCCCGACAGCGGCCGACAGGCGCTGAATGGCTTCGCGGGTTTCCCCGGCAATGTCACGACCGCGGCCGGTCAGGCGATTGGCTTCCTGCGTCGCATCGGCTGTGCGCTGTACATGACTGGCGACTTCCTGAGTGGTGGCCGCCATCTGGTTGACGGCGGTGGCCACTTGCTCGGTCTCCACCCGTTGGCGTTCCAGGCCGCTGGAACTGTTATGCGCCAAGGCATCGGACTGTTTCGCTTGGTCGGTCAGGTGCTCGGCGGTGTCCTGCAGGCGGGTCAGGCAGGTTTTCAGGCGTGCTTCCTGACTGAGAATCGACATCTCCAGGCGCGCCTGGGCGCCGCGGCTGTCGGTGTACATCTGCGCGATCAACGGGTCGGACGTGGTCTGCTCGGCCAGTCGCAACAGGCGCTTGATCCCGCGTTGCTGCCAGCTCAGGCCCATCAGGCCCAGCGGCACCGAAAGGCCGGCGGCCAGGGCGAAACCCCAGTGGGAGTTGAGCGAGGCACCGATAGTGAAGCTCAACTGGCTGACCAGAATGAACGGTAGCCAATCCTGAAGGACCGGCAGCCATTTATCGGTAGTAGGAACAGCCGACTTGCCCTGGTTGATGCGTTGGTAGAGCGCTTCGGCGCGGCGGATCTGTTCGGCGGTGGGTTTGACCCGCACCGACTCGTAACCGATCACCTGATTGCCTTCGAAGACCGGTGTCACGTAGGCGTTAACCCAGTAATGATCACCGCTCTTGCAGCGATTCTTGACAATACCCATCCATGGCAAGCCTTGTTTCAGTGTGCCCCACATATGTGCGAACACCGCAGAAGGAACGTCGGGATGACGCACCAGGTTATGCGGCGCACGGATCAGTTCCTCACGAGAAAACCCGCTGATCTCGACGAAGGCATCGTTGCAGTAGGTGATCATGCCCTTGGAATCGGTGGTGGAAATCAACCGTTGCTGAGCCGGGAAGGTCCGTTCGCGTTGTGTAATTGGCTGGTTGTTACGCATGGCATGTTTTATCCGCAAGGCTTTCAAAGGTTGTCGGCCGTGTCGTGTATTTGTTGAGTATTTTTTCGAAAGCCTGACGTATGTCTCAAATCGGGAGCGTGAACTGAAGGAATTTTCCTGCCCGGCGGTTGAACTTTTCAGGTTCCCCTTGATGGACTCGGCGCGTATGATTCGCCGCTATTTTGCGTAGGGCGTTATCTTCGGTCAGGTAGGAAGAAGTAAATAACACCCAGGGTGTCGCCGGTTTACCAGCATTTACATTAATGGAATTTGATTGTTGTTCGGCCCTCTTCAAAAGGGCCGGGTATAAAAAGGGCTAGTCGTAATGCGTAAGAAAGTTGCAATTATAGGGACGTCGTTCCGTTTTCCAGGCTCTACAACTGCAACTTTTTGGCCGCACCTGCTGGATCGACAGAGCTTTATTACCCAAGCGGATTTTTCCCGTTGGTCCAAGGACGAGTTCCTGCACCCGGACAAGGCAAACCCTGCGACGTCCTATACGTTTGCTGCCGGTTCCCTGGGCGATATTTCGACGTTCGATGCCGGGTTCTTCAATATTTCTCCTCGTGAAGCGGCGGTCATGGACCCTCAGCAGCGTCTGTTGCTGGAACTTGGCTGGGAAGTGTTCGAGAACGCCGGCGTCAAGCCGTCGAGCCTGCGTGGCAGCGATTGCGGTGTTTACCTGGGGATTGCCAGTGTCGACTATGGGTATCGCCTGGCGCATGACATGTCGACGGTCGATGGCGCAACCGCTACCGGTAATACCTTCAGTATCGCCGCCAACCGGTTATCTTTCTTTTATGACCTGCAAGGTCCGAGCATGGCCATCGACACGGCGTGCTCTTCTTCCCTGATCGCCTTTCACCAGGCTTGCCAGGCCATTCAGAACGGCGATATAGGGCAGGCGATTACCGGTGGTGTCAGCCTGCATCTTCACCCGTTCGGTTTTCTGATCTTTGCCAAGGCATCCATGTTGTCGCGCACGGGGCAATGCCATGTGTTCGATGAATCCGCCGATGGCTATGTCCGGTCTGAAGGCGCGGGGCTGTTCTACCTGAAGGATTACGACAAGGCGATCCAGGACGGTAACCAGATCCTGGCCGTCGTTGCCGGCAGCGCAGCCAATACGGATGGGCGAAAGTCGAGTCTGACCGTCCCGAGTGCGACGGCGCAGATTGCCCTGATGAAGCAGGCCTATGACGTCGCCGGCATCGATGCGGCGGACATCGACTACCTGGAAGCTCACGGTACGGGCACGCCAGTGGGCGATCCGATCGAAAGCCGGGCCATCGGTGAGGCACTGGGGCAGCAGCGCCCTGTGGATAAGCCACTGCTGATCGGTTCGATCAAAAGCAACATCGGGCACCTGGAAGCCGCCTCGGGTGTTGCCGGTTTGATGAAGGCGTTGTACTGCGTGGTCGAACGCAAGGTACCGGCCACCATCGGTATCAAGAAACTCAATCCAAACATTCCGTTCGCTGACCTCAACCTCAGTGTGGTCACCGAAACCCAGGCGCTCAAAGCCGATGGGAAACTGGTGGTCGGGGTCAACTCCTTTGGTTTTGGCGGGGCCAACGCCCACGTCATCCTGGAAAGTCCGCCACCTGTGCCGCAAGCGCCGAGCCGGCAAGGGCCGACGGTGCCGCTGATGGTCACTGCCAAGGACAGCGCAGCGCTTGCGGCTCAGTCCGAACAACTCGCGCAATTTTTGTCCGGGCCAGAGTCGGCCGACCTTTACGACGTTGCCTACCAGTCGATCTTTCGACGCGAGTTGCACCCGCAACGGGTCGTGGTGTTTGGCACACAAGCCCTGGGGAGTGCCCAGGCACTGTTGGACTTCGCCACTGAGCCGGGCGTTCCGGCGTTGTCGACGGTGCTGGAAAGCGGCCGTGCCCTGGATCAGGCAAGCGTACCGGTGTTCGTCTTCTCCGGCAATGGATCGCAGTGGCAGGGCATGGGCAAGTCATTACTGGCCGACCCGATTTTCCATCAGGCGGTTGCCGAGGTGGACGCCATTTTCCAACCGCTGTCCGGTTATTCATTGATTGGCGAACTGGCGGGCGAGCAGGGTGATGACCGTTATCATCTGACTGAATTCGCGCAACCTGCACTGTTTGCCTTGCAAGTGGGTGTCACCCGCATGCTGGCCGAAAAAGGCGTGGTGCCGGTGGCCGTCATTGGCCACAGCGTCGGTGAAGTCGCTGCCGCCTGGGCATGCGGTGCCCTGACGCTGAGCGATGCCACACGTGTGATCTACCATCGCAGTCGCCTGCAAGGCTTGACCAAGGGCTGTGGCAAGATGACGGCAGTTGGTTTGTCGGGTGCCGACACGCTGAGCCTGTTGCGAACGCTCGGCCTGGACGGCGAGCTGGTGGTCGCGGGTGAGAACAGCTTCAAAGGCGCAACCGTCGCCGGTCCGGTACCTGCGCTGGACGTTCTGGAGCAGGCGTTGACCGAGCGTCAGGTGTTCGTCCGTCGCCTGGCGCTCGATTATGCGTTCCACTCGCCAGCCATGGAGGTGATTGCCGATCAAGTCATCGACGTATTGAGCGATGTCGTCCCGGGGCCTGCCCGTATCCCGATGTATTCGACCGTGGCCGGTGACGTGCTGGCCGGTGAGCATCTGGACGCTGAATACTGGTGGAAAAACATTCGGTATCCGGTGTTGTTCCAGTCCGCCAGTGAAGCGCTCGCCAGGCAGGGCTACAACGTCTTCGTGGAAGTCGGGCCACACCCGATTCTGCGTGCCTATGTGGCCGATGCGCTGGCCAGCCAGGCGCTGGAAGGCGTTGTTATCCCGACGGTGCTGCGCGGTGAAGAAAGTCCGCAGCTGATCGATCGCACACTGGCTAAAGTGCTGATTGCCGGCGTCGACATCGATCTGCAATGCCTGTTTCCCCACACCGGCCGGTTCGTGCAGCTACCCAACTACGCCTGGCAACGCGAGCGTCACTGGCATGTCGATACGCCCGAGTCTTCCGGCAACCTGAGCCGCAACCGCGTCCATCCGCTGCTGGGTTACCCGCTGCCCGAGCATGAGTTCACCTGGGACAATCGCCTCGATACGCAACTGTTTCCGTCACTGGGCGACCACCGGGTGGGCGACTCGGTGTTGTTCCCGGGAGCCGGTTTCACTGAAGTCGTGCTGGCCGCTGCCTTGCAGTATCAACCCGGTGAATTCGTAGAAATCGAAGAGCTGGAAATTCATAGCCCGCTCTTGCTCCATGCGGATTTCAGTAAAAAAGTCCGGGTGATGATCGACAGCACCGATGGCGGCGTTTCCATTGTGTCGCGCAGTACAGCCCAAGCTGAGCCGTGGGTGCAGCATGTGGTCGCCAGGCTTCCGGGCGAAGCACACGGCGGGCTGTTGGCTTGCACCGCACCGGTTTTGCCTGCGCGCGCCCCCGATTTCACCTCGGCAGAACACCTGGCCCTGACCTGTGCGGTCGGGCTCAATTACGGTCCGGCTTATCAAGCGGTCGAGGCCGGCTGGATCGAGGGCAGCCAGGTGTTGGCTCGGTTGACGATCCCGGCGCCGATCGAGACTGAACTCGCAACGCTGAATGTGCACCCGGCCTTGCTGGACAGTGCTTTCCAATTGATCACTCAACTGCTGCGCGAGGACGTCGGTCGTCGTCAAGACCTGGCCTTTATCCCGGTGAAACTGGGGCGCATCACCTTCGCTGCCGGCAGTCTGCCCCCTTGCCTGGCTCAGGTGAAACTGGTGCGGCGCTCGGAGCATTCGTTGCTGGCGGATTTCACCCTGTACGACGTCCATGGCCGCGCGGTCATCTTCATCAAGGATGCTCGTTTCCGTGGTGTGCGCCTGCACAAGGATCGCAGTGGCGACATCAAGCTGGTGGATTTTGTCGGTGTAGCCAAACCCTATCCCGCCCGTCAACGCACAGTGCCATTGCCGGCTTCACGGCTGGAGGCGCAACTTCGTCAGCACCTTTGCGCTCTCGCGGATGATCCCGTGCAGGCCCGTTATGCCGATGAAATCGACCCGTTGCTGGACGGTCTGTGTGGCAGTTTCCTGCTGGAAGCCATCGAAACGCTCGGTGGCGAGCTGTCTCTGCAGCAGCATGCCGACCGGGAAGCAGGCCACTATCTTGACCATCTGCTCCGGCAAGCGCAGGAGGATGGCAGCCTGGTCGCGGTCGGCGACAAGCGCTGGCAGCTTGTCGATCAGGGCGAACGAGCCCGTGCGCAAGACATCTGGCAGGCACTGTTCAGCGGTTATCCCGAACACTTCCAGATCATTCATTCGGTCGGCCGGATCGGCATGCACTTGCCAGAGCTGATCAGTGGCCAGGTGAGTCTGGCGCAACTGCTGCCGCGGGAAACCACGCCCGCCGTATTGACCCGCATGGTCCTCGGTGCCAGCGGTCACCACGCGTTGCTGGGCGGCCTGCGAGAACACATCGCCCAGCGGTTGGACGCTCTGCCGGACGGGCAACGCCTGCGTATTCTTGAGCTCGGTTTCGAGGGTGCACCTCTGGCGACGGAGTTGTGTGTCGGCCTGGATTTCGATCGGGTCGATTATCAATACGTTGCGCAAAACATTGAAACGCTGTCGATGCTCCAGGCGGACTTCCCGGATCTGCAGATACGGGGTCTGGAGGCGTCCGAACACATTGCACCGACGCCGGCGAACCGCTTCGATTTGGTCCTCGTCGCCACCGACCTGGCGTCGCTGGACGCCATCAGCCAGGGCTTGCAGCATGGCGCCGCACGGTTGTGCGCGAACGGTGAGTTGCTGCTGCTGGCACAACACCCGGCACGATGGGCTGATTTCACCTTCGGCGCCGAGCCTTCCTGGTGGCTGGCCCCGCAGGGGCAACAGGCCCTGTCGGTGCAACAGGCACCGGGATTCTGGCAACAGGAACTGCAGCGTCATGGCCTGAAAGTCTCCGAGCCTCTGGAGTTCATTCCGGACTCGGCGTCCGGGAGCTATCTGTTGGTGGCCACCGAGGACTGCGCAAAGCCCCACGCGACGGCCGCCGGGCATCCGTCTCAGAGCTGGTTGCTGATTGCCGACGGGCAAGGTCCGGAAGGACCATTGACCCAGGCACTGGCTTCACTGTTGCGCGAGCAAGGCCAAGAGGTTGCCCTGCTTGAACCGGGCTCGGCATCGGTGCTGGCGCAACAGCTGCGTGAACGCCCCGTTGCGCCCCAACACATTGTGATGCTGGCCGGGTTGTTCGCACGCCACGGGCTGGATGCGCAGGCTGAGCGCTGCATGCTCGCCGCAGACATCACGCAAGCCTGTGAATCGGCCGGCGTCGCTGCCGATTGCTGGTTGCTGACCTCAGGCGCCGCCGTCCATTTGCTGCCACAGGGCGCCCGTGGGGAAACGACGGTGGACGGTATTGCCGATGCGGCCTTGTGGGGTTTCGGCCGGACCTTGGCGAATGAAGCGGTCGGCTGCCGTGTCCGTCTGCTCGATCTGGCGACGGGGGCCGGTGTCGAGGCGCTGGTGCCGGCATTGCTCAATGCTGATGAAGAAACCGAATTGGTGGTCAGCGCGGCTGGCGATCGATACGTCGCAAGGTTGCGGGTCCAGCCCGACGAGTTGCCACGTCCGGTGTCGCTGGATGCGCCGGCGCAGGTCAGGCTCGGCTTCGACTTGCCGGGGCAGTTGCGCAATCTGCGCTGGGAAACACGAGCACCGCTCGTTCCGGCTGACGATGAACTGGACATCGAGGTTCAGGCCACCGGTCTGAACTTCCGCGATGTCATGTACGCGTTGGGTCTGCTGTCGGATGAAGCGATCGAAAACGGTTTTTCAGGTCCGACCCTGGGCTTCGAGTTTGCCGGTGTGGTGCGTGGCAAGGGCTCGTCGGTTGAAGGCGATTTCCAGCCGGGCGATCGTGTCGTCGGCTTTGGTCCGTCGAGCTTCGCCAATCGCCTGGTCACCAACGCCAACGCGGTGGCGCGCATTCCTGAAGGCATGTCTTTCGAGGCGGCGGCGACCATTCCGAGTACGTTCTTCACGGTCTATTACGCCGTGCATCACCTGGCGCGGCTTGAACCGGGTGAGAAGATCCTGATTCACGGTGCAGCGGGCGGCGTCGGTATTGCCGCAATCCAGATTGCCAAATGGTGCGGTGCCGAAATCTACGCCACGGCAGGCAGCGATGAGAAACGCGATTTCCTGCGCCTGATGGGCGTCGAGCATATCTTCGACTCGCGTTCGCTGGCGTTCGCCGATGACATCCTGGCGATCACCGATGGCCGCGGCGTGGACGTGGTACTCAATTCCCTGGCGGGGGAGGCGATCAATCGCAACCTGCGGGTACTCAAGCCGTTTGGTCGTTTCCTCGAACTGGGCAAGCGCGACTTTTACCAGAACACCAAAATCGGCCTGCGCCCGTTCCGCAACAACATCAGCTATTTCGGCATCGACGCCGACCAGCTCATGAGCGAACGCCCGCAGCTGACCCGTCGGCTGTTCAGCGAAATGATGGCGTTGTTCCGCGAAGGCATCCTGGCCCCATTGCCCTATCGCGCCTTCGATGCCAATGAAGTCGTTGAAGCGTTCCGCTACATGCAACAGGCCAGGCAGATCGGCAAGATCGTCGTGACGTATCGCACGCCAATCCGGGAGACGGTCAGTGCATCGGTCTCGCGCTCGCAGGTGTTGATGCTGGAGGCGAACGCCACTTACCTGGTCACCGGCGGGCTCAGCGGTTTCGGTCTGCGCAGTGCGCAATGGCTGGTGGAGAAAGGTGCCCGCCACCTGGTTCTGCTCGGCCGTCGCGGTGCCGCGACTGAAGAAGCGCAACCCCTGCTGACACTGTGGCGCGAGCAGGGCATCGAGGTTCAGGCGCTGGCCTGCGACATCACCGACGCGGCACAGTTGGCGTCCGTCATGACGCGTATTGAAGCAAGCGCCCGGCCATTACGTGGCGTGGTGCACGCGGCAACGGTGTTCGACGACGGCTTGATCCGCAATCTGACCCGCGAACAACTGCAACGCGTTCTGGAGCCCAAGGCCAAAGGCGCGCAATACCTGCATGAATTGACGGCACATCTGCCGCTGGACTTCTTCGTGCTGTTCTCTTCGGCCACGACCTTGTTCGGCAACCCGGGTCAGGCCAACTACGTCGCCGCCAACCATTGGCTCGAAGCGCTGGCGCGTCATCGCCTGGCGTTGGGGCTGCCGGCTACCAGCGTACTCTGGGGGGCCATTGACGATGCAGGTTTCCTGGCGCGCAACCAGGACATCAAAGACGCCCTGCAAAGCCGCATGGGTGGCGCTGCCTTGCAGTCGCAAGCAGCCCTGCAGACCCTTGAGCGCCTGCTGCTGCAACGACGTTCGGGGCTGGGCGTGCTGGAGCTGGACTGGAAAGCGCTGTCGCGATTCCTGCCGGCTGCCGGTTCGCCCAAGTTCAGTGAACTGGCCAGGTTGCACGGGGGTGAGCAGGACGAAGAAAGCGATGTCGACGATATCCAGCGACTGCTGGCAGAAATGGATGACCCCGAGCTGATCGAGCTGTTCAGTGAAATGCTCAAGCAGGAAATCAGCGAAATCCTGCGTTTGCCAACCAGCAAGCTGGACGTCACGCGACCGCTTCAAGAATTGGGCCTGGACTCGCTGATGAGCGTCGAGCTGGTAGTGGCCGTCGAGGAACGATTCGGTGTTCGTCTACCGGTCATGGCGCTGAGCGAAGCATCAAGCATCGATAAGATCACCGTTCGAATCCTTGAACTCCTGCGCGGCAATCAGGAGAGCGATGGGCAACCGGATGCGGGAAATGCGCAGCAATCGCTGGCGAGCGATACGCTTTCCCGTCATGGGGTCGACATTAGCGCTGGCGATATTGCGATGAACGATGGGCTCGACACCCGGGTTTCAAAACCCTCACGTTTGATTGATTGATCTGAACCATGACCAATAGAACCACGTCCGGGCTTGCCACTTCGATGAAGGACAAGCTGATCCAGCAAGCCCTGGAGCGGCGCATGCGCAAAAGCGGCGACGGCGCTCCAGGCCCCTCGCTGGAAAGCATCAAAGGTACCCGGCGCGAGGACTTCGGGCAGTTTTGCCGATTTGACCAGCACCCTGGCTATCAGCATTTGCGCATCATGCTCGACGGCGCCGCGCGATTTGGCCTGGTCAATCCGTTCTTCAAGCAGCACGACGGCCTGGCGGGGGCCGAAACCGTCATGGGCGGTAGCCTCTACGTGAACTTCGCGAGCTATAACTACCTGGGCTACTCAGGACACCCGGTTGTCGTCGAAGCTGCCAAGGCGGCCATCGATCGTTTTGGGACCTCGGTTTCGGCCAGCCGCCCGGTGTCGGGTGACCGGCCGATCCATCGCGAGCTGGAGCAGGAGTTGGCCCGGCTCTATGAGGTGGACGACGCTATTACATTCGTCAGCGGTCATGCGACGAACGTGACCACCATCGGTTATCTGTTCGGTCCGCGGGATTTGATCCTGCATGACGAACTGATTCATAACAGTGTTCTCCAGGGTATTCAGTTGTCCGGCGCCCGGCGCCTCAGTTTTGCCCATAACGACTGGGAGGCGGTTGACCGGCTGCTGAGTGATCAGCGTCAGCATTTCGAGCGGGTGTTGGTGGTGCTCGAAGGCATCTACAGCATGGATGGCGATTTCCCGGATTTGCCACGCTTCGTCGAACTCAGGAAAAAACATCAGGTGTTGCTGATGGTCGACGAAGCGCATTCGCTGGGTGTCATGGGACAGACCGGCAAGGGCATTCGCGAACATTTCGGTCTGGCCGGCAGTGACGTGGATATCTGGATGGGCACCTTGAGCAAAAGCCTGGCCAGTTGCGGCGGCTACATCGCCGGTGAGTCGGCGCTGGTGGAACACCTCAAATTCCTGGCGCCGGGCTTTCTCTACAGTGTCGGCATGCCGCCATCGGTGACGGCGGCAGCTTTGGCTGCGTTACGATGCCTGCCAGAAGATGGCGAACGCGTCGCCACCTTGCAGGCACGTGGCAGGCAGTTCCTGGAACTTGCTCGGGAAGCGGGCCTGGACACCGGCACCAGCACCGGCCTGGCGGTTGTTCCGGTCATCACCGGCAGCTCACTCAAGGCGACCCAATTGTCCAGCGCATTGTCTCGTCGCGGCATCAATGCCCAACCCATCCTGCATCCAGCGGTCCCCGAGAAATCGGCGCGTGTACGCTTTTTCGTGTCGTGCCTGCACACCCCGGAACAAATCGCCGAAACCGTCGCCATTGTTGCGCAGGAACTGCAAAAGCTATAAGTCGAGCAGCCGAATGTTCGGGGCAAGGGTGCCGTCCAAAAGGTGAGGGTGTGAACGTTCTTGTAGGAGCTGGCTCGCCAGCGAAGGCGACCGTGAGTCATGCGGCGCCAACGAAAACGTCTTCGCCGGCAAGCCGGCTCCTACAGGTTTGGTGTGGTCCACAACATCATCGTGTGTACGCATTTATGTAGGAGCTGGCTTGCCAGCGAAGGCGGCCGTGAGTCATGCAGTGTCATCGCAACGCCTCTAGCATCTATAGCCATATGGCATCCCACAGCGAATAGTCATGAACACGCTTGACCAGGCCCGCGCGCAACGGGTTGGCGATGATGTAGCGGGCCACGGCCAACAGATTTTCTTCACGGCGAATGGCGCGATCGTGGAAGCCTTTTTGCCAAAATTGGCCTGAGCGACCCAGGTAGGCATTGATCTCTCTCGCGCTGCAAGATTTGGTTGTAAGCATCAACCTGGGCAGCGTGCTGTTCTGGAGTTCGACCAGCCAGTGAAAATGGTCGGGCATTACCACCCAGGCCAGCGAATCTGCCCGTCCTTCTGACTTGGCCAGACGAAATTGATCCACCACCAAACGTCCCGCTCGCCAATCGCGGAATACCGGTTCACGCAGGTGGGCCACGGCAGTGAGCAGGTAGATTTGTCCAGACTGGGAATATCGGCCGGCGCGCAGTTGATTAGCGTGGGAGCGAGTGGGCAATCCTTTGCCCTCCTATAAAGGTGGAGAAAGGTAAGGCTAGTGCGCAGATGATTTGACGTCGTAAAAGTTTGGGTCCTGATGTGTACGGACCGCAGCCTTCCCCGGCAAGCCGGCTCCTACAGTTTGGGTGTCGTTCACGACATCATCGTGTGTACGCATTTGTGTAGGAGCTGGCTCGCCAGCGAAGGCGGCCGTGAGTCATGCGGCGCTAATCGAGACGCCTTCGCCGGCAAGCCGGCTCCTGCAGGTTGGGTATCGTCCACAACATCACCGTGCGTACGCAGTTGTTTTGTAGGAGCTGGCTCGCCAGCGAAGGCGGCCATGAGTCGTGCGGCGCCAATCGAGGCGCCTTCGCCGGCAAGCCGGCTCCTACAGGTTGGGTATCGTCCACAACATCATCGTGTGTACGCATTTGTGTAGGAGCTGGCTCGCCAGCGAAGGCGGCCGTGAGTCATGCGGCGCCAATGGAGACGCCTTCGCCGGCAAGCCGGCTCCTACAGGTTTGGCGGCCGTGAGTCATGCGGCGTCAATGAAGACGCCTTCGCCAACAAACCGGGTCCCCCGGGTGTTACAGAGAGAACATGCCTTTGAGATAGCGGCGCACTCGCCGATAGCGCGGGCAGTTGTCGAGCAGGCCTGGGCGAGGTTGTGCTTGGTGCTCCTGCGCCTGCTCCTGGCTGCAGGGCATGCCGCGGACGTGCTGCAGTTGTTGTTCATCGTCGTCATTGCGTTTGAGGGTCAAGCTGGCTGTTGCGCTGCCCGGGGTGATGCGCCACAGCGGTACACCCTGTGCTGCGGCACGTGACGACAGATCATGTGGTTCATGGTCGCTCCACACCAATACCTTGCCGTTTTCGCCCGCCACTGCCGTCATCAGGTCAGCACTATTGCGGGTGAACTTCACACGGCCCCAACGGCTATCGAGCAAGCGGCGGACTGCCGGTTGCCGGCGCCGGGGCACGCCAAGCACGGTCAACGCACCTGCAAACTGACTGTCCTGTTGCTTCTGCCGGGCCAGTTGCCGGGCCACGGTCATCACATCGCAGCGTTGGTCGGTCAAGGGGTCTACATAGCGGCAATAGCGAATGTAGGCGGCGGCAACCAGTTGCTCCAGCGTTGGCCGGGCCTGACGCCGCGGGATCGGCAAGCGATCATCGGTCAGTCCCCAACCCGCGTAGAACGGCAGCCCGAAACACGTCACCGACACGCCCTGAATCAAGGCTTCCAGCCCGGCCTGGCTGGTGCCGACATAAACCCGTTGCGCGCGGCACGCCAGGGAGGCCCAGGACACATGACGATTCTCCAGCGCCACACCCCGTGCAAGGGCAGCGTCGAGCAGGCAGCTTTTCTTGTGGCCATTGAGGCAGTCGGGGTGAATCCGCACCCGTACGTCCGCGCCGGGGTTTTCCGCCAACGCCGCATCGAGCATGCGGATGAAGTCCGCTTCACAAAGCCCGCCGCCAGGAATGGAAAAGTCGCCGTAGGTCTGGTCCACCACCAGGATCAGCGGCTTGTCACGGCCCAGGGCGTCGTCCTTGCTCAAATCCGGGGCGTTGTTGTATTTGCCGATGCCGCTGCTGCGCATCAGGGCAATCAACGACCGGGCGGTTGCCAGCTCCGCAGCGGTCAGGGTGTGCGGGGTTTGCAGGATGTTTTCCAGCAACGACGGTCGATCGGCCAAGTAATGGATGCCGATGGGATCAACCACCATCGACATCGGGGTATCGCCTTCGACCCCCAATGACGAGGAACGCAGAAAACCATCCTCCAGCGCCACATAGGGAATGCCCCAGCGTTTGCACAGCACCCGGGCATGGTCGGACGAACTTTTGTAGCCGATCCCGGAAATTGCCTTCAACCCTTCGGGCCGTTGATGACCGCGCCGCCACAACCAGTGTGGTGGGCCTTCAGGGTCAAGAAACTCGCCCAGATGAAAGACTTTCCACATCACCCATTGCGACATGATGCCCACCCAGCCGGGGCCTTCCACCAGTGAATCAAGGGGGACTGATCGACTCATCTCTTCAAGGCTCATGGTTGGGATGTCAGCGAGCGGCGCATGTTGATCACCGCGGGGAAGGGTAGAAGGCGGCCCAGCCAATTCACTGGCGTGGCCCGGACCCGGCTGAAGCCCAGTTGCTCATAGAGCCGTCGGGCCCGTTGATTCTTCACTTGGACCTCCAGTGCTACCCGGTCATGACCGGCTTGCCGGGCCTGGTCAAAAATCGCTGCCATCAGCGAACGGGCAATGCCCTGATGACGTGCGTGCTTGATCACGTGCAAACCATAGAGATAAAAGCCGTAGTACGACTCCCGGCCTTCGATAATGGCGAACAGCAGGTAGCGCAGTGCGCCCCGCAACCGGCCGAACTCGCGCAGAAAAGGCCCGGCACCGGGCGAGAAAGGCCCGCGCCGATGGTGCTTGAAGGCGGCATAGCCAAGGGGGGTACGATCGCGGTAGGCGATCAGCACCCGGTCCCAGTTGATCGACCCGGCCAGCAGTCGATAGCGGCAGGCTTCATCGCCGAGCAAGAAGGCCAGGGAGCTGCGACCCGAAGTGATCATCCGCGCGATCGATTCATCAGGCTCCGGCAAGTGGGAGCCGAGGGCGATCTGCAAAGGGGCGGTGTCGATATCAATCATGAGTTACGGTCTGGGCCCGGTTCGCTTTCCTGACGGATGACCGGGTGCTAACCGACTGCTCGACGAAGGCCTTCGCCAGCTGCTCCACAGCCATTGTTCGGGGCGCATTGGAGGAGCGCGCCTGATTGGACCAGATGAAGTAATCGGTATCGCCATCGGGTGCGCCCAGTGCGGTATACACCTGCGGGAGAATCGGCACGTGGTCGCCAAAGAAACACAGCCCGGTCGAGGTCGGGCTGGCCAACAGGTACTCGCGCAATTTTCCGAGCATTCGGTCGGCATTGCTCAGGTGGCGCAGATAAGGCGCCAAGTCACGCATGCCGTCCAGTAATGGACGATCGAACCAGTTTGGCAGCTCCGCCGCTTCCACCTGCTCCAGATGCAGCGGTCCATGGTTTTCCATCGTCACGGCGTGGATGTACAAGGGCTGGGTGCGGGCGCTGTCGTCGAGCAGCTCGATGATCTTGTCTGCCACGGCACAATCGCCAATGAACGGTCCGGCTTTTTGCCCGTCATTGAAGCTGCACACGTCGATGAACTCATCGAAGCCCAGTGCCGGCAGCACGCGATCACGGCCGTAGAAACTCCCCGCGTAAGGGTGAACACACACGGTGCGATAACCCCGGCGTTTCATCTCGGCGGCGATGCTGGGCAGCCCCTGACGAGCCAGGTGGCGGTACGGATTGAAGCGATGAACCCCCAACGTGTCACCGGCAATCCCGGTCAGGAAGGCGAACTCGGTGCGTACGGTATTCGCGCCCCAGGCCGCGACCTGCAGGCGACCATGGGCGCTGGCTTCGCTACGTAGCACATCGTACTGACTCAGTACCTGCTCACGGATGCCGGGCCACAATCTTCGAATGTCGAAAAACGACTCGCTCTGCACTGAGACCAGGTCGGGCAGGGCGACGTCGGACGGGGTGCTGACCGCCTGCGGGTTGAGTGCAAAAGGCGAGTGCAAGGTGTCGATGGACACCTTGCGTCGGGCGGCCCGGAAGTAGGTCCACAAACTGGCGGCCAGACCCCATCGGGTCAGGTCCAGACTGGCATCGAAGCTGGGTTGCAGTGGTTTCCAGCCCCCGGCAATCAGCAGCACCAACGCGCTGGCCAGTGCCATTGCCCCTACGGACACCGCATCGGTAGTGGCCGCTTCGAAATACAGTCCGCAGGCCAGATAGCCGACAAACGCCAGCGCCAGCACGATCGTTTTGCCAATGCCGAAAAAAGGCAGGTACAGGCGCGGAAAACGCACCGCATCACTGAAGTATTCAAAGTCGGCGCAGACAAAGGGTTCGCGCAACGAGTGGTACTTCGAATTGCTCACCAGCACGATCAATAGCCACAGGGCCAGCACATTCACGGCACTGAAATACGGGCGCCCGGTCATGCCATACAGCAGGGCAACCGAGAACAGCCATGCACCGGCATGCAGCAGCCAGCTGCGCAGCGGGCGGCGCAAGACCGGCCTGGGGATCAGCATCGCTTCGATGATGCAGGAGAGAAGAAAACCGCCAGTCATGACCCAGCAGAAAGAACTGTTCAGAAAATCAGGCACTGTAGTCCAGCCATCGCAAAATTACAGACGACATCCGCGGGGGAATGACACTCAAGGCCCAGCATCCGAGGTTCAGGGGGAAGGGGAAGCTGATGCGTGGCTGGTTGGCTGCAAGGCCACGGCGAATCCGCTGTGCAGCCTTGTCCGGGTTCCACAGCAGCGGTTTCGGCCCAGGCATTTCAAAACACATTTTCGATTCGACATAACCCGGCATGATCACGTTGATCCGCACGCCGTCAGCAGCGACCAGATCGCGCATGGCTTCGCCGTAAGCCTTCATCGCCGCTTTGCTGGCGCTGTAGCTGGGGGTGACGGGCAGTCCGCGCCAACCAGCGAGGGAGCTGAACAGCGCGATCTGGCCATGTTTGCGCGCGCGCATAGCCGGCAAGGCCGCCTGCACGGTCGCGATGGCGGCCATCACGTTCACTTCGATCAAGGCCTGGGAGTGTTCCCAGACTTCATCTTCCGCGTTCGGACCGGTGGCCGTATTGACGCCGGCACCGACGATGATCAGGTCCGGCTGCTCGGTTTCGCTGATGCGGGTGATCCATTCGCGCACCGCCACCAGATCCTGAACGTCGAGCGCATGGAGGATGACCCGCGCACCGGCGGCACGACACTGCCCGGCCATTTCTTCCAGGCGCTCGGTGCGTCGGCCTTGCAGGATCAGGGTGACGCCCGGCGCCGCATAGGCAGGCGCCAGTGCACCGCCGATGCCTCCCGTGGCACCGGTGATCAGGATGCAACGTGGTGTTTTTTGCAGCGTCATAGGTAGCGTTCAATCCTGGAGGTTTTGGCCATCAACACTTCCAGCGAGTTGTTCACGGCCATGTCGATACCGCAGCGCGTATAGAAGCCGCCATTGACCTGCGTGGTGTGAATCACGGTGCTGCGAAAGCGCTGGAACAGCGTGGTGTCAGGCGGTTCCGGCGTGTGCCAGAAATCGTCGAGGCCGCCCTGGTGGGTCAGTCCCTTGAGGTTATAGATCGGGTCGCTGAGGGCGATGGTGGGCACGTTGTGCATCAGCGATGAACCGCCCACGGTGCTGTTGACCGTGATCACACCCGCGACGTGGGACAGCAGTGTCGGCAAGTGGCCGCTTTCGAGGAAGTCCACGCGATCGGCGATGCCGAGTTTGTGGGCAATGCGCAGGGTGATCCGGTGGTAGTTGACGATGCCCGGGGTCAGGGGATGATTCTTGACCACCAGGCGCGTATCACTGCCGGCATGGCGGGCGAACGAACCCATTACATGCTTGAGCACATCCTTCATGTGCTTGAACGGCGAGTGATCACGGATCTGCGCATCGCTGTCCAGTTGCAGTGGCAACAGGAAGGTGCGATGGCGATTGCGCGCCACTTGACTGATCACCTCCGCATCGCGGCCTTGGGCGCGGGCCAGGCGAATACCCTGGCGAATGTAGCCGGCGTACTCCACCGCCGCGTTGAAGGGCGCGTGGGTTTTGTAGTGGGGGAACACCACTTTATTCAGTGCACTACCGATGTGATACATCACGTCGTGAAGGGCCCGGGAGGCAAAGGACAGGTGGAACGGATTGCCATTCTGATAACGCGGGATGTACTTGCCCACTTCCCGATACCATTCCGGATCACGGGGCAGCAGCGAGTGATTGTTCACGCCGTTGCGCTCAAGCGTGATCCAGTAGGGGCGGAAGTAACCTTCTTCGAACACGTGCACACGAATGCCCAGCGACCTGGCCAGTTCCACCGCCGGCTGATGCACCGGACGGCAGTCACCGAACAGCACCACGTCGGTAATGTGGTCCGCCCTGAAGCACTGGCTGTAAAAGTCCATCAACTGCTCGGGGCGCGCCGAATAAAACACTCGCGCACCGCTGCCGTACAGGATGTCACCCATGTTGAAGTTGACCGACTTGACCCACTGTCCCTCGGCCCGCAGTGCCTGGATCAGGCGTGCGAAAAACGGCGAACTGACGCCCTGCAGAAACAGGAATGAGTTGCGCGGTTTCACCGATACCGGACGTTGGGGGCGCTCGACAGGAACTACGAGTTTCTCATGCGCGGTTTCAACGCGGTCAGGAACAAACGCTGAATCATCTCTCGCCATGTTGTAGTTCTTCCTTGTGTGCGTACTTCATCCCAGTTCTGGATCTCTACTAATGTGCGTTCGGGGGTGGTGAATTTTCGGGTAATGCGGCTGACATAGGTCGGGTAGCGGATCAGGGTCGCGGCGACCAGCTCATCCAGGGTAAGGCGTCGGGTGCGGCGTGCCAGGACTTCGGGGCTCATGTCCTGATCGCGGGTCAGGCCCCAGCCGGCATAGAACGGCTGGCCGTAGGTGGTGACCGGCACACCGCGCAACAAGGCTTCAAAGCCAGATTGCGAGGTCAGTACATGCACCTCGTCGACCTCGGACAACAGTTCGTGGAAAGGCACATCGCCGACCACCTGATTGCACCAGTCGCTGGTGCGTTCTTCGTTTTCGCCCGCCTCACGGGTGCCCGCCAGTACTTCGGGGTGCGGCTTGTACAACAGCCAGGCCAAGGGATGGCGCTCGCGCACCGCCTTGAGCAAATCAAGATTGCGCCGGATCCGATGAGCGCCGTACCGAATCGAGGCGTCGGACTCGACCTGGCCCGGAACCAGAATCACTTTCTCGACACCGGCGGGACGTTTCCACGAGGTGCCAGGCAAATTGTATTTGGTGACACCGGCGGCACAGATCGCTTCACGCAGCGCCGCTGCCCGTTGCAACAAGCCCGGGTTGCACGGTTCGTTCTGCAAGAGGTGTTCGAGGCGCGAAGGGCGGGTCGCGTCGTAGTAAATGCCCAGGTCATCAAACACCCAGGACAGCGGACGGGTTTTTTTTGCGCCCAGGCCGACGGAGCGCAGGAAACCGTCTTCGACGCGGCCGAGGTGCTTGCCAGATTTCTTGGTCAATGGCGTGTCGTGCTGACACCCCCAAGTAATGACCGCCGTTGAGGCGCGCTGACGGGAAAAACGCCCCTGGAAACGAATGGACGAACCACTGAAAAAATCCAGCACTAATGGCTGTTTCCATTTGCTGAAGCCGACCATCCGCAAATCTTTCGGCAGCCGACTGCGCATCCGCCGTTGCAAACCAAGCCACGCCAAAACGGTCTCCGGCTGACAGGGCGCACCCGTTTCCGGATCGACGTAACGTGGGTACTCCACCAGCGCGGCATGCAGCAATTGTTCAAGGTTGACGGGGCGGCGCCGCGCAGGGGCGGGCAGGGCATCGGTGGTCAAACCCCAACCGGCATAGAACGGCATGCCAAAGGTATGCACGGGTACACCCCACAACAAGGCATCGAAGCCCAGTTGCGAGGTCATCACATACACAGCCTGAACGGCAGGCAGCAGCTCGGCCGGGTGAACGTTGTCGCTGATCAGATGAACCCGTGGCTGTTTGCGCAGCGCCGCCAGGTCAAAGTGACCCTGCTTGCGCCCGGCCACCACGTCCGGGTGAACCTTCACCACCACCGTGCACTGTGGATGCCGGGCCAGTGCGGCCTCGAGCATGCGCTGGAAATCAGCGACAGTAGCGCCCTGCAACGACGCATCGCCGCGGGTCTGATCGGCCACCAGCACGCAGGGCTGCGGCAATACGCAGGTTTCAATGCGGGCGCCGTTGTATTTGGACACACGCTCCTCGCACCAGCTCGCCCGTAACGCACGGGCGCGCAGCATCTGCGCTTCTGTCAGCGGTTCGGGAATCAGTTGTTCCAGGCGAGAAGGGGCGGTGGCGTCGTAGTAGATGCCCAGCGGGTCGACGATCAATGACAGTGGTGGGTCTTCGACGCCCAGACCTACCGAGCGCAAAAAGCCGTCTTCGACGGTGAGCAGCGGCAAGCCAGCCTCTCGAGCAACGGCTTGGGCGCGCAATGCGCTGGGTTTGCGCCCCCACGCGAGGACTTCATCGGCCTGGACAATATCGCGCACCGTTCCACGCAGCAGCCGATACTCGGGCAGCAAGGCGCAAAGGGTGGGGATTTGTTGCGCACCTTTAGACAAAATCAGCAAAGAGCGACGAGGTGTAGCGGCATTGTCCATAAAAAACAGCAGATATCCATAAACGAGCGCACTCTTTTGTCAGTCACGAATCAGTACGTGCCTGAAGAAAATGCTCAATCAAATGTGGCGTAAATGATAATACAAATGGCCAACTGCCATTCACCAAAACGCCCCTTTTCTAACAACTTTTTCACAAAAAATGTGATTTTTTTAAACTTGACAGTTGTAGGAAACTGACTTGTCCGATGAGCGGTCAGGACGAGCCGTTCAAGGCGCTTGACTATCAAACCGAATCAAGAAACGGCCTCGCACATTGTAGGAACTGGCTTGCCAGCGAAGAGGGCGTAACAATCGCCGACAGACATCAACGCAAGCGCGCCCACAAACTCACGCAGCGGCTCCAGCTTGCCGCGTCCGCGATATCGACATTCCCTCGCTGGCAATGAGCCGCTAACATACGCGCCCCCAAAATCAAGGAACGATAACGTCCCCATGAACCACCTTCCCATCGCCAAAGAAGCGCTGTGCGCCCAGGCACAAGCCATCAGTCAACTTGCAGAACGCCTGGATGGTGAGTTTCAACGTGCTGTTGAACTTATCCTTGGCTGCAAAGGCCGCACCGTGGTGTGTGGAATGGGTAAGTCCGGTTTGATCGGGAAAAAGATGGTCGCGACCTTCGCCTCCACCGGCACTCCAAGTTTCTTCCTGCACCCGGCCGAAGCCTTCCACGGCGACCTCGGCATGCTCAAGCCGATCGACGTATTGATCCTGATCAGCTACAGCGGCGAAACCGAAGAGCTGATCAAGCTGATCCCGAGCCTGAAATCCTTCGGCAACAAGTTCATCGCCATGACCGGCAACGGAAAGTCGACCCTGGCCAAGCATGCGGATATCTGGCTGGACATCTCCGTCGAGCGGGAAGTGTGCCCAAACAACCTGGCGCCGACCACTTCGACACTGGCAACCATGGCCATGGGAGATGCACTGGCCGTGGCGTTGATCGAAGCCATTCAGTTCAAGCCGATGGACTTTGCCCGTTACCACCCCGGTGGCAGCCTGGGTCGAAAGCTGTTGACCCGCGTCAGCGACGTCATGCACTCGCCGGCACCGGTTGTTACGCCGAATACCAGTTTCCATGATTGCCTGATGGTAATGACGCAAAGCCGCCTGGGCCTGACCGTGGTCATAGACGAGAGCAAATTGGTCGGAATCGTCACCGATGGCGACCTACGTCGTGCCTTGCTGGAAACTGAAGAAGTGGTACGGCAAAACGTCGCCAGCTTCATGACTGCCAACCCGCATACCATCAAGAATGATGCTCAGTTGTCGGAAGCTGAGGCCTATATGCTCGACAACAAGATTCGTGCGTTGGCTGTCACAAATAGCGATGGCACTGTAGTGGGGGTGGTTGAGATTTTTGACTGATAAAGCGAACCTCCAATGTCCGGGGTTCTTGCGACCCCGAACTATAACTTTACCCAAGAAGGCGGTAAAAACCGAATCCCCATTAAGCTAAATGAGGGTGGAATAACCTGTCTCGTGAAGTTGAGAGTTCTAAAATTTCACAAGTAAGAGTGTAAACCGTTCATGGGGATTTATTACTATATGACGCGGAATGGTTGAGGTGCTTAGGGTTTTTAGTGTATCTGAAAAAACTCGCTGTTCACTAATATGTCTGCGTTAAATTAATGGGAGTTTATTCGGTTGGTCATAGGTTTCAGCTGTTTCGAGTTGATGGGGGCAAGATTCGCGCAATTAAATCTTTAGTTGGTTCGGCGAACTGTTTCGCCGCAGCTGCTTAATTTTTCGCGCGTGGCGGAGTTTTTGCGTGTGGTTGATCGGTAGCCTCTAGGCAAGTACTGCGCCCAAACCATTTAAGTATGGCATTCATCCCGCAGGCCATGATCAATGGCTAGTATCATGAATAATGGACCTGCATTAGCGAAATTTTCTAGGTTTTGCGCGGCGCTCTGGACCGTAATGGGTGCCCTAAGGCCGGTTTTTCAGCGCGTGAAAGCATGCTGCTAGACATTGAAGAATGAGCGTTGAAGGGTGTGGGGCGATGTAATCCCAATTCGAACGCTTATGGTTAAGCTTCTCAGTGGTTCTGCGTCATACGATATTCGTAAAAAGTCGTGATTCATCATCATAAAAGTGCTTTCGATTTATGTAAATATTATTTATGATATTCAGCTGGTTTTTTTGAGGGGGGGCGAGATCTACATCTAGGTATCTTGAATTGCTAGAGTAATAATGTTCATATTTGAAGTGTGCCATAAAGGTCTGTCGCGAAAACAGTATGAGTCGATTCGCGAAAAGGAATAATAAATGTTTAAAGCTCAGATTGAAACTATCAAGCAGGCCCGAAGAAGAAACATAGATGCTTCTGATGCCTTTTTTCAAATTCGCAGAACCGGAAGAAAACTCGAAGTCGCAGATGCTTTTAGGCAGGTGGTTGACTTTGATCCTTCTTGGATCGAGGCGCAGTATGAATATGGGCTGGCGCTGCATAGACTTGGGAGGCATAAAGATGCTATTCCACACTTTCAAATGTGTACATATACTCATCCAGAGTGGATTTCCGCAATAAATCATCTGGGGCTTTGTCTTTTAAAGTCGGGTAGTGAATTTCTTGGGTTGTCTATACTTAAAACAATTTTTGAGCTCGATCCTGATAGCGATATTTCTGGGTACTCCAAGGCATTTGAAATATTTTCCGATGAGTATTTCAAGCTTGCAAGGCGAGAAAAAAATAAAGAAGTCAGAGATGGAGTAATAAATGA
This sequence comes from Pseudomonas sp. WPR_5_2, assembly GCF_003634475.1. NCBI lineage: Bacteria > Pseudomonadati > Pseudomonadota > Gammaproteobacteria > Pseudomonadales > Pseudomonadaceae > Pseudomonas > Pseudomonas sp. WPR_5_2. The sequence continues at coordinate 1,845,435 of NZ_RBLA01000001.1, read as the reverse complement.
ACTTCAAAAGACATGTGATGCGGATGTAGCAAGAAATGGTGAGAGGCCATGGTCTTCCTTGTACCTTGGCGCAATTCAGTTTTATAAAAATAACGTTGATGAGTCGTTATTCTTTTTTGAGAAGGCCGCATCGTTATCTGATCCATACAATGCAAATTATCCGATTGTGCATAAAGCTGCTTTTGGCTGTTTTACGTTAAAAACGCTAAGTACGACTCGCGATATAATTGCAAATTCAGAGTTGAGTCGTAAATCTATAGAGTTTGGCGACCCTTGTGACACCGATTTGGTATTCTTATTGGGTTGTGATGAAGGGTATTTCAAACGTTTTTCTGAGTTTTTGATTTTATCTATTTCAAAGTCGAACAAGTTTCTTACGGTTCATTTTCATATTATTGGTGAACGTAAAAATGTTGAAGCTGAAATTATAAGGGTTAACTCAATAGCTAAATCCGCAGTGGGTATTGAGGCAAAATATTCTTTTGAGGCCAAGCCAGCTGACATCACTGTAACATTTTATGCGATTTCTCGATTTCTGATTGCTCACAGAATAATCAAGCATTACTCTTCGGATGTGATTGTTGGTGATATAGATTCTGCTGTTATTGGGGATCTCAGGGATGTAAAAAATTACGTTGGTGAAAGTGATATTGGGGTGAATACAGCAACAAATCCAGATTCTTTCAGAAAATTTCCATGGAACTCCATTAGTGGGGGGTACATGTTTTTCAAAAAAAGCCAGTTAGGTGTGGCTTATGCCGAAAGCTTATCTAAATACATGATGGCGGTTTATGATTCGCGTAGTTTAAAATCTTGGTGGTTGGATCAGAGTTCGCTGTTTTGTATAACTCAGTATTTTGTTAGAAATGAACTGGGCTTTAAATTTAGAAGCTTCGTAAGCTCTAATGCGCCACAACCCTTTCTTAATAACCCTGCAGGGCAATCTAAAGATGATTTTGCTCGAGCCGTGATGGATATGTTGTCAAGTGGGGAATTCGAAAGGAAATATCTTATCGATAAGTCCTAATGTAGTTTAAGGTCTTTGTGGTGGGGAGAGCGTTGTTGAACATCATAAATGCTCTCCTTTTAGCTCTAGCGGTGCGCTTTTTGGTGCGCTGCATTCCACCTTACGAAGGGGGGTATTCGGTGTGATAGTTAGAGTGTGTTTTGTGTGAGTGCTTTAAGTGTGATTTTGTATAGAGGGTTTGGCTGGGAGTGGTGTGATGTTTTTGTATTGTTGTGAAAAAGTTGTAGGTTATTAAGGCTATTGATTTATTTTGTTTTTTTGATTTTTAGTGTTTTGCATATCGTTGTATTTAATTGGGTTGATCCGATTTTGAATTGGCGACGAGTTCTTAAGTATGGAGCATATAATGATGCTCTAAATTAATAGCTGTCGTTATGATGAGTAACAACAGGGTCAGGCTTCGACCCCGTTGCTCTCTGAGTATTCATCTATTATTGAGCCATCTTTGTCATCACCTGCGCATAACCCGCTTCAGTGCGCAGTACCGCATCCTTACCCTGCGCAAACAGGATAGCGTCGGCCACTTCACGAAACGCCCCAGTACCGCCCGCCGCATTCAGCACATAACTAGCTGCAGCTTTCACATACGCCGGCGCATCGGAGACGGCGAACGACAAGGTGCAGGCCGCAAAGGCTGGCAGGTCGATGCAGTCGTCACCGATGCACACGGTTTGTGTGGCATTGACACCCGCTTCGGCCATCAACTGGTTGCATGCCGACTTCTTGTCTTTCACGCCGAACTGATAAAGGGTAATGCCCAAGTCAGCTACGCGCTTGCGTAGCGTCGCCGAATCACGCCCCGACAGCACCGCTACTTGCACACCGTTCTCTTCCAGCAGGCGCATGCCCATGCCGTCACGCACATGGAAGCGTTTCAGACATTCGTCAGAGGCATCGTAATAGATGCCTCCGTCGGTGAGCACGCCATCCACATCGGTGGTCACCAAGCGGATGTCACTCAGTGTTGGCTGCGGGGCAGGTGACTGGCCACCCATCAGTGCTCGCACTTGCTCCAGGCACTCAGGCGTGTCCACGCCCGGGCCAGTTGGTGTGACCTGGTATGCTCGAATGCAATAACCCGCAGCCATTATCTCAGTTGCTCCAGCTTCTCCGCGTGCTCCAGCATCGGCTGCGGCAGGCTGCCGTAGTCGGCCAGGACATCGCGACGATAACCGTAAACTCCTACATGCTTGAGGTACTGAACTGCTTCGCCATCGCGCGGGTAGGGGATGGGCGAGCGGCTGAAATATAGGGCATTACCATTATTGGCCAGCACGACTTTCACTGCGTTGGGGTTACTGGCTTCGTGAGCCTCGATCGGGTGGCACAAGGTGCCGACCTTCACGTTCTCGTCGGCCAGCATGCCGGTAACAAGCGACTCAATATCCGCCGGACGCACCAGTGGCTCGTCCCCTTGCAGGTTGATGTAGATGTCGGCATCGATCTGGGTCATGACTTCGGCCAGTCGATCGGTTCCGGACGGATGATCGGGTGAAGTCATTACACATTCACCTCCGAATGCCCCTACTGCCTGTGCAACGCGTTCGTCGTCAGTGGCAACTACCACCACTTGAGCGTTGGCAACTTGCAGGGCACGTTCATAGACGTGCTGCGCCATTGGCTTGCCGGCTATATCAGCCAGCGGCTTACCCGGCAGGCGGCTCGAGGCATAACGGGCCGGAATGACAATCGCGACCCGTTGTTTAGTACTAACCATGTTCACAATCCTTGATTCAGCAGACTTGGCTCAGGCGATGCTCAGCGGAGGGAGCGACTTGACCAGATCATCCAGGGCTTTGATCTGCACCAGAAACGGTTCCAGTTGATCCAGCGGCAGGGCACAAGGTCCGTCACACTTGGCTTGATCCGGGTTTGGATGCGCTTCCAGGAATAGACCCGCCAGGCCAACACCCATGCCAGCACGTGCCAGTTCAACCACTTGCTCGCGACGACCTCCGGAAGCTGCGCCGGACGGGTCACGTTGTTGCAGAGCGTGGGTCACGTCAAAAATGATCGGCAGATTCGTGCAGGTACGCTTCATTACGCCGAAGCCGAGCATGTCCACTACCAGGTTGTCATAACCCAGGCATGTTCCGCGATCTCACAGGATCAGTTGGTCGTTACCGGCTTCCTTGAACTTGTGCACAATGTTCTGCACTTGCGACGGGCTCAGGAACTGCGGTTTTTTGATGTTCACTGGCTTGCCGGTCTTGGCCAAGGCCATCACCAGGTCGGTCTGGCGTGCCAGGAATGCAGGTAGTTGCAGAACGTCAACAACTTCAGCTACTGGAGCCGCCTGATAGATTTCGTGCACATCGGTAATCACTGGCACGCCGAATTCAGCCTTCACTTTTCGAAAATGCGCAGGCCTTCTTCCATGCCAGGGCCACGATAGGAGTGGATGGACGAACGGTTGGCCTTGTCGAAGCTCGCCTTGAATACATAAAGGATCCCCAGTTTTTCGGTGACTCGCACGTATTCGGCGCAGGTGGTCAGGGCCAGGTCCAGAGATTCAAGAACGTTGATGCCGCCGAAGAGGACGAAAGGAGCGGTATTGGAGCATTCGATGGTTGAAGTGATTTTTATGATGGTCGTATTCGCTTTAAAAAAATAATGGTTTATGAAGTCGAAAATATAAATCCCGACCGCATAACTTTGATATTGGCTTGTAGATTATGCTTGCTGGCCAGCAAGATAATTTACCAGCTCAAGATAGGTTTTTTTATTGGCAAATAGTTGTTTTGCTTTGTTTTGATTTGCAATTCGAATGTCGTAGTCTTTTTTAAGGTTAAACTCGTATTTGGACATGAATTCAACGATGTCATCAGGCTGGTTGGCTATAGTCGAAGGGAATTCACTTCCGAGGCATTCTTGGCCAAGTTTATTTGTAATGAGATGCTTTCCGGCGAATACCGCCTCCACACTTTTGAAGTTCAGGCCTCCCTGTACCAAAACTGGGTTAAGTGATACGTCAATGTTGTTATAGAAAACATTGATGCTATTAACGAAGCCAAGTGGGACGATATTTTCATCAAGAAATATTTTAGGAAGAATTTCTTGTGATTTACAAATGGAACCTGCAATGAATAGCTTGCTGTCTGGTGAATATTTTTTAATGGATGGCCACCATTCATCAAGGATGTGAACCAACGATTTGACGTTGGCCGACATCTGTCCACCGATAAAACCAAAATACAACGGTTTACCATGTGACCGGTTTTTTACTTGCGATAAGGCGTAATCAAAACCGGATGATGCTCGAATTACGTTTGTGGATTTCTTTAGTGATTTTTTTAAAATGTCTTCATCGGACACAGAGATTGCAAGTACGGAGTCGCACGTATTAAGTTGCTTGAGCTCGCATTTTTTTTCTATCAGGCTATTGAAGAAAATCCGTTCTTTTCGGCTAAGAATTTCGTTGTTTCTTGTAAATTGAACGTCGTGCGTATCACAGATGACTTTGAAATTTTCGCTGTCATGTATTATGTAGTCGAGGGCGCCCATCATCCATGCGTAGGAGACGATCACCGACTCATAATTATTCTCAAGATAAAGAGAGTTAACCCAACGTTTGCAAGATTCTGTAGGTCGAGTATTGAGTCGCTCAGAAAAAAGCTCAGGCAACTCTTTTGATTTGCCAAGGAGAGCTCTTGCTTTTGATTCAAGGTAGCGCTTTGTGTTTACGGCGGTGCTATGTTTTTTCTTATTGTTTTTATAGATGTAAACGTTGTTGCAGATTGTGCCAAGTGCTGCTTGGAATTCGCTTTGCTTAACATTTTTCGGGGTGGTGATCAATAGGTCGACCAATATGCCGTTTTTGCCAAGATTGAACAGCAAGTTGAATGTACGTTGGTGCGACCCTAGTGTTAGTGGCAGGATCGAGCCAGGAAAAACCAGTAGTGTTGACGATTTTTTTTTCGGGTTCAATCGGTATCTTGTAAGATTTCCATCGCTTTTAATATGCCAAACATTCCCAAGGCTGTTCGAGAAAAAGCTGTTCAGCATTTTTTCGTCAACGGTATAGTTGTCTGCCGCAACCAATATTAGATCATTGGCATTGCAACAGAAATCCAAAAAGGATTGAGTATCTTTTGCATCTGTCAAGTTAGGATGAGGGGTGATTTTTTTTAAATTCAACCCGACGTAAGTGTTTTGTGTATTTTTAGTTAAAAATTCGCGTATGGCGGATTGTTGGGCCGCGTTAACGGTATCAATGAAGATTGCAATTTTTTTCATAACATGGTCTCGATTTATCTTACTTCATTGCCGTAGATGTCGATAGTCTTATTGAATTCGTAGTCGGGCTTCGCTGATTTGCATTCGTTGACTACTTTAATGGAGTATCGGTCTTTGTTTGGCTTTCTAGAAGTTGAGAACTCATATTGCTTCGCGTCTATATGCTTCTTCGCGATTTCAGTCAGCCATTCTTTTGTTATAGGAATCTTGTTCTTTCTATATGTCAAATCAAGCGTTGAGTTGAGTGGGAACGCCAGATGCACTTCAACGGTGTCGAATGTTGATTTGGCAAGATTTGAATTTTGTTGCGCTGGTTTATGCGCTAAGGTTTCGAAGTTGATCGAAAGCTGAGCGTTTACGACGGACTTGTTGTAAGGGCCATTTGGCAAGAGCAAATTTGACTTTACCAGCCAACCTAAATATTTTGTCAGTCGTTGATGATTGGTGCTGGCAGGAGTATATTTTTCATTAAGTTCATTTGTTAGTCCAGCGGATGAATAAATGGATTGCCCCAAGGAAATGACCTGCTTACCTTTTATGAGTGCTTCCAAACCCACCGTGCTATTGATGGTGACTACAAGGTCGGACCAGTCCAGCCAGTATTCCAGGCTTTTATCGCTTGATACCTTAACGTTATCAAAATGTGGGATGTTAATAAGTGTATCAGCCGTTTCTTCCGGATGAGGGCGGATTAAGAAGGAGCTTTCTTTGGTGTTTAAAGCAGAGTAAATGTCAAAAAACGTTTCTCGCATTGTTCGATATTTGCAATACAGGATAATATTTGTATCGAGCTGAACCTGCAGTGGGAAAAATACGTTCAAGCTTTTTTTGGGCTCGACATTTTTTTCGATCTGAGTGCGAATATTAAATAGTTGTGTGACGAATGATGCTTCTTCATCGGAAAGAAAGTAATTATCCAGGATTTCCGGCATCAACTCGTTCAATGAAGAGGCACCATTTACACCCATGCGATCGATAAATAGAGACCCCTTAAGAATGCCTCGCTCAAGGTAGGCGCACTCTATTTTTCGTTGTTCGCAGATAAGTCTCAGGATGTTGGCGGTATAGCCTGTAAAACCATTCCAGATGATTATTTTTTCGAGTTTGTAGGTCTCGATGATGTTTGAAAGGGCTTTGTGTATTTTATGGATATCTCTAATGGTTTTTGCTCGCTGCCCAGGCCATCCAACTATCGGGCGACGTCTTGCTTCTGCATTCATGACATCAATGTACTTGATGCCGTCTTCAAGCACGGAGTCTATGGTTATGCTTTTGCCAACGACGTCTTTTGATGCGTGAGCGTCGAGAGATATGGTTTGTATTTCGTTATTCTCGAAATATCTTCCTTTGGTTTTGGAGTATAGAAGTACTATTGGAGAGTGTCCGGCTTCTTTCAACTCCAGAGCCAGGGTCATTATTCTGTTTTGATTCTCTAGGTGGTCGCCGCATTGAATCAGTATGTTCATGTATGCACTTTAACTTACCGTGCTCACTTTTCTTTCTAAGTAAAGTGATCGGGTTGAATAACGTTTTTTCACAAACTTAAGTTTGTGCGCGGTTAATAGGCGATTATGCCGGCTCTTGCACGGATTCAATGCAGCGTCCGTAGCGATCTTCAAAGCGAACTATGTCGTCCTCACCTAGATACCCACCTGATTGAACCTCAATCATCTCCAGAGGGATTTTCCCCGGATTTTCAAGCGCATGTACGATTCCTACAGGGATGTATGTCGACTGGTTTTCGGTCAGTAGAACCTGTTTGTCGCCAATCGAAACTTTCGCCGTGCCGGTCACAACAATCCAGTGTTCTGCGCGGTGATGATGCATCTGTACCGAGAGCTTTTGCCCTGGTGCAACTGTGATGCGCTTCACCTGATAGCGCGGTCCATGATCAATGGAGTCGTAGGCACCCCATGGTCGATATACCTTGCGGTGATTGGTTGCTTCTGTGCGTGCGCTATGTTTGATGCGATCAACCAGCAGTTTTACGTCCTGCGCCCTGTCCTTGGCCGCGACCATCACAGCGTCTGCGGTTTCGACCACAATCACGTCATCCAGACCCAGTACCGACACCATGCGGTGCTCGGCGTGGACATAGGCATTGCGGGTGGCTTCGAGCAAAACGTCGCCGCGGGATGCATTGCCCTGTGAGTCCTTGTCGGCGATTTCCCAGACTGCCGACCATGAGCCAACGTCGTTCCATCCGGCGTCCAGCGGTACAACCGATACCTGATTGGAGCGTTCCATCACTGCATAGTCGATGGAGATGTTTTCGGCGGCCGCAAAGGCCATGGCATCCAGGCGGGTGAAGTCGAGGTCTTCCTTGGCGTTTTTCAGCGCTGCCTGTACGGCGTCCAGCACCTGAGGGGCATGTTCACGCAGCTGAGCGAGCATGCTTGATGCCTGAAACAGGAATATGCCGCTGTTCCAGTAGTAACGACCGTCAGCCAGGTATCGCTCTGCGGTGGCGAGATCCGGTTTTTCGACAAATTCCTGGACAGCCTGAATTTCATTGGATTTCTCTGCGGTGCGAATATAGCCGTAACCCGTTTCGGCTTTATTCGGCACGATCCCGAAGGTCACTATCCGGCCGTCACGCGCTGCGGGTGCGCCTATTTCGAAGGCCTTGTGCAAAGCATCCAGATCATCGAAAACATGATCAGCAGGCAAAATCAGCAGCAACTCGTCCCTGCCGGCAGCCAATGCCTTCACCACGGCCGCTGCGATGGCAGGGGCAGTGTTACGGCCGATCGGCTCGAGCAGAATAGCCTGGGGGGTGATGCCGAGTGCGCGGCACTGTTCAGCCACCAGGAAGCGGTGGTCTTCATTACTGACTACGATCGGGGTCAGCGGTCCGTCCTGGATACCCGCCAGCCGCGATAGCGTAGCCTGGAACAGCGATTGGTCGCCGTTGAGTGTGAGGAACTGCTTCGGGTGCATTGCGCGCGAAAGCGGCCAGAGCCTGGAGCCTGAGCCGCCAGAAAGTATTACCGGGATCATGTAATTTCCTTATTGATGATCAAAATTTCAAAGTCACTTGTAGGCACCAACAGCACGGCCCAACACCATGGTTTGTACGACTGGCGAAATAACTTTTTGCCATTCATAGACGGCAGCATTTGTCACATAAATGGTGTCATCCGGTTTGATCATGATCTGGCGGGCGTAAAACACCGCTGTCGGATCACGCATGTCCAGGCGCAGAACGGTTGGTTTTGGGTTGGTGCCTTCGCCCATGCGGAATACAAACACACCTTCAGGGTTGGCGTTGGCTTCACGTAACCCGCCGACACTGCCCAACGCATCCAGCAGGGTGGTGTTCTGTGCTGGCAAATCCTTCAGGCCAGGCTCACTGACGGCACCCATCGCAACAAATCGCTGACGTGCACGATCCAGTACCACTTCCGAGTTCGGGCGCAGCATCATGTTGTTGCCGGCCAGTATGTCTTCGTAGTTGAACTGTTGAACCTGGCTGCCTGTACGCACGGTGACATTGACCAAGTGCGGTTCTAGCAGCGGGCCACCGGCCTGGTTTACGGCATCAAGCAGAGTCAACGGGCCTTGCAGGGTGCTGAAGCGGCCCGGCGATTTCACCGCGCCTGCAACCAGTACCGAACCCGAGAGGTCGCCAACCAGTTCGACGTGGGTTTGCACATCGGTGGTTACGCCTTTCAGTTGTTTGCGGATCATGTCCTCAACCTGGTTGAGGGTCATGCCGGCGACGAACTGGCGGCCGACGTAGGGCAGGGAGATCATGCCCTGGTCGTCGATGCGGGTTTTGAGTTGGGTGCCGCCCGCTGACAGTGGTGCGAACACTGCCGAACCTTCCGGTGCGTTGTCGGTAATCAGCACGTTGAGGGTGTCACCTGCCATCAACCGGACCGCAGTGGGCTCTGGCTTGGCAACGCTCGCCTGCAAAGGGCGCACTGTGCCGCGCATGTAGGGGGCGATGGTGTTGGCGTTGATCTCGACCAGGTTGTAGGCAGCGTTTTGGTCTTTGCTTTCGATGTCGCCTTTGTACGGGCCGGCGCCAGACAAAGTGCCGCCGCACCCTGCCAGCGTCAAAGTCACCAGCATCAAACCCGCAACAGCGCTGTCTCGCATGCTCAAGTTCAGGGGGCGAAGGGGCAGGCCATTAATGGATTTAATCACGATGATCCTCGATCGATGCAATTAGGAAGCGGGTAATGCCATAGAGCAGCAGCAAGGCCAGGAAGATGGTTGCCAGGTTGTAGAGGCGTTTTGGGTAGATGGCCATCTGCGGGGTGTTCGGGCTGACTACGGTGACCAGGGTACGGATTTTCTTGCTGGCTTCGATACGTGCGTTGTCCAGTGCGGCAACGGCGGTCTTGTAGGTTTCTTCGGCGATGCCGGCGTCCAGGGTCAACTGCTGGAAGCGTGAAGCCACCACGTTGAGCTGATCGCCATCGGGCGCAGACACCAGCAGGCGTTTTTCGGCATTCAGCTGTTCGCGAATGGCGTTGACGCGTTGCTGTTGCTGCGCGACCTGAGGTGAGTCGGCGCGAAGCTTGTAGCTCATTTGGGTGAGTACGGCGCGCTCCTTGGAGTGCTCGCCTTCCAGGGTGTCGATGATGCTCGCGCGGCCCTGGGCCGAGCTTCTACCGTCCAGTACCTTGTTGCGGTTCTGGAAGCTCAGCAGCTCTTCCTTGCGTTTGGTGTAGTTCTTCTTCGCGCCTTCCAGTTCGCCTTGAGCGAAGCGCATCTGCTCACGGGCGATGCTATGGGAGACTTCGTTCACGAAGTGCTCGCTGGCTTCGAGAATGGTCTTGACCATCTGCTCGGCCAGTTCCGGGCTAAAGGCTTGAACTTCGACTTTCAGCAGGCCGGTGGTTTCCTCGTAGTGAGCCGAGACCATGCGCTGGTAGTACTCGAGCAGGTCTTCGCGTTCGGTGTCGGTGGCTAGCCAGAAGAGCGGGTCGCTGCGTTGCTTATTGTATTGCTCGACCCAGTGCAGGCGGTCTTCCAGCAGCTGCATCATGTCCATCGACACGATGTATTCGCGCAGGTACAGGGTCTCTTCCCGGGACGCCGGATTGGTGCCGCTGAGCAGTATGCTCAGTCCTGGGAGTTGAGCGCCGGGATTGCTGCCTTCCTGGCGTACCACCACTTGCGCGGAGCTGACATAGCGATCCACAGCGAAAAAGCTGTAGTACACAACGGCCACTATCATCGGCAGCACGATCAGCCCCAGTGTCAGGCGCCAGCCCTTGAATTTACCCGTACTGCTCATATGCACTCGTATCCTTGAAATGAAACTGTCACGCCACGGTCAGGCGATCAGGTGTTGTAGGCCTTGATGCCTTCATCGACATCGTCATAGATCTGCACCCCGCCATCGCGCACCAGCAGCACGACGTCACAGAGCTTTTTGATTTCGGGCATGCTGTGGGAAACCAGCACCACCTTGGATTTCTGCAGGCGCTGCTCGAATACGTCAGCGCATTTGCGCTTGAAGTGGCCGTCACCCACCGACATCACTTCGTCGATCAGGTAGTAGTCAAAGTCGAACGCCATGCTCAGGCCGAAAGCCAGGCGCGAGCGCATGCCGGAGGAGTAGGTCTTGACCGGCTCGTCGATCCAGCTGCCGATTTCGGCAAACTCTTCGACGTAGGCGACCTTCTGGCGCATCGCGTCACCTACGGCACCGTAGATGCGGCTGACGAACTTGATGTTTTCGCGACCGGTCATGGTGCCCTGGAAACCACCGGACAAGCCCACTGGCCAGGAAATACTCTTGTCGGAGACGATGGTGCCGGAGTCCGGCACGTCGGCACCGCCCAGCAGGCGCATCAGGGTCGATTTGCCTGCGCCGTTGCGGCCGATCAAGCCGATGTTCTTGTCAGCGGGGACCTTCAGCGACAGGTCGCGAAACACGTGGCGGCGACCTTTGGGGGTCAGGTACGACTTGGTGATATTTCTGAGCTCGAACACGGGAAGCCTGCGGTTAGCCGTTCTTGGTGGAGATCAAATGCAGTCGACGAACCCGATAAGTACCCAGGGAGACGAACAGCAAAACAAGGGTGGAGGCGATCACGTAGTGCACCGACACACCATCGACCGGCACGTAGTGCGGAAAAATTTCGGCACGAAGCAGTTCAAGCAGGTGCAGGAAAGGATTGAGCAGCAACAACGGCAACATGGCGTGCGGCAGGTAGGCGGCGGGGATGAGTACGCCCGAGATGAAATACAGCGGAAAGAACATCATCCGCAGGAACAGCGTACTGCTGGGCATGGCATGGGCGATCAGCGACAACAGCATACCCAGGCCAAAGGCGAACACTACCCCCAGCAGGATGGTCAGCATCCACTCGATGGGCGATTTGATGGCCATGTCGAAGCCGTACCAGGCGAAGCCGAACACCAGAATGGCGTACACGCTGGCCGAGATGCAGAATTCCACCAGTACGCGGGCGATATAAGTGTCGAGGGGCTTGATCTGCTTATAGGCAAACAGCGCGCGGTTTTCCTTGGGGCTGTTCATCAGGCGCATGGCGATGTTGCGAAACAGCAGGAAGGGCGCCAGGCCGACCAGTACAAAGACCGGGAAATCGAGGCCGACTACAGTGCGGCCGCGAATCAGGGCAAACAGCACGCTCAGGATCAGCAGATGGCAAATGGGCTCGATCAGTGTCCAGGTGGCGCCCATGCGTCGGTCGCCGAAACGCGAACGCGCTTCACGCAGCACCAGGGCAAATATGACGGATTTTTTGATTTGCAGGGGGGAGCGAGGCTTGAGCATGGGTTACCGCAAAGCACAACGGCGCGATGCACGCGTTGTTTGAATTCATTTTCAGAGGACTTTCTGCCTATGCAGATAGATCGCTTCCATTCGAGGGGCGCGAGGTTAAACGGTCGGGGAGACAATCGTCAAGCCGATTGGTTCCCGGAAGGTGCCTGACTAAAAGTAACGGCTCGAGAGCGAGGGGCGTAGGTCAGGAAAACGGATTTTCTCAATGTTTATCGGGTGTTGCCGATACTAGGGCCAGTACGGCGTGGACAATTTTGATGATTTTTAACGTTGATACGCAGCAATCGGCCGGCCCGACCCATTGGCTCGGTAGAGCGTGCCTTTTTGTGGGCATATAGGCAGAAATCGCCGCCAATCAGGAATTTTGATGCTGTTCCATGGTGCGTAAAACTTGGCGTGTTACCTTGTCCATAAGCGCCGGCCATTCGCTTGAATGGCGTGCTGGCGGATTATCCTGTATCAGAGGACGGACGTGATTACTTGGCCCGTGATTGTCGTGGGATTGTTGGTGTTTTTCACGCTGATGGTTCTTGTCGTTTCGCTTTTTGGTTGGATCAAACATCTGAAGAATAAAGAGGATGTCGAGTAGTAGATTCCACTCGGCACAGTCCCGATTTTCATATGAGCAAACACAGCCGACCGTAGGAGCTGGCTTGTCGGAGCGCCGCACCGCAGCGATGGTCACGAACGACAACGCGTGTTGATGAGTTAATCGTGTCGCTCTTGGGGCCTTCGCTGGCAAGCCAGCTCCTACAAAGGGCCGGTTTTTTCATCGGGCAATCATGAAGCAATCAACTGCCGCAACACGTAGTGCAAAATCCCTCCCGACTTGAAGTACTCCACCTCATTGAGCGTGTCGATCCGGCACAGCACTTCGACTTTCTCCCGAGCACCGTTTTCACGGGTGATGACCAGGGTCAGGTTCATCCGTGGCGTCAGTTCGATACCCGTCAGACCGATGATGTCCAGGGTTTCAGTGCCTTTGAGGTTCAGGCTCTTGCGGTTTTGATCGAGTTTGAACTGCAGCGGCAGCACGCCCATGCCCACCAGGTTGGAGCGGTGAATCCGCTCGAAACTTTCCGCAATGACGGCTTTGACCCCCAGCAGGTTAGTGCCCTTGGCCGCCCAGTCGCGGCTTGAGCCGGTACCGTATTCCTGCCCGGCGATCACCACCAGCGGTGTGCCCGCAACCTGGTAGCGCATGGCGGCGTCGTAGATCGCCAGTTTTTCCCCGGTCGGAATGTAGAGGGTATTGCCACCTTCTTCGCCGCCAAGCATTTCATTGCGTATCCGAATATTGGCAAAGGTGCCGCGCATCATCACTTCATGATTGCCGCGTCGCGAGCCGTAGGAGTTGAAGTCTCGCGGTTCAACGCCTTTCTCGCGCAGGTAGCGGCCCGCCGGGCTGTCAGCCTTGATGTTGCCAGCCGGGGAGATGTGGTCGGTGGTCACCGAGTCGCCGAGCAGCGCCAACACGCGGGCACCGTTCACGTCCTTCACCACCGGCGGCGGCCCGCCGATGTCATCAAAGAACGGCGGGTGCTGGATGTAGGTGGAATCCGCCTGCCAGACGTAGGTAGCCGCTTGCGGCACTTTGATGGCCTGCCACTGTTCGTCACCGGCAAACACTTCGGCGTATTCCTTGTGGAACATAGCAGTGTTGACCTGCTCCACGGCGTCGGCGATTTCCTTGCTGCTGGGCCAGATGTCCCGCAGGTAAACCAGCTTGCCATTCTGGTCCTCGCCCAGAGGCTCGCGGCTGAGGTCGATGCGCACGGTGCCGGCCAGCGCATAAGCCACCACCAGCGGCGGCGAGGCCAGCCAGTTGGTTTTCACCAGTGGATGGACCCGGCCTTCGAAGTTACGGTTGCCCGACAATACGGACGCTACGGTCAGGTCGGCTTTCTGGATGGCTTTTTCGATCGGTTCCGGCAAGGGGCCGGAGTTGCCGATGCAGGTGGTGCAGCCATAGCCGACCAGGGCAAAACCCAATTCATCCAGGTAGCGTGTCAGACCGGCGGCCTTGTAGTAGTCGGTGACCACTTTCGAGCCGGGGGCCAGCGAGCTTTTCACCCAGGGTTTGCGTCGCAGGCCTTTTTCCACGGCTTTCTTCGCCACCAGGCCGGCGGCCATCATCACGCTAGGGTTGGAGGTGTTGGTGCAGGACGTGATCGCGGCAATCACCACCGCGCCGTTTTTCAGTCGAACCGTTTGACCTTCAAAGTCGTAGTCCACTTCACCCGCCAGATCGGCGTTGCCCACCGCGACACCGCCGCCACCTTCGCTCTCCAGGCGTCCCTCTTCCTTGCTGGTGGGTTTGACTTGCAAGCCGATGAAGTCGCTGAACGCTTGCGCGACATTCGGTAGCGATACCCGGTCCTGCGGGCGTTTCGGTCCGGCGAGGCTGGCTTCGACGCTGGCCATGTCCAGCGCCAGGCTGTCGGTGAACACCGGTTCCTTGCCTGGTAAGCGCCACAGGCCTTGGGCCTTACTGTAAGCCTCCACCAGTTTCACGGTTTCGCCGGGGCGGCCGGACAGGCGCAGGTATTCCAGCGTCACGTCGTCCACCGGGAAGAACCCGCAGGTGGCGCCGTATTCCGGGGCCATGTTGGCAATGGTCGCGCGGTCAGCCAGCGGCAGGTCGGCGAGACCGTCGCCATAGAACTCGACGAATTTACCGACCACGCCTTTCTTGCGCAGCATCTGGGTGACGGTCAGCACCAGGTCGGTGGCGGTAATGCCTTCCTTGAGCTTGCCGGTGAGCTTGAAGCCGATCACTTCCGGAATCAGCATCGATACCGGTTGGCCGAGCATCGCCGCTTCGGCCTCGATACCACCGACGCCCCAGCCGAGCACACCAAGGCCATTGATCATGGTGGTGTGGGAATCGGTGCCCACCAGCGTGTCCGGGAAGGCATAGGTGCGGCCGTCCTCGTCCTTGGTCCAGACCGTGCGACCCAGGTATTCCAGGTTCACCTGGTGGCAGATCCCGGTGCCCGGCGGCACCACGCTGAAATTATTGAAGGCACTTTGGCCCCAGCGCAGGAATGCGTAGCGCTCGCCATTGCGTTGCATTTCGATATCGACGTTCTGTTCGAACGCGCTGCTGCTGGCGAACTTGTCGACCATCACCGAGTGGTCGATCACCAGATCCACCGGCGACAGTGGGTTGATCCGCTGCGGGTTGCCGCCGGCCTTGGCCATGGCCGCACGCATGGCGGCCAGGTCGACCACCGCGGGCACGCCGGTGAAGTCTTGCATCAGCACCCGCGCCGGGCGGTACTGGATTTCGCGATCGGAGCGGCGCTCCTTGAGCCAGGCGGCAATTGCCTTGAGATCGGCGCCGGTGACGGTTTTTTCATCTTCCCAGCGCAGCAGGTTTTCCAGCAGCACCTTCAACGACATCGGCAGCTTGTCCAGGTCGCCCAGGCTTTTGGCGGCATCCGGCAGGCTGAAGTAATGGTAGGTCTTGTTATCGACTTGCAGGGTTTTAAGGGTGTTCAAGCTATCGAGGGACGGCATTACGATCACTCCTATAAGTCCACACGGCTACGGACTGAGGGGACGGGCAGAGCATTAAACCTAGCCCTGTTTTAAGTAGCTGGCTAATAACTGGACTCTATGAGCAAGTCCGGGGTTCCGAAGTCAGCTATCATGCGCCGGTTTTCGTGACAGGCTTTGCTCCAGCGCAAGTCTGGGCATCGCGCAGTGGCGAATGTCTCGCCATCTGTCCAGGAGTAAGAATGAACACCCTCTTTATGCATTGCCGGCCGGGCTTCGAAGGCGAAGTCTGCTCCGAGATTTCCGACCTCGCCGCACAGCTGAACGTAGCCGGTTATGCCAAGGCCAAGACCGCCAGCGCCTGCGCCGAATTTGTCTGCACCGAAGAAGACGGCGCCGAACGCCTGATGCGCGGTCAACGTTTCGATCAGTTGATCTTCCCGCGCCAGTGGGCCCGGGGAATTTTCATCGATCTGCCGGAAACCGACCGCATCAGCGTGATCCTCGCGCACCTGGCGGACTTTCCGACCTGCGGCAGCCTGTGGCTGGAAGTGGTCGACACCAACGACGGCAAGGAACTGTCGAACTTCTGCAAGAAGTTCGAAGGCCCGTTGCGCAAGGCGCTGACCGGTGCCGGCAAACTGGTGGACGACGCCAACAAGCCACGCCTGCTGCTGACGTTCAAGAGCGGTCGTGAAGTGTTCATGGGGCTGGCGGAGTCGAACAACTCGGCGATGTGGCCAATGGGCATCCCACGCTTGAAGTTCCCCCGCGAAGCGCCCAGCCGTTCGACCCTGAAGCTGGAGGAGGCCTGGCACCACTTTATCCCGCGCGACCAGTGGGACGAGCGCCTGCATGGCGACATGACCGGCGTCGACCTCGGTGCGGCGCCCGGTGGCTGGACCTGGCAACTGGTCAATCGCGGCATGCTGGTGACCGCCATCGACAACGGTCCGATGGCCGAAAGCCTGATGGACACCGGTCTGGTGCAACACCTGATGGCCGACGGTTTTACCTTCAAACCCAAGCAGCCGGTGGACTGGATGGTTTGCGATATCGTCGAGAAACCGGCGCGCAACGCCGCGATGCTCGAAGAGTGGATTGGTGAGGGTCATTGCCGCGAAGCGGTGGTCAACCTCAAGTTGCCGATGAAACAGCGTTATGCCGAAGTGAAGCGCCTGCTGGAGCGCATCGCCGATGGCTTCAAGGCGCGGGGCATTCGCGTGGAGATCGGCTGCAAGCAGCTGTACCACGACCGCGAAGAGGTGACCTGCCACCTTCGCCGACTCGATGTGAAGAAGCCAAAATCCCGTTAATCAATGAATTGGCCGGTCAACACAAATCCTGTAGGAGCCGGCTTGCTGGCGAAATCGGCACCGCGCTTATTCAGATTCACCGCGTGATGGCTTTCGCTGGCAAGCCAGCTCCTACAGGGGTGAGGCGTTGTGCCACAGATGACCGAACACCCGGTAATGCGCGACAATGCCGGCAAGTTTCAGGAGTGAATCATGAGTGAAATGATTGATGCGCCGGTTGACGGCACCCTCGACGCCACCGGTCTCAACTGCCCGGAGCCGGTGATGATGTTGCACCAGCACATCCGTGACCTGGTGCCTGGCGGCTTGCTCAAAGTGATCGCCACCGACCCGTCGACCCGGCGTGACATCCCCAAGTTCTGCGTGTTTCTCGACCACGAGCTGGTGGCGCAGCATGAAGATGCCGGCACTTACCTGTACTGGATTCGCAAGAAATCTGGTTAATCCACCGCGAACAAACTGTGGGAGCAAAGCTTGCCCGCGATGGCGTCAGGCCAGTCAGCATTGATGTTGAATGTACTGCTGCCATCGCGAGCAAGCTTTGCTCCCACAGGATTTTGTTTCGTATCAGCCGGCCGAGTGGCTGATGCGAATCCGTTTGCGTGCACTGCGGGTCAGGCGGATCGACAGCATCAGCGCTGCACAACTCAGGCCTGCGATCAAACCTTCCCACAGCCCGCTCGGGCCGCTGGCCGGGCCGAACCAATCGGTCAGCCCCAGCACATAGCCTACCGGCAGACCGATGCCCCAATAGGCGAACAGCGTCAGGATCATCGTCACCCGAGTGTCTTGATAGCCTCGCAGCGCACCGGCGCAGATCACCTGGATGGCATCGGAGAACTGATACAGCGCGGCATAGACAATCAACATCGAGGCAATCTGGATCACCGCCGTGTCGGGCGTGTAGATCGAAGCGATGGATTCGCGCAACAGCAGGATAAAGCTTGCCGAAAACGCGGCGAACACCAATGCCGCGCCCAGCCCGACCTTCGCCGCGAAACGCGCCTGCCAGGGGTTGCCCGCGCCCAGTGCCTGGCCAACCCGAACCGTAACCGCCATGCCCAGGGAATAAGGAATCATGAACAACAGTGAGCTGATGTTCAGGGCGATCTGGTGTCCGGCGACCACGGTGGAACCGAGGCTGCCGATCAACAGGGCAATGACCGCGAAGATGCTCGATTCGGCAAACACTGCGATACCGATCGGCAGACCGATGCTCACCAGGCGCTTGATCACCGACCATTGCGGGCGGTCGAAACGCCCCAGCACGCGCGTGCGGGCATAGAAACTCGCCCGGCCTGTCCAACCGGCCATGCTCAACGCCATGAACCACATCACAATGCCGCTGGCCCAGCCACAACCGACGCCACCCAGGGCCGGCATGCCGAAATGGCCATAGATCAGCGCATAGTTCAGCGGGATGTTCAGCAGCAGTCCGCACAGGCCGATGACCATGCTCGGACGAGTGCGTCCCATGCCGTCGCTGTAGCAACGCAGTACGTAATAGAAAGCAATTCCGGGAAAACCGAAGGCGATACCGTGCAGATAGCCCATGCTTGGTTCGATCAGCTGTGGATCGACTTTCATCCAGTGCAGGATTGGTTCGGCGCTGAGCAGCAGGCCGCTGCCGATCAGACCGACACACAGCGCCAGCCACAATGCCTGGCGGACCAGAGGACCGATTTCGTCGTGTTGTGCGGCACCAAAACGTTGGGCGACCTTGGGTGTGGTGGCCAGCAGAACGCCGGACATCAGCAGATAAACCGGAATCCAGATGGAGTTGCCCAAGGCTACCGAGGCCAGATCCCGTGGGCTGACACGGCCAGCCATTACCGCATCGACGAAGCCCATGGCCGTAGTGGCCAGTTGCGCGACCATGATCGGCATGGCCAGTCCGAGCAGGCCTTTGAGTTCCTGGCGAACCGGGGTCGTGCGGGGGGTGGTGATGGTGTCAGTCACGGAATTCACAGGCGAAGCGTCCAGAAGTTTTGATGCGCAAGGCCGCGCATTCTACGCGTTGACGCATCGGTCAGGAAAAGACTGTGTTGGGTATTTGTAATCATCGACTCGTGGTGTCCGCATCCCCTGTGGGAGCGGGCTTGCCCGCGATAGCGAGGTGTCAGACAACATCAATGCGGCCTGATACACCTCAATCGCGGGCAAGCCCGCTCCCACAAGGTATTTGCCGTCGTTCAGATCAAGGTGAGCGATGCTGACTGGCTCAGTGCAGGCATCTGCGCCTACACTGCCAACCCGCCAAAGGAGCCTGCCATGCTGATTGTTGCCGACGAAAATATCCCCCTGCTCGATGCCTTCTTCGAAGGTTTCGGCGAAATCCGCCAGGTGCCAGGGCGTTCAATCGACCGAACCACCGTCGAACAGGCCGATGTGTTGCTGGTGCGTTCGGTGACCAATGTCAACCGCGCCCTGCTCGAAGGTAGCAAGGTGCGGTTTGTCGGCACCTGTACCATCGGCACCGATCACCTGGACCTGGATTACTTTCAACAGGCCGGTATCACCTGGTCCAGTGCGCCGGGATGCAATGCCCGGGGTGTGGTCGACTATGTGCTCGGAAGCCTGCTGACCCTGGCTGAAATCGAAGGTGTCGACCTGACGCAACGTACTTACGGCGTGGTCGGTGCCGGCGAGGTGGGCGGGCGGCTGGTCAAGGTCCTGCAGGACCTGGGCTGGAAGGTATTGGTCTGCGACCCGCCACGGCACGCTTTCGAGGGTGGAGATTACGTCAGCCTGGAGGAGATCATCGAGCAGTGCGATGTGATCAGCCTGCACACGCCGTTGAACAAGCGTGGTGCTCAGCCGACCTGGCATTTGTTCGATGAAAAGCGCCTGAAGAAACTCAAAACCGGTACCTGGCTGATCAACGCCAGCCGTGGGCCGGTGATCAATAACGCCGCCCTGCGCAATGTGTTGTTGGAGCGTGAAGACCTGCAAGCGGTGCTGGACGTCTGGGAAGGCGAGCCGGAAGTCGATGTGGCGCTGGCTGAACTCTGCGTGCTGGCGACGCCGCACGTTGCCGGATACAGCCTGGATGGCAAGCAGCGCGGCACGGCGCAGATCTATCAGGCCTATTGCGATTTCCTCGGGCAGCCGGCCCGGGTCCGTTTGAGTGATCTGCTGCCGGCAGCCTGGTTGTCGCAAGTGACATTGAGTGCCGAGAGCGATCCGGCCTGGGCGCTGGCGATGTTGTGCCGTGGCGTGTATGACCCGCGCCGTGACGATGCGGATTTCCGTCGCAGCCTGGTAGGTAGCGTGAGTGAGCAGCGCGCAGCGTTCGATGAGTTGCGCAAGAACTACCCGTCGCGGCGTGAGATCGATGGGTTGCAGGTGCGGATCGATGGGGATTCGCCAGCATTGCAGAAGATTGTGGCGGCGTTGGGGGCGACGGCTGTCTAGAGACCGAGTTGGCACCTTCGCGAGCAGGCTCGCTCCCACAGGTTCTGCGGTGAACACAAATGACTTGTACAACGCAGATCCACTGTGGAAGCGAGCCCGCTCGCGAAGGGCCACACCACAAATCTTCCAGAAAGCACCCATAAAAAACCCGGCCAACAGGGGCCGGGTCAAGAAGACGGTGGCTATATCACTTTTGTTCGGCAGGCTTGACCAATCGCTTTTCCAGGTCGTGGCACGCTTTCTGGATCATGTCTTCAGTGATCGGTATTTCGCGGCCCTTTTCGTCAACAATCGAGCAACCCAGAGACTGATCTCCTTTCGGGCGGATCACTGGAACGGTGACATCGCTGCTGTTTTGCAAGGACATGGCCTGTCTCCTCATCAGGTTGTGTGCTTACTGTAGAACCGCCTGGTGACCGGGTTATGACAATTCCCTGCGATCGTTTCATGGCGGCAACACCAGTCCACCAGAAATACCACGACGTTGCCACCCGGACTTTAGACCAATAGCGTCTATGACCTAGTGTTCGCGGTCATAATTAACCTGACTCATTGTGATTTACCAAGTTCCACCCCATTGAGCGGTGTAGGGTTAACCTGTCAATTGCTCCGTTGTGGATGATGCCAATGCTCTCTGTTCGACACCGCCGTGCGATTCGCCTGGCCAGCCGTTTCATCGTGCCGTATCGCTGGCAGGCTTTCGGTGCCTTGCTCGCGTTGATCGTCACGGCGGGCATCACCCTGTCCATGGGACAGGGTATCCGCCTGTTGGTGGATCAGGGCTTCATGACCCAGTCCCCACACTTGCTCAACCAGTCCATCGGCTTGTTCATGCTGCTGGTGATGGGGCTGGCAGTTGGCACTTTTGCGCGGTTTTACCTGGTGTCGTGGATCGGCGAGCGTTGCGTCGCCGACATCCGTCGCCAGGTGTTCAATCATCTGATTTACCTGCACCCGGGTTTCTATGAAAACAATCGCAGCTCGGAGATCCAGTCACGCCTGACCGCCGACACCACGCTGCTGCAATCGGTGATTGGCTCGTCACTGTCGCTGTTTTTGCGCAACTTGCTGATGGTGATCGGCGGGATCGTCCTGCTGTTTATCACCAACCCCAAACTCACCAGCATCGTGGTGGTCGCTTTGCCATTGGTGATTGCGCCGATCCTGATCTTCGGCCGCCGCGTTCGCAATCTGTCGCGCCTGAGTCAGGACCGGATTGCCGACATCGGCAGTTATGTCTCCGAAACCCTTGGCCAGATCAAGACGGTTCAGGCCTACAACCATCAGGTTCAGGATGAGCGCAAGTTTGCCGTGACCGTGGAAGAGGCGTTCGATACCGCGCGCAAGCGCATTTTTCAGCGGGCCTGGCTGATTACCCTGGTGATCATTCTGGTGCTGGGCGCCGTGGGTGTCATGCTCTGGGTCGGCGGCATGGATGTGATTGCCGGACGCATTTCCGCGGGTGAGCTGGCGGCGTTTGTCTTCTATAGCCTGATCGTGGGTAGCGCGTTCGGCACCTTGAGCGAGGTGATCGGCGAACTGCAGCGCGCGGCAGGCGCAGCGGAACGGATCGCGGAACTGCTGCGTTCGGAAAACATCATCCTCCCACCAACCACCGATCCGGTGACCTTGCCTGCGCGAGTGAGGGGCGACCTGCAGTTGCAGGGCGTGCGTTTTTCCTACCCGTCACGTCCCGAAAGCTACGCTATCGATGGCCTGAACCTGACGGTCAGGGCCGGTGAAACCCTGGCCTTGGTCGGGCCGTCCGGTGCCGGAAAATCGACGGTGTATGACCTGTTGCTGCGCTTTTATGATCCGGTTGAAGGGCGCATTTTGCTGGATGGCGTGCCACTGACCCAGCTCGATCCATTGGATTTGCGTCGCTGTTTTGCCCTGGTCTCGCAAACCCCGGCGCTGTTTTTCGGCAGCATCGAAGACAACATCCGCTATGGCAATCCAGCGGCGACACTGGCCAATGTCCAGGAAGCGGCAAAAATCGCCTACGCCCACGACTTTATCCAAGCCATGCCCAACGGTTACCAGACCCACTTGGGTGATGGTGGCCTGGGCTTGTCCGGCGGCCAGCGCCAACGGCTGGCCATCGCCCGGGCACTGCTGGTGGACGCGCCCATCCTGCTGCTGGACGAAGCCACCAGCGCCCTCGATGCCCAAAGCGAGCACCTGATCCAGCAAGCCCTGCCAAGCCTGATGAAAAATCGCACCACCCTGGTTATCGCCCATCGTCTGGCAACGGTCAAAAACGCCGACCGCATCGCGGTGATGGATCAAGGGAGGCTGGTGGCGGTGGGCACGCATCACGAATTGATTGCCAGCAATGCGCTGTACGCGCGGTTGGCGGCGTTGCAGTTCAGTGATGGATTGATTAACGCAGGAGAGCTCTTGTAGGAGCGAGCCTGCTCGCGATGGTCGTGAACGATGACGCGGGGTGCCTGATACCCAGCGGTGCTCTAATGTTCATCGCGAGCAGGCTCGCTCCTACAGTGATCATTGATCGTCGAAATACCGCTCATGCCAATCCACCAACGGTTGTGGCGAGTTGAGCTTCTGGCCGTAGATCACCGAATACGACAGCACGTTTTGCACATACTGGCGGGTTTCGTCGAACGGGATGCTTTCCACCCATACGTCGAAACTCAGATGGTCCGCGCCGCGCAGCCACTGGCGGACGCGGCCGGGGCCGGCGTTGTAGGCGGCGGAGGCGAGGACGCGGTTGCCGTTGAACTGGCTATGGACCTGACTCAGGTAAGCGGCACCGAGCTGAATGTTCTTGTCCGGATCGAACAACTGCTGTGGCGAGGCATACGGAATGCTGAACTTGCGCGCGGTTTCCTTGGCGGTTCCGGGCATCAGTTGCATCAAGCCTGACGCGCCGACACCGGAGCGGGCGTCGTCCATGAAGGCGCTTTCCTGGCGGGTGATGGCGAACACCCAGCTTGAATGCAGGCCACGGACCTTGGCTTCACGGACCAGGGTTTCGCGGTGCGCCATCGGGAAGCGGATGTCCAGATCGTCCCAGTACTGCGCCTGGCTGATGGTGCGGATCGCCGGGAAATACCATTTCAGGTCGTAGGCCAGTTTGGCCTGGGCGACCATTTCGTCGCGGCTGAAGTGCCGGCTGACGTGATACCACTCGCGGCGACCGTCGACGATCTGGCCACGGGCGTGGAACTCCAGGGCGCGGCGTACGCCGGGGGTGTTGCGTACCTTGTTGATGGTCGCCTGACTCAGCATCAACGGCTTGTTGAGCAGCGAATAGGGCGACTGCGAACGGTCGGCGGCGAGAAAACCATAGAAGTCACGCTCGCGGGCAAGGCTCTTATAAAGGGTCTGCGCTTCCGGGTTCTGCGGTTGCGCCAGTTCCAGGCTGCGGGCTTGCCAGTAGCGCCAGCGGTTGGTGGTGGCCAGGTCCTGTGGCAAGCGGCGAGTCAATTGATAGGCATCGTCCCAGCGGGCCAGGCGCAGCAGCAGGCGCAGGCGCCACTCGGACACGGTGTTGTCGCGTAACTCCGGGTCGTACTTGGTCATCACGTCCAGCGCGCGGCTGTCGAAACGGCGCGCGAGGGTCAGGCCGATTTCCCGGGCGATCGCCACTTTTTCGTCGCGGGAAAAGTGCATGCTGCTGGCATAACCGTCGAGCAGGTCCATGGCCTTGTCCGGGTCCTGGCGGGCGAGGCGGCGCAGGCCAAGGCTGACGATATCCGACATCGGTTCGTCCGCTGGCGTGAAACGCGACGGCTGGTTGAGCAGCTCGGGTTTTTGCGCCACATCGATCAACAGGCGACCCCGGGGGGCGAGGGTGGTCAGGCTGTTGACCAGGCTGTTGGCCAGCGGGTAGTTGCGCACCTGGGCAGCGAGTTTGGCGCGCTCCCAGCGTTTCTGTTCAGTCAACTGGCCTTCAGCGGCCCACATGCCGAACAGCGCGTCGCAGGCCTCGGGTTGGGATTTACCGGTCAGCCAGAGCTTGTTGGTGTTGGCGTTACCTTCGGACTTGAGATTGTGACTGAGCTGATACTGCGCGTTCAGGCAGTCCAGTTCAGTGAAATTCATTTTTGGGTCGTAATACTTGACGAAAGTCGCCCAGTCGCCGCGCTCGGCCAGCCAGCGTAACCAGCGCAGCTTCATCCAGTTGGCCTGGGGCAGGTCGCCGTGGTCGGCGAGGAATTTTTCGATTTCGGCATTGCTCGCGGTTTTCAGTCGCGCGGTCAGTTCGTCATACGCCAGGTACGGCTCCAGCGGATAATCGGCCAGGGCCTGGCTGTAACGGAAGTAAGGACCGGTATCGCCCTTGGCCAGGGCGCGCTTGGCCTCATCGTAATATTGGCGTTGGGTGGACAGGTCCACCGCGTGGGCGGATTGAACGGCAGCGGCAGAGAGTAAAAAACAGGACAAAAGCTTGAGAAGGCGACTGCGCATGAGACGTCCGGACAGAAAAACCATGACAAGTGCTGGCGATGCCCACACTGAATTCTCCGTAGCTTAGCCTTTTGCCAGCAACGGGCGAAAGCTTTGCGGACCTGTCTGCATCAGTTCGCAACATTTGTTGTGCAGAGTGCTTCGACAATGAAATTGCCGGCCTTCTGAAGCCTCGATTCAGGTAGAATGCGCGCCCGGTTTTTGGAGAAGCTCATGACCCTGCTCAAATTCAGCGATGTGTCCCTTGCTTTCGGCGCTATGCCGTTGTTGGACAAGGTGTCCTGGCAGATCGCCCGTGGAGAGCGGGTGTGCATCATCGGCCGCAACGGCACTGGCAAGTCCAGCATGATGAAGCTCGTCAAGGGCGACCAGAAGCCCGATGACGGCTCCGTTTGGCGCGCACCCGGACTCAAGATTGGCGAATTGCCGCAAGAATTGCCGGTAGCCGACGAGCGGACAGTGTTCGACGTAGTGGCCGAAGGCCTGGACGGTGTCGGTGCCTTGCTTGCCGAGTACCACCACCTGAGCCAGAACATCGTCACCGACGCTGACCTGGACAAGCTGATGCACGTCCAGCACGACCTCGAAGCCCGCGATGGCTGGCGTTTGCAAACCCTGGTCGACAGCACCCTCAGTCGCCTGCAGTTGCCGGCCGACAAGACCCTCGCCGAATTGTCCGGCGGCTGGCGTCGTCGCGTCCTGTTGGCCCAGGCCCTGGTGTCCGAACCGGATCTGCTGTTGCTCGACGAACCGACCAACCACCTGGACATTGGTGCAATCGCCTGGCTGGAAGAAGCGCTGAAGGATTTCCAGGGCGCCGTGCTGTTCATCACGCACGACCGTTCCTTCCTGCAAAACCTTGCGACCCGCATCCTCGAACTGGATCGCGGTGGCCTGATCGACTGGAACGGCGACTACGCCAGTTTCCTCGTGCACAAAGAAGCCGAACTCGCCGCCGAAGCCACCGCCAATGCGCTGTTCGACAAGCGCCTGGCCCAGGAAGAAGTGTGGATTCGCCAGGGCATCAAGGCCCGTCGTACCCGTAACGAAGGCCGCGTACGCGCACTCAAGGCTTTGCGCGTTGAGCGTAGCGAGCGTCGCGAGCGCACCGGCAAGGCCAACATTCAGCTGGAAACCGCCGACAAGTCCGGCAAGCAGGTGATGGTGCTCGAGAATGTGAGTTTCGCTCACCCGGGCGGGCCGTTCCTGATCAAGGATTTCTCCATGGTGTTGCAGCGCGGCGACCGTATTGGTCTGCTCGGCGCCAACGGCACCGGCAAGACCACGCTGCTGAAACTGATGCTTAGCGGCTTGCAGCCGACCAGCGGCAAGGTGGAAGAGGGGACGAAGATCGACGTCGCCTACTTCGACCAGTTGCGCCATCAGCTGGACCTGGAAAAAACCGTGATCGACAACGTCGCCGAAGGGCGCGACTTCATCGATATCGATGGTCAGAGTCGCCACGTGTTGAGCTATCTCGGCGACTTCCTGTTCAGCCCGCAGCGTGCCCGCACGCCGGTCAAGGCGTTGTCCGGTGGTGAGCGTGCCCGTCTGCTGCTGGCCAAGCTGTTCAGCAAGCCGGCGAACCTGCTGGTGCTCGACGAACCGACCAACGATCTCGACGTCGAAACGCTCGAGCTGCTGGAAGAGGTCCTGCTGACCTTCAACGGCACCGTGCTGATGGTCAGCCACGACCGGGCATTCCTCGATAACGTGGTCACCAGCACCTTGGTATTCGAAGGTGAAGGTCAGGTTCGCGAGTACGTTGGCGGTTATCAGGACTGGCTGCGCCAGGGCGGTTCGCCGCGCCTGTTGGGCGTGACCGAAAGCAAGTCCGGCAAGGCCGACCTGAACTCCGCGGTGGTGAAGGCCGAGCCAGCACCGGTCGCGGCAGCTGCCGAAGCGCCGGCGGCGAAGAAGAAGCTCAGCTACAAGTTGCAGCGCGAACTGGAAGCGTTGCCAGGGCAGATCGAGATGATGGAGCAGCAGATTGCTGCGGTTGAAGCGCAGATGGCGGACGCCGGTTTCTACCTGCGTCCAGCAGCCGAAACCGCTGCGGTGATCGCTCAGCTGTCGCAGTTGCAGGCTGAGCTGGACGTGATGGTCGAGCGCTGGGCTGAACTGGATGCCTGATTGAACTTGCCATGAAAAAGCCCGGCGTTCCGAAAGGAGCGCCGGGCTTTTCATATGCAATGCGATCGGCTTCCTGTAGGAGCGAGCTTGCTCGCGATGAATCTGAGAGCGCCGCGGGGTGCCAGGCTTCCCGCGTCATCGTTGACGACCATCGCGAGCGAGCTCGCTTCTACGGGATCGATTATCAGCTTTTGTTTTGCAGGCGCACCGCCAGCACATCGCAAGGCGCGCCGTGCAGTACGTCGTTGGCGGTGGAGCCGAGCAGCAGTGCCAGGCCATGCCGGCCATGGCTGCCGACCACAATCAGGTCGCAGGTTTGCTCCTTGGCCAGGTGGTGGATTTCCTGGCGTGGCTGGCCATAGGTCAGGTGGCTGTATTCCTTGGAGAGTTCGGGATACTTCATGATCAGCCGGTCAAGGCGCTCCTTGGCCTGATCGAACTGCTGTTGTTGCAGTTGTGACAGGTCCATCGGAACGTCACCACCAAACGCCATGGCCATCGGCTCGACAATGTGCACCAGGGACAATTTCGCCCCGTTGCTCACCGACAGCTCGCGAGCACGGTGGATTACAGGGTCGCACTCTTCGGTTAGATCTACAGCGACCAGAATGTGGTTGTAGGGCATGAGGTGCTCCTCCTGAGGAATGCAATATTGGTAAGTATGGCTGGTTTCAAGCGTATTGGTTTCAAAGTGACTGAATACGCCCATTCAAAATCGGGAGTACAGATATGACGGTCTGGATAGTGGTGTCAATCCTGCTGGTGGTGCTCAGCCCGCTGGCATGGTTGCGGCCGTCCCGCCACCAGAGTGGCCGCATGGCCCTGCGCATGGAGGCACGACGAATCGGATTGGCCATGCAGTTGGCGCCTCAGGAATGGCCGCACTGGCTCGGTCAGGAGCCGCCAAACCCGTGCGCGCAATACCACCGGCCACGACGCGGTACCCAGCCTGCCTGCTGGAGTTACTGGCAAAAAACACCAGGTCTGTGGGTGAACCAGTGGCAGGAGGTTTGTGAAGATCAAGCGCTGCTCAATCATTTCGAAAAATTGCCGGATAACGTCTACAAGGTCGAAGCCGACAAGCAAATGATCGCTTTGTATTGGGGCGAGAAGGGCGAAGCCGAGGTGTTGCTGCACATCGATGCCACCCTCAAGGCTCTGGCCTGAAACCGATTCCCTGTGTAGGAGCGAGCTCGCTCGCGATAAACCTGAGAACGCCGTGGGGTGTCAGGCTTCCAGTGTCATCGTTGACGACCATCGCGAGCATGCTCGCTCCCACAGGGGGGCAATCGCCGTTTTATCGCAGGCAATAAAAAGCCCGACAACAGCATCGGGCGGGGTTGGCCAGGCAGGCCGGTAAGTCTGTGTGGGCTGATCTTACGCCCGGCATTCGCCGTGGGCGTTCAAAATTTCCCTGAAGTTCCGCCAGCTTAGCCTGTTAAACAAAGGCTGCAGCGAATTAGGGCGACTTTTCTAATGATTGATCCTATGAATGTCTATACATGCAGCCGCGTGTTGCAGGCCTTCGTCTTACAGAAATGACCGCAAAGTCGCATTTCAACCCGCATTTTGGGCGATTGACAATTGTCGGAAATTCCGTGAAGGTGGCGTACCCAAATCAAACGGGCGTATGAATTGAGCGTTTGTATTGAAAAACGCTCCTACAGAATCCCGACTATCGCGTTGGCGGGTGTGCCGGGCAGATTGGCGTAGCATCGACGTTTAACGTCCTGCCAAGCCGGTCGCCTGCGTCCGACGTGTACTGTTCAGCTTCCATATCGTGGAGATCAGTTGATGATTTACGAAGGTAAAGCCATCACGGTTAAGGCTCTTGAAAGTGGCATCGTCGAACTGAAGTTCGACCTCAAGGGTGAGTCCGTCAACAAGTTCAACCGTCTAACCCTGAACGAACTGCGTCAGGCCGTGGACACCATCAAGGCAGATGCTTCGATCAAGGGTGTGATCGTCAGCAGTGGCAAGGACGTCTTCATCGTCGGCGCCGACATCACCGAATTTGTCGACAACTTCAAGCTGCCGGATGCAGAGCTTGTTGCAGGCAACCTGGAAGCCAACAAGATTTTCAGCGATTTCGAAGACCTCAACGTCCCGACTGTCGCCGCAATCAACGGCATCGCGTTGGGTGGCGGTCTGGAGATGTGCCTGGCGGCGGATTACCGCGTCATGTCCACCAAGGCCAAGATCGGTCTGCCGGAAGTCAAGCTGGGCATCTACCCGGGCTTCGGCGGTACCGTGCGTCTGCCGCGCCTGATCGGTGCCGACAACGCCATCGAGTGGATTGCCGCCGGCAAGGAAAACCGTCCTGAAGACGCGCTGAAAGTCGGCGCCGTCGATGCCGTGGTCGCGCCTGAAAAACTGCAGGACGCCGCGCTGGAACTGATCAAGCGCGCCATTTCCGGCGAATTCGATTACAAGGCCAAGCGCCAGCCGAAGCTTGAAAAGCTCAAGCTGAACGCCATCGAACAAATGATGGCTTTCGAAACCGCCAAAGGTTTCGTGGCAGGCCAGGCTGGCCCGAACTACCCGGCGCCGGTCGAAGCAATCAAGACCATCCAGAAAGCCGCGAACTTCGGTCGCGACAAGGCACTGGAAGTCGAAGCCGCCGGTTTCGTGAAACTGGCCAAGACCTCTGCCGCGCAGAGCTTGATCGGTCTGTTCCTGAACGACCAGGAGCTGAAGAAAAAAGCCAAGGCCTACGACGAAATCGCCAAGGACGTGAAGCAGGCCGCCGTATTGGGCGCCGGCATCATGGGTGGCGGTATTGCCTATCAGTCGGCCTCCAAGGGCACGCCGATCCTGATGAAGGACATTAACGAGCACGGTATCGAGCAGGGCCTGGCCGAAGCCGCCAAGCTGCTGGTTGGCCGCGTTGATAAAGGCCGCATGACCGCCGCGAAAATGGCCGAAGTGCTCAACGGCATTCGTCCGACCCTGTCCTACGGCGACTTCGGTCACGTGGACCTGGTGGTCGAAGCAGTTGTCGAGAACCCGAAGGTCAAGCAAGCCGTTCTGGCTGAAGTCGAAGCTCAGGTCAAAGAAGGCACCATCCTTGCCTCGAACACCTCGACCATTTCCATCAGCCTGCTGGCCAAGGCCCTCAAGCACCCGGAAAACTTCGTCGGCATGCACTTCTTCAACCCGGTGCACATGATGCCGCTGGTGGAAGTGATCCGTGGCGAGAAGTCCAGCGAGTTGGCGGTTGCCACCACCGTTGCCTACGCCAAGAAAATGGGCAAGAACCCGATCGTGGTCAACGACTGCCCGGGCTTCCTGGTCAACCGCGTACTGTTCCCTTACTTCGGTGGTTTCGCCAAGTTGGTCAGCGCCGGTGTGGACTTCGTCCGTATCGACAAGGTCATGGAAAAATTCGGCTGGCCGATGGGCCCGGCGTACCTGATGGACGTGGTCGGCATCGACACCGGCCACCACGGTCGTGACGTAATGGCTGAAGGCTTCCCGGACCGCATGAAAGATAACAGCCGCTCGGCCGTAGACGTGCTCTACGAAGCCAAGCGCCTGGGCCAGAAGAACGGCAAGGGCTTCTACGCCTACGAGACGGACAAGAAGGGCAAGCAGAAGAAAGTCGCCGATCCGTCGGTACTGGAAGTGCTCAAGCCAATCGTGTTCGAGCAGCGCGAAGTCACTGACGAAGACATCATCAACTGGATGATGATCCCGCTGTGTCTGGAAACCGTGCGTTGCCTGGAAGACGGCATTGTCGAAACCGCTGCCGAAGCCGACATGGGTCTGGTCTACGGTATTGGTTTCCCTCCATTCCGTGGTGGTGCGCTGCGCTACATCGACTCGATCGGTGTTGCACAGTTCGTTGCCCTGGCTGACCAGTACGCTGATTTGGGCGCGCTGTACCACCCGACCGCGAAGCTGCGCGAAATGGCCAAAAACGGCCAGAGCTTCTTCGGTTAAGCGCCCCCAACTAGAGTGAGAGTGAACTTATGAGCTTGAATCCTAGAGACGTCGTGATTGTCGACTTCGGTCGTACTCCGATGGGCCGCTCCAAGGGCGGCATGCACCGCAACACCCGCGCCGAAGACATGTCGGCGCACCTGATCAGCAAACTGCTGGAACGCAACGTCAAGGTCGACCCGAACGAAGTCGAAGACGTGATCTGGGGCTGTGTGAACCAGACCCTGGAGCAAGGCTGGAACATCGCGCGCATGGCGTCGCTGATGACCCAGATCCCGCACACGTCGGCCGGCCAGACCGTCAGCCGTCTGTGTGGCTCGTCCATGAGTGCGTTGCACACTGCCGCGCAAGCGATCATGACCGGCAACGGTGACGTATTCGTCGTCGGCGGCGTCGAGCATATGGGGCACGTGAGCATGATGCACGGTGTCGATCCGAACCCGCACATGTCCCTGTACGCGGCGAAAGCCTCGGGCATGATGGGCCTGACCGCTGAAATGCTGGGTAAAATGCACGGCATTACCCGCGAGCAGCAGGATGCTTTCGGCGTGCGCTCCCACCAACTCGCCCACAAGGCGACCGTGGAAGGCAAGTTCAAGGACGAAATCATCCCGATGCAGGGCTATGACGAGAACGGTTTCCTGAAACTGTTCGACTACGACGAAACCATTCGTCCGGAAACCACCCTGGAAAGCCTGGCGGCTCTGAAGCCGGCGTTTAATCCAAAGGGCGGCACCGTGACAGCCGGTACCTCGTCGCAGATCACCGATGGTGCTTCGTGCATGATCGTGATGTCGGCGCAACGTGCACAGGACCTGGGCATTCAGCCTTTGGCGGTGATTCGCTCGATGGCAGTGGCAGGTGTGGACCCGGCGATCATGGGCTATGGTCCAGTACCGGCTACACAAAAAGCACTGAAGCGCGCGGGCCTTGGCATCAACGATATCGACTTCTTCGAGCTCAACGAAGCTTTCGCCGCACAGGCCCTGCCGGTGCTGAAAGATCTGAAAGTGCTCGACAAGATGAACGAGAAGGTTAACCTGCACGGCGGCGCGATCGCCCTGGGTCACCCGTTCGGTTGCTCCGGTGCGCGTATCTCCGGCACTTTGCTGAACGTGATGAAGCAGAATGGCGGCACCTTCGGGGTTGCCACCATGTGCATTGGTCTCGGCCAAGGCATCTCCACCGTCTTCGAACGCGTCTAAGCGTTTCGTTGACGGAAGCCGGGGCCAAGTGCCCCGGTTTTTGTTTTTCGGGATTTATTTTTGTTTTTATTTTGAAAAAATTTGAGTGAGGGCCAAAGCATGCCGATACAACCTGGGCTCTACCAACATTACAAAGGTCCGCAGTACCGCGTTTTCAGTGTCGCGCGGCATTCGGAAACCGAGGAAGAAGTGGTCTTCTACCAAGCCCTGTATGGCGATTACGGCTTTTGGGTACGACCCTTGAGCATGTTCCTGGAGTCGGTCGAAGTTGACGGCGAACAGGTGCCGCGCTTTGCTTTGGTGCAAGCCGAAGAGAGCCTTTTTACCAAGCCATAAGCTGAGTGCGCGCAAAACCCTGCGCTTGACCTCACCTTGTAGCCACTATATATAGCGGTGCCGCGTCAGGCGCCAACCGCCTTTCACTTTTAGAATTCAGGAATTTTCTGATCCATGGGCAAATCGCTGGTCATTGTGGAATCCCCGGCTAAGGCCAAGACCATCAACAAGTATTTGGGCAACGAATACGTGGTGAAGTCGAGTATCGGCCATATCCGAGACCTGCCCACCAGCGGTTCGGCTAGCGCCAGCAAAGAGCCGGCCGCCAAGCGCGGCAAGGCTGCTGCGGGTGAAGCGCCGGCACTGTCGCCGAAAGAAAAGGCGCGCAAGCAGCTGGTCGCTCGCATGGGGGTCGATCCCGATCATGGCTGGAAAGCCAAGTACGAGATCCTTCCGGGCAAGGAAAAGGTCATCGAAGAGCTGCGCCGGCTCGCCAAGGATGCTGACACCATCTATCTCGCAACCGACTTGGATCGCGAGGGGGAAGCCATTGCCTGGCACCTGCGCGAAGCCATCGGTGGTGACGACAGCCGCTACAAGCGCGTGGTGTTCAACGAGATCACCAAGAAGGCGATCCAGGAAGCTTTCTCCCAGCCAGGCGAGCTGGACATCGATCGTGTCAACGCCCAGCAGGCGCGTCGATTCCTCGACCGTGTAGTGGGCTACATGGTTTCGCCGCTGTTGTGGGCCAAGATCGCCCGTGGCCTGTCCGCCGGCCGCGTGCAGTCGGTTGCGGTCAAACTGGTGGTCGAGCGTGAGCGTGAAATTCGCGCGTTCATCCCGGAAGAGTACTGGGAAGTGCACGCCGATCTCGGCACCGCCAAAGGCGCGACCGTGCGTTTCGACGTCGCTCGCGAGAAGGGTGAGGCGTTCAAGCCGCTTAACGAAACCCAGGCCATGGCCGCGCTGGAGAAGCTCAAGGCTTCCAGCTACAACATCGTCAAGCGTGAAGACAAGCCGACCAGCAGCAAGCCATCGGCACCGTTCATCACTTCCACCCTGCAACAGGCCGCGAGCAACCGCCTGGGCTTCGGTGTGAAGAAAACCATGATGATGGCCCAGCGTCTGTACGAAGCCGGCTACATCACTTACATGCGTACCGACTCCACCAACCTCTCGGCTGATGCCGTGGCGATGGCGCGTACCTATATTGAAGGCGAGTTCGGTAAGAAATACCTGCCGGACACCCCGAACGTCTACAGCAGCAAGGAAGGCGCACAGGAGGCTCACGAAGCGATTCGTCCGTCCGACGCCAATACCGAGCCGAGCAAGCTGTCGGGCATGGAGCGTGACGCAGAGCGGCTCTACGAGCTGATCTGGCGCCAGTTCCTCGCTTGCCAGATGTTGCCGGCGCAATACCTGTCGACCACGGTCACTGTCGGTGCCGGCGATTTCGAGTTGCGTGCCAAGGGCCGTATCCTCAAATTCGACGGTTACACCCGTGTCATGCCGCAAATCGCCAAGCCGGGCGACGACGATGTACTGCCGGACATGGCCCAGGGCGACGCGATGAAGCTGATCAAGCTTGATCCGACCCAGCACTTCACCAAGCCACCGGCGCGTTACTCGGAAGCCAGCTTGGTAAAAGAAATGGAAAAACGCGGCATTGGTCGTCCTTCGACCTACGCGGCGATCATTTCGACCATCCAGGACCGCGGCTACGTGGCGCTGCACAACCGTCGTTTCTATTCGGAAAAGATGGGCGATATCGTCACCGAGCGTCTGGCCGAAAGCTTCTCTCATCTCATGGACTACGGCTTCACCGCGGGCATGGAAGAGCATCTCGATGACGTGGCCCAGGGCGAGCGCGACTGGAAAAACGTGCTCGACGAGTTCTACGGCGACTTCAAGAAAAAACTCGAAGTGGCCGAAGGTGCGGAAAACGGCATGCGTGCCAATCAGCCGGTGATGACTGACATTCCGTGCACGACCTGCGGTCGCCCGATGCAGATTCGTACCGCGTCGACCGGTGTGTTCCTCGGTTGCTCGGGCTACAGCCTGCCACCGAAAGAACGCTGCAAGGCCACCGTCAACCTGGTGCCGGGCGATGAAATCGCTGCGGACGACGAAGGTGAGTCGGAGTCGCTGGTGCTGCGTGGCAAGCATCGCTGCCCGATCTGCAGCACGGCGATGGACGCCTACCTGCTCGATGAGAAGCGCAAGCTGCACATCTGCGGTAATAACCCGGATTGCGATGGCTACGAAATCGAAGAAGGTGTCTATCGCATCAAGGGCTATGAGGGTCCGAGCCTGGAATGCGACAAGTGCGGCAGCGAGATGCAGCTCAAGACCGGCCGCTTCGGCAAGTTCTTCGGTTGCACCAATCCGACCTGCAAGAACACCCGCAAACTGCTGAAAAGCGGTGATGCGGCGCCGCCGAAGATGGACCCGGTGAAAATGCCTGAGCTGAAATGCGAAAAGGTCAATGACACCTACATCCTGCGCGACGGAGCTTCCGGTCTGTTCCTGGCAGCCAGCCAGTTCCCGAAAAACCGCGAGACCCGCGCTCCGTTGGTCATGGAAATCATCCCGCACAAGGATGAGATCGATCCGAAGTACCACTTTCTTTGTGAAGCACCGAAGAAAGACCCGGACGGCCTCCCTGCGGTGATCCGATATAGCCGCAAGACCAAGGAGCAATACGTGCAGACGGAAGTCGACGGAAAGCCTACGGGCTGGAAGGCGTACTACGACGGCGGCAAGTGGACCGTTGAAGACAAGCGTCCGGCAGCCAAGGCTTAAGCGCAAGCTTGTAGTGGGCCGACTCCGTCGGCCAGCGGGAGCAAGCTCCCTCGCCACAAAAGAAGGCCGCATGAGAACCCTCGGGTTTTCATGCGGCCTTTTTGTTTTGGGCTTGCGGTCGACTTGGGTGATCCACGACACTGTCTGACCTGCGTGAAGCATTATTTCGTTGTGGAGGCTGCCGTCATGGCCCACGAGCTCTATACCCGTACCAACCAGAAGATCTATTTCGCCGGCCTGTCGCTGGAAGCACTCGGCAGGGCTGAAGAGGGGCGGGCGATGAATTCCCTGGCGCTGATTCAGGCCGGTCGTGAATCGGCATTGTTTCATCTATACGGGGCGCTACTGGGGCTGTGCCATGAAATCGCCGGTTTCTATCGGTTGCCTCAGGCCAATGCCTCCCGGGCTGAGTCGCTGCTGACTCGCGAAGTGCTGGAAAGTATCGCCATTCCTGAAATGGCCGAGATGGTCGAGCTGGCCAACAACCCGGAAACCTGGCTGGCCAAGCTGCTGGCGGCCCATGCAGCGCTGTTTCAGCCGCCACGGGCGCCGCGCAAACCGAAGGGGGACGTGACGCAGCCGCTGATTCAGGCGGTAAACCTGGATGAAGAGGAGGCGCCTGCAGAGCTGAGCCGTGAAGAGCTGGAGAGCTGGCGTCAGAACCTCAAAAGCCTGGCGATCCGTTTTCGCGAAGGCTTGAACGAGTGCTAAGGGACTGAGTTTTTTAACGGACGACACGGAAGGCTGTCCGTTCAGGGAAGAGAGTTGTCAGACATTTCTCTTCGTGATGGCATCTTGTCAAGATCCCGAGCGAAGCCTGGCCGATGCCTATATAATCCCCGCCTTTCGTGGAGAACAAACCTTTATGCCAACGTCCTTTCTAGAAATTGTCGAGTTACCAGACGGCCGTATCGAGCTGCGCAGGGCTGAGGACGAGGGTTCTCTGGTTACTTTGGATTTCTCCGAGGACGCCAAAGCATTTCTGCAAGGCCAACACGTAGAGGTCGCCAAAGCGATGTTGAGCGTCGGTGTTCAGATGGCCGGCCGCCTGGTTGAGGGCGAATTCGAAAAGGAAGAGGGGCCGCGGGTTCTTCACTGATACCCGTTCGTCGTTTTTTCGAATACCGCTCGAGATTGGCTTCTCTGTCCCTGGAGAAGCCCTGCACCGTATTGTGTTAACCCAATCGAATATTCAGACTTTGCGCGTCCCCGGTCCGGGCGGCGCTGATCAACTGTTGCCGTGAAGTGGTGCTCAGCGGGTTGAGCCAGCTGACTACCGTGTGACTGCGGCCGAGACGAAGGGCCTCACAGGTCAGTTGCTGGGCACTCTGCGTGCCACTTGGCTGGAGCAACAGGATGCGCTCGCGATTGAGTCCTGCGTCCCGTAACCAGGCCTGGGTCAGGCTGGCGGGTGGGGCGATCAGTGTCAGCCAGCGTGCATCCTGATCCTGGCTCAACTCCCGCAGGATCGGTGCCAGAAGGTTCAGGCAGTTCCCGGTTGCACCACGCAGAGACATCTCACTGAAGACCTCGGGTTCGGCGCTCCAGGGCGACTCGACCACTTCCTTCAGGATCGGCGCCAACGGCTGCGCCAGGAATGCCTCGAACAGCAGTGGCAGTTGGGCTTGCTGTGATGTGTGTGGGAACTGCATAAAGCCTCCTTTAGCGGCGAATGACGCCGACACTCAAGCCTTCGATCACCAGTTCCTGATCTTTAAGGTTTACTTCGATAGGGGCGAATTCAGGGTTTTCGGCAATGAGCCAGACCTTGCTGCCGTCACGCTTGAAGCGCTTGACGGTCACTTCGTCACCGATACGTGCCACCACGATCTGGCCGTTACGGGCTTCGCGGGTGGTATGGACGGCCAGCAGGTCGCCATCGAAAATACCCACGTCCTTCATGCTCATGCCATGCACTCGCAGCAAATAGTCGGCGCGTGGATGGAAGAACGCAGGGTTGATGTTGCAGGATTCTTCGACATGTTGCTGGGCGAGGATCGGCGCGCCGGCCGCTACCCGGCCAATGATGGGCAAGCTGGCGTCATCGGCCTTGGCTTCGAAACCGGGAATGCGAATCCCGCGGGACGCACCAGGCGTCATTTCGATTGCGCCTTTGCGGGCCAGCGCCTTGAGGTGTTCTTCCGCCGCGTTGGGCGATTTGAAACCCAGTTCCTGAGCGATTTCCGCGCGGGTCGGCGGGTAGCCGTTGTCTTCCAGGCAGCGTTTGATGAAGGCCAGAATCTCGGCTTGGCGTGGCGTCAGCTTTAGCATATTGATCGCTCTGTTTTTTTATACAGTGACTGGGATTATATACAGTGGAACGGTCTTGGCAATGCCCGTTTTTCTGCCAACCGCCGGACGGTCTTTCAGCCTGCTGATTGAAGCTTTGCGGTTGTATGGTTAAATGTCTGACCGACCATTCCCAAAACGAACCGCCAGACTTGACAATGCACAGGCTGAAACGTATGTTTCAAACAAGTGTTTGTCAGGCGGAGTAGCCATGGCCCAGTCGGAAACCGTTGAACGCATTCTCGATGCTGCCGAGCAGTTGTTCGCGGAAAAAGGTTTCGCTGAAACCTCGTTGCGTCTGATCACCAGCAAGGCCGGTGTCAATCTGGCAGCGGTGAACTATCACTTCGGATCGAAAAAGGCGCTGATTCAAGCGGTCTTTTCGCGGTTTCTCGGGCCGTTTTGCATCAGCCTCGATAAAGAGCTCGAGCGGCGCCAGGCCAAGCCTGAAGTCAGGCCCACGCTCGAAGAACTGCTGGAAATCCTCGTCGAACAAGCCTTGGTGGTACAGCCCCGCAGCGGCAATGATCTCTCGATTTTCATGCGTTTGCTGGGCCTGGCTTTCAGTCAGAGCCAAGGGCATTTGCGTCGTTATCTGGAAGACATGTACGGCAAGGTGTTCCGCCGCTACATGATGCTGGTCAACGAAGCTGCGCCGCGCATTCCTCCCATCGAACTGTTCTGGCGCGTGCACTTCATGCTCGGGGCGGCTGCGTTCAGCATGTCCGGCATCAAGGCCTTGCGTGCAATTGCCGAAACCGACTTCGGGGTAAACACTTCCATTGAGCAGGTCATGCGTCTGATGGTGCCGTTCCTCGCGGCCGGCATGCGTGCCGAATCCGGCGTCACAGACACGGCCATGGCCACCGCGCAATTGCGTCCGCGCAGCAAATCGACATCGGTCACCGCCAAGGTTTGACCGCGCACGGGTGGGCGCGGCAGCTGACATCCGTTAAGCTAGCCGCCCATGCCGACTCTCGTTCTGAACCCATTTCCCATTGATATCGCCGACCTGCCGGGCATTGCCCTCGGTGGCGAATTCGTGCGGGCTGGATTCATCGTTATCAAGGAATCTCTATGACTGCTGGCCTGCAAGGCTCGTTGATGGTGGACGTCGCCGGTACCTGGCTGACGGCCGAAGATCGCCAACTGTTGCGCCAACCCGAAGTGGGCGGCCTGATCATTTTTGCCCGCAACATCGAACACCCGCGTCAGGTCCGGGAGTTGAGCGCCGCGATTCGCGCCATGCGTCCCGATCTGCTGTTGGCGGTGGATCAGGAGGGTGGGCGGGTTCAGCGTCTGCGTCAGGGCTTTGTGCGGCTGCCCGCGATGCGTGCAATTGCCGACAACCCGAATGCCGAATACCTGGCCGAGCAGTGTGGCTGGATCATGGCCACCGAAGTATTGGCCGTTGGCCTGGATCTGAGTTTCGCTCCGGTGCTGGATCTCGATTATCAGCGTAGCGCTGTGGTCGGCACCCGTTCATTCGAGGGCGATCCGGAGCGTGCAGCACTGCTGGCCGGTGCATTCATCCGTGGCATGAACAGCGCCGGCATGGCCGCCACCGGCAAACACTTCCCTGGTCACGGCTGGGCCGAGGCGGATTCCCATGTGGCGATCCCGAACGACGAACGCAGCCTCGACGAAATCCGTGCCAACGACCTGGTGCCGTTCGCCAGATTGAGCAAGCAGCTGGCCGCCGTCATGCCGGCCCATGTGATCTATCCGCAAGTCGATGCCCAGCCTGCCGGGTTCTCCCGTCGCTGGCTGCAGGACATCCTGCGTGGCGAACTGCAGTTCGATGGCGTGATTTTCAGCGATGACCTGTCCATGGCTGGCGCTCATGTGGTGGGCGATGCCGCCAGCCGCATTGAAGCGGCACTGACCGCCGGTTGCGACATGGGCCTGGTGTGCAACGATCGTGCGGCCGCCGAGCTGGCCCTGAGCGCCGCGCAACGCATGAAGGTCAAGCCGTCACCGCGTATCGCGCGGATGCGCGGTCAGTCGTACGCGCGCACCGACTACCGTCAGGATCCGCGCTGGCTGGCAGCTGTCGGCGCGCTCAAAGACGCTCAATTGATTGATTAAGGACGGTTCGTTATGACGGTTTACGCGATTATCGGTGGTACCGGCCTGACTCAGCTCGAAGGCCTGAGCATTCGTCAGTCACTGGCGGTCGACACCCCTTACGGCACGCCTTCGGCCGAGGTGCAGATCGGCGAGTATGCTGGCAAGGAAGTGCTGTTCCTCGCCCGTCACGGTCATCCGCACCGGTTCCCACCGCATCAGGTGAACTACCGCGCCAATCTCTGGGCACTGAAACAAGCCGGAGCCGAGGCGATTCTCGCGGTCAATGCCGTAGGGGGGATTCATGCCGCGATGGGCACCGGACATTTCTGCGTGCCGCATCAATTGATCGACTACACCAGCGGTCGCCAGCACACCTATTTTGCCGATGACCTGGAGCAGGTCACGCATATCGATTTCAGCTACCCGTACAGCGAACCGCTGCGTCAGCAGTTGATTGCAGCACTGGCGGCTGAAGGCGTTGGCTACAGCAGCCATGGCGTGTATGCCTGCACCCAGGGCCCACGGTTGGAAACAGTGGCCGAAATCGCACGCCTGGAGCGTGACGGTTGCGACATCGTCGGCATGACCGGGATGCCGGAAGCGGCCCTGGCCCGTGAGCTGGAACTGGATTATGCCTGCCTGGCGCTGGTGGTGAATCCGGCGGCGGGCAAGTCGACGGCAGTGATTACCATGGCCGAGATCGAGCAGGCTTTGCATGACGGGATGGGGAAGGTGAAGTCGACGCTGGCGCGGGTGCTGAAAGGCTGAGCCAGGCTTTAGATCTGG
The DNA here is from genome assembly GCF_003634475.1 of Pseudomonas sp. WPR_5_2. Classification (NCBI taxonomy): domain Bacteria; kingdom Pseudomonadati; phylum Pseudomonadota; class Gammaproteobacteria; order Pseudomonadales; family Pseudomonadaceae; genus Pseudomonas; species Pseudomonas sp. WPR_5_2. The sequence goes on along the minus strand of NZ_RBLA01000001.1, from coordinate 1,805,235 downwards.
TTGACCCCATCGCGGGCAGGCCTTGCTCCTACAGGCTTAATGTTGATCACATACTGAGTGATCGACTCAAAACCTGTGGGAGCAAGGCTTGTCCGCGATGGCGATCTCTCTGGCATCGCTATTCTCAACGTTTCTCGAGCTTGTCCGGGAACGGCGCAAACAACGCCTCGATGTCATCGCTCTGCAGTTTCCAGTCCCCGGCCTGACGCCCATCCAGCACGCCGGCCGCGAGGTCGGATTTTTCTTTCTGCAGATGCTGGATTTTCTCCTCCACCGTGCCGCGTGCAATCAGCTTGTAGACGAACACCGGTTTTTCCTGGCCGATGCGATAGGCGCGGTCGGTTGCCTGATTTTCCGTTGCCGGGTTCCACCAAGGATCGTAGTGAATCACGGTGTCTGCTTCCGTCAGGTTCAAGCCAACGCCACCTGCCTTCAGGCTGATCAGAAAAATCTGGTGTTTGCCGCTCTGGAAGTCCTTCACAGGCGTGCGCCGGTCGCGGGTTTGTCCGGTCAGGAGCGCGTAAGCCACGCCACGTTTGTTCAGTTCATCTTCAATCAATGACAGCATTGAAGTGAATTGCGAGAACAGCAAAATCCGCCGGCCTTCTTCGAACAACTCTTCGAGCATTTCCATCAGGCTATCGAGCTTGCCCGAAGTGCTGCCGCGAGCCGGCAGGGCGGCATCGTTGACCAGGCGCAAATCGCAGCACACCTGACGCAGTTTCAGCAGCGCCTCAAGGATGATGATCTGGCTGCGGGCCACGCCCTTGCGGGTGATCTCGTCGCGGACTTTCTTGTCCATGGCCAGGCGCATGGTTTCGTACACATCACGCTGCGCCTCGTTGAGTTCGACCCAATGAATGATTTCGGTTTTTGGTGGCAGCTCGGTGGCCACCTGTTCCTTGGTCCGGCGCAACAGGAAGGGTTTTATCCGACCGTTGAGGTGCTGAAGTCTTACTTCGCTGGTGCGCTTTTCAATCGGTACTCGGTAATCGCGGTTGAAGCTTTTCACGTCGCCGAGCCAGCCTGGCAAGAGGAAGTGGAACAGTGACCACAACTCGCCCAAGTGGTTTTCCAGTGGCGTGCCACTCAGGCACAAACGCTGTCGGGCGTTCAGCTCGCGGGCGGCCTGGGCAGCCTTGCTGTTCGGATTCTTGATGTATTGCGCTTCATCCAGTACCAGTACGTGCAGCGGCTGTGCGGCCAGGCGGTCGACATCCTTGGGCAGCAGCGCGTAGGTGGTCAGGATCAAATCGTAATCAGTCAGGTTTTCGAAATGCTTCCTGCGACTGGCGCCGTAGAGTGCCAGTACTTTGAGCTGCGGTGTGAAGTGGGCTGCTTCGTCGAGCCAGTTGGGAATCAGGCTGGTCGGCATCACCACCATGCAGGGACGATCAAGACGTCCGGCGTTTTTCTCACTGAGAACATGCGCGAGGGTTTGCAGGGTTTTACCCAGGCCCATGTCGTCCGCGAGAATCCCGCCCACCTCCAGTTGCCTCAGCGACTGCATCCAGCTCAAGCCTTCCAGCTGATAGGGGCGCAGTGTTGCGTTCAAGCCTTCCGGCACGCTGGCGGTGTAGTCCTTGATGTCGCGCAGGCGCTGGGCAAAGGTGCGTATCTGCTCACCACCTTCCCAGAGGAGAGGCAGGTCATCCAGCGGGTTCAGGCGTGTGGCGTCGGCCTTGCTCAAGCGTAATGTGGTTTCACCGGGCTCTTGCAGGTAGAACTCGCCGAGGGTCGCTAGCACGGGCTTCAAGCGGCCGAAGGGCAGGGCGACTTGCAAGGGGCCGTGTTCGGAGTTCGGTCGATGGGGGATATTCACCAGGATCAGTTCGTCGTCGCGACGTCGGGCCAGGCGTTCGGGGTTGAGGATTTCGGTGTGCGAGCGCATCAGGTTCAGCAGGATCGGCAGCAGGCTCAGCCGTTCGCCGTTGACGATGATCCCCAGTTCCAGGTCAAACCAGTCACGCTCCGGTGCCTGTTCGACCGTAGCGTACCAGTCGTCCACCGCGGTCAGGTCGAAGCCGAAATCTTCGTTGATCTGCAACTCCCAGCCCTGGGTACGCAGCTTCGGCAGTTCATTGAGGGTGAAGGTCAGCCAGGCGCTGTCGTTGACCATCTCGAACAGCTCGCCGGCGCTTTCCGGCAAGGCCTTGCTTTGCCGGGTGGCGACTTTGAAGCCGAGAATCCGTAGCTGTTCCCGGTAGGACTGTTCCACTTCCGGATGGCGTTTTATCCGCAGTGTCTGTGTTTCCTGGCGAATCAGGATGTCGGTATTTTTCTGCCCGGAAACGTATTCATCCAGATAACTGAAGGACAGGGCGGCGCGGTGCTGGATGTAGCGTTGCATCCGGCCATTGCGCGGTTCGAAGGCGCTGAACTCGATGCTCGCCAGCCACAGGCGCGGAACCGGTTGGACATTGTCCACCAGCAATTGCGGCAAGGCTTTAGGGCTACGGTTTTCCAGCACGGCCTGGAGTTTCTCAAGCAACTCGGCGTCTTTGGCGGCTGCGGGGTAGTCGAGGGTTTCCTGCACCTGCAGCAGTACCGCTGCGCAGTGTTTGCAGTTGCTGTGGACCGGGCAGGAGCATGTGGCGTCGATCATCAGCAAAGTGCCTTTGGCTGACTCTCGCAAGCGAATGGTCTGACGGTAAACGTTACCGCCAGAACCTTCGCACGCCGCTATGATCGTTGCATCGCCGGCCTCGACGATCCTGACGCGGTTCTCCAGCGCGTAGCGGCGGCCACGCTCCAGGCTCTGTTCCTTGAATCGGCTGACCCAGGAAGGTGCCAGGGGTTTGCTCAGGGTCGCGGACATAGGGGATCAATCAGTCCGGAATTTCTTCGGGGACTGGCCGAGGCGCGGGGGCTGTCAGCGAGGTGATCTTGATCAGCAGGCCGAGATGACCGGCATCGAGGAAGTTCAACTGCCCGTTTTTGGTATGGCTTTCTGTCTTCAGGCGTTCACTGGCAGTGACCAGGCCATCGGAGTTGATCTGGTTGACCCAGAAGTCGGCGTCGACGTCGGTGAAACGCCCCAGTTTCATGTTCAGCGTGCCCTCGATCGGGAACTGCCCGAACTGTTCCTTGCCGTCGCTGATCGCGACTTTGGTGGCTTCCTCGCCAAGGGTCTGTTGCCAGGTCTTGTGCAGCAACACCTCGTATTGATTGCTGGCAGTGAGTTTTTCCACCTCGCCGTTGAGGCTCGGCGAGCGCAGGCTGTCGGGGTTGATGCGTTGGGCGCCGGCGTCCCAGTCTTCCGGTGCGGCACGGGTGACAATCGCCGGCACGGCATTCTGCCGCACCAGAATCATTTCAATCTGATACAGATCATCGGCAAACACCGAAGGTGCGACCAGCGTTATCAACAAGGTCAGTGAGCGAAACAGGCGCATGCGGCGTCCTTCAAGCAGTTTTCGGGATGAGGCGCTCGAATAGCGCCTCTACAGTATTAAAGCGCTCTTCCGGGCGCTCCATCGGGACCATGAACTTGAACATCGTGGCGCCTTCGAATTTGTAGCGTTTGGGCTGGCTCTGGATCAGTTTGATCAGGGTCAGCGGGTCGACCGGAGTTTGCGTCGCGAACTCGACCCGGCCACCTTGCGGGCCGCCGTCGACTTTCTTGATGCCCAGCAATTCGGCCTGCAATTTCAGGGCGGTGATACGCATCAGGTTCTTGGTCGGCTCGGGTAGCAGGCCGAAACGATCGATCATTTCCACTTGCAGATCCTTGAGGCCTTCCTCGTCCGTGGCCGAGGCGATGCGCTTGTACAGAATCAGGCGTGCGTGGACGTCCGGCAGATAGTCCTCGGGAATCAACGCCGGTACACGCAAGTTGACTTCCGGACCGCCGCCCAGCGGTTGATCGAGGTTCGGCTGTTCGCCCTTGCGGATCGATTTCACGGCGCGCTCGAGCATTTCCATGTACAGCGTGAAACCGACGGCCTGGATCTGCCCGCTCTGCCCATCGCCGAGCAGTTCGCCGGCGCCACGGATTTCCAGGTCGTTGGTGGCGAGCACGAAGCCTGCGCCGAGGTCCTGGGTATTGGCGATCGCTTCCAGGCGCTTTTCGGCGTCCGGGGTGATTTGCTGGCGCGGCGGCGTCAGCAGGTAGGCGTAAGCCTGGTGGTGACTGCGCCCGACCCGGCCGCGCAACTGGTGCAGCTGCGCCAGGCCGAACTTGTCGGCACGCTCGATGATGATGGTGTTGGCGCTCGGCACGTCAATGCCGGTCTCGATGATGGTCGAGGCGATCAGCACGTTGAAACGCTTGTGGTAGAAGTCGCTCATCACCTGTTCGAGTTCGCGTTCGCGCATCTGCCCGTGGCCGATGCCGATCCGCGCTTCCGGCACCAGTTCGGCGAGGTCGGCGGCGCATTTCTCGATGGTTTTCACGTCGTTGTGCAGGTAGTAAACCTGACCGCCACGCAACAGTTCACGGAGCAGGGCTTCCTTGACCGTGCTCTTGTTCTGTTCCATGACGAAGGTCCGCACGGACAGGCGTCGGGCCGGTGGCGTAGCAATGATCGACAGGTCGCGCATGCCCGACACCGCCATGTTCAGCGTGCGCGGAATCGGCGTGGCGGTCAGGGTAAGGATGTCGACTTCGCTGCGCAGGGCCTTGAGCTGTTCTTTCTGGCGCACACCGAACCGGTGCTCTTCGTCGATGATCACCAGGCCCAGGTTTTTGATTTTCACGTCGTCCTGCAGCAGCTTGTGCGTGCCGATGACGATGTCGATCTTGCCTTCGGCCAGATCCGCGACCGCCGCGTTCACTTCCTTGGCCGACTTGAAGCGGCTCATCACTTCCACAGTCACCGGCCAGTCGGCAAAGCGGTCGCGAAAGCTGTTGTAGTGTTGCTGGGCGAGCAGGGTGGTCGGCACCAAAATGGCCACCTGACGACCGCCGTGCACGGCGATGAATGCGGCACGCATGGCCACTTCGGTCTTGCCGAAACCGACGTCGCCGCACACCAGGCGATCCATTGGCTTGGGCGCGAGCATGTCTTCGCGCACGGCTTCGATGGTGGTCTGCTGGTCGGGGGTTTCTTCGAACGGGAAACCGGCGCTGAACGTGGCGTAATCGGCTTTCGGATCGGCAAAGGCGTAGCCTTCGCGGGCAGCGCGACGGGCATAGATGTCGAGCAGCTCCGCCGCGACGTCGCGCACCTGTTCGGCCGCCTTGCGCTTGGCTTTCTGCCAGGTCTCGGAGCCGAGGCGGTGCAGCGGGGCCAGTGCATCGTCACTGCCGGTGTAGCGGGCGATCAAATGCAGGTTGGCCACCGGCACGTAGAGCTTGGCACCCTCGGCGTATTCCAGTGCGAGGAATTCAGCAGTCTGGCTATCGATTTCCAGCGTCGCCAGGCCCAGGTAGCGGCCGACACCGTGATCGATATGCACCACCGGCGCGCCTTCGCGCAGCTCGGTGAGGTTCTTGATGACGGCATCGTTGTTGGCGTCGGCGCGTTTTTCGCGACGACGGCGCTGCATGACGCGCTGGCCGAACAACGGGCTTTCGGCAACCAGTGCCAGGGCCGGATCGTCCAGCAGCAGGCCTTCATCCAATGGCGCGATGGTGATTGCCAGGCGTTCCTTGCCGGCCACAAAGTCTGGCCAACTGTCGACGGTCTTCGGCCGCAGTTTCAGGCGTTCCAGCAGTTCCAGCAGCACTTCGCGACGGCCCGCGGATTCGGCGGTAAACAACACGCGTCCGGGGAATTCGTCGAGGAAGCCCGAGAGCGCCGCCAATGGCTGGGTGGCTTTGGCTTCGATGGCCAGGTTCGGCAGTTCCCGCGCGGGGAACCGCTCACGGCCGGCACCGGTTTCGACGTCCTGTTGGCTGGCCACCACTCGCGGCCAGTTTTTCAGGCGTGCGAAGCAGTCTTCCACCGGAAGGAACAGCTCGGCGGGCGGTAATAAGGGGCGGGCTGGATCGACGCGGCGCTCTTCATAGCGATTGCGCACATCGTTCCAGAAGTTTTCCGCGGCCTGCTCGATGCCCGGCAGCGAGAACACTTGCGTGTCTTGGGGCAGGTAATCGAACAGCGTCGAAGTTTCCTCGAAGAACAGCGGCAGGTAGTACTCGATACCGGCCGGGGTAATTCCGCTGCTCAAGTCCTGGAAGATCGGGCAGCGACGGAAGTCGACATCGAAGCGCTCGCGAAACCGTGCCTTGAAGCGGGTCACGGCTTCTTTTTGCAGCGGGAATTCTTTCGCGGGCAACAGCTTGACCGAGTCGACCTTGTCGATGGAACGCTGGTTTTCCGGGTCAAAGGTGCGCAGGGTTTCGATTTCGTCATCGAACAGGTCGATGCGATAAGGCAACTTGCTGCCCATCGGAAACAGATCGATCAGCGAGCCGCGCACGGTGAATTCGCCATGCTCGTAGACGGTATCGACATAGCGATAACCGGTGGCCTCGAGCCGGGTGCGCATCTGCTCGACGTCGAGCTTCTGGCCGACATCCAGCACCAGGCTGCTGCCGAGCAGGAATTTGGTCGGTGCCAGGCGGTGCAGGGCGGTGGTGATCGGCACCACCAGCACCCCGTGACTCAGCTCCGGCAATCTATAAAGTGCCGAGATGCGCTGGGAAATAATGTCCTGGTGCGGCGAAAACAGATCGTAGGGCAGGGTTTCCCAGTCCGGGAAATGCAGCACAGGCAAATCCGGGGCGAAAAAACTCAGCTCCTGTTCCAGCCGTTCGGCACTTTGGCTGTCGGCGGTCAGCAGCAGGGTAAAGCGCTTGGCAGCGCTGGCGGCCTCGGCGATGGCCAGGCTCAGGGAAGCACCGGGCAGGTTGCCCCAATGCTGTTTACCTGCCGCGGCAGGGAGATGCGGTAGACGCAGAACGGGCACGGAAGGTCGAGCTCCAAGCGTTGCGACAAAGTCGGTAATTGTAGCGGTCCAGGGTGCCGGCTGTCAGTTGCAGATGTGTCTAATACGCGGGTGAGGCGAAATGTAGTGGTAATGACAAAATCGGGCCGTTTTTTAACGGAAATTAGCGAATATGTAGTGGCAAAGCGAGAGGGTGTTACGGATGGTTACGGATAACGCCGCGCTTGCCCCAAAAAATTGACGATGCTGGAAGCCCCGGTTTCATTGGGCTTCAGCGAAGCGTAATTTTTTTGAACAGGATTTTGTTACGGGCAGTGCGACAAGCGCGCATTGCTACGTGAGGCACGGAGCGGCATAATGTAGCCCCTTTTTTCTGCCCCTACATGTGGAAGGTTCCCGTGACTCAGAAGCCCGACCAGTGTCTTGGTGAATGGATCGACCGTGAAGCACTCGCAGAAGCGATGATTCCGCTTATCGGTCAGCTCTACCGCAATAACAACGTGGTGAGCTCGATCTATGGCCGCAGCCTGATCAACCGCTCGGTGATTTCGATCCTCAAAGCGCACCGCTTTGCCCGTCATCGCCAGACCGACGAAACCGAACTCTCCGTCCACGAAACGTTCCCGCTGCTCAAGGCGATGAGCGAGCTCAAGCTCGGCGCCGCCTCGGTAGACCTGGGCAAGCTGGCGGCCAAATTCAAGGCCGAAGGCAATGGCCGTACTGCCGAGCAGTTCGTCCGTGAAGAAATGGCCGACGTGGTTGGCCAGCAAAACGCTTCCGCCCGCAAAGGCACTGACGTTGTCCTGTACGGCTTCGGTCGCATCGGCCGTCTGCTGGCGCGCATCCTGATCGAGAAAACCGGTGGTGGCGACGGCCTGCGTCTGCGCGCCATCGTCGTCCGCAAGGGCGCCGAGAACGATCTGGTCAAGCGTGCCAGCCTGCTGCGCCGTGATTCGGTCCATGGTCCGTTCGATGGCACCATCACCATCGATGAGGCCAACAACACCATCAGCGCCAACGGCAACCTGATCCAGGTGATCTACGCCAAGAGCCCGAGCGAAGTCGACTACACCCAGTACGGCATCGAAAACGCCCTGATCGTCGACAACACCGGTGTATGGCGTGACGCTGACGGCCTGGGCCAGCACCTGGCCTGCCCGGGCGCTGCTCGCGTGATCCTCACCGCACCTGGCAAGGGCGCGCTGAAGAACATCGTTCACGGCATCAACCACGGCGACATCACCCCTGACGACAAGATCATCTCGGCCGCTTCCTGCACCACCAACGCCATCGTGCCGGTGCTCAAGGCTGTCAATGATAAATTCGGCATCGTCAACGGCCACGTCGAAACCGTTCACTCGTTCACCAACGACCAGAACCTGATCGACAACTTCCACAAGGGCAGCCGTCGTGGTCGCGCCGCTCCACTGAACATGGTGATCACCGAGACCGGTGCCGCCACCGCAGCCGCCAAGGCGCTGCCAGTGCTCAAGGGCAAGCTGACCGGCAACGCGATTCGCGTTCCTACGCCGAACGTGTCGATGGCTATCCTGAACCTGAACCTGGAAAAGGCCACCACTCGCGAAGAGATCAACGAGTACCTGCGCCAGATGGCCATGCACTCGGATCTGCACAAGCAGATCGACTACGTCAGCTCCCAGGAAGTGGTTTCCACCGACTTCGTTGGCTCGCGCCACGCTGGCGTCGTGGATGCTGAAGCGACCATCACCCAGGATAACCGCGTTGTTCTGTACGTCTGGTACGACAACGAGTTCGGTTACAGCTGCCAGGTGGTTCGCGTGATGGAAGACATGGCCGGTGTAAACCCGCCAGCATTCCCGCGCTAAGCCTTAGCTGCACATGAAAACGCCCCGACTTTGGTCGGGGCGTTTTTGTTTGTGCGGTGTGTCAAATGCAGGTGTGTTGCCTGGACCGGCCTCTTCGCGGGCAAGCCTTGCTCCCACAGGTATTGCGCTGCCCTTGTGGGAGCGTGCGATGCGGCGACCCGACTTGCCCGCGATGGCGATTTATCAGGCGCCGCCTGCTACCGCGGCCTTCGCCGTCCGCAGCTCATGCTTGTTGCCACGGAACAATACCAGTGTCGCAATCAGCCCCAACACCGCCGCCGCACTCAGCCAGATCCCCGGTGCCGCTTTGTTGTCCAGCACATGGATCAGATAGGTACAGGCCGCCGGTGTGAAACCGCCAAAGGTCGCCGTCGCCAGGCTGTAAGCCAGAGAGAAACCGGTCGTACGCACTTCCACTGGCATGATTTCGGTCAGGGCCACGACCATGGCGCCGTTATACGAGCCGTAAAGGAACGACAGCCACAACTCGACGATTAGCAGATGGCTGAAGCTCGGGTTCGCCACTAGCCACGATAGCGCCGGATACGCCGTGAGGATCGCCAGGATGGTCGCCGCCAGCAGCAGGGGTTTGCGCCCGATTCTGTCGGACACCGAACCCATCACCGGCAGCCAGAAGAAATTCGACAGACCGATACACACCGTTACCAGCAACGCATCCATATCCGACAAATGCAGTTCCGCTTTACCGAAGGTCGGGGTGTAGGCAGTGATCAGGTAGAACGACACCGTGGTCATCACGACCAATGCCATGCCGGCGATGACGATGCCGAAGTTCTGGCTGATCGATCGAACGATATCTCGCAGGGTAGGGCGATGTTTGCGTGCCTTGAATTCAGGCGTTTCTTCCAGGGAGCGGCGAATCACGAAGATCACCGGCACGATCATGCAGCCGATCAGAAACGGCACGCGCCAGCCCCATTCACCTATTTGCTCCGGACTCAGCCAATGGTTCAGGCCCACGCCCAGCAACCCGGCGAACACCACGGCTGCCTGCTGGCTGGCGGACTGCCAACTGACGAAGAAACCCTTGCGGCCCGGCGTGGAAATCTCGGCCAGGTACACCGAGACCCCTCCCAGTTCCACACCCGCCGAGAAGCCTTGCAGCAGGCGACCGAATAGCACGATCAGTGGAGCGGCAACGCCGAGGGTGGCGTAGCCGGGCACACAGGCAATCAGCACCGTACCGGCAGCCATCAAGGCCAGGGTGATGATCAGCCCTTGGCGGCGGCCATGGCGGTCAATGTAGGCCCCAAGAAAAATCGCCCCCAGCGGGCGCATCAGGAAGCCGGCACCGAAGGTGGCCAGCGACAACATCAAGGAAGCGAAAGCACTGTCGGCGGGGAAGAAGGTCTTGGCGATGGCTGTGGCGTAGAAGCCGTAGACCATGAAGTCGAACATTTCGAGAAAGTTACCGCTGACAACGCGAAAAATCGCTTTGCCTTTGCCCGTATTGGAGGACATTTGAACGTACTCGCTTTTAGCTGTCTTGTCGGAATCCTTGATTTAGACGCGTCCCTCTCTGTCGCTCGGGACGTCAGGTATCCTTGGCAACAGTTTGTAACAATATGTGTGGAGAGATAGATAGGCAACAACTAGTTAGCTTGCTGTTTATATGTTTTTGCCATTTCACTGACGTGAAATGCTTTCTCAAGCGAATGAGAAACCTGTGGGAGCGAGCCTGCTCGCGAAGACGATAGATCAGCTGGCATTTATGTTGACTGGCACTCCGCTTTCGCGAGCAGGCTCGCTCCCACAATGTTCTATCGCATAATGGCTGGTCTTGGCGTTGGGCCAGGAGAGGGGGCGTGGGGATGCAAGATTTGTTGAAATGGCGGCTTTATGGTCTGGTGATTTTGATTGTCGCGTTATCCGCCTGCGACAACGGCGACTCCCTGGAAACCTTCGGCGGCCCGACCATGGGCAGCACCTATTCAGTCAAATACGTGCGTCACGCCGGTCTTCCCGCTCCTGCGCAGGTCCAGGTCGAAGTCGAAAAAATCCTGGCTGAAGTCGACCAGCAGATGTCCACCTACCGTAGCGACTCCGATATCGCACGCTTCAACCAATTACCCGCCAACCGTTGTCAGAACATGCCCGCGCCGATCCTCGAATTGGTCCGCGTCGGTGAGCAGCTGTCAGAGCAAAGTGAAGGTTCCTACGATTTGACGGTGGAACCGCTGCTCGATCTCTGGGGCTTTGGCCCCCAGGCTCGCGAAGAAAAAGTCCCGGCCGCCGAAGCGCTTGCACAAGTGCGCCAGCGGGTGGGCCACGCGCATTTGCGCATAGATGGCGATCAGCTGTGCAAGGACGCCGCCGTCGAAGTCGATTTCAACAGCATCGCCGCCGGCTACGCGGTCGACAGGATCGCTGCAAGGCTTGAAGCACTGGGCATTGGAAACTACCTCGCCGAAGCCACTGGCGAGCTCAAGGCGGCCGGCAAGAAACCCGATGGCTCGCCGTGGCGCATTGCCCTGGAAGAACCTCGCGACGACCAGCAAGTGGCCGAGCGCATCATTGCCGTCGACGGTTACGGCCTGTCCACATCCGGCGACTACCGAAATTTTTTCGAGCAGGGTGGGCAGCGTTATTCCCATACCTTCGATGCCCGTACCGGTGCGCCGGTCGTGCACGCACTGGCGTCCGTCACGGTGATTCATCCTTCAGCGTTGATGGCCGATGGCCTGTCGACGCTGTTGCTGATTCTCGGCCCGGAGCGCGGATGGGACTACGCAGAAAAACACGATATAGGCGCATTTTTTGTGATTCGTGCCGATACAGGTTTCGTCACACGCACCAGTCACGCTTTTGCACGCCTCAGTGGCGAAAAAACCGAGTGATGGCGGCGGTTCAAGCATTGAAAACTGGCGTTGTAGTGCAGGCAAAAGTAGCCTACGACGCGACCAAGGGTTAATGTGCGCGGCGTTGACGCTTCTATAGACTGTGTCCGGGTTCTGCACTGGCCCCAAATTGTTCCTTCACGCCACAGATCGGCGTGATTTAGCCGCAGGTGCCGATGGCGCCGCGGCCTGTTCTGAGGAGTACGCATGGCTGTCTACAACTACGACGTGGTGGTGTTGGGTTCCGGCCCGGCGGGAGAAGGCGCGGCAATGAACGCCGCCAAGGCAGGGCGCAAGGTGGCGATGGTCGATAGTCGTCGTCAGGTCGGCGGCAACTGCACCCACCTGGGTACCATCCCGTCCAAGGCACTGCGTCACTCGGTCCGGCAGATCATGCAGTTCAACACCAACCCGATGTTCCGGGCCATTGGTGAGCCGCGCTGGTTTTCGTTTCCGGACGTGCTGAAAAGCGCTGAAAAAGTCATCTCCAAACAAGTTGCTTCGCGTACCGGTTACTACGCCCGCAACCGCGTCGACGTATTTTTCGGCACCGGCAGCTTCGCCGACGAGCAAACCATCGAAGTGGTTTGCGCCAATGGCGTGGTCGAAAAACTGGTGGCCAAGCACATCATCATCGCGACCGGCTCGCGTCCGTATCGTCCGGCCGACATCGATTTCCATCACCCGCGTATCTACGATAGCGACACCATCCTCAGCCTCGGTCACACTCCGCGCAAACTCATCGTTTACGGCGCCGGCGTGATCGGTTGCGAATACGCATCGATCTTCAGTGGCCTGGGTGTGCTGGTGGAACTGGTGGACAACCGTGGCCAGTTGCTGAGTTTCCTCGACTCGGAAATTTCCCAGGCCCTGAGCTACCACTTCAGCAACAACAACATCACGGTTCGCCATAACGAAGAATACGACCGCGTCGAAGGCGTGGACAATGGCGTGATCCTGCACCTCAAGTCCGGCAAGAAGATCAAGGCCGACGCCTTGCTCTGGTGCAATGGCCGGACCGGCAACACCGACCAGTTGGGTCTGGAAAACATCGGCGTGAAGGTCAACAGCCGTGGCCAGATCGAAGTCGACGAGGCCTACCGCACCTGCGTGCCGAACATCTACGGTGCCGGTGACGTGATCGGCTGGCCGAGCCTGGCCAGTGCCGCCCACGACCAGGGGCGTTCGGCTGCTGGCAGCATCGTCGACAACGGTAGCTGGCGTTTCGTCAATGACGTGCCGACCGGCATCTACACCATTCCGGAGATCAGCTCGATCGGCAAGAACGAGCAAGAGCTGACCCAGGCGAAGGTGCCGTACGAAGTGGGCAAGGCGTTCTTCAAGAGCATGGCGCGTGCGCAGATCGCCGGCGAGCCGCAAGGCATGCTGAAGATCCTGTTCCACCGCGAAACCCTGGAGGTGCTGGGCGTGCATTGCTTCGGCTATCAGGCGTCGGAGATCGTGCACATCGGCCAGGCGATCATGAACCAGCCGGGTGAACAGAACACCCTGAAGTACTTCGTCAACACCACGTTCAACTACCCGACCATGGCAGAAGCCTATCGGGTAGCGGCGTACGACGGCCTCAACCGGCTTTTTTGAGCGGCTCCGGCCGGTGGCCTGAGCCGGCCGGGGAGACCGATTTCAGCAATTCTCGAGCGTGGCAGTGGCCAAACCGGGAAAGTCTGTAATCAGGCTGTCAACGCCGAAGTCGGCGAGTCTGCGCATCAGCGCGGGCTCGTTGACGGTCCACACCGACACATGCAGCCCTTGACGCTGCGCCCTTTGCAGGCGTTCCGGCGTGCACAGGGTCCAGTTCAGCGCCAGAATTTCACAGCCATAGCTGGCCGCGACCTTCAATGGGTCGAGCCAGGCGTACTCGGCCACCAGCCCGCGGGATACGTCCGGCACCAATTCCAGCGCGGCTTTGAGCACTTCGCGGGAGCTCGAGGTAATGGTCACCTTGTCCATCAGGCCATGACGCTGGACCATTTCACGAATCGCCAGCACGGTGGTCGCGGCACGCGTCCGTGATGCACTTTTGACTTCCAGCTGCCAGTGATCGAAGTCGCATTTCTCGAACAGTTCTTCCAGCGTCGGAATCGGGCAGGGTTTGATCCAGCCTGGACCACCCTTGCGTGCGTCATACGTCACAAGTTCGGCTGCCGTGTGTTCGACGACCTTGCCGCGACGGTCAGTGGTGCGCTTGAGTGTCGGATCGTGGATGACCATCAGTTCGCCATCTCTGGACAGGTGCAGGTCCAGTTCGCAACGGCGAACGCCGTGCTTGAGACATTCTTGAAAACTGGTCAGGGTGTTTTCCGGTGCTTCGCCCTTGGCGCCGCGGTGGCCGTAGATAAGGGTCACGGTTCTTCCTTAAATTAATTGCCTGATTCGAGTAGTTCGCGGGCCTGGCGTCGTTCCTGGGCCTGCTTCTGCAAGATGTAGCGGGCCAGCAGTTGCCGCTGGGCATCGGTCAGATGCTCGAACTCGGTGCCGACGTCGTAACCATCGCCCTTGCGATCGCAATGGGTGACGCGAGCGCGCAGCAACAGGCCCAGCGCTTGCGGCATGAGCACAAGCTTGACCGACAGGCGTGCACCGGCGGCAATCGGGACAGGGTGCTGGAAGTCGATGCCGCCTTCGGAAATGATGACCGGCTGCGGTTCGCCGATTTGCCCGAGTACGGTGAGTGCGATCACCTGACTGAGTAAATCAATGCGTTTGTTCTGGGATTTCAGGAATGCGGAGAGGTTGCGGTCACGCTCGCTGATCTGGCGCAACAGGTGTTGCGACTCGAATTCGCTCAGGTGCAATTCGCTAAGCACATTGAAGAGTGGGGAAGCATCCTGCAACACTTCCTGGCCTGCGGCTTCGGGAGCGGACAGGGGCCGAATTTCCAGTGCGATCGTGTCCTCGATACGGTAGTATTCGCGGCGATCTTCTTCATCTAATGTCGACATGGCGAACCCATGGTAGCGGCGGTGGTCTGAGTGTAAAGCTGGTTATCGACCCCCGCCACAAGGACGTTCCTTTTCCCTCCGAACAAGCCCCGACATGTTCAGACCTCTCTTCGTATTTATCGGCACGCGTTATACCCGTGCAAAGCGTCGCAATCATTTTGTGTCCTTCATTTCCCTGACGTCGATGATCGGGCTCGCCCTTGGCGTGGTCGTGATGATCGTGGTGCTGTCGGTCATGAATGGCTTCGATCATGAGATGCGTACCCGCGTGCTGGGCATGGTGCCCCACGCGACCATCGAGGCCGGCGAGCCGATCAGCGATTGGCAAGACCTCGCCGCGAAGGTCAAGCAGAACCCGCAGGTGACGGCCGTGGCGCCCTTCACCCAGATGCAGGGTTTGCTGACCAATAACGGCAAAGTCTCCAAAGTCCTGCTCAATGCCATCGACCCGGCGCTGGAGCGCCAGGTGTCGATCATTGATAACTTCATGCAGCAGGGCCGGCTCGATGACCTCAAGACCGGCGAGTTCGGCATCGTTATCGGCGACAAGGCGGCGGCCAAGCTTGGCGCGGCGGTCGGCGACAAGCTGACATTCGTGGCGCCGGAAGTCACCGTGACCCCGGCCGGAATGTTCCCGCGCATGAAGCGCTTCACCGTAGTCGGCATTTTCCATGTCGGCGCCGGCGAGATCGACGGCTACCTGGGCATCACCAATCTTCAGGATCTGGCGCGGCTGCATCGCTGGAAGCCGGATCAGGTCCAGGGCATTCGCCTGAAGTTCGACGATCTGTTCCAGGCGCCGCGCACGGCGTGGAGCATCGCCCGGGAACTGGGCGAAGACCGTTACTACGCCCGTGACTGGACCCGCACCCATGGCAACCTGTACCAGGCGATCCGCATGGAAAAGGCCATGATCGGCCTGTTGTTGCTGCTGATCGTCGCCGTTGCCGCGTTCAACATCATTTCCACGCTGGTAATGGTGGTGAACGACAAGAAGGGCGACATCGCGATCCTGCGTACCCTCGGCGCCACACCGGGCACGATCATGCGTACGTTCATGGTGCAGGGCACGGTCATCGGCGTGGTCGGCACGGCCATCGGCGCGGTGGTCGGGATCTTCGCCGCGCTGAATGTCAGTGCCGCGATCTCGGCGCTTGAAGGCCTGATCGGGCACAAGTTCCTCAACGCCGACGTGTATTTCATCGATTACCTGCCGTCGCAGGTGCAGGGCCAGGACGTATGGATGGTCTGCTCCGCGGCGTTGGTCCTGAGTTTCCTCGCCACCCTGTATCCAGCCTGGCGTGCCGCGCGCACCCAGCCTGCGGAGGCGCTACGTTATGAGTGAGTCGGGCATGAGTGATAAAGCAATCTTGAGCTGCCGGAACCTGGGCAAATCCTACGAGGAAGGCCCGGAATCGGTGGAGGTCCTGGCCGGTTTGCAGCTGGAGCTGCACCCGGGCGAGCGCGTGGCGATTGTCGGCAAGTCGGGATCGGGTAAAAGTACCCTGCTCAATTTGCTCGGCGGCCTCGATACACCGAGCAAGGGCAGCGTCTGGCTCGACGGGGAAGAACTCTCGGCGCTGAGCGAGAAAAAGCGCGGCCTGCTGCGTAACCGTGCCCTGGGCTTCGTGTACCAGTTCCACCACTTGCTGCCGGAGTTCACGGCGCTGGAAAACGTCTGCATGCCGCTGCTGATCGGCAAGACCGCGATCCCGGAAGCTCGCAAGCGAGCAACCGCCTTGCTGGAGCGGGTAGGGCTGGGCCATCGCCTGGAGCACAAACCGGCGGAGCTGTCCGGTGGTGAGCGCCAGCGCGTGGCCATCGCCCGTGCCCTGGTGAACAATCCAGGCCTGGTGATGCTCGACGAGCCGACCGGTAACCTCGACTCCCATACCGCCGAAGGCATCCAGGATTTGATGCTGGAACTCAGCACTTCGATGCGCACGGCGTTCCTGGTGGTGACTCACGATATGAACCTGGCCCGCCAGATGGATCGCGTCCTGCACTTGCAGGAAGGCTGCCTCACTCCCATCTGATTGGCTGAAACCCGATACCTGAAAAGGTGTCGGGTCTTTTATTTTTATACGGTGCCCCAGCGAATGTTCAGACCGTTATCGATCTTTATCGGCACGCGCTATACCCGCGCCAAGCGCCGCAATCGCTTTGTTTCCTTCATCTCGATGACTTCGATGATCGGCCTCGCCCTGGGCGTGCTGGCAATGATCGTGGTGCTGTCGGTGATGAACGGATTCCAGCGCGAAATGAGCTCGCGCATCCTCGGCATGGTGCCCCACGCGACCATCGTCGGCGTCAACCCGATTGACGACTGGCAGCCGGTTGCTGCAGCCGCGATGAAAAATCCGCAAGTCACGGCCGCCGTGCCGTTCACCGAAATGGAAGGCATGCTGTCCTACAAAGGCACGATGCAGCCGATCCAGGTCAGCGGCGTCGATCCGGCACTGGAAGGCCAGGTGTCGATTGTCGCCAAACACATCGTCCAGGGGCGGCTGGATGCCTTGAAGTCGGGCGAGTTTGGCGTGGTGATCGGCGAAATCACGGCGCGCCGCTTTCGTTTGAACGTCGGCGACAAGATCACGCTGATCGTGCCGGAAGTCAGCAACGCGCCGGGCGGCATTACCCCGCGTATGCAGCGCTTGAATGTGGTCGGCGTGTTCAAGGTCGGCGCCGAACTCGATGGCACGATGGCGCTGATCCACATGGCCGATGCCGCGCAGATGCAGCACTGGGAGCCGAATCAGGTGCAGAGCGTGCGCCTGGCGGTGAAGGACTTGTATGCCGCGCCACAAGTGTCGAGCGATATCGCCACGGGTTTGGGCGCCGCCTACAAGGCTGACGACTGGACCCACACCCAGGGCAGCCTGTTCAGCGCCATGAAGATGGAAAAAACCATGATCGGCCTGTTGTTGCTGATGATCGTCGCCGTGGCGGCGTTCAACATCATCGCGACCCTGATCATGGTGGTGAACGACAAGGGCGCGGATATCGCGATCCTGCGCACCATCGGCGCCACGCCGCGGGAGATCATGGCGATTTTCATGGTGCAGGGCACCGTGATCGGCATCGTCGGCACGTTGATTGGTGGTGTGTTGGGCGTGATCGCCGCGTTGAACGTCAGCGAGATGGTCGGCTGGATCGAGCGGGTCAGCGGCCAGCACATCTTCAGTTCCGATGTGTACTTCGTCAGCAACCTGCCGTCCGAGCTGCAGGGCGGGGATGTGCTGTTGATCTGTTCGGCAGGGTTCATCATGAGCTTTCTGGCCACCGTCTACCCTGCCTGGCGGGCGGCGAAGATCGAGCCGGCTACCGCTCTGCGGTATTCGTAAACAGATAGACCGCTTTCGCTGGCAAGCCAGCTCCCACATGGGGTTTGGGGTGATTGCAAATTCCATGTGGGAGCTGGCTTGCCAGCGAATAGGCCGGCCCTGCCAGCGAATAGGCCGGCCCTGCCAGCGAATAGGCCGGCGCTGCCAGCCTCAACTCCCTTTTGGTAACTCGATCACAAACCGCGTCCATCCCTGCTCCGATTCGCAACGAATCTGCCCGCCATGTGCCCGGATGATCGACCGGGTAATTGCCAATCCCAACCCCGCATGCTCACTGCTGCCTTCATGACGCGCCGGATCTACCCGGTAGAACCGGTCAAACAGGCGCGGCAGCACATCCTCGGAAATCCCGACACCGCTGTTTTCGACCGTCAGGCGCAAGCCTTTGGGCTGATCGATGATTCGGATCAAAATCTCGCCATCGGCCGAGGTGAAGCGCAACGCGTTGTCCAGCAGGTTGGACAGCGCCCGCCGTAACATGCTGCGGTCACCTTCCATGCGTCCAAAGCCTTCGCGGCTAAGCGTGACCCGGGCGTCTTCGGCCAGCGGTGCAAAAAACTCCAGCAGCACATCCACTTCCTCGGCCAGTTCCAGTGGTTCGCGCGAGGGCATCAACAGCCCGTGGTCGGCTTTCGCCAGATAAAGCATGTCGTTGACCAACTGCGCCATCCATTGCAGTTCTTCGAGGTTGCTGTGCAGTGCTTCGCGATAGTCTTCGATGGGGCGCGGGCGGGTGAGGGTGACTTGGGTATGGGTCAACAGATTCGACAGCGGTGTGCGCAACTCATGGGCTATGTCGGCGGAGAACGCCGACAACCGTTGAAAGGAATCGTCCAGGCGTCCGAGCATGGCGTTGAAGTGGTGGGCCATCTCCGCCAGTTCCGGCGGCATGTTTTCTTCCGGCAGGCGAGCATTGAGCGATTGCGCCGAAACACCGCTGGCCACGGCGCTCATGCGTCGCAACGGCCGCAAGCCGCTGCGGGCTGCCCAGGCTCCCAGCAGCGCGGTGGCCAGGGCCGACAAGCCTACCGTCAGCCAGATCAGGTGCTGCATGCGTTGCAGGAAATGCTGGTGATGGGTGATGTCCAGCAGCAGGGTCAGTTGCGGAGAGCCGGGCTTGTCAGTAAACAGAGGAGCATTGAGTACGCGGTAATCGGCACCGTCGTTGTTGATCGTCGATAGGCCGGGTTTTTGCGGGAGTCTGTCGGGCAGGTTCGCAGAGCTGTCGTACCAACGCTGGCCATCGCTGCCGGTGATGCGCAGCGACAGATCGGCTTGTCGGCTCAACTCGTCGGCCAGTTTGACTTCGCTGTCGCGGGATTGAATGTCGTGCAACGCCCGCCGCAAGCCGATCAACTTGCCATCGAGCAGTTGCTGATCGAGTTCAATGAAGTGCGCCTCGCTGGCACGGCTGAACAGGACCCCGGCGAACAGCGACACCACCGCCGTGCACGCCGCAAACAGCAGTGCCAGACGACTGCTTAACGAAAGCCGCTGCATCAGGCGCAGCGCTCTTCAAGTACGTAACCCATGCCGCGCACGGTGTGGATCAATTTGCTGGGGAATTCATCGTCGATTTTCAGGCGCAAACGGCGGATAGCGACTTCGATGACATTGGTGTCACTGTCGAAGTTCATGTCCCAGACCTGGGAGGCAATCAGCGATTTGGGCAGTACCTCGCCCTGGCGGCGCAGGAGCATTTCCAGCAGGGCGAATTCCTTGGCCGTCAGATCGATGCGCTGGCCGCTGCGCTCCACTCGGCGACGGATCAGGTCCAGGCGCAGGTCGGCCAGTTGCAGGCTGGTTTCCTGGGGCGCTGAACTGCCGCGGCGCAACAGGCTGCGTACCCGGGCCAGCAGTTCGGAAAAGGCGAAAGGCTTGACCAGGTAGTCGTCGGCACCGAGTTCCAGGCCGTGAACCCGATCCTCCACGGCGTCGCGAGCGGTGAGAAACAGTACCGGCGTGTCCAGGCCGGCGCTGCGCACCGCTTGCAGGATCTGCCAGCCATCGCGACCGGGCAGCATGACATCGAGAATCAGCAGGGCATATTCGCCGCTCAACGCCAATTGCTGGCCGGTGCTGCCATCAGCCACCAGTTCGGTATTGAAACCGGCCTCGGTCAGGCCCTGGCGCAGGTAGTGGCCGGTTTTCGGTTGGTCTTCGACGATCAGCAGTTTCATGGGCGACTCGGGTTTCTTGATGGAACGAAAGCTTTATACCGTGGGCGATGGCGGTGCAGGCCAACCTGACAAAGTTGTAATCTGGCTGTCAGGTTACGGGCAGCGGTGGCAGTTTAGAGTTTTCCACAGGCTGAACCTTATTTTGTTGGAGTACGACGATGTTTTTGCGCAAATCCGTGATGCTGGCCGCCTGTGTGTGGGCATTGAGTCCGCTGGCATGGGCGTCAGGAACGCATAGCTATGACTTCGGTCAGCCGGCGCCAGCCGCCAAGGCAACTCGCAGTGTCGAAGTAGTGATGGGTGACATGTCGTTCACCCCCAAGACAATCGACGTCAAGGCCGGGGAAACCGTGCGCTTCGTGCTGGTGAACAAGGGCCAGTTGCTGCACGAATTCAACCTGGGCGATGCGGCGATGCATGCCAGGCATCAGCAGGAAATGCTGCAGATGCAGCAAAGCGGCATGCTCACGCCTACAGGCGTGAAGGAAATGGACCACGGCGACATGGCCGGTATGGATCACAGCGCCATGGGACACGAGATGAAGAGCGGCATGAAGCACGACGACCCCAATAGCGTGCTGGTGGAACCGGGTAAGACCGCTGAGCTGACCTGGACCTTCAGCAAGGCGGCCAATCTGGAATTTGCCTGCAATATCCCCGGTCATTATCAAGCCGGCATGGTCGGCAAACTGACAGTCAGTCAGTAAGCACTCAAAGGCGGGAGCAAAGGCTGTTAGAATCCGCTGATTCTTCAGTCAGGTTTCCGCCATGCATCCCGCAGCCGAACACTCGCCGCTGGGCAAATCCAGCGAATACATCGCCACTTACACGCCGTCCCTGCTGTTCCCGATTCCGCGTACCGCGAAGTGGGCCGAGCTGGGCCTGACGGCTGAAACACTGCCCTACAAGGGTGTGGACTTCTGGAACTGCTTTGAACTGTCGTGGCTGTTGCCGTCGGGCAAACCAGTGGTGGCGATCGGCGAGTTCAGCATTCCGGCAGATTCGCCAAATATCATCGAATCGAAGTCGTTCAAGCTGTACCTCAACTCCCTGAACCAGACGCCATTCGCCGACACGGCGAGCCTTGAGGCGACACTGGTCAAGGACTTGTCAGCCGCTGCCGGCAAGCCGGTGGGCGTGCGCATTCGCAGCCTGAAAGATGTCGAAACCGAAGGCGTCGCGGCATTGCCGGGCGTGTGCATCGACGATTTGGACATCAGCGTCAGCAACTATGAGCACCCGCGCCCGGAATTGCTGCGTTGCGACGAGTCGCGCATTGTCGAGGAGAGCGTGCACAGCCATTTGCTCAAATCCAACTGCCCGGTGACCAGTCAGCCGGACTGGGGCAGCGTGGCGGTGGAGTATCGCGGTGCGGCGCTGGATCATGCCAGCCTGCTGGAATACATCGTCAGCTTCCGCCAACACTCGGACTTCCATGAGCAGTGCGTGGAGCGGATTTTTCTCGATCTGCAACGGTTGCTGAAACCGGAAAAGCTGACGGTGTATGCGCGTTATGTGCGCCGTGGCGGGCTGGATATCAATCCGTATCGCAGCACTGAAGAAGTGCAGTTGCCGAACCATCGCCTGGTCCGGCAATAAAAGTAATTCCTGTGGGAGCGAGCCTGCTCGCGAAGACGTCAGCACAATCGGCATTGATGTGACTGATACACCGCTTTCGCGAGCAGGCTCGCTCCCACGAGGGTGACATTCCAGGTCTCAGACATGAAAAAGCCCTGCCCTCAAATGGCAGGGCTTTTTTGTGTCCAGTGGGTTCAGATCCCCATGTTGCCCAAGGCTTGGGCTATGTTGCGCAGGGTACCGGCAAGGGTCGGGTGTTCGAGTTCGAAGCGCTCGACAGCGAGGTTGACGCCATCGGCGAGGCTGGCGTCCTGGGTTTTGGTTTCGAGCTCAAGCTTGAGTTCGATCTGTTGCATCAGCTCGTGCAGGTTGTCGCGCTCTGATTCGGACAGCGGCGGATTCTGTTCCAATTGCTCGCGCAGGGCATTGAGCTGTTCTTGCAGTTCGCGGGCAGGCATGGCGTTCTTCCTTTTCTCGAATGGCACTGGCATAGACCGCGGCGGTACGCCAAAGATCTATGGCTTCCCTTAGATTAATCCACTCGCGGCCAACCTGCATGCCTTCGTAGGTGTGAGGCGGCGATCAGGGCTTTTCGCCTTTGAGCCGGCGCAAGTTGATATCTGCCAGGCAGGTATCGAGTTCACCCAGGTGATCGATGACCGAATGCACGCCAAGGCCAAACAGCTGTACCGTTGCCTTGCCGCGCCGGATGTCCCGTTCCTGTTGGGACAGTGCTTGCCATTGCGTGGGCGAGAGCCCGCAAAGTGAGCCGCAGGATGCCAATCCGATCGTCCACAGTCCGGCGTTTAGCCCCGATTGCAGCAAGCGCGGTTCGCCGCTGACCAGTACGCAGCCATCCAGGCGCGAGACATTCAGCGTCATTAGCGCTTGCCAGCAGGCATTCGGTGCCGGCCAAGGGCTGATTGTTGCGGGGTGTTGCGAAGGTTTGATCCATTCCGGCAGCGCGCCGGCCAGGGAATGGCTGAGGGCAGGGGGCAGCTCATCGAGCCAGGCGCAGGGTATTTGTTGGCGCTGCAAGCTGTGCACACTGTCGAGGGCGCCCGGCGTTACTTCGGCGTATTCGGCCGAATGGTCACCCGTCAGGCGGGTACGCGCACCGAAATCCACCAGGCAGCCACTGAGGCCGAACAACACGGCGGTCAGGTTCGGCGCGGTTTGAGGCGAGGTTTCGGCATGCGGCATGTCAACGTCCCTGAAATAGCTTAAAGGCTAGGGATCGTCGATGACAGTTGCGTGACATGGGTGTGAATCGCTCACAATCGACAGGAATCATCCGCGCGCATGCGGGTGCAATGCTGCCTAAAATGGCGTTTCCGACTTATACTAGGTGTCTTTGCGTCGAGCCAAGCGCCCGGCGATGGTATGAACCAAGGAGTTTTTCTATGCGCTGGAGCAATCATCTCGCTCAGCTTTGTGTATGTGCCAGTGCGATGCTGGTTCCGTTTGTTGCCCAGGCAGCTTCGGAAGACGACCCTTGGGAAAGCATCAACCGCCCGATCTACAAATTCAACGACGTGATCGACACCTATGCACTGAAGCCTTTGGCTCAGGGCTACCAGTACGTGACGCCGCAGTTCCTCGAAGACGGTATCCACAACATGTTCCGTAACGTCGGCGATGTGACCAACCTCGCCAACGATATCCTGCAGGTCAAGCCAGCGGCGGCCGGTGTCGATACCGCACGTTTGATCTTCAACACCACCTTCGGCCTGCTGGGCTTCTTCGACGTCGGCACCAAAATGGGCCTGCAGCGCAACGACGAAGACTTCGGCCAGACCCTGGGTTATTGGGGCGTGGGCAGCGGTCCATACGTGATGCTGCCGCTCCTGGGCCCAAGTACCCTGCGTGACGCGCCATCGAAGTACGTCGATAGTTATACCGGCCCGTACCGCTACATCAATGACATTCCGGTGCGCAATTCGGCTTTCGGTCTGAACATTGTCGATACCCGAGCGAGCTTGTTGTCCTCGGAAAAGTTGATCACTGGCGACAAGTACACGTTCATTCGTAACGCTTACCTGCAAAACCGTGAATTCAAAGTGAAGGATGGCCACGTCGAAGACGATTTCTGATCCTGGCCGGTAGAACGAAAAAGGCAGCCTTCGGGCTGCCTTTTTTCGTCTGGTACGGGGTTACTTCATCTTGAGGATTGTAAGGCCTAGTTTCTGGCCGCCATCGTGCTGCTCTTTGACCCACACCACCTCGGTGTCGGCTTCCAGTCCTTTGAGCGCAGCGTGCTCGGATTCGATACGCACGCTGAGCCGATCACCTGACTCGAACAAGCGCGGCGCCTGCAGTTGCATGCCGCTGCTGGAAAGGTCCAGGCAGACGGCTGGCACCTCATCCCCCTCATGAATCAGCGACACATCGGCATCGACCCGCATGCGGATGAAGTCGCGCTTTTCGCTGTAGTCCCGACTGGTTTGACTCATGGCTATGATCCTTCCGTTGAGTTACGGTTTTGATGGTTCTTATAACTCCTGGTGCTTTGAGGAGTGTAGACGTCAAGCGACCATCGGCGTGAGCTTGAAACGCCTCGCGGATGGGAGTACCGTCTGCGCCTTAGAAGGGCACCTCTGGTGTACCTGTGTGTAGGGCAAATGCTCGAAAACGGTGCGACAGAGAGGCTAGAAAGCGAATCCAGTAGTATGAGCCGGGCCAAAACCCGAGCCGCTACGCCAACCTAATTCTGGCGCCGTTTGCCCACATGCCAAAAACCAGTGCCACGCTGCTGATAATCGATGATGACGAAGTAGTGCGCGCGAGCCTCGCCGCCTATTTGGAAGACAGTGGTTTCAGCGTCTTGCAGGCCAGCAATGGCCAGCAGGGTCTTCAGGTATTCGAGCAAGACAAGCCCGACTTGGTCATCTGCGATCTGCGCATGCCGCAGATGGGTGGACTCGAACTCATTCGCCAGATTACCGAGCTGTCGCCGCAAACGCCGGTGATCGTGGTGTCCGGGGCCGGAGTGATGAATGACGCGGTCGAGGCGTTGCGTCTCGGCGCGGCGGATTACCTGATCAAACCTCTCGAAGATCTGGCTGTGCTCGAGCACTCTGTGCGTCGGGCCCTGGATCGCGCGCGCCTGCTGCTGGAAAACCAGCGTTACCGCGAGAAGCTGGAAAAGGCCAACCGCGAGCTCGCCGCCAGCCTGAACCTGCTCCAGGAAGACCAGAACGCCGGTCGACAGGTGCAGATGAACATGCTGCCGGTCAGCCCCTGGGCCATCGACGAGTTCAAGTTTGCTCACCAGATCATCCCGTCGCTGTACCTGTCGGGTGATTTTGTCGACTATTTCAGGGTCGACGAGCGTCGGGTTGCGTTCTACCTGGCGGACGTTTCAGGTCACGGCGCCTCTTCAGCCTTCGTCACCGTGCTGCTGAAGTTCATGACCACGCGCTTGCTGTTCGAGTCAAAGCGCAGCGGCACCTTGCCTGAATTCAAGCCTTCAGAGGTGCTTGGTCATATCAACCGGGGCCTGATCAGTTGTAAGCTGGGCAAACACGTCACAATGGTCGGTGGAGTCATCGACGAGGAGACAGGTTTGTTGACCTATAGCATCGGCGGTCATTTGCCGTTGCCCGTGTTATACACACCCGACAGTGTTCGTTATCTGGAAGGGCGTGGCCTGCCGGTAGGCCTCTTCAATGAAGCCACCTACGAAGACCACGTGCTGGAGTTGCCCCCGACGTTCAGCCTGACGCTGATGTCTGATGGCATTCTGGACCTTTTGCCAGAACCCACACTCAAAGAAAAAGAAGCTGCATTGCCCCAAGGGGTCAAGGCAGCGGGCGGCAGCCTGGATGGTCTGCGGCAGGTTTTTGGATTGGCCACGCTAGGGGAGATGCCGGATGATATCGCCCTGTTGGTGTTGAGCAGGAATCTTTAATGAGTACCGGTAGAATCCAGTTCGCCGAGCAGGACGGCACCTTCGTCCTCAAGTTCGTCGGTGAAGTTCGCCTGACCCTGTGTTCGGCGTTGGATGCGACTATTGAGAAAATCTTCACCGCGATGAATTTCAACGCGATCGTGATTGATTTGACCGAAACCCGCAGCATCGACAGCACCACCCTTGGCCTGCTGGCCAAGCTGTCGATCCTGTCGCGGCAAAAGGTCGGCCTGCTGCCGACCGTCGTCACCACCCACGAAGACATCACCCGCCTGTTGCAATCCATGGGCTTCGAGCAGGTGTTCAACATCGTTGACCAGCCTGTGGCGTGTCCAGAATGCCTGGATGACTTGCCGGATCAGGATCAGTCCGAAGAAGTGGTGCGGATCAAGGTGCTTGAAGCACACAAGATCCTCATGGGCCTGAACGATTCCAATCGCGAAGCGTTCCATGACCTGGTGAATGCGCTGGAGCGGCATTGATTTCTTGATGTGATGTGGGCCGGACTGGCCCTTTCGCGAGCAGGCTCGCTCCCACAGGTCTTTTGTTTCTACACTAATTTGGCTGCACCCCAAGTCCCTTGTGGGAGCGAGCCTGCTCGCGAAGGCTTCCTCAGAGCTACAATACCTGTCAAAGCGAAGCCAGCCAGCTACCAATCGCACAGAAAAAAGGGCGAACCCACCAGGGTTCGCCCTTTTTGCATTTCCGGCTCAGATCACAGCTTGGCCTGCAACAGCGCCTCAAGCTTTTCCTGGTCCCGGGCAAACTGACGAATCCCTTCAGCCAGCTTCTCGGTCGCCATGGCGTCTTCGTTGGACAACCAGCGGAACTGCGCTTCGTTGAGATTCAAGCGCGCCTCACCGGCATGACCCGGCACCAGTTTGCGTTCCAGCTTGCCGGTATCCGCCGCGAGCTTGTCGATCAAGTCCGGGCTGATGGTCAAGCGGTCGCAACCGGCCAACTGCTCGATCTGGCCCAGATTACGGAAACTGGCACCCATCACCACGGTTTTGTAATCGTTGGCCTTGTAGTAGTTGTAGATGCGCGTCACGGACTGCACGCCCGGATCGTCCGCGCCGGTGTACTCGTTGCCGGTGGCTTTCTTGTACCAGTCGTAGATACGGCCCACGAACGGCGAAATCAGGAACACCCCGGCATCAGCACAGGCAGCGGCCTGGGCGAAGGAGAACAGCAGGGTCAGGTTGGTCTGAATGCCTTCCTTCTCCAGGATCTCGGCAGCGCGGATGCCTTCCCAGGTGGAGGCAATCTTGATCAGCACCCGGTCGCGGCCAATGCCGGCTTTTTCGTACAGCTCGATCAGACGATGCGCACGCTTCAATACGGCGTCAGTGTCGAACGACAGGCGCGCATCCACTTCCGTGGAAATGCGACCAGGGATCACCTTCAGAATTTCCTGCCCCACCGCGACGCCAAAACGGTCGCTGGCCAGACCTACATCGCCCTTGCAGTCGCTGACACAAGCATTCAGCAACTCGGCATACCCGGGAATGGCCGCTGCCTTGAGCAGCAGGGAAGGGTTGGTAGTCGCGTCCACCGGTTTAACACGAGCGATCGCTTCGAAGTCACCGGTGTCGGCAACCACGGTGGTCATTTGTTTGAGTTGTTCCAGCTTGGAAGTCATGGGCGTGCTCTGTCCTATGGGTCTGATGACATTACCCGAGCGCTGACAGCCGCTCAAGGGTGTGTACGTGTATCGGTGGCTCCGGGGGCAACTACCTGAAAACAGGTGTTTGAATGGCGAAGCGCGGTATCGAGAAATTAGATGCTACGCGTGGGGACAGGTTCAACAAATTTGACGGATGACATCCACCGTCCCCGCGTCAAATTATTCATAGACTGTGGTCCAATAAGTTTGTATGTGAGGTTTTTCAAAATTACTTTGCTTGAGTTAGTTGGTCAATGCCAGAAATGCCAACGCTGGCAGGAGGCCTTTCTTTTTAAGAAAGGAATGTTATAGAAAGTCAGTCGCCTTGTGGGTGACAGGCTGCTGGAGCCTGTTATTTATGTCTGATATCGTCGTTATAATGCGTCCAGTTTATCCGTCTAATAAAGTGTAATGTGATAGTGGTAGGTATATGTTTGGTGGAAATCACTTCACAAAGTGCAGAGGTAGACGTGATTGGATGTCTTCGATGATTTAATGCTTGGTTATGCATTAAAAAAGCTAACTTGTGTGTTTGAAAAAGTTGTGATGGTTGCAGATAGCATCGCTGCGGTTGAGTCATCAGGTTTGATAGGAGACAGGCAGGGCAAAGATGCGAAGAGGCTCTCCGTTTGGCTGGGATGTCTCAAAGCCAACGCCCCTTATCAGGTGACACATATATTAATCGATCAGATGCATGCCGCACGAAAGCTTAATCAGGCTTCGCGTTTAGAAGCCCAAATTGCATTGCTGGATGCGTTAGTAGAGGCGGGGGTGGCTATGCACATTGCAAGTTACTCGGTGGCGCTGGTAGAGAAACGCCTAAAGTGCTTCTGCTAATAACCAGTGGATGTGAAGTATTGATAAGTAGACGGGGCATGCGTTTGCCTAGTAACTTATCAAGCAAGCAGATGCTCTGTTTGCGAAATATGTCTGATAGGCTTGTTTTTGAAAGCCTGTTAGCTACTGAGTCAGTTGCCCTGAAGGTGGAAAGTTGTTGAGTGATTCGAATAAAAAAGAGTGCTTGACTAACGATCGATCTTTATCGCGTCGACGCTTCGTTCAAATGGCAGGAATTATTACCGCAAGCCATATTTTTCTGCAAAATAAGTCTTTCGCCGGGGCACAAAAAACTATCGGTGTGAAAAGCAAGGAATCAGTGGACCTAGTCAAAAGACTTATCTCCGCCGATGGAGGAGGGAACGCCCAATGGGCAAGTAAACTTTTGGAAAATGCATTTGATTGCAAAAAAAGTTTGCTTTCCGTTCGGTATGTTGAAATCAGGCAGTTCGAAAGGTTGATTGTCAAAAAAAAGCCAGGTGATTTGAAGAGCTGGGATTGGACTCTGGCCATCCAGGCGGCTATCGATATGGCGGAGGCAAATGGTCTTGTCTGCGTATTGCCGCCGGGCATACTGAGAATTACCGCTCCCTTGCAGATGGGGAGCAATTCAAAACTCTATATCTCGCCTCAAACTACAGTTCTCAAGGACTTTAACAGTCTGAATACCTATTCAGGTACTGTTATGAACAAGGGAGGTGATGCCGGCGTTTATAATGTCGTAATTTTTGGTGGTGGCGTAATAAAATCAAATACTGGCCGAGTTGGAAAGCATGTCGTTTTTTTTAATAGCTCCTTCATCACAGTTCATGGGCTAAAAATTCGTAATACTTACTCGGACTGGACGACAAAATTCCAGAATTGCAACCACGTCTTGATCTATGGCAATGATACCGACGTTTGCTCTGATCAGGTACTTACCGATGGGTGGCACTTTAAAGGAAAGTCAAATAAAATCGTCATTGCAAACAATCGCGTCCGGACAGGCGATGATTGTATCGCCTTCACCCAAGAGGTGTCTGTGGTTGACGAAATTGGAGATATAGAAGATGTAACAATAGTGAATAATGTGCTGGATACTGCTCAGTCGAGTTTAATAAAGCTTCATGTTCGAGCAGGCATTAATGCGGCGATACGTCGAATAAGTGTGATGGATTCGAGTGGGGAGTCGGGGCGAATCAATAAGGGTGGCTTCGCGTTTTATTTTTCAGATGATGCATTGTCCAATAATATTTCCGACATCAAAGTGTTGGGTTTAACCGGCCGTTGTGCCAGGAGTGGTGACTACTTTGGCAGGATAGTTGGTTGTAGTGATATTCATATCGAGAATCTTGTTGTGTATAACCCATTTCGTGGGCTGTTGGTTGAGAGTTCGAGTCGAGTTAGCCTGGAGCGTTTAACGATCGCTGATCTTCGTGGCGCTGGTCTGAAAATCTCCTCAGGTATAACCATCCAAAATGTAGACGGATTTTTGATTTCGAATGCTTGCATATCAGGCGCAAGTCAACACGGTATTCAGCTTGGGTCGCCTGGTAAGCCTGCCACAAATGGGGTTGTATCCGGAGGAACCGTGTTCAATTGTGCGTCTACAGGGATTCGATTGACTAATGCCAATGGGGTGACAGTAGAAAATGTTACGTCTTATGGAAACCGCAACGGAATTGTTGAAGATGTCGGGTCTTACAATAATCGTGTTGTTTCCAATGATGTTAAATATAATTCGAACACCGCTATATCCGTGATTGGATTGAAGTCTGAGGCTAAGGGTAATGTGGGGTTTAATGGAAATTAGTTTCTAATAATTCCGAGAGCGCCGGTTAAAACGAAGTCTCGTGCTATTTACTCTCGTAACGGGTTTAAGACGTATCCTTTGTGGTCAGCCTAAAAGTCGCTGCTGCTTTTCTCCCGAATTCTGGCTAGTAGCTCTGCCGTTTTTTGCTGCATCAAGGCAATATCGCCACGACTTTCAACGTGGAGCAGGATTGCGGGTTCGGTCTCCAAAAGGCAAATATTGAAACGCCACTCAGTAAACGTCAGGCGCAGGCCATTGCCTTCATCTACGTCCAGTGCCGCATCAGCATAAGAATTTTTGAGGTACGCCAAGACGCCGAGTGGATTGCAGGCTGCGCACCTGATCTCCCCCGAGGAAGGGAAAAGCCCAATGCGTTCTACCAGTAAACGCGGCTGTGAAGGGGAGGAAGTAATTGAACTCTCGGATGCCCGCAACCAAACCATCAACCCGCTTTTACCTTCGGTGCGCTCTTGCCCCAAAGCCATATAGCCAGGCGCAAAAGGATCCCTTGATTTCAAGACAGAGTCGATCGGAGATCTGGATGTGTTCATAGTCGTCTGCCATATTTAATAAGTTTATGGTCGCTAAAAGTGCGGCACCCGAGAGCCTATGCAAATACTCTTACAATCCTTTCTGATACAAGTTCTCATAGCAGAAATTGGTGGCGTCGATATAACCTTCAGCACCACCGCAGTCAAAACGCTGACCTTTGAATTTATAGGCGAGCACGCAACCGCTTTGTGCCTGTTTCATCAATGCGTCGGTGATCTGGATCTCGCCACCTTTGCCAGGCTCAGTGTCTGCAATCAAATCAAAAATGTCGGCGGTTAGAATGTACCGACCGATGATGGCTAAATTGGAGGGGGCATCTTCAGGCTTAGGTTTCTCCACCATAGTGTTGACCCGATAAATACCGTCACGAATCTGCTCGCCAGCAATTACGCCGTATTTGTGTGTCTGGTCATTGGGGACTTCCTGAATCGCTACAATCGAGCAACGGAACTGCTTGTAGAGTTTGATCATTTGGGACAGTACCCCATCACCCTCCAGATTCAAGCAAAGATCATCAGCAAGAACTACCGCGAACGGCTCGTCACCAATCAATGGACGACCGGAAAGAATGGCGTGCCCAAGCCCCTTCATCTCAACCTGGCGAGTGTAGGAGAAGGTGCAGCGCTCCATCAATTCTCGGGTACTTTCCAGAAATTTCTCTTTTTCACTTCCTCGAATCTGATGCTCGAGCTCGTAGCTGATATCGAAGTGATCCTCTAGCGCTCGCTTGCCGCGACCCGTAACAATTGCCATATGCTGAAGACCCGCATCTCTTGCTTCTTCTACCGCGTACTGGATCAGAGGTTTATTGACTACGGGCAGCATTTCCTTGGGCATAGCCTTTGTCGCCGGCAAAAATCGGGTGCCATAACCGGCGGCAGGAAATAGGCATTTACGGATCATATGGGTTCCTGTTAGATATGTGATTGAAATGTTATAAATAAATAACACTTCACGTCGCTACATGAAATCGCGTTACTTATTTGAGTCGTTGAGTTTCTGCGTTCATCGGGGGAAGTGTGAATATCATAATTTAAATCAAGACGCATCAGGAAACACTGCAGATGTTAACTTACGTCTGGTTGCTGTATTGAATGTTATTTTATGTCGTGCTTTGTTGGTGGAATGTGCTAGTGCGTTATGGCAATAAGTAGTTAGCCGATATTTAAAGGTTGATGTCGCCTGTCGTTCGCAGTTAAGATTTTAATGCGTGGTTGGTGTGTAACGTATTTCTGGCGAAATACGATAGATAACGCGTCGTTTGTTTTGGGGGGGTATAAATTAACACTCCTGCGTTTTTCTATTTATTAAATAACGATTGAATAACGTTTAACGTTAAGGATGCGGGGAGGTTGCAGTGGTTAAAAAAATTCTGATCGTCTGCATCGGCAATATATGCCGCAGCCCGACCGCAGAAAGCTTGATGCGAGATGCATTGGCCCAAGCAGAAATTGAGGTTGTATCAGCTGGCCTGGGCGCTCTGGTCGATAGTCCGATCGAGTCGTCTGCGCAAGCAGTCCTTGTAGAGCAAGGGCATTTGCCAATGGATCACAAAGCCGTGCAATTGACGTCCCAGGCGGTGAACAGGGCGGATCTGATTCTGGTGATGGAGAAGCGGCACATTACGAGTGTTCTCAATATTGCACCCGAAGCACGGGGTAAGGTTTTCCTGCTGGGTAAATGGCAGGACGATCGCGAAATCAGCGATCCCTATCGTCAAGGCAAGCCAGCGTTTGTACATGCTTATGCGCTGATTGAAGAAGCAGTACACGCATGGGCACAGCGTCTCGTGGGCTGATGGCCATCTTTCTAAAACAGTTACAGGGCAAAGAAATCCACTTATGCAGCAAGCGCCAATACTCAAGCTCCAGGAAGATGACAACAAAGAGATCGATCTTCTCAGTTTGGTCGGAACACTTATAGATCACAAACTGCTGATCTCCGTTGTCGCGGGTGCCTTTATGGCGGCGGGTGCCGCGTATGCAGTGTTGTCGACACCCGTGTATCGGGCAAACGCGCTCGTGCAAGTGGAAGCCAAAAAAAATGACGTTCTCGGATTTTCCGATATCAGTAGCATGCTGGGGCAGGAGTCGCCTTCTGTAACAGAGATTGAATTAATCAAGTCTCGCTCTGTATTAGGCAAGGCTATTGATAATTTGCAACTCGATATCGAGATTGAACCTCATTTTTTTCCTTTGATCGGTGAGTTTGTATCCCGTCGGTTCAACCCGGATAATCCCGGTGACGTGGCCGCTCCATGGTTCGGCATGAGTCGATTTTCTTGGGGTGGAGAAGCGTTGAGCGTTTCTCGGCTAGAGGTTCCTGGTGCGCTGGTGGGTGAAACACTGACATTGGTCGCTGGAGAGAATGGCAATTACAGTTTGTTGGACGAGGACGACAATATCCTTGCGAAAAGCAGGGTGGGTGAGCCTTTTGAAGACGGTGAGATCAAGATAAACGTAGAAAAACTGAGCGCCAACCCAGGGGCAGGGTTCAGCGTTACTCGTCAGCCACGGATGGCCACGATTATAGAATATCAAAAGGCGCTGGATGTATTTGAACGCGGCAAAGACTCCGGGATTCTTTCTCTCGCCCTCGAAGATGTAGATTCCGATAGAGCCATCCGCACACTCAATGAAATAATAAAGTTGTACGTGCGCCAGAACATAGAGCGAACGTCCGCTGAAGCCGCTGCGAGCCTGGATTTTCTGAAGGAACAATTACCTCAGGTCCGAAAGGATCTGGAGCGTGCGGAAAAATCGCTGAATCAATATCAGATTCGTAGTAAGTCTATCGATATTAGTCTCGAAACCAAGGCAATCCTGGATCAGATAGTTGCGCTGGATTCCAGTATATCTACGTTAAAATTGCAACGTGCGGAGATGGACCGGAAATTTACCGGACAACACCCGGCCTATCGTGCCCTGATGATGCAGATTTCAGAGCTGACGGCCAAGCAAAATTCGCTAGTCAAAAAGGTTGAAGGTCTGCCGGCGACTCAACAAGAACTATTCAGCCTTACGCGAGATGTTCAGGTCGGCAATGAAATTTACACCCAGCTTCTGAACAAATCCCAAGAGTTGGACGTGATGCGTGCGGGCACGGTCGGTAATGTTCATTTAATTGATGAAGCCGATGTCGATCTAAGTAAACCCGTCAAACCGCAAAAAGCTCTGATCGTGCTGGCAATGACGTTGCTAGGTGCATTCGTAGCAATTGCGATAGTTCTGGTTCGTAAAGCCTTGAATCGCGGTCTTGAAACGCCAGAAGCTATTGAGCAGCTCGGGTTGTCGGTTTATGCATCTATTCCGTATAGCCCGCTGCAAAAGTCGGAGGAGGAAAGACGTGCTCGGAGCCGTGCAAATGGGGACAAAACCGTACACCTTTTGGCCCTGAATCATCCCACCGATTTGGCGGTCGAGGCCCTTCGTAGTCTTCGCACGAGCCTGCACTTTGCCACGCTTGAAGCGAAAAACAATCGTCTGATGATTTCCGGGCCCAGCCCGGCGGTGGGGAAGACCTTTGTCTCGGTTAACCTGGCGGCGGTTATTGCTCAAGCAGGGCGGCGAGTCTTATTAATCGACGTAGATATGCGTAAGGGATATGTACACAAAATGCTCGGTGTACGCGCTGAAAATGGGCTCTCCGATGTGTTATCCAAACGTTGTTCCCTGGATAAAGCGATTAATGCAACCGAAATCAACGGGTTCGACTTTATATCCAGAGGTCAAATTCCTCCAAACCCTTCAGAGCTGTTGATGAGGGCCAATTTCGCAGAGATGCTGGATGAAGTAAGCAAGAATTACGACTTGGTAATCCTGGATACGCCCCCCCTTTTAGCGGTTACAGATGCTGCCATTGTGGGGCGTCAATCAGGCACGAACCTGATTGTGGCGCGATTCGGTCTGAATCCCGCGCGGGAAATAGAGTTGACGATCCGGCGCTTCTCACAAAACGGTATCGAACTTAAAGGCGCAATCTTCAATGGAGTGGAAAAGCGCGCGTCGGCTTACGGATATGGCGACTATGGTTATTATCATTACGACTACAAGTCTGATAATGCGTAAAGCATTTTTTCGATGTGCATGAGCGGAAGTAGTTTGAATTGATACATGTTGCAAATTTTCGAATCATATTCGAATGTATATTGTAGATAGGCGTCTCATTAGTTAACAAAAATATATCGTTTTCAGGGTATTGACGGTAAATCCTGTGGCGGTAGCGTGGCCAAGGTTTGATATTTGTGCTGCATCCCTATATGCAATTAATCATTTACCTATAACTGTGTGGAAGAATCATGAAGTATTTGGTGACGGGTGCAGCAGGTTTTATCGGCAGTTCGGTGGCTCATAAGTTATGTGAGGCTGGCCATGAGGTTGTCGGCATTGATAATATAAACTCTTATTATGACCCTGGTTTGAAGCTCGCGCGCCTGGAACTACTAAGTCCGTTGGGCGGTTTTAAGTTTATTAAAGTTGATCTTTCCGAAAAAGAAGCAATTGCGCGAATTTTCAGCGAACACAAATTTGAGCGAGTTATCCATCTTGGGGCGCAGGCAGGAGTCAGATATTCTATTGATAACCCGCATGCGTATATAGATTCCAATATTAATGGTCATCTCAATATTCTTGAGGGTTGTAGGAACAATGGTATCGAACACCTTGTTTACGCCTCAAGCAGTTCCGTTTACGGAACGAGTAATAGTACGCCATACAAAACATCGTCGGCCGTAGATCACCCTATTTCGCTTTATGCAGCGACGAAACGTTCGAATGAGCTAATGGCCCATACCTACTCTCATCTATTCGACATACCCGTGACAGGTCTGCGTTTTTTCACAGTATATGGTCCTTGGGGGCGTCCGGACATGGCGCCTTTCAAGTTCACCAAGGCAGTCATGGAGGGGAAAGCAATAGAAGTATATAACAATGGAAACCTGTCGCGTGACTTCACTTATATCGATGACATCGTAGAGTCCATTCTGCGTATACAGAACGTTGTTCCGCAAAAAGATAAGTTTGCAATGTCCAGTCCGGACGTAAGTACTGCCCCCTTCAAAACATATAACATCGGCAATGGCTCGCCCGTGAGCCTGACCAGGTTTATCGAAGCAATTGAATCCGCGACAGGAATAAAAGCTATTAAAAAGTTTCTTCCTATGCAGGCTGGCGATGTGTTCACCACTCATGCAGATACGCGCGAGTTGTTCAACGCAATCGATTATCAACCCAAAGTATCTATAGAAGAAGGTATTAGCCGCTTTGTCGGATGGTACATCGACTACTATGGTAAAAAGTAAATGCTTGCATTGATAAAGAGCGATATCAGGGCCGTTTATGGTGTGGTGAATATAAAGTCTCTGTTGAAGTCTTTATTGAATCCAAGTCTCCACGCCTCGATGCTTGTAAGGTTTGCAGCGTCAAAGAACAGGTTGATACATATTCTTGCCAGAAATCTTCTCATTGCCAAGCATTCGATCGATATTGGTTATGGCGTGAAAATTGAGGGTGGCTTGTATCTTCCTCACCCAGTTTCAATAGTTATTGGGTCAGGCTGCGTAGTAGGAAAGAATCTCACCATTTATCAAGGTTGTACTATTGGTAATAAGAGGGGATATCCAACTCTTCAGGATGGCGTGACGATTTTTCCGAACTCTGTAGTTGTTGGGGGGATCACGATCGGTGCAAACGCTGTGATAGGAGCAAATAGTTTTGTGGATAAAAGCCTACCATCCGAGACAAAATACCGCGGTTAGACGGTTAGTGTTTTTAGCGTGCTCCGCGTTCAACCTGATCTCTGTTTACCTGGTTATTTTTCTCGCAGGAAAACTAACCGAAACCCAGCACGTTACTGAACAGGGCGTAGTACTGCTCACATTTATGCTCACAGGGATACAGGTTGGCCAAGCCGTTGGCGTTCAGGTATACATCTCCAAAACTCAAAGTCCTGTGATTGCATTGATGGCATGCCTGCTAGCGCTGATTGTGATGAGCCAGTTGCAGGTAGTGGAAATATTCAAGAATTTCATTCTTACTGGTATTGGAGCGATTTGTGGGTATTTTCTTTCGTACAGAGTGGCGTTCAATTTAACCAGTCAGAACAAATGGAAATTCCAGGCGCTCACCTCAATTCGTTATGTAGTAATTGGTTTGAGCGTAATTCTTCTTATCTTAAGTAGGGTGCTGTCCGCTACGACGCTGATTGTCACAGTTGTTGCAGTTACTATTGCTTTGACGCTTGTAAGTAGCTCCAGTGAGCGTATCAACGCCCCCTCACAAAAAAAGATGTTTTTAGGGTTGGTCACCATACTTTCCGGGATTGTGCTTTCATTGATCTATAGAAATGATATCAACATCGTGCGAGATTTGTATTCTGGAACTCAGGAATTCTCGGCCGTGCATAACATGCTTATCGCATTCAGTGTGGTGGTTGCCGGGGCGGGATTTATTGTAACGAACTATATTTATACAAAAATCAATGACCAGGAAAACACTCCTCGAATTTTCACCAAGCAAATATTCTCACTTGCTTACGGTGCATTGTTGCTGATGTTTTTCGTTGCATTGCCTGCGTTATCCCCGTACATAAAAATCGTGGCAGCTACCCTTATTGCAATTACATGTCCTGTGTTTTCCGCTTTTCTTCATCTAAAAGCGAAATCAAATATTGTATATGTGATAGGTGCGTGCTCACTCTTGGTGGTTATGTTCGTAGTCAGACAGTGGTTGGGCATGTCACCGCTTGACGCTTTTCTTTTATACAACCTAACGACACTATCGCTTTTGTATGCGGTGAGTTTGTTTTTCATGGCGGGTATCGAACAATGATGTTTGTCATGCTCACTGTTGTGTCGCTTGTAATAGTGTTTATAACGTACAGTACAAGAAAATCAAAAACATATTTATGGTTTTCGATTTTTTTGATCCTGTCCTATCTCGTTGATGGTTATTTTACGGATGATTACGAGTATTTGTTCTTCTCTGCTACTTATCCGCAAATACCAGCAGATTCCGGTTCAAATGCCAGTGTCGCAATTTTCTGTCTTTTAACACTTATTGTTTATAGCTTGCTTACAGTTTTCTTCAGTAAGAAAACTGAAATTCTTAAAGTGAGCTATGAGGTAAGAGTTACTAAAAAACTCATTGCCGTATGCTTTTTTTACACGCTGTTCCTCGGAGCGTTGGTGTTGGTCAGCATGCAGAAGTACTCCCTGTCTCTATTGTTAAGTAATAGACAGAGTTTTTTTGAAGATAATTTGCTCGCTGGTATTGCTTTGTACACGGCACCTGCGCTTTCAGTGCTTTCATTCGTAGGCGTCAACAGCACCAAGTCGATGCCCCTCCGGCTGTTCTTCATCCTGGTCCTGGTAGTGACCTTCTGTGCAAGCCTCATTTCGGGTAGCCGATCGACATTGGTATTAAATTGCATTTTGCCTTGTATTTTCTATTTGGTAATTAAAAATACTCAGCGTAAAGGACTAAAGAAATTAAGTAAGAAGACAATAGTAAAGTTGGTATCGGCTTGCTTGGTGTTGTTTAGCCTGTCCACGCTATATCGGGACTACACTCGCGGTGAGCAAGAAGAACTGAATGCTTTTGTGTCCCCTGATTTTGTAACCTTTGACTCCAGTGCCTTGATAATTCAACAAGATATTGGTCCATCTCAGACATATTTGGCCGCTTTTACTTTCCTGATCCCTCGATCGATATGGAGTGAAAAGCCTATCTCGGGAAACAGATATTTCACTCAAGAATTTTTCTATGAGCGCTTGGTCGACAGTGGGGCGGAGATTACGTCGTCACTGATTGGGGAGGCGTACATAAATTTTCGCTGGTTAGGCGTGATCAGTGCGGGTGGACTGTTATTTGTTTTGAGTCAGCTTATTGAGAAGTTATTCAGGGTTGGTGGGATTTACTCTGTGCTGGGTTTGATTTTCCTGTTTAGGGGGACCAATATTATCAGAGGTGATTTGCTGAACACGCTGGTGCCACTATTTTTCTCGTTTTTTATATTTTACATAGCCTCGGCAAAAATCGTGTTTTCAAGAATGAGCTCAAATGTGAGGTATGCCAGATGAGAGATGGGAAACAAATCGAAGTTCTTTTCTGTCTGAGGCGAGATGCGCCGGAAAAGCCAGGTGGTGATTCCGGGAAAGTATATAAATATAAGCATTTTCTTGAAAGGAAAGGTTTTCTCGTGACGGTTGTAACTGATCCGGCAGAGTTGAATGTCGGGAAGTTTTCGCCTGATATAGTTCATCTTTTCAATATGCAAACGCCTTACGAAAATTATAGATATATGGAGTGGGCGCTAAGGAAAAATGTGCCGCTCTGTTTTTCGCCGATCCACCATGAAAAGAAATATATGGTGAAGTATTTTGAAGGCGGATTGCTTGGAAAGCTTCTGAATTATGATGCTTATTTAATGCTTTCTTCTTTTGTAAAGGAGTTTGCCAGATTTAAAACACTCAGTAATCTGAAGTCATACAAAAGTACGCCTCTAAAAATAAACCGGGCGTTGGTTGAAAAATCGGCTCGAATCTTTCCGTTGTCGAAAAGTGAATTGCATCATATCAAAACTGATGTTTGCTCGAAGCTGGCCGTATCTAAGGTAAAGGTGTTGCCTAATGCGTTGACCTTCATAGAGGGCAATGTTGATGAAAATGTTCCTCGCGACATTGATGTTATGGTGGTAGGCCGAATTGAGCCTAGAAAAAATATCCTGAAAATAGCAGAGGCGTTGAAAGGCACTAACTATAGAGTAGTGTTTGCCGGTAAGGAAAATACCAATCACAAGAAATACTGCCAGGACTTCAAGGAAATAGTTGGGGCGCACTCCAATCTTCAGTATCTTGGGGAGTTAAATCAGGATCAATTAAGTTATCATTATAAGCGCTCCAAGATAAACCTATCGAATTCGTGGTTTGAAGTTGTTTCGCAGGTCGATTTGGAAGCCACTTCGTTAGGGTGTAAGCCGATTGTCTCTGCGGCGTCTGCGCTTTTTGATTATTTTTCTTCTCCTCCACTGAAGCTTGAACCAGATTGTAGCAAAGCAGAAATTTTGAATTGTATTGAGTATGCGTTGAAGGAAGAGTATCGACCCAGCATCAAGAAAGCATTCACCCTTGATTGGGAAGATGTGACCGATATATTGGCCAATGAATACACGGCTTTGCTTTCTCGTGAGGCAGTTCATACATGAAAATTCATATTTCAATCGTCGACTTTTTTAAAGCCCCCAGGCTTATAGAAAGCCTGAAGGCGTTAGAGAAGCAAAGTCTGTTCGAGTTTTGTCAGGTCACTGTTTTTGACAACAGTGTCGATGACGACAATTTTATTAAGCTCAATGAATACATAAAGAATAAAAAAAATATTGTCTTGATCAGGTCGTCTTTTAACCAAGGCTATACCAAAGCAACGAATCTCTCTGTGGATTTTTCCGCCGATTTCGTGGTGTTGCTGAATCCGGATTTAATACTGTCTTCAGAAAATTGCATAAAAGACTCTATCGAGATACTTCAGAATCATAAAAATCTCGGGCTGCTTGGAATTAAACAAGTAGACGATGACGGCAATGTAGAACTGGTCGCCAGGACATACCCGAGCGTAAAGAGTCAGTTGGCACGTAGGGCTCCATCGTTTGTTTCCCGGTTTTATAGAGCAGAACGTGAAAGTTATGAATGCGCCGAAGTGAATCGCCAGGCATCTGGCGTGCATATCGTTGATTGGGTGCAGAGTTCGTTTTGGGTTGTAAAAGGGGAGCTTTGGAGAGAGCTAAACGGGGTCAGTGAAGACTTTTTCCTTTTTATGAGCGAAGCAGATTTTTCCTTGCGGGCAAAAAAAATAGGCTACCTCACGGCACTCAATTGCAACATACATGCAATTTCTGATGGGGTTCGTGCCAGTGCTGGTGGGTGGAAAGCCATCTTCAGATCCAGAGCGTTCCGAAGTCACGTGTCTGATATGGCTATTTATTATTTGAAGAATTTATCTACATCGAAAAGGACTCTTCCATGAAATTAACAGTTTTTGGCACTGGCTATGTCGGGTTGGTTCAAGCCACAGTTCTGGCTGACGCAGGTCACACCGTTTGTTGTGTAGACAAGGATGTGAATAAAATAGCGAAGCTCAAAGATGGCGTGATACCTATTTACGAACCGGGGCTCTCTGCCCTTGTTAAAAAGAACTACGAGGCGGGGCGCCTTATCTTCACTACCGATGCCGCCGAAGGCGTAGGTTTCGCGGAAATACAATTTATCGCGGTCGGCACCCCCCCGGGTGAAGACGGCAGTGCAGATCTGCAATACGTTCTGGCTGTGGCTGAAACAATTGCCAGTCATATGCAGGATAAGAAAGTTGTAATCAATAAGTCCACGGTGCCGGTAGGCACGGCGGACAAGGTCAAGGAAAAGATTTCCGATGTCCTGAGTGCGCGAGAATGCGCCTTTGAATTTCATGTAGTTTCGAACCCGGAGTTCCTGAAAGAAGGATCGGCAGTCAGTGACTGTCAAAAGCCGGACAGAATCATCATTGGTACAGACAGTGATTATGTGATCGATTTGATGCGTGCTCTTTATGAGCCTTTCAGCCGTAATCATGAAAAAATTATTGTAATGGATGTCCGAAGCTCGGAACTGACCAAGTACACCGCTAATTGTCTTCTGGCAACAAAAATTTCGTTCATGAACGAAATCGCCTGCTTGGCTGAAATGTTGGGTGCAGATATAGAGTCTGTTCGTAAAGGCATTGGCGCGGATCAAAGGATCGGCTATCAGTTCATTTATCCTGGTTGCGGCTATGGTGGTTCGTGCTTTCCAAAAGACGTGAAGGCATTGGAACACACTGCGCAGCAATTGGATTTCGTACCGCATATTTTGAATGCGGTCGAAACGGTAAACCGGAAACAGAAAAGAAGACTGTTTGAGCAAGTGCAGTATCATTACGAAAACAAACTGCAGGGAAAAACATTTGCTCTCTGGGGGTTGGCGTTCAAACCCAACACGGATGATATTCGTGAAGCATCAAGCCTGGAGCTCATGCGCTTGCTCTGGGAAGCAGGCGCTAACGTACAGGCCTATGACCCCAAAGCGATGGAAGAGGCGCAGAAACTCTATCCGGCACATCCGAACTTGCGCTTGATGGGTACTAAGGAAGCAGCTTTGCAAGGTGCAGATGGTCTGATTATTGTTACTGAATGGCAGGACTTCAGGGCGCCAGACTTTGAAATTATAAAGAAATCACTAAAAGATCCGGTGATTTTTGACGGACGAAACCTTTTCGATCCGGGTAGGGTCGCCAAACAAGGCTTCCACTACTACGGTATCGGCCGAGGGCTTTCGATCCGTCCGGTCATGTAGAAACTGACCTCTATTGAGCCGAGTTGGCCTCAATGTATAAATCTTTATAATTTCTCCAGGGTTAGATTCCCATGAAACAACGTATCCTCGTAACGGGCGGAGCCGGATTCATTGGCTCCGCAGTCGTACGTCATTTGCTGAAAAGCGGCAAATATATAGTCGGAAATATTGATAAGTTGACGTATGCCGGGAATTCGGAGTCTCTTGCATCAGTCGATATGATGGAAGATTACCACTTCTTCAAATTTGATATCTGTGATAGACAGAGCATTGAAGGGGTTTTCCAGGAGTTTCGCCCCGACGCTATTATGCACTTGGCGGCGGAGTCTCATGTTGATCGATCTATAGATGACTCATCGGCGTTTATTCAGACCAATATAGTCGGAACTTATACCCTGCTGGAAGTTTCCCGGGGTTACTGGCGCAAGCTAGACGCGGAAGCTCAGAAACAGTTCCGGTTCCATCATGTTTCTACTGATGAAGTTTTTGGTGATCTGGAAGGGACTGAGGATCTTTTCACCGAGTCCACGCCCTATGCCCCGAGTTCCCCTTATTCGGCGTCCAAAGCAGCGTCCGACCATTTGGTTCATGCATGGCATAGGACCTATGGATTGCCTGTTGTAGTAACCAACTGTTCAAATAATTACGGCCCTTTTCATTTTCCTGAAAAGCTGATCCCGCACGTTATTCTAAATGCCCTGCAAGGAAAGCCACTCCCTGTTTATGGGGATGGCGCCCAAGTGCGAGATTGGCTTTATGTTGAAGATCATGCTCGGGCTTTAATCGAGGTACTCACCCGAGGCCGGGTCGGTGAAACCTACAATGTCGGTGGACATAACGAAAAGAGAAACCTGCAAGTCGTTGAAATTATTTGCGAGCTTTTGGATGAGTACGTCCCATCCGGTACAAGCTTAGATAACGCAAATATCTCATCTTACAGAGAGTTGATTACATTTGTAAAAGATCGATCAGGGCATGATCGTCGCTATGCAATAGATGCAAGCAAAATAAAGA
This sequence comes from Pseudomonas sp. WPR_5_2, assembly GCF_003634475.1. Taxonomy (NCBI): domain Bacteria; kingdom Pseudomonadati; phylum Pseudomonadota; class Gammaproteobacteria; order Pseudomonadales; family Pseudomonadaceae; genus Pseudomonas; species Pseudomonas sp. WPR_5_2. The sequence goes on along the minus strand of NZ_RBLA01000001.1, from coordinate 1,762,504 downwards.
ATGAACTCGGCTGGGTTCCAGTAGAAAGTTTTGAGACGGGTATTCGCAAGACCGTGAAATGGTATCTGGAAAATCGACCATGGTGGGAGAGTGTTCTCAATGGAGATTATCGTCTTGGTCGCTTGGGAACCACTGTTGAGTAAGCGGTAATCAAGCATACTACCATCTTGTTGCGGAGCGATTTATGAAAGGTATTATTCTTGCGGGCGGGTCTGGTACACGTTTGCATCCCATCACACGAGGGATATCAAAACAGTTGTTGCCTGTTTTTGATAAACCAATGATTTACTACCCGCTCTCGGTCCTGATGCTGGCAGGCATCAGGGAAGTATTAATTATTTCGACACCTGAAGATTTACCAAATTTCAGTAAGCTGCTGGGAGATGGATCTTCTTTTGGTATCGAGATTTCCTATGCTGAACAACCCACTCCCGATGGTCTCGCACAGGCGTTTATTATCGGTGAGAGCTTTATAGGTGATAGCAATGTTGCCTTGATTCTGGGCGATAACATTTTCTATGGGTATGGATTTAGTGCCATGTTGGCCGATGCGGCCAACCGTAAATCCGGTGCGACGGTCTTTGGTTATCATGTCACTGATCCGGAGCGCTTTGGGGTCGTTGAGTTTAACGAAACGGGCAAGGCTATCTCTATCGAAGAGAAGCCAAAATATCCGAAGTCCAACTATGCCGTTACGGGGCTTTATTTTTACGATAACGACGTTGTCCGGATCGCAAAAGACGTTAAACCGTCACACCGAGGTGAGTTGGAGATCACCGATGTTAACAACGCTTACCTCAAACGGGGCGATTTGCATGTCAGCCTTTTGGGGCGCGGATTTGCCTGGCTGGATACGGGGACCCATGAGTCACTGATGGAGGCGGGCCACTTCGTCCAGACCATTGAAGCGCGCCAGGGATTGAAGGTCGCTTGCCTGGAAGAAATTGCTTATTTCAAGGGGTGGTTGACCGCCGAGCAACTCGGTAACCAGGCCAATGCTTTGGCAAAAACGGGCTACGGCCAGTACCTGTCCCGTTTATTGGACACGGTATTGCCATCATGAACGTCATCCAGACCCAATTGCCTGGTGTGTTGATTATTGAGCCAAAAGTGTTCGGTGATGAGCGGGGGTTTTTCGTTGAGTGCTACCAGGAGTCACGTTATCGTGAAGCCGGTATCGAATTACCCTTCGTACAGGACAATCACTCACGGTCGCAGCATGGAGTATTACGTGGGCTGCATTTTCAGCGTAATCGACCCCAGGGGAAATTAGTGCGTGTTACTCGTGGCGCGGTCTACGATGTAGCAGTGGATATCGATCCGGAGTCTCCAACGTGTGGGGAATATGTAGGCGTTGAACTCTCGGCGGACAACCATTTGCAACTATGGATTCCTCCAGGTTACGCCCATGGATTCTGTGTGTTGAGTGATATCGCCGACTTCCAATATAAATGCACCGATTTGTATTTCCCGGCAGAAGAGGGCGGCCTGATCTGGAATGACCCTGATGTGAATATTGCGTGGCCGGTAGATACGCCAAAACTGTCGGAAAAAGACCTGCGTCACCCGAGCCTGCGAGCTCTGCTAGGCGGGGAATGAATATGCGCGTTCTTGTTACGGGAGCTCAGGGACAAGTCGGGCACGAGTTGCTCCGGCGAGTCCCTGCCGGATTCTCGGTATCTGGCTTTGGTTCGCAGGATCTGGACATCAGTAACGCTGATCAAGTCCTGGCAGTGTTTACATCGATCAAACCGGAACTGGTCATCAACGCGGCTGCGTACACAGCAGTGGACAAGGCTGAGACTGACGTCGAGCGAGCCTATGCGGTCAATTCGGACGGAGTAGGGTTTCTTGCGGCGGCTGCGGAAAGGCTGAGCATTCCACTTTTTCATATATCCACGGATTATGTGTTCAGTGGTGATAGTGATAAGCCATACACGCCCGATGAGGGGACTCAGCCCTCCGGTATTTACGGGTTGAGCAAGTTATCCGGAGAGCAGCGACTGATTGAAGAATGTTCGCGCCATCTGATCTTGCGCACCAGTTGGGTGTTTGGCGCGCACGGCAATAATTTCGTGAAGACCATGCTTCGTCTTGGAGCGGACCGGGAAACATTGTCTGTCGTCGCCGACCAGCATGGGGGCCCCACCTCCGCGGGTAGCATTGCCGATACGCTTTGGGCTCTGGCTTCGAGTTTTCAACAGGAAGGTCGTCTTGACTGGGGGGTGTATCACTACAGTGGTGCACCGGCCTGTACCTGGTATGACTTTGCCAATGAGATATTCACACAATCCATAAGCCTTGGTCTGCTGGAACGGCGCCCCCAACTCACGGCGATCACTACCGCAGAGTATCCAACACCAGCCAAGCGTCCGATGTGGTCGGTGCTGGATTGCCGAAAGCTGGCAGACGGATACGGATTATACCCCTGCGACTGGGCTCAGGATCTTCGGTCCGTTCTTCAGCAGCTGGGAGACCTGAAGGGCGCCTGATGCTGGATAAAGCTGAAAAACAGTCCGACTATTAATAACATTCTTCGCGGCATTTGAGCTTTCCTCATTCAATACCGCATTATCGCAAGCCCTCTGAATACGTGGTGTTCATTGGGCATTTATACATGTTAGAAAAATCCATGGCTCATCATCGTGATCAGCGCTATCGGTAGAGCAATGTCTCATCGGTGGCATAGATCTTCTGTCGATGACATGATCTACAAGAGGTAAGGTGAGCGGGCGCGTAATATATCTGCATCTGGTCATGCTTTCGCTTCTTGGTACTTAGTATCAATCCTGTATATCGAGAAGGAGTCTGATATGAAAAAGCTATTTGCTATCACGCTATTGGGCGCTTTGAGTACCACAGTAGTTGCGGCAGAAGAACCGTTGACACTGAGCACTCCTTTGGTGGGCTCAGTCACCGTGGGAACGGGTTTGGCGATTGGTGCGGCGGTAGTCGCGGGCGTTGTGGCCGCGTCCAACAGTGGTGGGAGTTCTAATGGAGGTACCACAGGTACCACCGGTACTACCGGTACCACTAATTGAAATAGTTCTCGGTGTTTTGGACAAGGTCACACAGGGCATCCTGGGTGGCCTTGTTTTTTTGGATGTGCTCTCAACTAGTGTAGTGCCAATATGATTCGTAATCTTTCTGTTGCCATACTGGCAAGTATTGCCTTGCAAGGCTGCATGTTTTCTCCCGGTCAACATATGGACACCAGTCAAATTGTTCGTGACGGTACATCCGAGAGTGGGAACGTTGAACTGATACCCATCACGCCTAAATTGATCGCAATGGAAGCCTCCACTCAGGTCGACGAGTCAATCCCACCAGAGTTGTTGAGTTACTCACCGGAAAGTTATCGGATCGGTGCCAATGATTTGCTGTTCATTACCGTTTGGGACCATCCGGAGTTAACCGCTCCTTCGGGTCCACAACAGCAGATCGACGCAAACGGACGTCTTGTACGGCCGGACGGAAAGCTGTTTTACCCTTATGTTGGCAACATCGCGGCTGCGGGTAAAACAATCGAAGAACTACGCGCCTATATTTCTGAGCGACTCACCCAGTTCGTTGATAGTCCGCAAGTCGACATCAGTGTATTGCGGTTCGCCAGTCAGAAAATCGTTGTGTCCGGTGCAGTTGTCAGAGCCGGACAGCAACCGCTTACCACGACGCCCTTGAGTGTTGTGGAGGCTGTTGGTTATGCCGGTATCGATCCGCTCAACGCTGATCTGTCGGGCCTGACGCTGACGCGTGATGGTCGTGAATATAAGTTGGATCTGGACGCATTGAACCGCCAGAAAAACTCCGCGCTACCCAACGTTTACCTCAAGGCGGGTGATCAGTTGTATCTGCCTTACAACGATCGTAAACGCATCTATGTCATGGGTGAGGTTAACCAGCCTCGGGCATTGACCTTCAAAACCAAAACAATGAACTTGTCCGACGTTCTGGGTACGGTGGGCGGCCTCAACCAGACAACCTCCAATGGCAACGCCGTTTATGTCATCAGGGGAGTCGAAAATCTGGACAAGGAACCAGCCAAGATTTTCCAGCTGGAAGCCACCTCGCCATCTGCCATGGCACTGGCAACGCGCTTCGATGTACAAGCGCAGGACGTGGTCTATGTCGGCCCCGCCAACATCACGCGTTGGAACCGTTTTATCAGCCAGTTGGTACCGTCCGCATCCATCGTGGGTATAGGCGCAGCTGCAAGAAACGATATGAGCGAAGCCGGCAGCAGATAAGGGCAAATTCTACCCGTGAATATTTTGCGCAGCAGCGCCTGCTTGGCGATGGCTTTCATGCTGTGTGGGTGTAACCCACTGATGAAAGCCTCTTTCGATACCCTTAAAGCGTCCGCCATGGGGCCCGACTCTCTGGAGTTGACCCAGGCTCAGGTGGACGCTGTTCCTTTTCCTCAGATCAAAGTCACCACGTCTTCCAGCGAAGGCGTCATGGCAATGATTCGCCAGCGTGGCGACCTGCAGTTCTGGGTCGCTTCCGGTAAGCAGGTGTTGTTGATGCGCGACGGTTTGATCGTGCGCAGCGTCGGGCTCGGTATCAACCTCGATGGTACCCGCTGGGAGGGTGAGTCGCCGTTCAAGCGTGGGCTGCATCGGCTGCCCGACGGTTATAGCAGCACCCGCTGGATCGATCTTTATGACGGCTACCGTGTCGGGATTGCCGTGAGCAGCCGGTTTACCCAGGAAGGCATTGAGGATGTCAAGGTGATGGACAAGACGTATGCCTTGCTCCGCGTTGATGAGCGCATTGATGCGCCTCAAATAGATTTCCATGCAGTCAATCGTTACTGGGTCAGGCCACAGGATGGTTTCGTCATTCAGAGCGAACAGCATCTAACGCCTCAAATTTCCCTGAAGTTCATTCAGTTGCGTTCTCAGCAGGGAGCTATTCATTGAAGCGTCTGAATATAGTGTTTGCCGGCTTGTTATTAGCTGGCTCAGGCCTGGGCCATGCCGACGTCACCGTCAGTGGTGACGTTCGCAGTCCCGGCCCATTCAAGATCCAGCCAGGCGCCCGTTTGCTGGATGTTATTACCGCTGCACAACCCAATGCTGAAAGTTACTGGTTGGCTGCCGCCTGGTTACGCCAGCCTTTGCTGGAAGAGCAGCGCCGGTTGAAAGTCGGCGTACTGTTTGATCTGAAAGTACTGCAGCGTGGTGCCTTGTTGTTTAACAAGCCTGCCCGGGCAGCCTTGGCCGACCAACTCTATGAGGAGGTTGCTCGACTACCGGTTACGGGGCGCCAGGTTGCAGTGCTTGACCCTGTGGCGGTCGAGGTCGGGTTTGCCCTCAACGATCGCATCGATGAGGGCGACCATCTTGTCTATCCACTTCGTCCAGATACCGTGGAAGTGTTGGGCGCTGTCGCGAAACCTTGCCGGCTGCCTTATCGCGCAATGCAGGAAGCCCGCGACTATCTGCAAGCTTGTCAGTCCTCCGCCGATGCCGAGATGGATTACCTGTGGATTATCCAGCCCGATGGCCACACCCAGCGGATAGGCATTGCCTTGTGGAATCGGGAGGAGGGGCACTGGCCCGCCGCCGGCAGCAAAATCCTCGTGCCGATCAAGAACGATGATCTTGACCCGCCAACACCTGAACTCAACCAACAGTTGGCCGAATTTCTCGCCACTCAACCTGTGGCTGAGGTGGCCCCTTGAAGTTACGTTTTGCAGCCGTTCTGTTGTTACCTTGTGGTTTGGCTCATGGAGAGCCGCGTTATACCCAGAATGATTTCGGTGGGGTGGGCTTGTTACAGACACCCACCGCACGCATGGCGCCTGCCGGTGAACTGAGTGTCAATGCCAGTCGAACTGAACCCTATACTCGTTACAGTCTTTCGCTACAGCCCTTTGAATGGCTTGAGGGCTCGTTTCGCTATACCGCCATTACCAACCGGCCATACGGCCCCGAGTCACTCAGTGGCGATCAAAGTTACAAGGATAAGGCCGTTGATGCCAAAGTTCGTTTGTGGCAGGAAAGTCATTGGCTTCCTCAAGTAGCACTGGGCTTTCAGGACATCGGCGGTACGGGCTTGTTTTCCAGCGAGTACTTTGTCGCCAACAAACGCTTCGGCAATTTTGACTTCAGTGGCGGTGTCGCTTGGGGGTACATGGGGAGTCGGGGAGATTTCGATAACCCACTTGGGTGGGTCGATGACCGCTTCGATACAAGACCGCCCAGCGAAGGGACAGGTGACTTCAATGCGAATTACTTTAGAGGATCACCCTCCGTTTTCGGTGGCGTCGCTTATCAGACACCTTGGGCACCGCTCAGTTTGAAGCTCGAATACGAAGGCAATGATTATAAAAGTGAACCCTTCGCTAATTCGATTAAACAAGACACGCCCGTCAACATCGGCGCCGTGTACAAACTGACAGACTCGATTGACCTCAGCGCTGCCTGGGAGCGCGGCAATACCGCCATGTTCGGTATTACCCTGCACACCAACTTCGCCAGCCGCAAGACGCCAGTGAAGACCTACGACCCGCCGGCTGAGCCTCTTCCCGCTCAAACGCCTGCTACTCCCCCGGAGCAGGTCAATTGGGCCAACGTGTCCCAACGCCTGCAAAATAATGCCGGCTATAAAGTGGAGCGCATCACCCAGCGTGGCTCTGAGTTGTTGGTGTATGGCGAGCAGTCCCGTTACTTCTATTCGGCGAAAGCTGTCGGCCGGGCCAGCCGAATCCTGGATAACAGTGTCAACGACGATATCGACTGGTTTACCTTGGTGAACAAGCGATACGACATGCCTCTGGAAGAAACCAGTGTGCCCCGCGAAACCTTCCGCGAGGTGGTCAAGAACGAAGAGTCTCTGCAAGATTTGCATCGCGCAACCGAGGTCAATGCCGCGGTACCGCACACCGAGACCACGCTGTATACCGGGGTGCGGGATCCTTTCTCTTATGGACTGGGCCTGGGGTACAAACAGAACATCGGTGGACCTGATGGCTTGCTCTATCAGATCACTGCCGATGCGGACGCTGAATACCGCTTCACCCGTAATACCTGGTGGAGTGGTTTGCTTAGCGTCAACTTGTTGAATAACTATGACAAGTTTACCTACGACGCACCGAGTGGATTACCTCGAGTACGCACAGACCTGCGCAAGTATCTGACGACCTCCGACGTCACCATGCCGACGTTCCAGCTCAACCACGCCAAGCAGTTGGACAAGGATCTTTATGGCATGGTTTACGGGGGGTATCTGGAGTCCATGTTTGCCGGGGTCGGTGGTGAGGTACTGTTTCGCCCGGCGGGCCAGCGCTGGTCCGTCGGTGCCGATCTGAACTTCGTTCGCCAGCGTGACTTTGACCAAGGCTTTGGTCTGCGTGACTACTCGACCGTTACGGGGCACGTCACGGGCTATACCGACTTGCCTTTCGAAGCGCAGGCGGCTGTCAGCGTGGGCCGTTATCTGGCCCGGGACTGGGGCACTACGATCGACCTGTCCCGTGAGTTCCGTAACGGCGTGCGATTTGGTGGCTGGGTCACGCTGACCACGGCGACTAAAGAGGAGTATGGCGAGGGTAGTTTCGACAAGGGAATCTACATCTCCATTCCTTTCGACGAGTTGATGAGCATGTCGACGATGCGTCGTGCCAACATCGTCTGGGCGCCTTTGACCCGGGATGGTGGTGCGCGGCTGAATCGTAGTTACTCGTTGCACACGATGACCGATAGCCGTGACAGCGATTTGTTCTATCGCAACTTCGAGAAGATTACCGAATGATGATTGGCGATCTGCAAGGTGGGTATGCCGCCTTGCAGATCGCTCTGAGGTTCCTACAGCCTGGTGACACTCGACAGCGGCAGGTTGATACGCTGCTCGCGTTGCAAAAAGTTCATCAGCAACACAACCCGCTCATCGCCATCCATCGCTAGAAAAAGCGCTTCCAGCTCCGCAAAACTCCCTTGGTTGATACGCACCAGGTCGCCCTGTGTCAGCAACGATTGTGCCGATGGTTCGCGCTCGCGCAGTTGAAGATGCCCAATCACATCATCAGCAATCGCTACAGGCTGACCGCCAAAACTGACTGTCCTCAATACGCCTCGCGTCGAACGCAGGGGTGCCCAGTTGTCGTGCAAGCTGAGCTGGATAAACAGATAGCCGGGAAACAGCGACTCGCACAGTGTCTGCCGCTTGCCCCGCAGGAGGCGTTCGCGACGATAAGTCGGGCGATAGCATTGGTAACCCTGACGCTGCAGATTTTCCTCGGCGCGCTCATCCTGGTTGGCTTTGCAGTGAATCAGGTACCAGGCGGGTTTGGCATATTGTTTACTCGCGATCATCCGAGTCTTCCTTACTTGGCGAGTTGTTTAGTCTTGAGTTGCACCGGACCAAGCGAAAAGGGGACTTTCGTCCCCTGATTAATCCGCTGGCGCACCATCAAATTGAGGCTCGCCGTCAATAAATGTCTTTTGACAGCAAGGTGAATGGCGTCTTCACCAGGATTTTCAGATCCAGCCACAGCGACCAGTTGTTGATGTACTTGAGGTCGATCTCGACGCGCTTCTGCATCTTGTCGATGGTGTCGGTCTCGCCGCGGTAACCGCTGATTTGAGCCAGTCCGGTGATACCTGGTTTGATTCGGTGACGAGCCATGTAGGCGAGAATCTTGCCGGAGTAGTAATCATTGTGAGCAATGGCATGCGGACGTGGCCCGACAAGGGCCATATGGCCTTGCAAGACATTGAACAACTGCGGCAACTCATCGATTGAAGTGCGCCGGATAAAACGTCCGATCGGCGTTATCCGCGAGTCATTACGACTGGCCTGCTTCACTTCGTGGTCATCGTGCACGCGCATCGAGCGAAACTTCCAGACCTGAATGACCTTGCCATTCCAGCCATGGCGGTCCTGTTTGAAGAATACCGGGCCCTGGGAGGTGAGTTTGACCGCCAGGCCAATCGTCAACAGCAACGGGCTCAGAACGACAATGGCCATCAGCGCCACGCTTTTGTCGAGCAGGCTTTTGCTCAGTGCGGCGGTAGGTTGGCTGGTCAGCGGGCTTTCATTCAAATGGATCGCCGGAAGGCCATCCACATCACTGACCGAGTGATTGAGCAGCGTCAGGCTGTTCAAGTCCGGTACCCAGACAACATCGACGTGGGCATCCAGCAGATCGCCATACATGGCCTCGATCTGTGCCGCTTCACTCAGCGGCAGTGTGATGTACAGGCGGCGGATATCGTGGGTCTGGATCAGTTCCAGCAGTGCCTCTTGCGGGCCTACAACAGGTGGCGCACCCTCAGTCATCAAGGGCGTGGCGTCCGAACTGACCAGGCCGACCAATGGGAAATGCTCAAGGGTACGAAGCTTGTTGGCCAACCCCAATGCCAGATCGCCAGTACCAACAATCAGCGTTTTCCGCTCCCGTTGAAGTGAGCGTTGGTAGTATTTCGAGAAACCATGCAACGGGACATATAACAACGCCTGCCCGATGTAACTGCAGATGGCCCAGATCAGAATGATCTGACGGGAAAACAGTTCATTGGCCTTGCAGAGGAACGCGACAATTGCTAACGCTGCCAACGTCATTGACCAACCCATCAGGAGTCTTATCAAACCTTCCAGGTAATTGTCTTGCTTTGCATAGACGCCGCACCAGGTATAGGCGGGCACGGATGCAAGTACGGTGAGTGTTGCGCATACTCGATAATAGAATTCTACGTTTCCATTCTGGTAATAAACCAATAGAAGTAACAGGGCGACAACAAAGCCCTGACCCATTGCCCACTGTCCCCAGAAGGTCAATCCTTTGAGAGTGGTATTTCGATTGATACGAAGATTGTTAACCATGCGATATCCCCAAAATACGTTCATTTCCGTGTCGACAGACAAGAACCAAAGTTGATCTGGCATGTATTATTGTTTTTGTTAGATAGCCAACCGTTGACGAACTGAAACGCCAAGGGCGGCGCTGTCGCCAGTAAATAGAGTAAGTGATTGGTTTGAATGCTGTCTGACGACTTTTAACGATAGGGGTGGTATGTTTCGGTTGATATATTGGGCAAGCAAGGCGTGTTAGAAATGGTCGATAAACTGGTTTTGTGGGGTTGGGTTTATAGAAGAGGAGAGGCAGATTGGGAAGTGAGGCGGTGTGCTTTTTTATTGTTGTAGTGCACTACCTGGGATGGCCGTTTCATTGACTCAGGTCAGACTTTGCCTCGGGTGATTTTTTGTATCAGGCAATACCCTCGGTTGCGGACTGCACGAAAAAGACGCTCGCCATTGCTGGCGCTTTTGAACTTTTCCTGGAGTCTGCTCAGGCACATTTCGAGACCGCGATAATGTTCGGGTTCTCTGCCGATGCTGCGGATAAGGTCGTCCTTGCTGACCACGCGATCATCATGATGCAGCATGGTCTTGAGCAGCGTGGCCTCCAGTCCAGTCAAGACAATCTCTATGTCATCCTTGATCAGTACGCCGTTGCCATTGCTTAATCGCCAGGTTTCGTTAAATGGGTTGCATTGTTCAGTCGAGTTGGAGACGCAATCCCTGGTGTCATCCCCGGCATCATCGGCGAAGCAGACGATGTTATCGAATTGAGTGTCGGATTGGGCAGTTTGCCACTCAGACTTGAATGTCGAAAGAACGCGCTGTGTATCATGCTTGATAACAGGCGAAACCATTCTGTCCACGTGCGGGAAAATAAATTCCATAAGTTTTGGAGCGGAGGAAGGTTGGGCCACACTTTCCACAAACATTTTTGCCTGTGACGTACCGAACGAGTTATATCGCTTGCTGGAAAGTAGTGCTTCCAGTTCCAGTTGTAGCGCTGGGTTATGGGTTACTACAACAAAGTATTTTCTGAGGAGGTTCGTGCTGCTATCCATGGCTCTCTCCTGATGTGCACGCCTGGTAATGGGATTAAAGGTTTTCGGCAGGGGAGTAATGGCTCCCTTGGAAATAGTCAAAGGGCAGCGCTCGGGCCAGTACATGGCTGGCAGCATGCTCGACGCTGTCCGCTATAAAGCAGACTTTATTATTGTGCGCTTGCAGGATCATGCGTTCGTAAAGTCGGTTGAAAAGGTCAGGGTTGCCCGTGAGCTTAAGGTCCAAGTCTAAGGTCGAAATGGAAATCTTTATATAGTCGAATAGATTCAGGGTTGTGTATGTTTCGATACTTTCGTCGTAGATATCGAAGCCATCGAATGCGATTTCTATGCCGTGATCTTTCAATTGAAATACGTTGTGGAGGACATTTTTTTTGTCGGTAAAACTGTCCATCGACAAAGGCAGCGTGTTTAGTGCGATCACCAGCGTCTGACCAAAACCACGCAGGATGTCGCTGCACCGGATCAAGTCTTCAGTGAGCTCGGCATGGGTGAGCGCAGACTGTTCTACACACACAAATCGGTGGCTCAGATGTTTGTTTTCGCTAGCGCTGTTGCGGTTTTTCAGCGAGAAAGCGCTCAGCCGGGTCTGCATCAGCACTTCGCTGTAGATGCCACCCATCTGATGCGCTGCTGGTGCGCCAGAGTCAATAGCGGACAAAATCAGGCTATCGTCGGATTGTATTCTGATCTCGCTGGCAAATGGGCAGCCATCGCGTGTAAGAATCAATTGCCGAGAAAAGTGTTGATCCGCGCGGTCGAAGCGAGGCACGCATCCGGTTGCGTTCATAATGCAAAAACTCCGTTGCACATAAATAATCAGGTGGTAGAAATCAAACCCCTGATTAAACGATATCCATACCCACGAATGCTTTGAATGGCGTTGGTGCCATACATGCCTTTTATTTTGCCGCGAAGGCGGCTGATCGATTTTTCCAAGGCCCTTGGGTCATAGAAATTTATATTGAGCCCCATGACTTTGGCGATTTCATCATGGCTCAATATCTGGGTTTTCGTTTGAGAAAAAGCTTCAAGAATTTTCATTTCTGCAAACGAGACATCAAGCTTTTTATAGTCCCCGATGAGGCACATGCGAGTCGGGTCCAGGAGCAGATTGTCTTTCTTCTGCCATTCCGGGCTACTAAAGACCTCGGAAAACACCTCGGCGCTATCATCAGGCGTTCTATTGAACTTTATGCAGTAATCGGCGCCGGCAAGATAATATTTCATCTTGTTGTAGGTGCCTGAGCCCGTGATAGCCGCAATAATTGTTGACGCCAAATTGTCGGCGCGAAGGCCTTCAATCAAGGCAATACTTTCATCAAGCGCCTGGGGGCTATCAATGACGACAAAAACCGCCCGATACAAATCAAGGTGCTTGTTTCTATTGAACGAATTGCTGTAGCACGCTGCATCAACGGTTATATCGGTCCCTGCGTGGCTGGCGACTAATTCCCTGAAACCCTCAGCTACGATATGGGTCCGTCCGATGGTGAGAATCCCTGTCTGCTCCTTTGCGTGGCTGTGAATTGAAGTCGTTTTGGTCCCTGTAAGCATCATGCTTTGACTCGGCTGGGTGCAGACGGTTGGATGTTAAAGCACCAATTCTCATTTGTGACTGACAATTGGTAACATTTCACCAAAATTTGATGCGGTAGACACGTTTTTTTTAACATTGCCGAACAATCGGACGTGATCGTTGGGTGTGGACAGCCAAATTGGCCAGGAATCAGGAGAGGGTTACAGGGTATAGCATTGTGCCATCTTTTTGTATCGATATCCTGATTTGCCGGACCGATAAGCTGTGCGTGTGGCCGAAGCGTGAATCGTTTTGCGCTTTTTCCTGGAGGATCAATTAGCCCTGAAAATTAGTTGCCTGTAGAGGGTGTTTCGCGACGTTTTTGGTAAAGGTATATCAAATAATAACTGATATATAACTTTCGTTTGTTAGTGCTGATATGGACAATTGATAACAACCAGTTTCATTACGGGCCATGATGCGTTTTACTTTCGCGCTCGCCAAATTGTATTTGCCAGGCTGAACTAACATCAGCTTGGACATTTGGTATTTTTGGAATGAGTCAGGTGGCGAAAATTCCAAATACTTGAATAGACAGCAGTCCCTTGAAGGGCGTGTCGTGTGGGGCTAGCGGAGAATTTATGGATTTTTGGACGACCATCACGGTGCTGATCCTGGGGGCGGTCGAAGGGCTGACGGAGTTCTTGCCTATATCAAGTACCGGGCACCAGATTATTGTCGCGGACTTGCTCGACTTCGGCGGCGAACGGGCAATGGCGTTTAATATTATTATTCAGCTCGGCGCGATCCTCGCGGTGGTCTGGGAGTTTCGTCGCAAGATCCTCGAAATCGTCAGCGGTTTGCCAACCCAGCGCAATGCACAGCGTTTTACCTTGAATCTATTGATCGCCTTTATGCCGGCCGTTGTCCTTGGGGTATTGTTCGCCGACAAGATTCACGAGTACCTGTTCAACCCGATCACCGTGGCGATGGCATTGGTGGTGGGTGGCGTGATCATGTTGTGGGCCGAGCGCCGCGAACATGTGGTGTGCGTCGATCATGTCGACGATATGCGTTGGACGGACGCATTCAAAGTCGGACTCGTACAATGCCTGGCGATGATACCGGGCACTTCGCGCTCAGGATCGACCATTATCGGTGGATTGCTGTTTGGACTGTCGCGCAAGGCCGCGACCGAGTTTTCGTTCTTTCTGGCCATGCCGACCATGGTCGGCGCCGCCGTCTATTCCGGCTACAAGTATCGAGATCTGTTCCAGGCTGGCGACCTGCCGGTTTTTGCCTTGGGCTTCGTGACGGCGTTCGTATTCGCCATGATCGCCGTTCGTGGCTTGCTCAAGTTCATCGCCAACCACAGTTACGCCGCATTCGCCTGGTACCGGATCGTATTCGGATTGCTGATCCTGGCCACATGGGGATTTGGCTGGGTCAACTGGACTGAAGCGGTGCACTGAACACCAGTACCAGGCTGCGGGATCAGCAGCCTGGTATCGGGTAATGCTTAACGCCCTTCAAGCAACTGCGCCGCCTGATCCAGCAAGGCCAACGGCTCTTTGGCCTTGTGGATATCCACCGACAACAACTGGCGAAACTTGCGCGCCCCCGGAAATCCGGTGCCCAGCCCCAGCACATGCCGCGTGATGTGATGCATCGAACCGCCTGCATCGATGTGTGCGGCGATATACGGCCGCAACTGCGCCAGCGCCTCGGCGCGCGTAATCACCGGTGCGGTGCTGCCGAACAGCTGCTGATCCACTTGCGCCATCACATAAGGGTTGTGATACGCCTCGCGGCCCAGCATCACCCCGTCGAACGTCTGCAAATGCTCGTGGCAGGCCTCCAGCGTCTTGATCCCACCATTGAGAATAATCTCCAACTCCGGAAAATCCGCCTTCAACCGCGCCGCCACGTCATAACGCAGAGGCGGAATGTCACGGTTCTCCTTCGGCGACAACCCCTCCAGAATCGCAATCCGCGCATGCACGGTAAAACTCGTGCACCCGGCCTCGCGCACCGTACCGACGAAATCACACAACTCTTCGTAACTGTCGCGCCCGTTAATGCCGATGCGATGCTTCACCGTCACCGGAATCGACACCGCATCGCGCATCGCCTTCACACAATCGGCCACCAACTGCGGATGCCCCATCAGGCACGCGCCGATCATATTGTTCTGCACCCGATCGCTCGGGCAACCGACGTTCAGATTCACCTCGTCGTAACCGTGGTCCTGGGCCATGCGTGCGCAGGCAGCCAAGTCGAGCGGCACACTGCCACCCAGCTGCAACGCAAGCGGGTGCTCGGCTTCGTTGTGGCGCAGGAAACGTTCGTGATCGCCGTTGAGAAGCGCGCCGGTGGTGACCATTTCGGTGTAGAGCAGGGCGTTTTTCGACAGCAGGCGTAGGAAGAACCGGCAGTGGCGGTCAGTCCAGTCCATCATAGGTGCAACGGAAAACCGCCGAGACAGCGTAGAGCTTGAATTTACTGGGGATGTAGCTGATTTCTGTACCATTTTACTCTACGTGTTTTATGCCGGTTTTCGGGGGTAAATGGGCGTTTTTGAGAGGTCACTGGTACAATGTACCAACCCCTTTCACAATTGTACCAGTTGACCATGGCCACGATCAGAGCACGGAAACGCACCGACGGCAGCATCAGTTACACGGCACAGATACGCCTGTTTCGCGATGGAGCGCAAGTTTACCAAGAGAGCCAGACCTTCGCCCGAAAACAGGCCGCCCAGGCCTGGGTTCGAAAGCGCGAGACCGAACTGGACCAGCCTGGTGCCATCGAGCGGGCAAACTGCCAAGGCGCCACGGTCAAGGAAATGATCGACCGTTACCTGGCCGAAATGGAAAAAGTCCGGCCCCTGGGGAAAACCAAACTGGCAACGCTCAAGGCAATCAGTGAGTCGTACCTGGGCAAGCTCAACGACCAGGACATCAACAGTCAGCAGTTGGTCAAGTATGCACTGTGGCGCATGGGCAAGGAGGGCGGCGGCGTCCAACCTCAGACGGCCGGTAATGATCTGGCCCATCTCGGTGCGGTACTTTCGATTGCCCGGCCGGCATGGGGGTATGAAGTTGAGCCCCACGCAATGGCGGATGCCCGAAAGGTGCTGAAGAAGCTCGGCTATAACATGAAGAGCCGTGAACGTGATCGGCGGCCTACCCTGGAGGAGTTGGACAAACTCCTGACGCACTTTCGTGGGATTCAAGCCCGCCGACCAACGTCAATCAATATGCTCAAGATGACGGCGTTTGCATTGTTCTCAACGCGTCGTCAGGAAGAGATTACGCGCATTCTGTGGACGGATCTGGACGAAGAAGGACGGCGGGTGTTGGTGCGCGATATGAAGAATCCCGGTCAAAAAATCGGCAACGACGTTTGGTGCCATTTACCGCCCGAAGCCTGGGACATTCTTCAAACTATGCCGAAATCGCTACCCGAAATTTTTCCGTACAGCGCTGAGTCCGTGTCCACGTCCTGGACCAGGGCTTGCAAGATCCTGGGCATTGAGGATTTGCACTTTCATGACTTGCGCCATGACGGTGTCAGCAGGCTATTTGAGATGGACTGGGATATTCCGCGAGTCGCCAGCGTTTCGGGGCACAGGGATTGGAATTCAATGCGTCGTTATACCCATCTACGCGGTCGTGGCAACATCTATGCGAATTGGAAGTGGTTAGAGAAGGTTTTACAGGCGCCCGTGAAATTGGGCGCCAGGACCTTGAAGTAGTTCAGCTACCTCGTGGTGCCGCGCGCATGCCCGGCCCGGAATTAACTAGTTGGAGGACATTGTACAAGCGCGTTGAGAACATGGTGAACCATGCGTTGGTCAGATTGTGTTAGTTGGCGGTACAGCTGCATCAATGCCTGTTCAGCTGGGGTCTGGATGAAACGGAGTGGGGCGCAATTTGCGGGCGGAGTGGGGGTGTTCATGGCGTAGCTCCTTTCTATGGTAGAGCTGCCACGTTCGCGACCAAGCAAATGGGTGGCAGCTGTGCGCAGGTTGGTCGACCGGGGAAAGGTATCCGGCAGGCCCTAAGGCCTCCAACGCATAGCCGCCATAACACAGAACAGTAGGCACAAAAAAGCGCCTGCAGTTGTGATGGGGCGCTTGTGCGCCTTTCTACACGGGCGACCAAACCCGGACGCTGAATTTGCAGCGACGGGAGAACTGTAGCGCCAGTCGCTGAAATGCGCAACTGGATCTGCCATCGCTTTCCTGTCACCCCATAGTCAATCAGTGAGTACATCAAGTCGTCCGTTTTATTAGAAAGTCGGCATGGCTACTCCTAGCCGATTTCTGCCCGTCGCGAAGGGCAGTAATCGACCCTCACCCGCTCGTCGAGGTTTTCTGAAGCGTCCATTCACCTCTGCAACGGACACGACGGAAGCGGTCGTTCGATACCTTGAAGTGTCTTTGGGTGGGTGAGCGGCTGGTTTCAGATGCGCACCAGCCAGTGTGGGCGGGATAGTCCCGGTAGGCCACTGGCCATAACTGGACGTAGGAGTCTGTTCTCCAGAGCTGCCACCCTTTAGCCAGCCGGTGTCAAGTGAGCGAACGGATCCATGGCGGCGTAACCCGCCGGATTCTGAAGTCTTTGTTACCCGTTTGCAGTTCAGACTACACCCGTTTCTTCGATCAGTTGGCTACGACGAATCGCGACAGCCACCCATCAGGATCATGCGAACGGCGATGCTACTGCCTGTCGCCCTGGCAACTTTGCCGCCCCGTAGAACGTTGGTACCGCAGCGTGTCCAATGGCCACTCACATTCGTATGGCTGCCATTGTTCTGGCGCCCCAATCCGATTCTGACTCACGTTGCAGGCGATCCATTTCGAGCAAACTGGTGACGGCGACACGGGGTCCAATTCATTCACGTTGGCTGTGGCTCCAGACCGTATTCCTTGGGTCTCAGACGCCGTCGATACTCAAGCAAAGCAGCGTGTCATTTCAAGCGGCTGGCGCTCCCTCATTGTGTGGAAGCTAGCTCAGGCCAGCTAGTGGGCCAGCGCCTTGGTTGCTATGACGTTGTTCGTTTTCGACTTCTTCCGTTCGTAGAACCGCTTGGCTTGCGCGCAGTAGCGCAGCGCAAAGTGCGCCGCCTCGACAAAGGCCCAGGCGAGGTTCTTGTTGCCGTTCTTAGTGTTCCCTTCCCCTTTTTTGCCATTGCTATTGCGCTGACTATCAATGCACCTCGCATAGGAGGCAAAATGGCCAATGCTCGCGAATCGGTCGATCGGGCCAGTCTCCAGCAGGAACATCGTGGCCAATATCCGCCCGATACCTGGCACATTGGTCAGCAGCCCACAATCCGGCCGAACCTTGACCCTTTCCTGCAGACGCTTTTAGATCAGCTCGATCTGCGCCGAAAGTGTTTGGATGACGGTCAAGTTCGCTTTAACCGCTAGTGAGGTGCTGACGGACTAAGCATAGCGTCGTAAATTGTGCCGCAGAGTAGGGGCAGCACTGAGTTTAGTTTTCCCCAGCGCTAGAAGCGATTTCGATCTCGTGTAATGCGGCATTACATATGTCACTGTTTTTAAACTCACGCGTGTCTTCCCCATTATGGAGTCGGGGTTACAGCTGGGGTAACAAGCGCTGTTCGCCGTGTCGCGCCGCCAGGCTGACGCACTTTCCGCCGATGATTGTCGTCTTTTTGGATTTCGTGCCGCTTCCACAAGGGCAGGTTCATTGTCTTCAACCGCCCGGACGGATTTTGACCAGAGGGCAGTGAAATACGCTTTAGGCGCCGGGGGGCACAGGTACTGGCACAATCTCATCGAACCCGAGCCCGCTCGATCCCTCGCCTCTACCGGTTCCCCGCCTGACACGCAGCCATGTATAGACCTGTCCTCCCGTCCAACGCGTGCGTGCAAAACACTGCGTGAGGCGCCCGCCGGCTCGAGGCACCTCTTCTTCATGAAGGAAGTAAGGCTGAGCCGGTGATTGATCAAGCCCCTCTCGCATCAGCGCTGTCCTTGGGCGGACCTTAACGGGAGGATCGGGGTCGCCATCGACGATGCGGGGCAGGGCCGCGCGCTGCAACTGTATCTCACGATTGCTTCCAGGAACGTGAACTGGAATAAACGGAATCCAATTCTCCGGGACGGAATTCATCACCTGATAGCGGATGGGTGCAGCAGCCGAAATCGCCAGCTTGGGCGCAGCGCTGCCTCCAAGCCTCCGCGCTAGATCGCTTTCGAAAAACGCGCGCATCTGCCGCGCGGCTTCGAGGCCGGACTTCGTTTCTCCGGTGGCAATCGGCACCGTCTTCTCGACGCCCCAAACCATATTCGCCACTTCGTCACGCAATAGCAGTATCTCTTCCGTCGGCGCGCTCTCTTGAATCTTCGGCACGGTCGGCAGCACGAGCAGGCTTGTGTCCGCCTGAGCGCCTGCCGCGCCCTCAACGTTGATGGTGAACATGTTCCAGCGTTGCCACGCCGCATCGGTGCCGGCACCCGCGGGCAGAATCCAGAAGCGCTCTCCGAAAACGTTGGTAACCGCAAACCCTCGTATGGTCGCGATGGCGCCGGCCGGCAACGTGTACGGAATCACGAACCAGTCATTCGAATAGACCAGCGCGAATTCGATGAACAGTAGTTTCGCCAGGTCCGTTGTGCTCGCGCTGATATCGCCGAAATTGGTCTTGCGATCTTCAAACGACCACCAGCGCGTGTTCGGCATCCCGGAGAATGACACCGGAGTCGGAATCATGGTCCGAGGCGTGTCGGGCAGCAAGCCGGTAACGTCTGATCCAGGCACTGCGGTGAGCGACGTCTGCTTGGCATCGACGTCCAAACTGTACCAATCCAGTTGTCCTTGGTAGTACGCATCAGCCCTATAAACCTTCTCGCCGTCGCCGGCTGGCGCGGACGCAGAGAATTGGTACTCGAGTAGGCTCGGCTCCCACGCATCATCCCCAGATGCGGGCGGCTGTAGGAACTGCCGGTCGAACCAGGCCAGGAAACGCGCCGCTCGATCGTCGATGGCGGTTTCATCCGCGGCGGACATCGGAATGCCGTCGTATGCGTGGTTGGCCGGATTCGCCTGGAGATGCGCATACAACGCCGCTCCATCCATCGCGCGCCCGGCCGTTGCTGCGAACCACTGCCAGACTTCTGGATGTGCGGCCTTATCGGCATCCTCTTTCTTCGTTGGATCGACCGGGGTAATCGGATACGCCGCGATGAATGCCGCCTCGTGCGCCCCGACACCTTTGATGAGTGCCAACCATTGCCGGCCCATCAGCAAACGCAGATCGAGCGCGATGGGCCGTTCACCCTGCATCAGCGGAAACGGCCTTCGCTCCACCTTGGCCTCAATCGGAATTTCGTATTCGAACAACTGCGGCGGCTGATCGTCTGGCTGATACTTGGTGAGGCGCGTTGTATCCATCTGCAGTTTCGCGAACACGGGGCTTCCAGCGTCGCTCCCCTTGAACTCACCCATCTGCCACTGCTTGGTCAGCATCCATAGCGCGTCGCGTACTTCGGCGCGCAAGGCGCGTTCGAAACTCGGAGTGCGTGGGCGGCCCTCGAGCCTGTTCCAGATGGTGACCGAGGGGAAAAGGCGCTTTTGGATGGCTTCAGCGACGTTGGCTATCTTGAGCGAGCTAGGCATTTCAGTTCGTCCTCACGCTCTTGTACAAACCGTTACTGGTGGCGAGCACGGTAGTGATGGAGATGCCGTACAGGCTTGCAGCCATCACAGTGGCCGGCGCCAGCCGAGAGTACGCACTGCTATCGATGTGCACCGGTTCGACGGCACGAATTTTCGCGAGGTCCAGCGTCTCGTTCAGGGCGTCGGCGAGATCGTCCCATTGCCAGAATCCGTTGGCGGTGGCGGGCGTGACGAGCAGGAACGTTTGCGGCGATTCGTTATTCGGTCGGTCAAAATTGAAGGTAATACCGGTGTCGCGATCCGGAGCCGGAATTACTTCGGTCCACTCATCGAGCAGGATGCCGCACTGCCGGGCAGTTTTGTCGAAAGCTTTCGAATAGTAAGCCGTATAGAGCAAGTAATCGGTAGAGAGCTTGAAATCGGGCGGATAGGGCAGTGCCAGCCAGGGAGTTCCGGATTGATACGGGAACTGAGCAGGGACGAGTCCCGGCGCCGACAACTGGAACGCGCCCGTGAGCATGAGTATTTGCTCCCACGAGCGCATGTTCGGCCGTACGCGCGCAATGCCATACAGCCATTCATCGACGGGGAAATCAACCTTCGCCGTGGTGGTGAGGTAATTGGTGAGAGCGCCGCTGATCGAATTCGAGACAGCGTTATTCCATTCGTCGCCCTGAGCCGGCGTGAGTGCGAACTCGGGATAGATCTTGAAGTCGGGTCCGAACAGCGCCTTCGCAGCTTCTTCAAGCGCCGTGACCTGCGCCGTCTTCGTAGCCGCCATGGCCTGGGCGTCCATTTGAGCCTGAACGGCCTTACTGCGGTCGGCGATTGCGGCCTGGTGACCCGTAAGGTTTTTGAACAGATCGGCGGCGAAAACGACCGCGCGATCACCGAATACCGTCAGATCGAACGGCTGCGCGTCGAGGTCCGAAGTTGCGATCGCCGAAGATGTCGCCAGCAGATTTGCAAACGACGGATCGGAAGTCTTGAGAACGGTCCCCACCTGCGCTAGACGCGTTGCAAACGTGGTGGCCTTTGTATTCAACGCACTTTTAAGCAATGCGGGAGTGGCTGGAAGAGGATCGATTTGGTTGACGATATCGGCTTCGGCCGAGCGTAGCGCTTGGAAACGCTCGTCATCGGACGTCAATACCGGAAGCGCATCATAGGCTGCAATCTTCGTTTGATAGTCAGCCAGTTTCTGTTTCCAGCGGCTGTCGAGGTCGGCCAGTGCCTTGATTAGATCGTGGTACACGTTCTGCTTCCACGCGATAGCAAAGCCCCAACCGGAACTGGGCAGCGCGAATTCGGCGGCGCGCTGAAGCAGCGGTATGGTGGAATCGATAAAGCCATCAATGCCCGCGATCAGCACTGCGCGATTCGCGACGGGATCGGCCACAAGCGGAGCCAGCGTGCCCAGGAACGCGCTGATGTCGGTGTTCAGAGTATCGAGAGCAGCCTTCGGCGTTGTGATGCGAGCGGGATCTACCGTGACGTCCGCGTCATCATCGGGTGTGGCGTCGTTCCGAAGCAGCGCATCGGTGGCGCGCAACGGACGAGTCCGGCCTGTGATCTGCTGAAGGCTGCGCAGCAGCGGAAGCACCTCAAACACGCTGAGTGGAGCGCCGCCCGAATTCATGTACTCGATGCGCAAAACTGCGTCAGGGCGCGGCGAGCGTTTTGCTATGACGAATGCGGCGACGCGGTCATCAATCTCGTTCATGTTGGTCGAATTGTTGGGTTTGATCATGCTGAGCAGATCGATAGGGCGCAACTTAAGATGCGCAATGGTCAGCGACTCCTGCTGGAGCGTACCCAATACGGGATCGGTCCACTTGACGTGACAACCTATGTCGCCGAGTGGTGGAAGCACAGTGGATACCCAGCGATCCAGAGCCGGCTCCGCCACGGCTCTCGGCGTTGCGCCCGCGGGCGCAGCAAGGCCAGATTCGAAGTGTATGGCGACGTGCTGTGTAATTCCGATGCCGCGGGCAGGCGTCTGCACCACTTCCGGTTCCGGTGGGAAATGGCCTGATGTGTACGCATCGAGCGTAGCGCCGATCCGATCGAAGTTACCCTGCACGGCCTGGTGCACGCCTTCGGACAACGCGAGATCGGCAATCGCGTCGTAGATGTCGAGCAGTTTGCCGGCTTCGGTGTTGATGGCCAAGGCCTCCGCGGCATTTGCAGACGGCAGCGTCTGGCCGAACGGGTAACTGGGCGTCGTACGCATAGCCGTCACCAGTTTCATGCCATCCATCACATTGCGCGCTTCGATTGCTTCGATAGGAACGCCCGGGTCGGTCTTGGTCGTCGAAATCGCATCGGCCGCGAGCGGGAACGCCTTGCGCATGGGATAGATGAATTTGTCCACCTCGGCCAGGCCATGATCATCGTGCAAGCCGCGTTCGAATTGATAGCCGAGTAGAGCGCCGAAAGCCTGCCCGTTCCGGATGCCCTCGAGCATCGACAGAGCCAGACGAACGCGATCGGACGAGAGATTTACTGCGAGCGTGGACGGGTTCGCTGACGTGGCATTCGCAAGGTAGCCGCTGCGCAGAACCGCTGCTGTCTCGGCGTGCGGAATCGAAGGAGCGTGTATATAGCCGCCGTTTGCGGGGTCCTGCCGGAGCTGCGTGCCAGCGCCGAAGATGTCCGCGAGGTCTTGCGGAAGCTGCGCGTTTTCCAGGCGCGATGTCGACGGCCGTAGATCTTCCACCCACCCATAAGCTCCGAGGTAAAGTCCTTTGCCTCGGCCATCGGGCTCGCCCGCGAGCGTGCGCATACGCTGCAGTTGTACATTCACCAGCCCCAAAAGCCACGCGTCGTAGCGATAACTACAGCAATCGATGTGCTCGGCGAAAGCGCGCTCCAGGCTCGCCGTGGAAGCGCCCTCTAGGGTCTCGAGGCACGAGAGCAATTCGGCCAGCGCTTCCGTTTCGAACAGGCGCCCGAGGTTGGCAGTGATGTAATCGGAAACCAGTATCGACGGGCTCGAAGTGATGCGCGCCTCGGTCTTATATAGCGCGGCGAAGCGGCTCTCTGAAGGCGCGGGGCCGTCAGCGACATGTACGAACACCGGCTCCGGTTTCATAGCGGCCAACTCAACCGTTGAGAGGAATTCTGCGGATCGGTGCAGGTAATAGCTCGAATCGTAGTAGGCGAGCGTCACTGCATGCCGTAGATACAGATACAGCAGCGATTCCGGTGTCTTGTCCCCGCTGAACCCCTGCTCCTGATAAACAGCATCGAGCGAAGTTTTGGCTGCGTCGATGAGCCAGCGGATGTAATTGCGGTGGTCATCTGTGTAGGCTCGAACCGGTTGCGCTTCCGACAGGGGCCGGTCGTCAATGATGTTGGAGATTAGAGCCGAATCCGTCATGAAGACGTGTTGGAGCATGTCAGGCATCTTCGAGCCCGTGTAGCCCAATTTCTCTACTAGGCCGAAACCCGCGAGTTGCAGCCCGAGCGTGACCAGGGCCTGCCAGAAGTTCGGCCCCAGGCCGCCCAGGTTCACTATGTTGAAGAGTTCGGTCAGGCTTTCGGAATAGCGCGTGCGAAACTCCACCGAGGATGGGTGCAGCCCGAGGATGTCGAGCAAGATCTGATGAGCGTCGCCCGATTTGCCGACGTAAGACGCCTGTGAGCCGAGTGCTTGCCAATCAGGGCCCACTTTCGCAAGTAGCGCAGCCAGTTTGAAGAGGAACGAATTCATTGGGTCGGGGCGCCCGATGACATTCTGATTCAACCACGCCATGCGGGAGAACGCAGTGGTCGGCAGAATTCCGTACGGTTGCCTGCCAATGCGAATGGCTGGGATCGCGCCACGACCGCTAACGAAACCGGTAAAGTAACGCCGCGTGTACTCCACAGTCTCGTCGCTAAACACGGGCGTCATCATCTTGTCCATCCAGTAGCCCAGTGTTGCGGGCCACATTGCGCAATTCATCGCACGGGCCAGCATCTGGTCTTTCCCGTCGCTGCCGTGAACTTTGGTGAACAGGTCGGGGCTGATGCCCGTGAGGTAAGTCAGCCAGTCGCCATCCAACCTCTTCATCGGGTCCGTTGACGACGTGAAGAGCGGGAAGTGCTTGCGGTCGTCGAAGCTCTGGTCGGAGTTATCGAGTTGTGTGTATCCCGTTCCGTTGGCCGTGCTGTTGTGCGTGGGCGTACCTTGCGGGACGATCGATAGACCACTGCGGCCGTAGTGATGATGCGCCAGCAGTTCCTCGAAGGCACTGGTCGCGTCGGAATCGTTCGCGCTGAGTTGTACGCCAAGCACCAACAACCGATCAAAACCAGTTCGCGCCTGTTCGGGAGTGAGCGCGATGCGCAGTCCCATTCCCGCGTTCACGGCACGGTCGAAATCCACCAGCCACGCTAGTTCATCAGGTACGAAGAGATCGGCTCCATCAGGATGAATCGTCTCGGAAGGGTCCGCTGAAGGGTCAGGGCCCGTGTACAGAGGTAGCGAGACAACGTTGCTGATGGCCTCCATGCTCAGCGTCTTGCCATTAAACCCAAGTACGACGAAGCGATCCGCAAGTTGATTCACTCGCGGCGCCTGCGACCAGGGATTTGCCTTTGTCGCCGGATCGGGCGGGAACACAACGAAGGCTGTCGTGAGCGCGACGTCCGATTTCTTGTTCGGAGATGCCGGTTTGTCCGCAATGTTGAACGGCTGATTGTTCGCAATCAGATCGGCAGCGCGCGCGGCGCCGACCGCCGCATCGAGAGCCGATCGCGCCGCGCTCAACTTCGCAGCGTCGCCATCGGCCAGCCACGCGGCTTGCCAGTACGCCGTAACCGTGGCAGCGTCCACAGGTGGTGGCGGAGCCGTGGTCGGGATCACAAGGATCTCATCCAATGCCGCGGCCTTCGATGGCCGATCGCTCATGTTCACTGCCTGATACCGTTCGACGATCCAGGACGCGCGCCCGGATCCATGAGCGGCTACCAGGCTCCGCCATGCGGCCCGCTCGCCATCCTCCAGCTTTCCCGCGCTCCACATCCTCTGCCAGTAGAGCTTCGCGTTCGCGAGTTCCGTATCGGACAGCACGGGCTCGAAGGTGTCGATCGAACAATCATCGGGATAGATGCGCACCCAAAGCTCATCGGAATCGCCATTGTGAACGAAGCGCGTCTCAATGCGTACGGGCAACAGCAAAAATGGAAGGCTGTCGCTCAAGCGGCCAAGGTTCTGCCGTGGATCAGTGAATGTCGCGAAGCCTTCAAGCGCTGCGGCGGCTAACTGTTCCGTGGACCTAAAAGCGGACTTTTTTGCTGTCGCCTCATCGCTCGCAGCACGCAGCGCCCCCTCCAGCCGCGCGCGTTCGGCTGCGCTTGCCCGATCGTGCGGATTCGCGATGCGATTGAACGCGTCGAGCGCGGCTTCGGCTCGCTTTTTCTGCTCGGCTGCCTGAGCGGCGGCCTGTTGTGCGGAATTCCGCGCGGCGCGGAACCGTGCGAGTTGGCTTTGACTCTGTCCGAAATCCATGTCAGGAACCGCTCCGTAGCATCTCGTCTGCGTGGACAGCTACCATCACCGGCGCTCGGAACAACAGGTAAGCCCAGCGGGCAGAACTGATCGCAGCGCCGTTCACTTTGAGGTCATCGGAATGCTGCGGGCCTTTGCCTTCGGGATCACCGGCGGGCGGCGACGCGAGCGGAACCGCGTTCAATACACCGGCGGGAAGAAACGCTCCCGCGGCTACGTCAGGCACTGCATCGTCCCACGTAAGTTCGTCGAAGAGTTCGGGCCGGCTGGTCTTGTTGATCTCGAGGCCGAAGCGTGGCTCGCCCGGGCGCTCCTTGATCACGAAAAACCACCCAGGATCGTCGGCCGGATTCGTGCCGGGTCCGCCCTTTGCTTCGGGGACGGTAAGATCGAAGCCGAAGAAGTAGATGTCGGGGTCGACCTTTGCCTCATAAAGCGGCATCCGAATGATGGACGGCGGCGGATGCTCCCTGAGCGCGGCATCGATATCCTGAAGCGTGCGCGGCTTACTCAGATCGATGCGACCGTCGGGTGTGCGCTCCCACTGCGCATGGTGTGCGTAGATCACCGCGGTGGGATACCGCTTCAGCAGTTCACCGCGAATGACGAGAACCGCATCCTCACCTTTTTGACCGGGTCTGGCCCGGTTGTTGTGATCGCCGAGATTCGAAGTGAGCGACCAGCGGTGCAGTTTGGGAATGTCATACAGCTTATCTTTGAGCTGCTCGGGTGTTAGGCCGGTAGTGTCGAAGTAGGTTCGCGGATCCCAGAACTGGCGGAAGTAACTGCCGCGCTGGTCGGTTGGGTATTCGCGCCATAGCAGCTTGCGCGCGAACTCGTGATTCAGCCCGACCATATAAGCCTCGATGAACCGCTGGTTAGTCTCGATCAGTGTGATGCTGTTGGGCGGAATCAGGTTGATGTTCGGCAGAAAGAGCTCCGCGGAGATGGCCTTCAGCGGCATATACATCGGCAGGTCGATCGTCGGGTACGCCATCACTTCGCCGAACTGATCGCTGAGCAGATCGAGAATCCACTTCGGAATCGACAGGTATGATAGCGCCCGCCGTGGTATGGTCACCTGCGGATCAACGGCGGCCACCATCTTCGAAGTGAGCTCTGATAACTCGAGGCGGATAGGATCAGGCCTCGCCGAAACGGTTCTCGTTGTGGTGATCAGCGTGAACGAATCGAACAGCGCGTTCTTGAAGCGCACCGCGGTCGGGCTGTCAGAGGTGCCAGTGGTGGGACGTACCGCTGATCCGGGCTGCTGCAGCGTAAAGTCGGGACTTTGCGGCAGTTGGGCAACGGCGGTGGGAGTTTGGTTGGACTGCTGGATGCTCTGTGTCGCCGCCATGGCTTTCTGTACATTTTTCAGATACCGGTAGAGCCAGATACCGCCGATGATCAGCGCGGCAGCCATGAGGATTCCTACAATCGGGATCAATAGCAAAAATAGCGCTAGCAGAAACGCGATTATCACCGCCGCTGTAGGGAGCCAGGGAAACTGCCTCAACAGATTCTCAAGCCACGAGGGGATGTTCGTGGGCGCAGCCGCGCCCGTTGTCTGATCGACAGTGGGTACCCCAGGCGGTACAACAACGGGCGGCGCGGGACTGACCTCGCCATTATTCACGCGTACTAGCAGATTGTGTGGCGTGATGGCCGCCGTGAACGGCAGGTTTCGAATCAACCTGGAGCCGGGCCGCATGACCCGCCGCATGAGTGCCGACGTGTACACCGGAGGCACCATGCTGAGGCTCTGGGTGTACGCAACAGTATTCGGACTCGCGAGCACTCGCGACGCGACGGGGCCGGTGACCGCGAAGGCTCGTTCGAAGTTCGCAGTCGCGAGCGGCTGCAGCGACGCCACGTGCCATCGCCACGATACTTCCTTCGCCAACTGTAGCCGTCGGATCTTCGAGTTCGCGGCCAGCACGTCGCCAATCTGCTCCCACGCATAGTTCATGTACTCTTCGGCGTTGGTTTCGACGACGTCGCCGCCGAAACCCGCGGGCACGCGGAAGCGCGGATCCAGGTTCAGACAGTGCACCCAGTTCGTGTTGTTCCGAGCTGCCGTGCCATCTCGGTTCAACAGCACGCGGTTTGTAAGTGAGTGCCAGCGCCCATAGAGCGGAGCCGTGATGAGCGGGTCGGGATCGCCGCCCGCGGGCACGAGCCCGGAAGTAGTGTTGGCGTCGGCCGCGGTCTGGCTCGCGTAGTCGTCGGGCAGGTTGATGAACTTCGCCAGGTCGATCTGGAACTTCACCGGATACGGCTGGGCCCAATTCTCGTACTTGTGCCGATCCGCCAACTGGTCCGCATTCAAGTCCGCATCCGGAACCCGCAATGCTCCGCCGAGTTTCAGCACGCCATGCAATGCGGGATCGGTGATGCCGGGGATGTTTGAGCCGGGGGCCTGGACGTCCATGTCGCGCATGCCGACCTTCGGATCGACGAGCTGTGGCTTGAGCAGGCGCACGAGATACTCGAAATCGCCCTGACTCGCGGTGCGGAAATAGAAACGGTAGTAGAAGGGATAGAAAGCGGGCTCACGCCGTCCGGCGTAGGTGGCCCATGCCGAGAAGGTAGCGTGCGGCGCCGCGTTCGGATCGGAGCCCAAGCCAGCCAGCCGTCCCGTCTCAAACACCGGCATCAGAAACGCGTGATAGGCGGTCTGCGGAGCGAGCCGCCGCGGACACATGATACGCGAATAAGCAAGATCGGGGTTCGCGGCGATGATGGATTCCACGCGTGGCAGCACGGCGCTCATATCAGGCGAGACCAGCGTACTGGGATCACCCGAGAGGCTCTGGTTGAAGTGGACGTGAGCCCACGCCCACAGATCATCGGCGGGTGGAAAGACCTTTGCATCCGGCACTTCGATACACGGCAACGGGCGATTCTGGATGTTCGTGGCGTCCTTGAACTCGCTCTCCGCCAGCACTACTAGCGCGATCCAGGGCCGCAGCCGCAGACCCGTGCCATCGGACGCGGCTGGTGTGTAGCGCCAGGGGAAATCCTCGTCGTAGAAATCGATGGCGGGGATGTAGTTCGCTTCGAAGTTCGTGATCCAGTTGCGCGGCTCGGTGCGGACAATGGCGCGCTGCTCGATACCTACGATATCGCCTGGTCCGTAGAGCGCGACCTTATTCGAGATAGTCGCGGTCAGTTCAGCGCCGCCGGCAATCGGATCTCCAGCGAGGGTGAGGTTTACGTCGATAGTTGCACGCGTCTTCACTGCCGGATCGTGATCCGCGGACGCAATTGTGTTCGCAACGCCCTGCCGCAGCCACGGGAGAAATGAGTAGGTGGCGATCGTCTTCACGCGGCCACCTCGAATCGAGGAATCACGTGTATGGAGCCGGCGAGAGTGGGATCGGCCGCGACTTTACTCGCGACATAATCGTGAGCCTTTGCCTGGCTCGAGAATGCGGCTGCTTCGTTATGAAACACCTGGTTATTTGCCGTGAAGGCGACCGCGAAGGTTTCGGGATTAACCGCAATCTTCTCGGCGAACGGATGCGTTTGCGCTTTCGTGGCGGCGGACAGTGAACTGCGCGCCACGCTCGAACCTACAAGGAAGTGGTTGAACAGTGAACCCAATAATACGAAGAACCGCAGCGAAACGCGCCTGAGGCTCATGTCGATGATGGTCAGGTCATATCGCACGTTGCACGTGATGGCGGTACCTGAGGCATACGACGAACCAGCGGCCGAGAGTTCCAAACCGCTATCGAGCGGTGTGTACGCCGCCTGCGACAATTTGTCGGCATCAGTCAGATTTTTGAATTGCGCGAGTGCGAACGATTCCTGCAGGTTCCGTTTTGCGGTTAACCCCGCCGTGGACACAGTCAATCCGAAGCGGTTGGCATCGTTTGGCGCCTGGTTGCCAGCCTTGTCCAGGGTGAAGTCGAGTGGAATCGCGCGCTGGCTCACTTGAAGCGTGCCCACGGGGTGCAGCACCATCGTCGCGTCGGACGCATCGAGCTTGCGAAGGGAAACAAGCAGGTTCGAACCCGAAGGCAGGAGCGCTCGCCAGTTGCTCTGCTTGGATAGCTCGCAGCCAAGCAACGACATCAACGCAACCGGCGGAAGAGTGGTGTTGCGATCGTCGCCCCAAGTGAAGTCGATCCCGATGTCAACAGAGAACAGGAAGAACGAAAGCAATGCAGTGCCGTGCGCGTGCCAGGGAGTCGGACCTTCGAGCGTCAGATTGATACCAACGCCGTAGACGCCTACCCCAAACACGCGGACGCTGAATGACGTCGAGATGCTGACGATGAAATGGAACGGCGAAAACTGGAACAGCGCATCGAAACCGGAACTGCCTTGCACGCTGAGGGCGTTGAAACCAAAGAAATATTCCGAGTGCGATCCAAACTGGCAGGTGTTCGATGTGATCGCGAAGTACCCGTCACTGCGGATACGTGCGTACGACTCATTGATGAGGGTCAGTTCGATTCGCCGTGGCGTGGGGAACGGCAGCGGCGGCGGCGAGAACTGCGGGTGGAAGCCCCCCACTGAGAGTACGAAGTTCGCATCGTGGCCGTAGACCATCAGCAAGCCCATCTCACCTTCCAGTGTGATAAACAGGATGTGCGAGTCGAATAGCGATGCGAAGAAGTACAGCCGTGACTTGTCGAATTCCAGCACTCCGGCGAAGTTCACCTGGATGACGAGTACCGGAAGATCTTCGGCCGGCAGCGCGAGTTTCAGAATGCCGAGAATGACGATGTCACCGGGCGGAATTTCGATGATCACGCCCAAGGACAGACTGATCAGCGTGGGCTCGCCCCAGCCGAGTTTGGCCATAGGACTGATGAGGAACGTACCGTCCTGCGGGGGGAAGATAGCCTTCAGATCGCTGATGATCTGCATGGCGTTGGCGACAACGTTCTGCGGAAACATAATGCTTGAGATCGCGTTAGTCCGGATGCCATCCACCAAGGGCTGGAACAGCATTGCGCGATTCAATCCGAGCAGACCGCCGACAGCGAGCAGCGTGAAGCCGAAGCCCAGTTGGATGCCTGGTCCGAAATCTACGGTGATGATGATCAGCAGCGAGAAGCCCTTTGATCCATCGGGCATGCGCGTGGTGATGAGCCCAACGGCGTGCAAGCCAAGGAATCCGGAGAACACCAGTTCGAGGGCTCCCGCATACTCTTCGTGATCAGAGTCGAATAACAGGAAACCACCGCCCTGAATGATGCCTGCGTCAAGGCTCAGGCCGATGCCGTCGGGCGGCTTGAATCCGAAATGCAGATCGATTGGGCCGAGGCGTCCTTTGTTGTTGGAGACCAGCGAAAAATCGACTTCGAAGCCGATTCCATGCACCACCGCCGTGAGAGG
The DNA here is from genome assembly GCF_003634475.1 of Pseudomonas sp. WPR_5_2. Taxonomy (NCBI): domain Bacteria; kingdom Pseudomonadati; phylum Pseudomonadota; class Gammaproteobacteria; order Pseudomonadales; family Pseudomonadaceae; genus Pseudomonas; species Pseudomonas sp. WPR_5_2. Next base: position 1,731,619 of record NZ_RBLA01000001.1, on the reverse strand, counting down.
TCCGAGTATGGCCTTCAGGTCGACGGTGATACCGACGGGGAACTGTTGTCCTTTGATGCCGATTTTTAGCGTCAGCGCTTCGATGTTAATTGGTCCAAGGCTGACGTGCGAGGCAAGTTGAATTTCGAGCGTGCTCGAACCCTCGAAGTGCAGACCTTCGGCCATGGTGTACGTAGCACTGAGATCGAAGTTGTTCTCGACTCGGATGCCCGCAAGGATCTTGCCGATAAAGCCGTCGGCATCGTCGGTTGTGATCAGGACCTTGCCGCGTTTCAGAGCCACGCCGAGTGTAAGCGCGGCTGTACCGTTCGATTGCAGTGTGAGCCCTGCGGTCGCGTCTACCTCTTCCACGGTGATGCCGCTCGAGCCCGCGATAGTAAGCAAGCGCAGCGGATTGGATGGATCACGCAGATAGCTGTAGGTCGCGCTGACAGTTCCGCTGAGCGTCGTCGCATCGGGCGGCTGCGCCTTGATGCTGCCCGGCTGAAGGATCAGTGCCGCGCCGGATGGAATGTTCGTATCGAGGCGCAGCGCGAGATTCCAGCTTTGCGTTCCGACTTGGATCGAGCCTTTGGTGAGTCCGGCGTTCAGTTGAAGTTCCAGCCCGCGCGGATTTAGATCGGTGCGCGGAGTGAGCGTGACAAATATAAGGTCGAGCAGCGGAGTCGCGGCAGAAGAATCGACTAACGAAGGCAGCCCAAACTCGCTGGCCGCGCGGTCCAAAGCCGCGAGGAATTTCTTACCGTCAAAGCCGCCGGTACCCCAACCGTACAAATCGCCCAACTGGCCGGCGGGATTGCTCAGCCATCCACCAAGCCGGTCGAAATGAAACTGGTTGGTTGTGTAGAAGGGCTTATCCGGATCGAAAACGCCGACGTTGTGGTCGGTGCGCTCGAGAATTCCGGTGAGTTCGAGCAGTTGGTTCGCGCCCTGGCTGCGTGCGAACGTTGCGACCAGCAGGAAATTGGTGAGCTGCGCAGGCAGGTCCGCAAGGATGGGACCTGCTCCGGGCAGACCAAGTCCGGCTATTCCCGCCTTCAGTTGATCGAGGCCCAAGATGACTTTCGCAATCTGGTCGATCGCATTCGCGCCGTTGCCGATAATCTGCCCGAGATCGCCCGAAGCGATGGCCGCTTCAAGCTGCTGGGCGAAGCTGATCAGGTTGCCGACGTCGTTGGTGGTTGCGGTCAGGATCGGCGCTATCGACGCAGCTTGTGCATCGGTGACAGGCAGACCGAGTTCGGGAAGCAGCGCCTGCACGCCGAGCGGAGTCAATCTTGTCAGCGGCGAAAGCACGCCCGCAAGCTGATTGATTAGCGCTTCGAGCGTGCCACGCTTGTCGTTCATACCGTGGTCCCTCTTCGGGCGAGCGCCTTGGGGACGTCATCAATGGTCGCTACTGCGAGCACCATCTCGACGCCCCAACCGCGATAGCGTTCGATGTCGCGCCGGAGTTCTGCGCTGCCATAGCACACAAACAGTGGCAGGATCACGTTGATCAGGCGCTCGCGAGTGACGCCGTTGATGCTGTTCGGGATGATATGGTTGGGATCGAGCGCGCTACGGACGGCTTGGTTATAGAACCCCGCACCGCCGAGTTTGTGCCAGGCGACGCTTATGGCTCGCACGGTTGCAAATAGCCGCCGAACCTCCCGGCGATGTTGGCCAACTTTGCCGAGGATCAGTTTCCCGCGACGGGTCTTACGAAGCCCTTCGCGCAGGCGCTCTACAGCACGCTGCTGGGCATCGCGCTCAGTACCGCCATCGAAGCCCGGCACCATCACTCGCGGGGTTTCCGATGTCGGGCCAGATATGTCCAGCGTTGCAGGAATGGTGATGTTCAGTTGTTCGAATACCGCGCGGATCGGACTTGCGACCGCAAGACTGCCGACGCTGTTGAACTCGATCAGCTTGCGCTTCGCGGGATCTAGCGTGAGCTGTTCCGGTTTGAGGTAGAGCTTTCTGACCACCTGAGCGATTACTCGGCCTTGGCTGTCGATCACCACAGCGCCTGAATCGCCATGATCGAAGCTCAACGTGATGTTTGCCTGCGCGTAATACTTCGTGTAATCGCTCACACCCGGGATCGGCTTGGGCCTCGGGAGTATCAGGAACTGATTGATGCTCGGCATGGTGCCTGCAGCTTCGTCGCTCTTTGGCGACTCGGATATTCCAGAAGGAAACAGCGGCGTCATGCGCTTGCCGTCGATGATCATGCTGTCGACCGTAACTTCGGAAGTGGCTACCCAAAGCAGCGTTCCATATATCACCTGATTCACTCGCGGGCTGAAGACGCGCACGTACTGATCCGGCGCGGGCGCTGTTCCCGCTTTCGGTGGCAGGATGCTGAGGACGTCGGTGTTCGAGCCAGTGATCGCGATCTCGCCTTCAGGTGTGGAGAAGACGTTTCGAAATCGCGTGAACGGATTCATGTCGAGCGTGGCGATGGCGCAGTCGGTTTCGCTGCATGTAAAGTTGTGCACCACCGTGTAGCCCTTATCGTTCGGTGCGGGAACCTGGACGTCACCTAGTGTGGTCTTGAACCCGCCTTTGTATTTCCCGTCTTTGATGTCCTTTGGATCGTAAACAGGAGTTCCGATCTTGTCGCCGCCCGAACAGCAGGAGCTGTAATTAGGCTGGTAAATACCGGTTTGCGGAAGCGCCGCGAAGCCCGGGAACATCACGTGTGAGCAGGTCAGCAGAACGGGGTTGCCGGCCCGCAGCGCATAGCAGCCCAGAGTCCCGCTTTCGCTCCTTACGTCCACTGAAGGAACGTTGCTTTCGATGTCGATCCCAGCCGTGTAGACCTTCACGTTTTTCGCCGTGGCGAAGCCTGGTGCTGCCTCTATGACTACGGTCGGTAAGCCCAACACGGTGCGCGGGACCACGGCTCCTGGCAGCAGATCGGATTCGCCGAGCTTGCGTTTGACGTAAACCCGAAGCACTTGCGCGGAACAGCCGAGCGATGCCGGCCGGAGCCCGATCCCAACGCCGATCACGTTTGGGAACGCGAGCAACAGCCGGCGCGCTTCGTTGAGAACCTCTTTCCGCGCTGCCATTAAGTGGACCTCCGGGCTGCGTTATGCGCCGGCCGTAAGGTCACCTTCAAGCAGTCGAGCACCGGTGCGATGGGGCAAGCGACGCCTTGACCGCTGAGGTTCGATCCCCAAAGCAGTCCGAGCAGGCGGCCGTGCACATCGAACAGCGCGGAGCCGGAATCCCCAGGCGCCGAGAAGTTTAGTTCCGGATTCTGCGAATCGACGAGAAGCTGCCCGGGCGCACTCCAAATGCGGCCGTCGATCACCGGATAATCGGGATAGGCGACATCGACCAGCACGCCTTCGGTGCGTCCCGTCGCAGCGCCGCTCTTGCATACGGCTATACCCGGTTCGGGAGCGGCTGTTTCGAAGGCCGCCAGTTCGTCCAGCCTTTCTGCAATCCAGGCCGGCAAAGCGGATTCCACCAACTCCACCAACGCGCAATCCACGAAACAGTCTTCGCCTTCAAACGTGACTCGGCCGATGCGTCCGGAAAACACCCGCCCAAGCAGCACGGCGCCGGTCACGTCATCGTCGAGGGACTCCAGGGGGATGGCCCATACAGGATCGCCGAGTTCTGCTCCGCCCCCGAACACGACGTGCTCATTCGAGAGCAGATATCGCGTACCTGAGCTGTGCTTAACGACGGCGCCAGCGGTTCCCGGAACGCCGCGCGCGCTCGCGATGCGAAGCGCGGGCCCTTTCATGCGCGCCGATCCTCAACCGGCGACAGGGCTTCGACTAGTGCGTCGATGGATTCGGCCTTGTCCGCAAGTTCGAAAAGTTCGGCTTCGTGCGCCATGATCGCGTTCTGCAGCCCGGGCGATCCTTCCGCCATTAGAGCGTTCCGCATGGCCCGCATTGCATCGTTCAGTCGCACTCCGTCGATCTCGGGCACGAGCGGTTTGGACGGCGAGCGCGCAGCCCTCAGAAATGCCGTGACGAAAGCCGGGCCCTTGAATCTGTGCCAAGTCACGGTCACTCGGCGGCGATGGTGCACAAGTTGGCGAATTTCGTCGAAGTGGCGTCGGAACACCGGTGTGAGCCGGATTCCCGCGGGACTGCGCTCGATATCGTCGCGAATCCGATCGAGAGCGTGCCAGTCGAGAGCTTCGCCATGTGCGCGCTGGATCGCCATTCCAGGAACGACAATCCGTGCGCCCGAGGTCTGCTGGCCGGGGGACAAGAGCGCAACCTCGAGTTTCTCGAAGGCGGCAGCGATGAAAACGCCCTGCGAGTTACCCGTGACGATATCCACCGGATCCTTACCTTTGACGTAGATTCGTTGGACGCTGCCGCTTCTCAGGATCCCGACAATCTTCCGATCGCTATCGACGATTGGAGAACCCGAGTCGCCCTTTTGCGAAAATGTAGTGCCCACGATCTTGAGCGTGGGTGTTTGAGCGGCCCCTCCAACCGTGGCAGTCACCTTCGTGCCGTCGAACAGATGTGCCACTTCGTCGGCTGTCGCGATGGCCATCCTCGACATGAATTGATCCATGTCGAGTTCGTACTCCTGCTTGAACTGTGATTGGCCCGCATTCACCTCGACTTCGAAAACATAACCCTTGCTGTCTGTTATCGCGCCAGTGCCGGGATCGACTTCTTTGATATCCGCTTTCGCCAACCGCTTGATGGTGCCTTCAGTGTATTCAGTCACGGCGCCGTATTTTTTTACTTGGATCTGGCGGGCCGGAGGCAATTCGAGCGAACCCGGAGGCGTGGTCAGCGACCATTCCTGGACGAGATCGCGGACGCCGGCAATCTGGCCGATTTTGGGGATCTCATTCAGACCGTTTGCGTCCGGCGCGAGATCGATGAGTGCCGCATCGACAGCGAAAGTCTCCGATCCAAACTTGATGCTTGCCTGTACGACATCAGCGTTGATAGTCTCGAGAGTGGCGTTAATTACCTCTCCGAACGGCCGATTGCATTCGACTCCCGAACAGGTAGACAGTTCGGGCGAGTAAACTACGTTGGCGTCCTTGACCGTTGCATCGGGCCCGATGGCTTGCATTCCCAACACGTGAGCGCAGGTCATGACTTGCGCGCCCGAAGTGGCCCCTTTCTTACGCACGATGACGCCGGCGGTGCCCGTACCTCCGGGACCGGTGCCGTGTTTGCCGCGAGTTATCTTTGTACCAGCCTTTACCTTCGGCGTACTCGATTGCGGCGAGTTATACCGTCCCGAGGGTTCTGGTGTTCTCGCAAAATGCGGGCTCGCATCGTCGGCCAGACGCACGGTAGCATCGACTTCCCAGGTCAGGTAGTTGTGGGCACGGCGGTAGGACGTCTCATCGATGGTCAAAGCCGTAACCTCCAGCAGGTCAGCTTGGGCGACTGCCAACCCGACATGCCACGTATAGATCGCATGCACGTACGGCCCCACATTCGACACAATGACATGTGTACTGCCACGGCCCGGCCGTGTATCCCATGTTTGACTTTCCTTGTTGAGTAACGAACAGGGTCGTTCCGGCCCCCACAGAGGATGGGCCATACAGTACTGTGCCCCGTGGTCGTTTGCGCCTAGGTGGCCGCCGGAACCACCAAACCAATACAGGATCTCTACTTCCCTCCCAGGTTCGAGTGTGTAATAGCCTAGATTATTGAAGGCCATAACAATCTCCCTCTGGTCCTCTCAGGGCTGCTCTTCGCTGAGATAGATCCATATAGTGGGGCCGCATAGCGCGGAACGTTTGTTTGTCACAAGCTGCGTTCGAACGCACCTTCCGAACGGGTTCGCTGCTGCCTACAGGCGTTACGAATCACGCAACATCTCGCCGGCATGAGTGAAGACCAATCGCTCGCTGCGACACCGAGCACAGTCGAGGTCGTGCAGCCTCACTATGAAATGTGGGCGCACCAACACCATAGTGGTTCGGTATAGCACAGACCAATCGCGGCGCAAGGCAACTGCAACGGCGATTGTTCGGCGTGACCGACGTGGGCGCAGGAGATGGTGCAACTTGCCTCCACACTGCATTGGTGAAAGTTGACGCCAGACTGGCTTCGCACCGCGAGTTCCAACTCATCCGCGAATGTTTCCATCAGCCTGCGTGATCGCGGGCGTCAGCTGGCACTATTGAATTGCCGGGGATTCGCCTTCTCGTGTTCCAAAGTCAGCCTTGTGATCCATAGCGTCTGTCGCCGGTTCGTCGTGCTGTGCCGGGAACTGGGGTTCTTCATCGAAGCCGTGGTCGCGATCGACGGCAGCAAGTTCAAGGCAGTCAATAACCGCGACCGCAACTTCACCAGCGCCAAGCTGCAACGGTGCATGGAAGAAATCAAATTGAGCATCGAACGCTACCTGGTCGAGATTGACAGCGCCGACCGGCTACGGCCCAGGAGAAGAAAGAGTGGCTACAGAACTAGACACGACCCTGAAGGCGCGGATGAAGGAGCTCGAAGCAATCGGCGTCCAGCTCGAGTACACGCCCGACAAGCAGATCTCCCTCACGGATCCCGATGCCCGCTCCATGAAAACGCGGGGCACCGGCATCGTAGGCTACAACGTGCAGACGGCGGTTAAAACGAAGAACCATCTGATGGTGGCACGCGAAGTGACGAACGATGGTCTGGACCGGGATCAGCTCAGCAAGATGGGCAAACAGGCCCGCAAGGCGATGTGGGTTGGAGTACATCACGGCGATTGCCGACCAGGCTATTACAAGGGCGAGGAAATCCTCGCCTGCCACAAAGCCGGCACGATTCCCCTTGTCCCGAAGACTACCACCTCCGGCGTAAGGCCGACTTCGTGTATGACCACGACAATGACGAGTACGTCTGCCCGGCCGGGGAGCGTTTGATTTGGCTACATGAGCGTTGAGGCCGGGCTGACGATGCACCGTTACTGGAGTTCCCATTGTCCGATATGCCCGATCAAGGCCAAATGCACCCCCGGTGACTATCGACGCGACAGCCGCTGGGTGCATGAGGAAGAACTCGAGGTCATGCAGGCCCGGCTAGGCCGGGCGCCCGACAGCATGCGTATTCGGCGCCGGACGGTTGAGCATCCCTTCGGTACTCTGAAGGTATGGATGGGCACGACGCATTTCCTGACCAAGGGCCTCGAACGCGTCAGAAACGAGATGAGTCTGCACGTGCTCGCATACAACCTGAAGTGGGTGATGAATCTGCTGGGAAACGAGGCGCTGATGGCGACGATGAAGGCCTGAGAGGGCTTCCTCGCGACTCATTAGAGCGGATTTTTCGTGTTCAAACCGTTGGCTACAATCGCGACGCGCCGGAGCGACCGATTCTCGGCGCATCAGCAACCGTACATAGCCTCGGCCGGGCGCTAACCGCTGCGAGGTCATTTCGTTCGGCCGATGTCCTCACAAAGCCCCCCGAAGCATCCCCCTCATCTCAGGATCAACCACATAAATAAAAACCCCTTCTTAGCCCGGGTCATTAGCACGTAGTAAACATCGCGAATTATCCGAGAGAATGTAGCTCTCTTCTCTTCCTGGGACCCGCTGCGGGTGTTCATGTATCGCTGAAGGGCCGAGTCTTGTTGGGCTGATCCGCGAGCGCATACGCGGCCGTTTCTGTAGACGAGGTCTTCTCCGATCACGACGCCCACGTAGTCGTATTCTAAGCATTGAATTTTGTAGATGGCGTCCACTACTTCGCGCAGGTCTTGGCACAGAACCAATGCTCCCCGTCGTCCACTGTTATCAAAGGCAACAGCAGTGCTTCAAATTCAAACAGCACGGGCATAGTCATCGGCGTATTCCTTACAAAATCTCATCCAGTGTGGGTCTGCGCTGAGTAGTTTGCCCAGCGTGGCCGCTGGCGGCAACTCGCTCCGCATCTGGCGCGCGCCGTCGTCCCCCCGCCACGCCTGCGGGCTAAATGTGTCGTTTTTTCTGCACTCCCTGAAGTTGCTTCGGCGCAGGCCTGGCTGGGGTTGCTCTGGCATTGCTGGGGGTGAAAAAAGCCTGCGAATCCCTGCATGGGTGGACTGTTTTGAGAAGGCTTCTGGAGCGCAGTGGGGGATGGATTTTGAGAGGTGGCTCGGGAAAAGGGTTAGTTTTTGAAATGGCAGCCTGAGAGCAGCTGAGGCGCCCGTATTTACTGGGCTTGGTCGCTAACTTTGGAGGGTTAGTTATGGTTAGGTCTGAGGTTAGTAAGTTGTAAGTTACTGATTTATAAGGCTTTAACTTATTGAGTTTTTAACATCTATAAAGGTTAGGAAATAACCCTGTACTAACCAAAACCTAACCTGCGGCAGTAGTCGCAAAGCCGCGCAGCACAAGGCTTTCAGGGCAGTCAGCAAAAAACTAACCTTCCTAACCGTTTTCCGAGGGGTCAACATGAAAAGCCGAAAGCGCCTAGGGGGAGGGCGCTGGTACAGGTCCATCAGTTGCTGCGCACTCACGTTGGTGCGCAAACACTCCCAGAATCCAGTAACTGTCACCGAAACTGTCACCAGTTCTACGCAATGTCACCTTGATACCGCTGGAAGCCTTGAAAATAGTGGAGCGGGTGAAGGGAATCGAACCCTCGTTATCAGCTTGGGAAACTGATAACGATTACCTATGTACGTCTGTCTGAATAAACCTATTGGTTCACATCATCGTAAACGTATCCGCCGGATAATGGCGGCATATACTCATTAATTTCTGGATATAGTATCGTGGTACTCGATGTTGCTAAGAACATAAAGCTACAAAACAGATGAAAGTGTAGGTTTTTATTTTCGTTTGGGAGGAGGAATCGGTTTTTTGCTGGTGTTCTGTTCGTGGGTGGGTACATCCACGATTTGCCAGATTGAATGTAATGGGCAAGTCCATCCTCGATACTTAAAATCATATTGTGCTTATGATGATTTTTTATATCGGGTTCGTACCAGCCACTAATCTCATTAGCAAGTGATTTTGGGTCAAAGTCGAAGCCTTCACATACTAGAACAGAAAAAATTTGATCGTAAATGATTTCTTCTCTATTGAACGGAAGTGTGGCTATTGATCTGTCTCTAAATATTGGAGTTGTTGTGGACGTCTGGTCTGCCGTAGCTTTCACTCGAGCCAATTTATTCAAAGCATCTCGTAGTCCTGCTTTCGACAGACGACTCTTGACTTCGCCAATAGCACAGACACCTTCAATGGGGAAAAATCGCTGATGCTCATTCGATTCTATTCGTGGAACCGCCGAAGGGTCATAAACGACAATGTCTGCTTGGGTAGAAATGCCCCCCCGCTGAGTTCATTAGAAAACCTGTACCGATTTCAAGTCTTGCAGGGACGCACAACCTCAGAAAACCTCGAAGAATTTCCTCCCGGTAGGTACCAAACTCACCAGCATGTATTAATTTGCCAGTTGTTGGAGAGACAAATGTTTGGCGGGAAGCAGCGGAAAAAGAATGTCTGAAAAGTTCAATTTTTTCGTTTAGAAGTGCGCTAAAAGCTTGATTCATTATTAGCTATGCTCTGGGCTTTACTATCAGTGTAGGAGGCTGGTTCTGACTGCAGCCGACGGCTGCCGGATTGACACTCTAATTTTAATTGTCAGGAATATGCAACGTTGAAAAGTGTTGAATTTCCTTTTTCTTTGACACTGATTATGTTGATGTTATCGCTCATCAGCGCCTCTTGAATCTCTTCAATGACGTTACCATCTATACCAGTCGCATCTGCTTCATAGGTCAGGGAGAATCCTTCTGGATCTTGGATTTTTTTGCTCTCGACCAGGGTTTTGATTTCGCTTAAAACCCGCTGGTTCAAGGTTTTACGGTTGATGATCTTTTCAAAGTCCATAGCTTGAACAATTTCTGTCGGTAGGATCATCCAGACTGGATAGCCTGTGGAGATGGGACTTCCTTTGTTTACCTTGTTGGATTTTCTATCGGTGTACCCATTCCAGCGAAAACCGTGCGCATCTCTGCCGTCCCACTCCAACTTTGCGAGGGAAAAAGACCCTGCTCCCCCGTCATACAAAATCTCCAGATTTTTTACGCTTCCCCGTGGGCTCAAGACGGTTTTCGGGTCGATGTATGACTTTTCCATAATGTCTCTTCTCAGTTTGTTTTATAGCTATATAGCTACATTAGCATAGCTATGCTAATGGTCAAATCGAATCGGCAATTCCCTCTTTTTAGGGCCTAGAGCTTGGCTTGCGCAAAAATCAACGTCTGCACCATGGCCAACGTCAGCCTTTGGCCGTTCAATGCCGGGCATGCCTGCTAAAGGGGGGGCATATTCGGTGCAAATGACTGCGTCGGTCGATTGCAGATGGGTACACCCTGACATGAGGCGCTCGCCCGGGAGCGGAGTGCCTTGAGCTTCTCGACCTACGCACGCAAGCGATCGGTGGCTAGCCACGTCGTGGTAACTTGAAGGCCGACTCTGCTATTTAAGGAAAACCCAGTACTTCGGTGCAATCCGGGACGGTTCCCCCTGCAAGCAACAACGCTTTGCCGCTGGCAGCTCGCCGTTGATTAGGTACCACATGTCGGCCAGCACGCTACGCCTGTCGCCGTAATACGAGTGCCCGATGAGGTCCGTGTCGGTGTTCGATGCGTCGATCGTCTCGATCCCATTGACGACGATCAAATTCTCCCCTGATTCTCCGGCGCGTGCCCCGCCATGAAGCCATTTAGAGGTCGCTAGCGCACGGTCGTTAGAGGATGCATAAAGAGTGATTGGCGCACCGAGCTTCTGCAGGCCAGGCGCGATTTGTTCAGTGAACTCGATCGTACCGATGTCCGGCGCGGCGAGGATCACTTCCTTGATCCGTTTTACTTCCTTGGGGTCCGTTCGCGCCAACGCCATAAGTGCGTGCGTGAGCCCCCGGTTTCCCATGCTGTGCGCTATGAGGTAGATGCTCTCAGCGTCCGACTGCCTAAGCACATCGCGCAAGAACTGCTGAAGATGTGGCTCAGCATCGATAATGGCCTGCTCGTCTGCCGAATAGCTCAGTAGTTGATCTTGAGATGGCCAGCTAAAAAAGGCAGGGACGCCCGTGAAGCCAAGGTCATATGACATCTGCGCCGTTCGCCGCGCTGCGTCTTGGAAGCTAACGTTAAAGCCGTGCACAAATACCAGCAGACTTTTAGTTGCCGAGTCAGAGACGTCCCTTCGTAAGTTGGAAAAGAACTCGGTCGACGACACACTTTCCGTTCGCAACACCATTACATCAAACTCCGGTTCCTGCTCAAATCGCAAACGCCACCATGACGGTGCCTCAAGTTTGCCCATTTTGTGGTCACGCGGGATACTTACGTTGACTGTGCCGTAGCTGATCGTACTGGCACGTGTTGCCCCGAATGTGGAAGGCCCAGTCTTCTCCCGGTCGGTCGCAAATGCGACAGGCACGGATATGAAGGCATCTTCGGCACCAAGCGCGCACTCCATATCTATATCTTCACCCGGGGGGAAATGAACCCACTCCGTGCATCCCCTCCCTCTGGTTATACTGTACGGACTTGGGTGATCATCCGGTCGCGGCGACTGGATGCTTATTGGGACACTTACCTGCGGCTGATCTATTTTACCAATTCCACCGTACGGTACGCCGGCACTCATACATGCTGCTAGCACCAAGATCATCAGACCTATGAGAACCCATTTGACTCGTCTCATGACTTCTACCGTCTCTCTTCAGTCGTCCCATCTCGATAGCGCTCGGCGTAGTGCCATCCCATCCACTTACAATAGACGCCCTTCGTCAATCGATGGAGCCGATTTTAAGTCGGAAAGGTATGCAATACGCGTTAGCGCCTGGTTGTAGCTGCTTGAATTCGAAGCCTGCCTTGTATGCAATCGACGCGTATTAACGCTTGAAATAGCTGAAACTGACTGGGGTTGGCCATGCAGCACCTGCGCTTATCAACTATGCGGTTTCGTATGTTCGACCGCCTAGCAATAGTCTCGATGACTGCGCCATATCCGGTAAGAAAAATCCCCCAATTGTGGGGGATTTCCCATGAGGCAATATGTATTTACCGTCTCTAAGAGCCGTTGCATCGCAATGCCGCAGCCCTTGGACCGGACCACATTATTTGGCTTGGTAATTGCTCTGACGCTCCTACTCAACAAAAATAATCGATTCGGAGATTAGAACCTTGTGGAAACATCCCCTCCTACTCGTAATCACGTGCGGAATCGGAATCCTTACATTGGGTTTTGCCGCGACCATTATCCTTGTTCAGTTGCAGCTGGACTGACCAATCGACCTTAAGCTGCCATTGTATAAGGCAATTGGCCGTTTTCTATCCGTCGCGAGAGGCAGAAAACGACCAACTACTGACTGTCGGGAAGGAACACAATCGACCCATTGCATACTGCGGGAATAACGTAAAGTTAGAAAGTGGCAATTCGTAGAAGTGGACGTACTTATTGAGCATTTTACTATGAGCACTCCTCACTTATTGCCTCCCTTAACTCAGAAATGATTTCAGGTGCTATCTTTTTAAATATCTCCTCTGAAAAGAAATTACTTTTTAAGAAGTTGCAAACCCAGCAAGCCTTGGCAATATTTTTTATTTCGTACCCTAGCTCGTTATTTTTCCTGTCAATAGTCATAGTTGAAATAGCAGCATGCCGAGTATTTTTGAAGTATCGCATAAATTTTCGTATCTTAGGATTTGTTCCTTTATAATTCAGCACGTAATTACGAAGCTCGACATATTGCTCTAACGTCGAAGAGCAATAGTGGCAGATATCACTTGTGTCATTCCACCACTCTTTCAGCTCTACTACGTTTAAGCTAAAGGTAATACCGCGCTTTTTAGCGCCTTGCCGCATATTTGAGATGGCTCCGTTCCCAAAACGATAATATCCTTCAGATTTCAGTTTATCTGCACTTCGCCGTAGTGCGGCTATACCTTTTTCAGATTTTTGGTACTTCTCTGCAGCACGCCGTATCGCGGCTATACCTTTTTCAGATTTTTGGTACTTCTCTGCAGCACGTCGTATCGCGGCAATACCTTTTTCAGATTTTTGGTACTTTGAAAGTGAAGCTATGCCATTGTCTGTTTTGTAGTATTCGCTAACTGCTATTTTGTCACACTCCTTACAGTAGGAGTGCAAGCCGTCTTTATTGCGCGGAACCTTATAAAACTCCGAGACGGGCTTTTCTTTATTGCACTTTAGACAGATTTTTTTGTATATAAGCATGACTCTTATTTTGATCTGTAACTTATGTGTTCACGATATCGATGAACAGCTGACCTTCCTTGAGTATGGCTTATTGAGCTGGATACGCATCTCGTGAAGAAGGGAAAGAGCAATCCTTATGCGATCTGACTTGGGCGCATGCGCACCAAAGATGACAGACGTAAATGCAACTGGAGTCCGAAGCAATTGATAGCAAGCCAAAGTTTTTAGTTTAGTATAGACGGCGATTCAAACAACACAATTGACAGGCTAGCAGCTTGTCCACCGACTGCTCTTGGCCGTTATCTGCCGGATGTAAACGCAGTTTGCCGTAGCGTAAAGGTGAGTTGAGAGGGCTTGCTGGTACAGAACTGGTACAAGGGGAAATGATTGTTACTGTAAGCCTTTGTTTTAAAGGCCATTGCCGTTAATCGTTCCAATCCATCATCGGCGCGACGCAGAAACGGCGGGAGAGCGGGGCGGGTGTGGCGATGGTTACGGGCATTGGGGATCTGGAATCGGTGAGGCTGGGAGGTGGGGGAGTTTAACAGGAATGGGGGTGTGGGGCTGAGGTGGCTTTTAGCCTTGACTTGAGACCGGCTAATGGGGGCCATTTTGCACGGTTGGCGACAGGCGTCATCCCCGGTTACCTGCTATTAATCTATGGGTGTTCGAGTGCTGGTCCTTTCGGGAGCGCGTCATGAATCCATTTATTCGCATCGGCATTGTCGACGATCATCCGCTGTTGCGTGAGGGCGTTGCCAATACATTGAAAAAACGGGCGGATCTTCACGTCGTCGAGCAGGGCGCCAATGCGGACGATGCCAGGGATATTGCCCAGAGGACGCGTCCGGACGTGATGTTGATGGACGTCAATATGCCGGGCGATGTTTTCGCCGCGGTGCGGTTCATTTCCACGCAGTTGTCGGTGAAGGTGCTGATGCTGACGGTTTCAGAGTCCGAAGATGACGCCTTTTTGGCACTGGAGGCCGGCGCGCGCGGGTATGTGTTGAAAGGTGTCAGCGGACCGGAACTCGTCCAGGCGATCAGGTCGGTTGCCAAGGGTGAGACCTATATCACCCCCGAGGTTGCCAACAAGCTGCTGAGTAACATCAAGGAACACGAAGCGGAAGTTCACCCGCTGGATCTGAGCCATCGCGAGGAGCAGGTCATCCGTGAAGTTTCAACGGGGCTGACCAATAAGGAAGTTGCGTCAAAGCTGTTGATCAGCGAACAAACCGTCAAGAACCACATGAGCAGCGTGATGCAGAAACTGCACGCCCGAAATCGTGTCGAAGCGGTCGCTGCCCTACGGCGTTATTGGGAGCGCGAAGCTGTCGGGCGACTTCATCCCGGCGCGGGAAAAAACCAAGTGGATCCCCGGAGTGGCTCCTGACTAGAGTTTGAACTGTGCATTGACCGAAGTACCAGAGGCGCAGGAGTCGATGCTGAATAACCCGCCCAGAGACTCAACGCGATAACGCAATCCGGCGAGCCCCAATCGGGTTCTGCCGGATTTTTCGAGCAGCATGGCATCCGCCGCCATGCCTGGACCCCTGTCCCTGACGCTGATGTTCAATACGTCATCACTGTATTGCGCCTGGATGACCTGACCCTCGCCGTTGGCATAACGGTAAGCGTTGTTGAGGGCTTCTTGCACAAAACGGTACAAACAGAGTTTGAGCGGCAGTGGCGCGACCTTCGGCAGCCGCGCCAGGGTTAATGTGACCTTGGTGCCAGTGCGTTGCTCGTGCCGTTGGGCCACCAGTTGCAACTCTTCCACCAGGCTCAAGTCGTTGATTTCCGGAAGTGCCAGACCTCGAGATAAATCGCGGACCTCGCGCAATGCGTCGGTGGCGGCGCCACGAATGGTTTCCAGCGATTCCTGGTCGACAGCGGAGCAGTTTTCGACCAAGTCGTCGAGCCGGATCAGAATCAAGGTCAGTAACTGCGCCGGCCCATCGTGCAGGTCTGCACCAATTCGCCTCAAGGTGAGTTCGTTGACACGGGAAAACTCCTGGGTCGCCGTCGCAATCTTGCGCTGGAGTTCGGCATTACTAATGTGCAATCGGGTTTGCTCCTGCAGCCGCAAGCGCAGTGCCACTTGTTGTTGTTGGATAATCTTGTCACCGCGTCGCACGATGAAGAAAAGCAGCGTCAGCATGGCCAGCGTCGCGGCGCCAACGACCACCCATACCTGCTCCCGGACCTGATTGACCTCGCGCTTCAGGCTATCGGCCTTTTCATAAAACTCGCCCACCGCGATGATTTTCCCGGAACTGGAGTCCCGCAGGGGGGCGTAGATTTCATAGAGCGGCAGGTTGAGCTCACGTTCGAACTCGTTCTCATCCTCGTCCAGGTCTTTAAGGTCGGTGACCACGTTGCCCTTGAGTGCCTCCCTGATCTCATCGAGTGGGAATTTGTGGTTGGTGATGGCTTTGTTCGTGCTGTAGACCACTGTGCCATCGGCTCGCCAGATCTTGATCGAGACAATGTGCTGTTTTAACGAACGACTTTGCGTGAGGCGGTCCAGGGACTGGACGCTTTCAGCCGAAAGGCCATTGTCCCGGCTCATTTCCTGGACATAGGGCTCCAGAAACGTATCCATGTACTGAGCGCCTGCTTCGGCCGCGCTTTGTACCGCGGCATTTTCTATGCCTACGCTTACCAGATTGCCGACGAAAAACATGGTCAGTCCCAGGATCAGCGCGGCGGCAATGACAAACTGGGTCGAGCGACTCAGATCGCGCGCCTGTGCCGTGATCCGGGTGCGCCAGATTCCGTTGCGGGCCGCATCGGAAACCGGGGCAGGTCCGATCAAATTCTCAGTCTCCTGCGCGATAAAAGTCCCGTTTTTTGATTCGACGTCTGCATTTGGCATCGACCTGGTTCCCTGAACGTGATCAGTCGGTTGGAAAACCTTGCAACTCAACGGACATCTGGAAATTGCCGGGGTGGGCGTCCCTGTGGGCGCCACGCCCATGACTGACAGTAGTTCACTGTAGAGCGATCCGACAGCTTCACGGGTGGACGGAGGCGGGGGCGGTCAATAAGACAAGGTAGCCGTGGCGACACCGGTCTTGCGCCGGGTATATCCCATTGAACCTGCCTTCCGCAGTCGAGACTAATGCCGCAATGGTATTTTCGGTTATTCAGTTACGCAATTTCTGGCGGACAGAAAAAACCGGCCAAGTGCCGGTTTTGAGAGGTTTCAAAGGTCATCCAGGTCAAGGCAGTGAACCTGTCCAATAATCCAGGGCTCTACAATCTCGCTACGTATCGTACGTAGGAACGAACCCCACTCGATACGATTGTGAGCATCCGGGCCGGTAACCGTGAGCAGCAAGTACTCATCTCTGAAGTCGTCGTAGGCATAAACGAGCCAAAAGTCATTTTCGGGATCGTCTATAAGGGTGGTGCGATAATACTGACGGCTTATTTTTGCCCAGCGAGTTTGCATCTGTTCTGTACTGGCGAGATGGATATGGTGCATATCAGTCAGGTCGAGTTTTTCATCTCTGCCAAATATGGCAGGCAGATCGCCGAACAATTTATAGTTGTAGAACTGTGCGGCAATCGTTTCCCAATGTTTTATTTGTCGAAAAATTTCTGCGATTTTGACCGCTGGCATCCAGACTTACTTCGATATAGGAAGCTTGCCAGAGATCACAAAGGTATCGAATATCTTCTGCCCGTCACGCGCTGCTTCCCGAACATCCAGGAATGTCAGTTCTTTGTGGATGACCTTTTTGCGGGGCTTCACGGTTTTTTTAGTGGTGGCCATTGGGGCCTCCAATGTATGTGTATTCATGCTGACCAGCTTATTGGATGAATGGGATCCGGGCAAACCGTGTGGACGGCACTCGGGGCTGATTTTCGAGTCGCCAAACCCGACCGCCGTGAGGGCGTGGGTCGGACTATAGGTCTCGTGACAAGGGCGCAGCAATGGCGGAATGTACGGACGATTCCTATCGTGGTGTAGGACGCGGCTTTTTTTGTCTGAGTGGCTGATTCTTCAAGAACCCACCGCACCTGAACCAACGCTGTCACCCCGCAAAGTTTCATCATTCCCGCCGGGCGAACGGCCTAGGATAAAAGCATCAGGTCAACCCATCGCGCCTCCACCCAACAGGACATAGAAAATGATCTCAAACGTCATCAAGGTCGCACTCGTCACCAGTGCTGTGCTGTTGAGCGCCTGTTCGGGGGTGAGCACCACAAACCGCTATTCCGAAGAAAGCGTGCCGTCAGCCGGCTTCGGCCCGGGGCCCACCAATAGCCCCAACAAGATGAATTTCCATGGCAGTGCGCTCGGCAACAGCTTCGGTGAGTACAGCTCTGGCCTGCTGCACGATGACTGATCAGTAACAAATCACCTGGCATCCGCAACGAAAAAGGGCGCCCCTGAAGAGGGACGCCCTTTTTACCGTTCGACGAAATGTTCTGTCATTTAGCCTCAGGCACCGCTATCCACTGCCCCAAAACCTTCTGGTAATTTCCCGTCACTTTGGCCAAATGCAGCCACTGATCCACATACAACTTCCACGTCATATCATCACGCGGCAGCAAGTAAGCCTTCTCCCCATATTGCATGTACTGCGTCGGATTGACCGCACACAACCCCGGTTTGAGCTTCTGCTGGTACAGCGCTTCCGAAGCATCGGTGATCATCACGTCAGCCTTTTTGTCCAGCAGTTGCTGAAAGATGGTGACGTTATCGTGCAGTTGCAATTGCGCCTTGGGCAGGAAGGCATGGACGAAAGCTTCGTTGGTGCCGCCGGCCGGTTCGACCAGGCGAACCGTGGGTTGGTTGATCTGGTCGATGGTTTGGTACTGCGCCTGCTCTTCGCAGCGCACCAGCGGGATTTTGCCGTCGACGTCGAGGGTGGTGCTGAAGAAGGCTTTTTTCTGCCGTTCCAGGGTGACGGAGATGCCGCCCATGCCGATGTCGCATTTGCCGGCGAGCATGTCGGACATCAGGGTTTTCCAGGTCGTCGGCACCCACTCGACCTTGGCGCCGAGGCTGTCGGCCAGGGAGCGGGCCATGGCGATGTCGGTGCCCGAGTATTCGCCGTCCTCGGCTTTGAAGGTATAGGGTTTGTAGTCGCCTGTGGTGCAGACGCGCAGTTGGCCTTGTTGAATGACGCTGTCCAGGTGCGAAGGGCCTTCCTGAGCCTGAGCGCCAAACGATAGCGCGAGCAGGCCACTGAGCATCAGGGGGGTGTTGATGTTTTTCATGTTGTCGGGCTTTTGTGATGGAGTGGTTTTGAACGGGGGAGTGTAGTGAAACTTTCAGGGGAAACGGGCGCCCGCTACAGGTCGCCGATTTCTGCTTCCGGGCTCAAGGTTCCAAGCCACGCCACCAATCCCACAATCAACACCGCTGCTGCGAGCTCCACCATGACGCTGCGCCGCAACGCATTCGCCGCCACTCGATACTGCCCATCGCGCAAAGAACGCTCAAGCGTCGGCCCTAAATGAAAGCGGTTCAGCGCGGCGAGTACGAGCATGCCTGCAAACAGCGCCACTTTGACGAACAGCAAAATACCGTAGGTGCCGAGCGACAGTTTGGGCCCGGCGATGTAGAGGTAGTTCACAACCCCGCTCACCGCGATGACAACCACGATCACTGCGCCGACGGATTCAAACCGGGTAACGGCTCGAGCCAGCAGACGGATGCGATTTTCGGTTTGCAGTGCGTCGGTCTGTGACATCCAGGCAAACGCAACCAGTGCACCAAGCCAGGCGCCACCCGCTAGCATGTGCAGAATGTCCGCGGTGAAATGCCAGGCGCCTTCATCCATTGCCCCGTGGCCACTCCAGGCCAGGGAAGCAAGGGCGATGCCGCCAGCGATGGTCGCGACGAGCAAGCTGGCGCCAGGTGCACGTCGGTTGAGCATCATTGCGATTGCAGCGACAACCAGCACAATGATCCGCACCAACCAGGCCCGCCCAACGTCCGTTTCCAACACCATCATTTCAATGTGCGGGTACAGTGCGGCGATATTTGATTCACCGCTCATGGCACTTGCCAGCAAAAACATGCCGGCGACGGACATCAATACGCCGAGCAGGATGGTTCCCCTCAATAGCGAGCGAAACGGCAACACCATCCCCGAAATCCGTTCCTGTCCTCTGAGGCTGTACAGACCAAAGAGCGCCACTCCAAACAGCAGCATCAAATCCGTGTACAGCACAAAACGCAGGGTGATGTTGGCCAGTTCGCTCATCGATCACTTCACTTTGAACGCGACATTGCCGGTGATCGGGTGGGTGTCCGACGATACCGCGCGCCACTCGACTTTGTAGGCGCCCGCAGGCAGCGGAGAGACGGGGGTGATGAGCATGGTTTTCGGATCGCCGCCGCCGCTGACTTTGGCTTTCATGGGCATGGGCGAGTGCGCCATGCCGGGCATTTCGGTCATGACCAGTTTCGCCCCGGAAAACTGGGTCACGAGGTTTTCGGAAAAGTGCAATTCGATGGTTCCCGGCGCTGAGCCCTCCGTGCCTTCGGCGGGTATGGAGAAGAGCAGTTTCGGGTGGGCCTGGGCGAGGGCGCTCAGTAGCAGTCCGCTTGAAAATGCGATGGCAATAGCGATGGTTTTGAACGTGCGCATGCAGGGCCTCTTGCCGCTTGAAGCGGCTGATTGTGGGTGATTGGATGATTGGGGTCAGAACCACATGCGCACACCGAGAACCAGGCGTGCCTCGCTGCGGTCCTCGCCTTCGTCGGTGGCAAAATCGGCGGTTTTGCCGTAAGTGCGGTTCCAGGTCACACCGATGTAAGGTGCGAATTCCCGGCGGATTTCATAGCGCAGGCGCAGGCCGGCTTCACTGTTGGACAGCCCGGAACCGATACCGCGCTGCGGGTCGTTTTTGCCGTGAAAGTTGAGTTCGGCGGTCGGCTGCAGAATGAGTCGATTCGTCAGGAGGATGTCGTAGTCGCCCTCCAGACGCGCAGCGGTCTGGCCGCCTTCGCCAAGGAAGGCCGTGGCTTGGGCTTCAAAGTTGTACAGCGCCATGCCTTGTACGCCGAAGGCGGCCCAGGTTTGCGGGGGGCCGGGTTTGAAGTCCTGGCGCACGCCGCTCACGAGGTCCCACCACGGCGAAATGGCGTGGCCCCAGAGTGCCTGGATTTCAGCATCTTCGGTCTTGCCGTTGGTGCGTTCGCCTTCGGATCGCAGCCACAGGCGATCGATGTCGCCGCCGATCCAGCCCGACAGATCCCAGGCCAGGGTGCTGCCGTCGTCGGCGTCCTGCCACTCAAGCTTGTCAGCGAGCAAGAGTGAGTTGAGCGCGCGGTCATGCACGGTGTGGCCCTTGGGGCTTGCGTAGACAGCGACGCGGTCGGCTTCGGTCAGCGGCGGGATGGGTGTACGGCTTTCGGCCGGTGCAGCGGGCTGCATTTGGCCGTGATCCATGGGCTGCATCTGGCTATGGTCCATTCCGGTCATCTGGCCATGGTCCATGCCCTGCATGTCATGGGTGGCTGCTATCGCCGACGAAAGCGTCGGCCCGAGGGTGACGAGGGCCAAGGCGATGGGGGCCAAGGCTATAGGGGTGAGCCTGATCATGGGTAGCGCCTCATTCTTCCACGCGAACTTCACGGAACATGCCCATTTCCATGTGGTACAGGAGATGGCAGTGATAAGCCCAGCGCCCGAGCGCATCGGCGGTGACCCGATAGCTGCGTCGGGAGCCCGGTGGCATGTCGATGGTGTGTTTGCGCACCATGAAGTCGCCGTTCTCGTCTTCGAGGTCGCTCCACATGCCGTGCAGGTGGATGGGGTGCGTCATCATCGTGTCGTTGACCAGCACCACCCGGACGCGCTCGCCATATTTGAGGAGCAGCGGCTCGGCGTCGGAAAACTTCACGCCGTTGAACGACCAGGCGAACTTCTCCATATGCCCGGTGAGGTGCAACTCGAGGGTGCGGCCGGGCTCGCGGCCATCCGGATCGTCGAAGGTGCTGCGCAGGTCGGCATAGGTCAGGACCCGGCGACCATTGTTTCTCAGGCCGAGGCCCGGATCGTCGAGTTTGGGTGAGGTGGTCATGGCCTGCATGTCCACCAATGGGTTGTCGTTTTCCGACGCGGGATGGGCTTGCATGCCGGGCATGGCCATGGCGCTGTGGTCCATGCCGGCCATGCTGCCGTGGTCCATCCCACCCATTCCCATGTCATCCATGGTGACCAGGGGACGCGGATCCAGGGGTGGCACAGCCGCCGACAAACCGGCCTTCACCGCCAGCGTGCCACGGGCATAACCCGTGCGATCCATCGATTGGGCGAACAGGGTGTAGGCGTCGAGGGTCGGCTCGACGATCACGTCAAAGGTCTCCGCCACCGCGATGCGAAACTCGTCGACATCCACCGGTTTGACGTAGAGACCGTCGGCAGCGACCACGGTCATTTTCAAACCGGGAATGCGCACGTCGAAGTAGGTCATCGCGGAGCCGTTGATGAACCGCAGCCTCAGTTTCTCACCGGGACGGAACATTCCCGTCCAGTTGGCGTCCGGCGCCTGGCCGTTGATCAGAAAGGCGTACGTGGCGCCACTGACGTCGGCCAGATCGGTGGGGTTCATCTTCATCCCGGCCCACATCTTGCGATCGGCGATCGTCGCGCCCCAGCCGTTCTCGCTGACATCGTGGATGAAGTCGCCGACGGTGCGTTTGTTGTAGTTGTAGTAATCGGATTGTTTCTTAAGGGTCTTCATCAGACTGACCGGATCTTCGTCGGTCCAGTCGGTCAGCATCACCACGTAATCGCGGTCGTACTGGAAGGGCTCCGGTTCCCTGGCATCGATCACCAGCGGTCCGTAGACGCCGGCCTGTTCCTGCAAGCCGGAATGACTGTGGTACCAGTAGGTGCCGTTTTGCCGGACCTTGAATTGATAGACATACTGGCCACCGGGCTCTATGCCTTTGAAACTCAGACCCGGTACGCCGTCCATGTTGGCGGGCAGCAGGATGCCGTGCCAGTGAATGGAGGTGTTGTCCTTGAGTCGGTTCTTTACTCGCACGGTCACCGTGTCGCCTTCACGCCAGCGCAGGAGAGGGCCGGGCAGGCTGCCGTTGATGGTCATTGCGGTGCGTGGGTTGCCAGTGATGTTGACCGGGGTTTCGCCGATGAACAGCTCGAAATCGCTGCCGGCCAGCATTTGCGGTTCGCCGGGGCTGGTAATTGCCCAGACCGGTGTGCGCCATAACCCGAGGCCGCCAAGCAGTCCGCCGGCGGTCAGCCCTTTGACGAAGGTGCGTCTTGAAGTGTTGGAGTGCATGCCGTTTTTCCGTCAGCCTGGTGAACGTGTCGACGAGGCTAACGGGCGCTGCCTTTCAGCAGGCTGAGGCGGGGATTACAGTTTTGACAGGCGGGGCGGTGGTTACTGACGCGTCGTAGTCTTTTCGGAGGACGCTACCGTGCCGCTCCCACAATTAATGTATGAAGAAGACTTCAGCCAGCGTTGATCGGGATAGTAGGAAAACAGCAACTGCCCGTCCTTCATTGAGTCGATCAGCCGATGCGCAATCGCCGGCCTTACTGCAGGGCAGCCGAGGCTTCTGCCGATTCGGCCGTTGGCACGAGCCAGTACCGGACTGACGTACGGTGCACCGTGGATGACGATTGCCCGGTCAAAGGCGTTATCGTTGAAGCCTGGCTCCAGCCCTTCCATGCGCAAGGAATAGCCATTTTGGCCGCGATAGCTTTCCTGAGTGCGGAACAGGCCGAGGCTGGTGGCGTAGCTTTCGTTCTGGTTGGAGAATTGGGTGGCCATGTTTTCGCCGCTGTTGCGGCCATGGGCGACGAGTTCGTGGAACAGCAATTTGCGCTTTTTCAGGTCGAACACCCATAACCGTTGCTCGGTCGAAGGGAGGGAGTAGTCGATCACTGCTAGTCTCTGTGCCGGGGCCGCGCCCAGGGCGCGGGTGCATTGGGTGGCGCGTACCGCCAGGGCGATGACCTTGGCATTGGCATTGGGGGCAGCTTTGGCCAGCGCGACTTCAAGCGAATCGGCGTAGGCTGTGGGTATGAAGGCCGACGTCAACAGCAGCGCTGTGAGTAGAAAGCCAAAGCGATGTAGCGCCATAAGTAAATCTCATCAGGAATATGTCGAGTCTAGCAGCGAGTGGAACGCTAGCTTTTTGATTTGTGGGAGATTAAGGATTATCCATGGTGCAATTAACAAGGTTATTCGTCATAAGCCGCGTATTTTTTATGGTCTTTCTGATCAGCGGCACTGCTTTTGGTAAAACTTCGCCGATCGTGCAGGTATCTCCTCCAGTTAGCACGGTGTCCGCGGCGCCTGACGATGGGGTTGGCCAGGCGATCCAGGCGGTGCTGGAACCTCTGCAATCGGCGTTCCCGCCACTGCTCACTTCTCGCAAGCACCAGCGCACGGACATTAACCGCGTCGTCCTGGATTTCTATTCCCATCGCAACTATCGTGCCGCCTGGACGAATGGGCGCGATGTCACCCAGTTGTTCAAAAGCCTGAACGAGACCGCATTCGATGGCTTGAACCCTGCGGATTACCGGGGCACTGAACTGCTCCAGGCGCAACTGGCAATGCAGGCTAGCGCGCCAACGCCGGCGCAATCGGCGGCTTTCGATATCGGGTTGACCCGCACCTACATCACCGCGCTGCTGCAATTGCGGCGCGGTAAAGTCGATCCGTCCCGGCTGGATTTTCACTGGAATTTCGACCCGGTGGGGGTTGATCCCCGTGAAGATGTGAACAGTTTCTTCGTCGCCCTCGATGATCACGACGTGGCAGGCGCGTTTGCAAAAGCTCCGCCGCAAGAGGCGGTTTATCGCAGCATGCGCGAGGCGCTGGCGCAGTTGCGTCAGGTTCGGGATGCGGGCGGTTGGCCGAAGGTCGCCGAGGGGCAGTCGCTCAAGCCGGGGATGGACGGTGTTGCAGTCGCCCAGTTACGGGCCCGTCTGGTGGCCGGGGGGTATCTGGAGCCACATAAGAGCAAACGCAGCGATTACGACGATAAAGTCATCGCGGCGGTGAAGAAATATCAAGTCGAACAGTACCTGGGCGCGGATGGGGTGGCAGGGGCGACGACCCTGGCGGCGCTGAATGTGCCGGTCGAGGCTCGGATCGATCAGGTCCGGGTGAACATGGAGCGGGCGCGGTGGTTGCTGTACAAGCTTCGGGGCACTTTTGTCGTCGTCGACATTGCAGGCTACAAAGTGGCGCTGTACCGCGACGGTCAACCGATCTGGCGTTCCCGGGTACAGGTCGGCAAGCCGATTCGCAGTACGCCGGTGTTTCAGTCCGAGATCACCTACGTCACCTTCAACCCCACCTGGACCGTGCCGCCGACGATTCTGGTCAAGGATATGCTGCCCAAGATTCAACAGAACCCGGATTACCTGGCGGCCAACCGGATCAGAGTCCTGGATCGCGACGGCAACGTGCTCGATCCGGCGACTGTCGATTGGTACAACGCCCGCGGTCTGACACTGCGCCAGGACGCCGGTCCTGATAATTCATTAGGGCAGGTGGCCATTCGCTTCCCCAACGACTATGCGATCTATCTGCACGATACGCCCCATCGCGAGCTGTTCGCCAAGTCCGTACGTGCCACCAGTTCCGGCTGCATCCGGGTGGAAAACCCGCTGCAATTAGTCGAACTGTTATTCAACGACCCGGCACGCTGGAACAGCGAGGGCATTCAAAAACAGTTGGCCAATGGCAAGACTGAAAACATCAGGCTCCCGGTCAGGGTGCCGGTGCTGTTGGCTTACTGGACGGTCGATCTGAGTAAAGAAGGGCGGGTAACGTTCAAACCGGACGTTTATGGTTACGACAGTCCGGTGCTGCAACAGTTGAACTTGCCTTCGAAACTGCCGGCCCTGGAAATACCGCAGGCAGAAAACCCACTGGTGGTGACAGGGAAAGGCGAGCAATAGTCGTCGGAAAAAAAGTCCGGATGCTTTCCGATGAAAACTATCGTAATGAAAACGAGTCACAGATGATCGTTCGGCATGGATAGGGAATTCAAAGATGGTTGTTGCGCAGAAAAACTCGTCATTCACCAAAGGTCAGCCTCGTGTGCATGGCCTCGATGAGTGCCGCAACATTCAAAAAGGTTCAGTGTTCATCATTGCTTCAGGGGCATCGGCCAAAGATTTTCCTTTGCACAGGTACGCCGATGTTCCAATGATTACCATGAACGGTGCCATCTCGAAATTTACCGGGACAGGTATCAAGCCGTTTTTTTATGTGTGTACCGATCAGGGTTTTTCCGAACAGCAGCCAGATCTTTTTACGCAAGCCATGCGTCTCAGCGAGCGGGTTGCACTATGGGAAAGCCATGTCTGGCATACCACGCTCAAGCCCCAGGGCGATCTGTATCTGCTGAGGCGGGCGCCGAAACTGACATGGCGAGATCTGTTCCGTAGCGATGACGAGCTGATCAGAAGCCGTAAACTTGGCAATGGCCGCAATAAAACCCTGGGCTTCAGCAAGAATCTCAAGCGCGGTTTCTTTGATGCTCGCACGGTCGCTTATCTGGCATTACAACTTGCCTATCACGTGGGGTTCAGCAAGGTATTCCTGGTGGGAGTCGATCTGGACCCGTCGGTGGGCCGATTCTACGAAGTAGCAGGCAAGTTCACCTCTCCCTGTGTGCTCGATGAGCATTTCTTTACGAGAATCCTGCCGTCGTTTGAGATTTTGTCGAAATACGTCATGAACAAAGATTTTCAGGTCTACAACTTATCCGCTAACTCAAGGATCCCTACAAATCTGGTTCCTCGAGTGACGCTCGATGAACTTGACAGGCTCATCTGACTCCCGTCCTTGATCGGTAAACAAACAGGCGCTTTTTTTGCTTGTACCTGGCTCTATTTCACCCGCAAAAACGCCACTGGCGCCCATTGTGCTCTGCTTGATGCGCGATCGGGCAGGGGGCGACCACAACGTATCTGAATCGCTTGATCGGGGACTCCCATTTATCCCCGATAACCCCGTAGACTACGCGCACAAAAATTAAGGGCTTTTGGGCCGGTGCCCAGGCGTTGCCCTTGAAGGATGAGCTTTTTTGCCCACACGCTTTCACGACCCGCACCCCACCCCCGGCGTTGCATTGAAACGCATACCGCTGCGCAAGGCCGCGGTATTGTTTATTGCCACGGTGTGTCTGTGCCTGTGCGCTTTGCTTTATCTGCAACTGGAGCAATCCCGGCGTCATGACCTGAGCCAGGCCCAGGTCGCCTCGTCGAACCTGACGCGGGCGATGGCGCAGCAGGCCGAAGATACGTTCATGAAGGCCGATCTGGTGTTGACCAGTCTGGTGGACTGGATCCAGGTCGACGGTTTCGATGCGCCTCTGCGGCCCCGTCTGCAAAAAACCTTCGCCCGGCGGGTGCAGGCGCTGGACCAATTACACGGGATCCTGCTGTTTGACCAGAAGGGCCAATGGGTCGTGACCTCGTTCGAGAGTCTGCCCCGTGGTCCCGGCGTGGCGGATCGCGAATACTTCAAGTTCCACCAGCAGAATGTGACGTCCGTGGCGCACATCGGCCCGGCGATTCGCAGCCGGGAAAATGGCGAATGGATCATTCCGGTTTCCAAGCGGGTGAACGACAGGAACGGTCAGTTCCAGGGCGTCTTGCTGGCCGGTATCAAGATGTCGTACTTCGACCAGTTCTTCAAAAGTTTCAGCATTGATGACAACGGTTCGATGTTCGTCGCGTTGACCGATGGAACGCTGCTGGCGCGGCGGCCGTTCGTGGAGTCGCAGATCGGTACGTCGTTGGCCCAGGGCGAAATCTTCCAGAACCTCCTGCCCCAGGCGCCCTCCGGTAACGCGATGTTTACTTCGATGGTGGATGGCGTCGTGCGGTTGTTTGGCTACCGGCAGCTGGAGGCTTACCCGCTGGTGGTTTCGGCGGCATCGTCCAGGGATTCGATTCTGGCGGGGTGGTACGACACGGCGTTTCGCTCCAGCGTCATTGTCGCGTTGGTCATGCTCGGCGTCGGTCTGTTCGGCTGGGTCTTCATCCGGCAGGTGCGTGTCGGTGAGCGGGTCGAGGCGGATTTGCGCGAGGCTCAGCAAGCGCTGGAGCTCATCGCCACCCACGACAGCCTGACCGGCCTGGGCAATCGCCGGTTGTTCGAGCGGGCGCTGGAGATCGAGTTCGGACGCGGCGCACGACAGCAAAGCTCGTTGAGCCTGATCATGCTCGATATCGATTACTTCAAATGTTACAACGACACCTATGGCCATGTGGTCGGGGATCATTGCCTGGCCCAAGTCGCGAGGGCAGTGAAAGGTTGCTGTCATCGCAAGGCCGACCTGGCGGTGCGTTACGGCGGTGAAGAGTTTGCGGTGTTGCTGCCCGACACTGACATTCATGGCGCCATGACCATTGCCGAACAGATCCGCCGCAGTGTCATGGGCAAGAACATCAGCCACACCGGATCGCCCATTGGTTATGTGACGGTCAGCCTTGGTTGCTATTCGTTCGTGCCGACGGGGCAGGACAGCATGGACGTGTTCGTTCAGCGGGCGGACGCGGCGTTGTATCAGGCCAAGCATTCGGGGCGCAATCGTTCGGCCGTGCTGTCGATGGAGGGCGGCGTCGAGGCGCTGATGCGTTCGGATCGTTGAGCGCTTGTCCTGTTGTTTCATCTGCGCAACACCCCGGCGAGCCGGTCGTCCGCCTGTCAGTTCCCGTTCATTTGATCGTCTAGAGTTCCGTTAGCGCTGCCGGCTTCGGCAGGTGTTCCCACCGCACGGACGATCGCTAACATGTTGATAACCCGAGCATTGACAGCCGTAGCTCTCACCCTTGCAGCCTCCGCTATCTTTCCACTGGCCAGTCACGCGCAATCGAAAATCACTTCCGAGGAAGCCCACGCCATTGGCGTTGAAGCCTACGTTTATTTCTACCCGCTGCTGACCATGGACATTACCCGCAAGCAGTTCACCAACATCGAGCCGGGCAAGGAGTTTGGCAAAGGTCCGATGAACATGTTTGTGAGCGTGCCGCAGTATCCGCCCGCGAGTTTCAAAGGGGTGGTGCGCTCGAATTTCGACACCCTGTATTCGATCGCCTGGCTCGACTTGACCAAGGAACCGCTGGTCATCTCCGCGCCGGACACCGCCGGGCGTTTCTATTTGCTGCCGATGCTCGACATGTGGAGCGACGTGTTCGCCTCGCCAGGCTGGCGCACCACAGGCACCGACGCTGCGCAGTTTCTGGTGACGCCACCGGGTTGGAGCGGCACGGTGCCTGCCGGGTTGAATCACTTGCCGGCGCCGACGCCTTTTGTCTGGGTCATCGGCCGGACCAAGACCGACGGCGAGGCGGACTACGCGGCCGTGCACAAGATCCAGGCGGGCTACACCGTGACGCCGCTGTCGCGACTCGGTAAAAGCGCGGAACCGGTCAGTGTCCAGATCGACCCGGCCGTGGACATGAAGACCCCGCCGAAGATCCAGGTCGACACCCTGCCGGCGGCCAAATACTTCGCTTATGCCGCCGAATTGCTCAGCGTGCATCCGGCCCACAGCACCGATCAACCGATGCTGGCGCAGATCAAGCGGATCGGCCTCGAGCCCGGCAAGCCGTTCGACATGGACGCGCTGGAGCCTGAAATCAAGGCTGCGCTGCAAACCGTGCCTGAAGAAGCGCAGGCGTTGATGAAGTGGAAAGTGGAAACCCTGGCACGAGTGGTCAATGGCTGGTCGATGAACACCGATACCATGGGTGTCTATGGCAACTACTATCTCAAGCGCGCGGTCGTTGCCCAGGTGGGGCTCGGCGCCAATCTGCCCGAGGATGCGATTTATCCATTGAACATAGGCGATGCAAACGGCAAGGCGCTCGACGGTGCAAATAAATACGTGCTGCATTTCCCCAAAGGGGAGGCGCCGCCGGTGAACGCGTTCTGGTCGATCACCCTGTACGATCCCGAAGGCTTTCAGGTCGGCAATGGGCTCAACCGTTTTGCGGTGAGCAGCTGGATGCCGTTCAAGAACAACGCCGATGGTTCGCTGGACCTCTATTTCCAGAAAGAAAGCCCCGGCAAGGAGCTTGAAGCCAATTGGCTGCCGGCGCCTGAAGGGCCGTTCAACCTGACCATGCGCCTGTACGGGCCGAAGGCGGAGGCGTTGAACGGCAAGTGGAATCCGCCGCCGGTCAAGCAGATGTAGGTGTCAGGTAATGGAGGCAGCCGACGACAGTTCACCATCGGCCGCCTTTACGCGTTCAGGTGCCTGTCCCACCGCCAGCACCACCGGTTCCACCGCCTGCCGACCCGGTGCCGCCACCGGCACCCGAACCAGAGCCGGAACCGCTGGCGCCACCGGCACTGCCGCTTGAGGATCCGGTTGCACCGCCATCACCGGCATTGCCGCCAGAGGGCGAGGCGGGGGTGTTGTCGGGCGGCATGACGGGCCCGCTGGTTGCGCGGGATTTGGTGCCTGTCGCATCCGCGTCCTCGCCCGATGCGGCAAAGGACGCCAGCGACGTTGCAGACAATAATCCGGCGAGAAAGAGTGAAGCGACTTTGATGTTCATCATGGTCCGTCTCCCAAAAATGAGTCGTTACCTGATGTTGGTGTGAAAGGCGGGCGGGTTGGTGCCGGCTGGATGACGAGTGGTGTGCGTGGAGTAAAAAGGCAAACCTCCAACCATCGCAACCACCGTGAGGCATCGAGGTCACAACCTTGACACCCGGCCAAATGGAACGGCGACCATGAAAAAACTGCGGATTGCGACCTTCAACGTTAACGGAATGCGTGCCCGGCTGCCGAACCTGCTGGCCTGGCTTGATCGCGAGCAGCCGGACATTGCCTGTTTGCAGGAGCTCAAGTCGGTTGACAGCGCCTTTCCCGCCGCCGAGCTTGAGGCCATCGGCTACGGTGCGATCTGGCAGGGCCAGGCGTCGTGGAACGGGGTGGCGATTCTGGCGCGGGATGCACAGCCATTGGAGAGCCGGCGAGGGTTGCCGGGCGATGAGGGCGACAGCCACAGTCGCTATCTGGAAGCCGCCGTGCACGGGGTGGTGGTGGGCTGCCTGTACCTGCCCAATGGCAACCCGCAACCGGGACCGAAATTTGATTACAAGCTGGCGTGGTTCGAGCGGCTGATCCGCTATGCGCAGGTGCTGCAAAGCAGCGAACACCCGGTGGTGCTGGCCGGTGACTACAACGTGGTTCCCACCGACCTGGACATCTACAACCCGCGCTCCTGGCTCAAGGATGCCTTGCTGCAACCGCAAAGCCGCGAGTGTTACCAGCGTTTGCTGGATCAAGGCTGGACCGATTCCTTGCGATATTTGTATCCGGAGGATCGGCTCTACACCTTCTGGGACTACTTTCGCCAGCACTGGCAAAAGAACTCCGGGTTGCGCATCGACCATCTGCTGCTCAATCCGGTGTTGAGCCCTTACTTGCAGGACGCTGGCGTCGATGCCTGGGTGCGCAACGAACCCCATGCCAGTGATCATGCGCCGACCTGGATTCAACTGGACTCGCGAAAGCGTCATTAATGTTTCCAGCGGGGCGATTGGCTAAATCAATTGTCGGCGGCAGCGGTTCATCCCTTATACATAGCGCCCATTGGCGGAACGATCCGTCGCCTGCGTGCATAAGGACTGAACGATGAGCGAGACACGCCTGACGAGCCGTGGACTGTACCTTCAACGCCTGGGCTTCGATGCGCCCCCGGCGCCGACCCTGGAGACTTTGCGTCAACTTCAACTGCGCCACACCGGTGCCTTCGCGTTTGAAAACCTCACCACGCTGTCGGGCGAACCGGTGCTGATCGACTTGCCATCGGTAGAGCGCAAGGTCCTGCACGGCGAGCGCGGCGGGTACTGCTACGAACTCAACAATCTGTTCCTCGCCTTGCTTCAAGAGTTGGGTTTCGACGCGCGTGGCATCAGCGGCCGCGTGGTCATGGGCCAGCCCGAGGGTGCATGGACTGCCCGAACGCATCGCTTGAGCCTGGTGACCCTGGACGGTGTGCGCTACATCACCGATGTCGGCTTCGGCGGCATGGTGCCCACCGCGCCACTGTTGCTCGATAGCCGGGCTGAACAGCTCACTCCCCACGAACCCTATCGCATCGAGCAGCACGCTGACGGCTACACCCTGCGTGCCAAGGTCGGGGACGAGTGGCGAGCGATGTACATCTTCGATTTGCAGCGCCAGGAAGATATCGATTACTCGGTCGGCAACTGGTACGTCTCGACCCATCCCGAATCATCGTTCGCCAGGCAACTGATGGTGGCGCGGACCGGGGAGGGGTGGCGACGCACCCTCAACAATGGCAATTTTGCGATCCATCGCATGGGCCGCGACAGCGAACGCCGGCAGGTGGCCGATGTGCAGGAGCTGACCGCATTGCTGGAAAACGAATTCGGCATCCGGGTGCCGGCCAATGAGACGTTGATGCGTACGCTTGAGCGCCTGATCGAGCCGCAATAAGCGCGTTATCGCGCACACAAAAACGGGGCAGATTGAAACAATCTGCCCCGTATTGCATCAAGCCTAGGGCCTGGCTTCAGGCTCCATCACGCGATGAATTTCCCTGAGGGCTTCCGCAAGTTTTTTCTCCAGGCTCTTCAGCTCCGAATTCGTGATCCCCTTTTTGAGGTGCCCGGCAGTGCCGGGCTCTGTAACTTTGCCCTGCTCGGTCAGCAGCGCCCGGCGCAGGGTGTTGTTGATTGCGGTCTGGTAACCATACCCCTCGCTCTCTGCCAGGGCGCGTGCAGCCTCGATGACGACATCATCGAGCATGATGGTGATTCGGGTCTTGCCTTTGCTGGTGGCAACGGCCCCACGCTTGGCAAGGCTGAAGTCGTACTCGTCTTTCATGGGTCAAGCCTCCAGATACTGGCGGCGCTCGTTTTTGCTGGCGAGGCGCGCCGAAATAATTCGAACGAAATTTGGATCACGCCACGTGTACACAACCACCAGCAAACGACCTTTGCCATCGAGTCCGATGGTGATCCAGCGCTGTTCATCATGGTGATCGTCCTGAAGGGTCAGGGCGTATTCGTCATGGAACACCGGTTCTGCGTCGGCGAGGCTGATGCCCTTGTGCTTGAGTTTGTTGGCTGCGTTCTTTGCCTTGTGAAACTGAATTTCGAATGGCTTCATTATGCATACGTTATATGTATATGAAAGAGGGGCGACCATGCCCGAGGGTCGCCAGGAACTCAAAAGACTAGCGGGCGCGGGAAAGAGGGCCGGGAGGATGTATTTCAAGGTTTATGGCGCGATGGCACACAGCCTGCATGACCAACCGTTCATAATTTGAATGGCAAGTTGTATACAACTCTATAGACATTTGTCCTGAGTCTTGCATACAGTGTGCGCATAACAAAAACCAGGGAACCCCCTAACATGAAAACGCCCCATGTTTCATACCAACGGCCCGAAGACGAAAATCTCGGGATCGGCGCGAATATGGCTTACGGCCTGCAACATGTTCTGACCATGTACGGTGGCATCGTCGCGGTGCCTTTGATCATTGGTCAGGCTGCCGGGCTGTCGCCGGCGGACATTGGTTTGTTGATTGCTGCTTCATTGTTTGCGGGGGGGCTGGCCACGTTGCTGCAAACCCTGGGCTTACCGTTTTTCGGTTGTCAGTTGCCGCTGGTGCAGGGCGTGTCGTTCTCCGGCGTTGCGACAATGGTGGCGATTGTCAGCAGCGGTGGGGAGGGCGGGTTTCAGTCTATTCTGGGCGCGGTGATTGCGGCGTCCCTGATCGGGTTGCTGATCACGCCCGTGTTCTCTCGAATCACCAAGTTCTTTCCACCGCTGGTCACGGGGATCGTGATCACTACCATCGGCCTGACCTTAATGCCGGTGGCCGCTCGCTGGGCCATGGGTGGCAATAGCCATGTCCCGGAATTCGGCAGCATGGCCAATATCGGCCTGGCGGCGGTGACACTGGTGCTGGTGCTGTTGCTGAGCAAGATTGGCAGCGCCACCATCTCCCGCCTGTCGATCCTGCTGGCGATGGTCATCGGCACGATCATCGCGGTGTTCCTCGGCATGGCGGATTTCTCGTCCGTGACCCAGGGCCCGATGTTCGGTTTCCCCACACCGTTCCATTTCGGCATGCCGACGTTCCACTTCGCCGCGATCCTGTCGATGTGCATTGTGGTCATGGTGACCCTGGTGGAAACCTCGGCGGACATCCTGGCGGTCGGTGAAATCATCGGCACCAAGGTTGACTCCAAGCGGCTGGGCAACGGATTGCGGGCCGACATGCTGTCGAGCATGGTTGCGCCGATCTTCGGCTCCTTCACCCAGAGCGCGTTCGCCCAGAACGTCGGGCTGGTGGCGGTCACCGGAATCAAGAGCCGTTATGTAGTGGCCACCGGAGGCCTGTTCCTGGTGATTCTCGGCTTGCTGCCATTCATGGGCCGGGTCATCGCCGCCGTGCCGACCTCCGTCCTCGGCGGGGCCGGAATCGTGTTGTTCGGCACCGTAGCCGCCAGTGGCATTCGGACCTTGTCCAAGGTCGACTACCGCAACAACGTCAACCTGATCATTGTCGCCACCTCCATCGGCTTCGGCATGATCCCGATTGCCGCACCGAACTTCTACGACCACTTCCCAAGCTGGTTCTCCACGATCTTCCACTCGGGCATCAGCTCCTCGGCCATCATGGCCATCGTACTGAACCTGACCTTCAACCACCTCACGGCCGGCAACTCCGACCAGCAGTCGGTGTTTGCGGCGGGGACCGAGCGGGTCTTGCGTTATCAGGATCTGGCGGCATTGCGCGAAGGGGATTACTTCAGTGACGGCAAACTGCACGATTGCGACGGGAAAGAGATTCCGGTGGTGGAAGTAGACCACGGGCATGGAGAGCCGCGGGCGGTGCATGCCAAGAGCGGTGAGCATGTCTGACGTTCATTGCGAATGAAAAGGGCCGATCTGTTGAATAGACAGATCGGCTTTTTGCTGTTCTATCGACCACAAAAACCCCTGAGCCGCCCGGTCAAAGGAATCGCCCTTACCACGCGTCAGACAAAACCTTCTGAATCAATGGTTTACAGCCTTCCAGCGAAGCTGCAAAACAGAAAAACGGCCAGCCATTTGCGCTATCCCTATTAAAGAAGGAAGGGCCGCTGCCGCTTGCCCCGACGCCAGTTACTAAATGTTTCCCTGATCCCTAAAGTATCAAATGGCCATGTCGATAAACTCTTCGAACATGGCACAGACTCGTGGATTCGTTTTGCGGCGATGCGAGAGTGATTAAGGGTGCCAGCTACTCAATTCTTCCAAGGAACGTTAACCCTATGACCTCCATCGTCACGTCAATGTCAACGGCTCAAATCGCCGTTTTGTCAACCAAGCAGATCGCGGCACTGTCGACTTCCGATATTGCCGCGCTCAGCACTGCGCAAGCTGCGGTTCTGACCACCAGCCAGATTGCCACGCTGTCGACTGCCGACGTTGTCTCGCTGAGCACGGCCGCCATTGCAGCCTTTAATGCCTCGCAGCTGGGCGCGCTGAACACCCAGGATGTCGCCGCACTCGCTACTGCCCAGGTTGCCGCGCTGACCACCACTCAGGTGGCTGCGTTTTCCACCACCCAGATTTCCGCCCTGACAGCGACTCAGGTCGGTGCACTGGCCATCAACATGACCACTGCCCAGATCGGTGCGCTGTCGGCGACTCAGGTCAAAGGCTTGTCCACCACTGTGCTGGGTGCCATGACCGCCACTCCAGTGGCAGCGTTCAGCACCAAAGCCATTGCGGCGCTGACGACCGCCCAGATCGGCGCTCTGTCGACCACGGCCGCCAGTGCAATGACCACCGCTCAGGTCACCGCGCTGACGACTGCGCAGGTTGGCGCCGTTGCCACCAAGCTGTCGACCGGCCAGATTGGCACACTGACCACCGGTCAGGTCTCGGGTCTGACCACCACCGCACTGGCGGGCCTGAGCACTGCTCAGTTGCAGGCGATCTCGACCAAGGACATTGCTCTGCTGTCGACTGCACAGGTATCGGGCCTGTCGACTTCCGCGTTGGGCAACCTGACCACCGCTCAGCTGCAAGCCATTTCGATCACGGACGTTGCCGCGCTGTCGACCACTCAGGTCGGCGCCCTGTCGACTGCCCAGGTTAACGCGCTGACGACCATCCAGGCGGGCGCGTTGACCGGTACCCAAGTCAGCACCCTGGCGGCCAAACTGACCACCGCCCAGGTCGGCGCACTGTCGGTCACGCAAGCAACAGGCCTGAGCACCACGGCAATGGCCGCGCTGTCCACCACTCAGCTGGCGGCCATTTCGACCAAAGACATCGTGGCACTGACCACTGCCCAACTGGGCGCCATTGCCACCGCAGACGTCGCCTCCCTGACGACTGCCCAGGTCACGGCAATGACCAACACCCAGGTCGGCGCTCTGGCGGCAAAAATGTCGACCACGCAGATTGGCGTACTGACTGCCGCTCAAGCGGGCAGTTTGTCGACCACCGTTCTGGGCTCGCTGAGCTCGAACCAGCTGCAGGCCATCTCGACCAAGGACATCGCTGTCCTGTCGACGGCGCAGGTAGCGAGCCTGTCGACCACCGCACTGGGTAACCTGACCACCGCTCAACTTCAGGCCATTTCGGCCAAAGACGTTGCCGTGCTCTCGACCACTCAGGTCGG
Organism: Pseudomonas sp. WPR_5_2; assembly: GCF_003634475.1. Taxonomy (NCBI): domain Bacteria; kingdom Pseudomonadati; phylum Pseudomonadota; class Gammaproteobacteria; order Pseudomonadales; family Pseudomonadaceae; genus Pseudomonas; species Pseudomonas sp. WPR_5_2. The sequence goes on along the minus strand of NZ_RBLA01000001.1, from coordinate 1,695,832 downwards.
CGCCCTGACCACGGCCCAGGTCGGCTCACTGGTGACCACCCAGGTCGCAGCACTGACCAGCACCCAGGTTGGCACTCTGGCTGCCAAACTGACCACCGGTCAGATCGGTACGCTGTCCACGTTGCAGGCTGCGGGTCTCACGACCACCGCGTTGGCCGCCCTGAGCACCGCTCAGGTCGCCGCGATTTCCACCGCGGACATCGCGAAGTTGACCACCACCCAGTTGGGCGGTTTGACAACGGCAGGTGTCGCCGCGCTGACGACCGCCCAGGTCACGGCATTGACCACCGCCCAAGTCGGTGTACTGGCGACCAACCTGACGACCGGTCAGATTGGCGCGCTGACCGTCACTCAGGCAGCAGGTCTGTCGACCACCGTTCTGGGCTCGCTGAGCACCGCTCAGTTGCAGGCGATTTCGACCAAGGACATTGCTGCCCTGTCCACCGCGCAGGTGTCCGGCCTGTCGACCACGGCGCTGGGTAACCTGACGACTGCTCAGCTTCAGGCGATCTCGACCAAAGACGTGGCCGCCCTGTCGACCGCGCAATTGGGCTCGTTGACCACCGCCCAGGTCGGCGCTCTGGTCACTGCACAGGTTGCAGCACTGACCAGCACCCAGGTCGGCACGCTGGCCACCAACCTGACCACTGGTCAGATCGGCACACTGTCGACCACTCAGGTAGCGGGTATCAGCACGACTGCCATCGCTGCCTTGAGCACTGCCCAGGTTGCTGCCATTGCCACCCGTGATATCGCGTCGCTGACAACCACTCAGTTGGGCTCTCTGGGAACAACCAGTGTCGCCGCCATGACAACTGCCCAGGTGGCAGCGCTGACGACCACTCAAGTCGGCACGCTGACCGCCAAGCTGACCACTGGCCAGGTCGCTGCACTGAACATCACCCAGGTCACCGGCCTGGTTGTCGGTAGCCTGAGCACCGCCCAGGTGGCAGCGGTTTCGACCGCTGATATCGGCGCACTGTCGACCACGCAGATGACGGCGATGTCGACCGCTCAGGTCGGTAGCCTGACCACCGGCCAGATTGCAGCCTTGAAGTACACCCAGGTCAGCTCGCTGGGCCAGAACTTCACCACCACCCAGCTCGGCGCTCTGACCACGGCTCAGGCCGCTGGTTTGACCACCTCGCTGCTGGCCGGGTTGAGCACGACTCAGTTGCAGGCGATCTCGACCAAGGAAATCGCAGCCCTGTCGACCACCCAGGTATCGGGTCTGGCGGCTTCGGTGCTGAACGGCCTGAGCACCACTCAGGTTCAGGCGATCGAGGTAGCTGATATCGGCGCCCTGACGACGGCCCAGGCCGGCGCTCTGGCAAGTGCCCAGGTCACCGCCCTGACCAGCAGTCAGGTCGCTGCCCTGAAGTACACCCAGGTCAGCGCGCTGGGTACTAACCTGTCCACCACTCAGGTCGGTCAGCTGTCGGTCGCGCAGGTAGCGGGTATCTCGACTTCGACTCTGGCGGCCATGAGCACCGCACAGGTTGCAGCGATCACTACCAAGGATATTGCTGCCCTGACCACCACGCAGGTGAGCTCGCTGACCACGGCGCAGATCGGTGCACTGTCGACCTCCCAGGTCGGTGCACTGACCCACACTCAGGTCGGCGCCATGACCTCCACCCAACTGGGTACGCTCTCTACAACTCAGATCCCGTATCTGACCCTGTAAGGACGCCACCCAGGCTCATGAAACGACGCTTGTCCATGCCGCGCATCAGCACGGCATGTTCAAGCGCCGGTGCATCGAGTGCTTTTGAACGCGGGGGTTCGGCAGGCGACTGCCGGCCTCCTGCTTTCATCCCCTGGTTCTGGACGAATCCGGATGTGCCCATTTAGGATGAGCCGCTGCTTTGACTCCTGAGGTACCTCCCGTGGTCCGCCTGCCAGTTTTTTTTCCAACACCGGACATCGCCGGATGTCTTCGTCGCGACCTCGCGATCATTTCTTTCGAAAACCTGACCCTATGACCAATCCAGAAGGGCGTCTTGCGGCGCTACTCGAACAGATCACTGGCGGCCGTTCTGCCGAGGCCTTGCCCGAACTCGATCAATTGCTGAGCCAGCAGCCGGAACATCCTGCCCTGCTTGGGCTCAAGGCCGAAGCCTTGCGCTTGACCGGGAGCTTTGTCGAAGCCGTGGCGGTGTTCAAGCAAGCGGCCGAGAAGGGCGCCGGCGTGCGCAACTGGCTGGCCGCCGGCGTATTGCTGGCCGCCATGCGCAGCACTGACGACGCCTTGCAGTGCCTGCTCAAGGCCCAGGAAGAGGTCCCCGACAGCGATGAAGTGCTGGACGCGCTGATCACCACGTACTTCAACGCCAACCGCCAGCAGGAAGGCATCGAGTTTGCCCGCCGCCAATTGACGGTCAGTTCCAACCCAAGGCTGTTGACCCACGCAGCCCTGCTCCTGCAAAGCAATGACCTTTACGCAGAGTCCTCGGGCGCCTTCAAGAAAATCATTGAGCTGGCGCCCGAAGACCCTGCGGTGGTCGGTGCGGCCCTGGTGCCCGCGCGCTTCACCTGCGAGTGGGAATGGGTCGAGGCGCTGCAGCAAAAGATCGGTGCCTGGTACGATCAGGGCGTATTCGATGCGCCTCAGGAATACCCGCTGACACACCTGACCTGGTGCCCGGACGAAGCGCGTAACCTCGGCGTGACCCAGGCCTATGTCAAGCGCATGGTGCCGGCGGCCGAGCCTTTGCCGGTGCAGGCTGTCGCTCCACGCCAGGGCAGGCGGATTCGTGTGGGTTACGTTTCCTGCGATTTTCGCAATCACGCGACCATGCACCTGATGGCCGGGCTGTTCGAGTCCCACGACCGTGATCGCTTCGAAGTGTTTGCCTACGATTACAGTGCTTTTGATATTTCCGAGTATCGCCAGCGTTTCATCAATGGCTGTGAACATCTGGTCGCCATCCACTCCATGAGCGACCAGCAGGCCGCCGAGCGCATCGCCGCCGACCAGCTGGATATCCTCTTCGATCTGAAGCTCTACACCGGCGGTGGTCGTCCGGGCATCATGGCTTACCGACCGGCACCGCTGCAGGTGGCTTACCTGGGTTACCCGGGCAGCGCAGCGAACAACGACATCGACTACATCGTCTCGGACCGCTTCGTTACGCCTGACAGCAGCACGCCTTTTTATCCCGAAGCGTTCTGCCGCCTGCCGCACACCTACCAGTGCAACGATCGCAAACGCAGTGCCGCTGCTCAGCCGGCCAACCGCGCCGCCCACGGTCTACCGGACGACAAGGTGGTGTTCGGTGCCTTCAACCAATCCTACAAGATCGATCGCACCAGTTTTACCGTGTGGCTGCGGGTGTTGGCCGAAGTGCCGGACAGCGTGCTCTGGCTGCTGGGCCAATGCGACGAGGCGATTGCCAACCTGACCCACTATGCGCAGCTGGCCGGCGTTGATCCGCAACGCCTGATCTTCGCTCCGTTTGCCGCACCCCAGGATCACCTGGCCCGTCTGCAACTGGCCGACGCTGTCCTCGACACCCTGGTGTGCAACGGCCATACCACCACCTCCGATGCACTCTGGGCCAGTGTTCCGGTGATCACCTCCCGCGGGAAGCATTTCTCGTCGCGGGTCAGCGAGAGCCTGCTCAACGCCATGGAGCTGCCGGAGCTGGTGGGTGTTGACCATGACGACATGGTGCGCATCGCCAGGCGCATCGGCACCGATGCCGGGTATCGGGCGGCGCTGCGTACCAAAGTCGCTGCCAATCGCTTGACGACACCGCTGTTTGATACGCTGCGGTTTACCCGTAACTTCGAAACGGCGATCGAGATGATGACCCGTCAGCATCGTCGAGGCGAGAAGGGGGCCCATATCGATGTGCCGGACTGCGGGCCGGTCGAACCGCCGAGCATCGATCAAGCAAAAGTCGAGGCAGTCGCGACGCCACTGCAAGAAACCTATCCGGCCTGCCCGTTGTGCCAGGGCAGCAGTGAAGCGGTGGGGTTTGCCAACTGCACCGGGCATGAACTGTGGCATGCCGCTCTGCCGCCTTCTCTTGAGTGGATGAAATGCGCGTCATGCGGGCATGTGCATACGCGTCACCATTGGACCTCGGCGGGCGCTACCGAAGTTGCGCGCAAGGCCGACGCCAATCGGCTGGTCATTGCTGCTGATAATTACGACGCCAGGCGGACGGCCTGGGCGCCGGTGGTGGATAAGGTCGTGAATGTGTTGGGCGGCTACCGTGCAGTGCTGGGCTCGTCCCGCCAGCCAACCTGGGTGGATGCCCGCTGCGGCGACGGTTCGTTGCTCATGCTGGCGGCTGACTACGGTTTTGCCAGTGCAGGCCTGGATGCACGCCAGGAGCCTGTCGCGCGAATTCGGCAATTGGGCTTCAACGCCGTGCATGAAGACTTCATGGTCCACCTGTTCGATGCCACCTTCGATGTCATTTCGATGATGGATATGCTGGAGCATGTGGCTTATCCACGGGAGGCGCTGCTCAAGGCCGCCCAACTGCTGCGCCCGGGTGGCGTGCTGGTGCTTGGCCTACCGGATCTGAACTCTTCGAGCTGGAAAGTCATGGATGCGGCCGGCACTAATCCGTATTGGCAAGAGTTGGAAAACTTTCACCACTTCAGCCGCGAGCGCCTGATTGCCTTGCTGGCCGAGTGTCATTTCGAGGTGGTCGACATGACCATCCCGAATCGCTACAGGGCCCATATGGAACTGTACGCGCGGCGCAAATAAGCGCAGCGGTGATGCAAAACGCCCGAGGCATTGGAAATTGCCTCGGGCGTTTTTGTTTATCCGCATGCTCCAGCCACAAAAAAGCCCCTGAATCTTTCGATTCAGGGGCTTTTCGGTATTGCTGTCTGGCTCCACGACCTGGACTCGAACCAGGGACCCAGTGATTAACAGTCACTTGCTCTACCAACTGAGCTATCGCGGAATGGCGCCTATGTTACTGATTCAAAAAGAGAAGTCAAGCATGTGATTGCAAATTGACGGATTCAATGGGACAGACGGTGGTTTATCGGTGATTGGCGGTTACCAGAATCGCTTCATGGGTCTACCATGACCGCCCGGAAGTGGTTGCACGCGCTACCGGCCATTCGCCGAAAAGGTACGCGCCATGACTCACTTGACCCCTTCAATGCCTCGAATCAATGAGGTGTTCCCATGAGCATCGCTCAGATCAGCCTGCCCAAAGGTGTCGGCCCTCACGCCGAAAAGCTGTTCGATGCAATCACCCAGGCCAATACTGCTGAACAATTGAATCGCGCGGGTGGCAAGGCCGAAGGGTTTGTCCTGGGTCTTGAAAGCACCAAGGCGATCAAGAGCCAGGTCGCTGAATCGCTCTATGTCGCGTTTGACGATGCCGCCAGCCAGCGCGCGACCGAACTGGCTTAACCGCCGAAGGTGATCGTACCGAGCATCAGCTTGGCGTACAGCGCAGTGGCGCCCAGTTGCACCAGCCACAAGGCCAGCCCGCCGAGAAACACGCCGGCTGCGACTTGCATCACCAGGTTATTGCCGCGTTTGGCCGGGGTGCGGGGGATGAAGTCATCCAGGTCGTCGCGGTCACCGCGATCAGCGCGTAGGTCATCGATTTTCATGTCGTTCTCGTCAGAGTCGGGGTGTACATAAAACCTGTAGGAGCGAGCCCGCTCGCGAAAGCGTCAATTCGGTCAATGATGTGTTGAGTTCATTACCGCATTCGCGAGCAGGCTCGCTCCCACATTTAATTTATGTGCAGTTTAGAGGTCTCGGTCAGTCCATCGGGAATTATCTGCAGCCATAAAAAACGGGAAGCCCAAAGGCTTCCCGTTTTTCGTCTCACGATGCGGTTCAGATCACCTGAACGATCGCATCCGTTACAACCTTGATGTTGCTCTGGTTCAGCGCAGCCACGCAGATGCGGCCGGTGTCCAGGGCGTAGATGCCGAATTCGTTGCGCAGGCGGTGAACCTGTTCGACGCTCAGGCCGGAGTAGGAGAACATGCCGCACTGACGTCCGACGAAGCTGAAATCGCGCTGCGGGGCGTTTTGCGCCAGCAGGTCGACCATCTGGGTACGCATGCCCTTAATACGCAGGCGCATTTCGGCCAGTTCGGCTTCCCACTGGGCGCGCAGTTCCGGGCTGTTGAGTACAGCAGCGACGATGCTTGCGCCGTGGGTCGGCGGGTTGGAGTAGTTGGTGCGGATCACGCGCTTGACTTGCGACAGTACGCGCGCGCTTTCTTCTTTCGATTCGCTGACGATCGACAGTGCGCCAACGCGCTCGCCGTACAGCGAGAACGACTTGGAGAACGAGCTGGAGACGAAGAAGGTCAGGCCCGATTCAGCGAACAGGCGCACGGCAGCGGCGTCTTCGTCGATACCATCGCCAAAGCCCTGGTAGGCCATGTCGAGGAACGGTACGTGACCTTTGGCTTTCACGACTTCCAGTACGTTTTTCCAGTCCGCCGGGCTCAGGTCGACGCCAGTCGGGTTGTGGCAGCAGGCGTGCAGCACAACGATCGAACCGTTTGGCAGGGCGTTCAGGTCTTCCAGCAGGCCAGCGCGGTTCACGTCGTGGGTCGCCGCGTCGTAGTAGCGGTAGTTCTGCACCGGGAAGCCGGCGGTTTCGAACAGTGCGCGGTGGTTTTCCCAGCTCGGGTCGCTGATCGCCACGACGGCGTTCGGCAGCAGTTGCTTGAGGAAGTCGGCACCGATTTTCAGGGCGCCGGTACCGCCAACGGCCTGGGTGGTAATAACGCGGCCGGCGGCGATCAGCGGCGAGTCATTGCCGAACAGCAACTTTTGCACGGCCTGGTCGTAGGCAGCGATGCCGTCGATGGGCAGGTAGCCACGGGAAGCGTGTTGAGCGACGCGAATCGTCTCGGCTTCGACAACGGCGCGCAGGAGTGGAATTCGCCCCTCCTCATTGCAGTAAACACCAACCCCCAGGTTGACTTTGTCAGTACGGGTATCGGCGTTGAATGCTTCGTTGAGGCCCAGGATTGGATCGCGTGGTGCCATTTCGACAGCGGAGAACAGGCTCATTTTTGCGGCGGCTCTGATAGGGGAGTGGACGGACGTGTCGCGCTCCAGCCGAATGCACTAGAGCGGTGCACAAACGGGGAGCTAGTATAGAGGCCATCTGCAATCGATGGCGACAGACGATTCGGGTTTTGAGGTAAGTTTTTCGGATTATTTTTCGACCGTTAGTCGATTGACTGCGTCAAAGACTGCAAGGGATGTAGGACGTTTGCCTTGAAAGCGCGGGCAATCGACACCACATTGAGCACAATCAAGTTTTTTCCTCGGGCGACGTGTGTCGTTTGCGGCCTTTCTCGTTCCTGCCGGTTTGACTGTGCAGGTGCGATTCCCTGCTCCGAGAACCGAGAGGTATACATGTCTGAATTTCAGCTCGTCACCCGCTTCGAGCCTGCCGGCGATCAGCCGGAAGCTATTCGCCTGATGGTCGAGGGCATCGAAGCCGGGCTGGCGCACCAGACGCTGCTCGGTGTGACCGGCTCGGGCAAGACCTTCAGCATCGCCAACGTGATCGCGCAAGTGCAGCGCCCGACACTGGTGCTGGCGCCGAACAAGACCCTGGCCGCGCAATTGTATGGCGAGTTCAAGTCGTTCTTTCCGAACAACGCGGTGGAGTATTTCGTTTCCTATTACGACTACTACCAGCCCGAAGCCTACGTTCCGTCTTCCGACACCTTCATTGAGAAAGATGCCTCGATCAACGACCACATCGAGCAGATGCGCCTGTCCGCGACCAAGGCGCTGCTGGAGCGCAAGGACGCGATCATCGTCACCACGGTGTCGTGCATCTACGGTCTGGGCAGTCCGGAAACCTATTTGAAGATGGTTTTGCACGTGGATCGCGGCGACAAGCTCGATCAGCGTGAGTTGCTGCGGCGTCTGGCCGACCTGCAGTACACCCGCAACGACATGGAGTTCGCCCGCGCGACCTTCCGCGTGCGGGGCGATGTGATTGACATCCATCCGGCGGAATCCGATTTTGAAGCGATCCGCATCGAGCTGTTTGACGACGAAGTGGAAAGCCTCTCGGCATTCGATCCACTGACCGGCGAAGTCATCCGCAAGCTGCCGCGTTTCACCTTCTACCCCAAGAGCCACTACGTGACGCCGCGGGAAACCCTGATGGGCGCCGTCGAGGGGATCAAGGTCGAATTGCAGGAGCGCCTGGAATACCTGCGTTCCAACAACAAACTGGTGGAAGCCCAGCGTCTGGAGCAACGCACCCGTTTCGACCTGGAGATGATCCTCGAACTGGGCTATTGCAACGGTATCGAAAACTACTCGCGCTACCTGTCCGGGCGCGAAGCCGGGGCGCCGCCACCGACCCTGTACGACTACCTGCCGGCCGACGCCTTGCTGGTGATCGACGAATCCCACGTCAGCGTGCCGCAGGTCGGCGCCATGTACAAAGGTGACCGCTCGCGTAAAGAAACCCTGGTGGAATACGGTTTCCGCCTGCCTTCAGCGCTGGATAACCGGCCGATGCGTTTCGACGAATGGGAAAGTATCAGCCCGCAGACGATCTTCGTCTCGGCGACACCGGGCAACTATGAAGCCGAGCACGCCGGGCGCGTGGTTGAGCAGGTGGTGCGGCCGACCGGCCTGGTGGACCCGCAAGTGGAAATCCGCCCGGCACTGACCCAGGTCGACGATTTGTTGTCGGAAATCAGCAAGCGCGTGGCGGTAGAGGAGCGGGTGCTGGTCACCACGCTGACCAAGCGCATGGCCGAAGACCTGACCGATTACCTGGCCGACCACGGCGTACGCGTGCGCTACCTGCACTCGGACATCGACACCGTCGAACGGGTTGAAATCATCCGCGATCTGCGCCTCGGCACCTTCGATGTGCTGGTGGGGATCAACTTGCTGCGCGAAGGCCTGGACATGCCGGAAGTGTCGTTGGTGGCCATCCTCGATGCCGACAAGGAAGGCTTCCTGCGCTCCGAGCGCTCGCTGATCCAGACCATCGGCCGGGCGGCGCGTAACCTCAACGGTCGGGCGATTCTGTATGCCGATCGCATCACCGGCTCCATGGAGCGGGCGATTGGCGAAACCGAGCGTCGTCGCGACAAGCAGATCGCCTTCAACCTCGCCAACGGCATCACGCCAAAAGGGGTGTTCAAGGACGTTGCCGACATCATGGAAGGCGCCACCGTGCCGGGTTCGCGCAGCAAGAAGCGCAAGGGCATGGCCAAGGCGGCCGAGGAAAACGCCAGGTACGAAGCCGAACTGCGCTCGCCGGGCGAGGTCGCCAAGCGCATCAAGGCGCTGGAAGAGAAGATGTATCAGCTCGCCCGAGATCTGGAGTTCGAAGCTGCGGCGCAGATGCGCGACGAAATTACCAAGTTGCGGGAGCGGTTGATTACGGTTTGATCTCTAGCGTCTGATCGGGCCTCTTCGCTGGCAAGCCAGCTCCCACAGGGTTATTGGTTGTTCACACATTTTGTGCTCGACGCCAATCACTGTGGGAGCGGCTTGCCCGCGATGAGGCCGGTGCAGGCGCTACAGAATCAATGGGCTTCCCCAGCCTTCAACCCCGCCGGCAGCTTTTTGGTCAACAACACCGCCAACATGCTGATCCCCAACGCAATCCCGACAAAGTGAAACGCATCGTTGTAGGCCATGATCGACGCCTGCTGGTGGGCTATTTCGCTGAGTTTGCCCAGTGCCGCCGTTTCGTTGCCCAGTGTATTGGTCAGCGACGCCAGGCGTTCGGCCACCTGCGGGTTGCTCGGCACAATGGACTCGCGCAAATAGTCGAAGTAAACCTTGGTTCGCGCATCCAGCAGGGTAGCGAGGAGGGCAATGCCAATCGCGCCGCCGAGGTTGCGCAGGATGTTGAACAGACTCGATGCCGACCCCGCATCCTTCGGCAGGATGTACGAAGTCGCGATCAATGAGATGGTGACCATGATCAGTGGCTGTCCCAGCGCGCGGATGATCTGGATCTGATTGAACTGCGGTCCGGCGAAGTCCGGGTTCAGCACGCCTGAGGAAAAACTCGCCAGGCCAAACAGGCCGAAGCCAATCGTGCACAGCCATTTGGGCGAGACAACCTTCATCAACTTGGGTACCAGCGGAATCAAGAACAGCTGTGGCACGCCCATCCACATGATTACTTCACCGATCTGCAGGGCGTTGTAGTTCTGGATCTGCGCCAGGTACAGCGGCAACAGATAAATCGAGCCATACAGGCCGACCCCCATGCCGACGCTGGAAATGCTCGACAGGCCGAAATTGCGATTGCCCAGGATGCCGAGGTTGATCAGCGGATTGGGCTTGGAAAACTGCACGATGACAAACGTGATCAGGCTGATCAGCGCAATGCTGCCGAGGGTCACGATCAGGTCGGATTCGAGCCAGTCCTTGCGATGGCCTTCTTCCAGGAATACCTGCAGGCAACCCAGGCCGACGCCGAGGGTGACAATCCCGGCGTAGTCGGTGCTTTTCAGCAATTCCCAGTGCGCTTCTTTCTTCTCCAGGCCGTACATCAGGCCGGCGATCATGATCAGGCCGGGCGGAATGTTGATGTAGAAAATGTATTCCCAGCCCCAATTTTCAGTCAGCCAGCCGCCCAGAGTCGGTCCGATGGACGGGGCGAAGGTCGCGGTCATGGCGAACATGGCCATGCCTTTGGCGCGATGATGCTCGGGCAGTTTGATCAGTGTCAGGGTGAACGCCAGCGGAATCAGCGCCCCGCCGGTAAAACCCTGGAGTGCGCGAAAAACGATCATGCTTTCCAGGCTCCAGGCCATGGAACACAGCAGCGAGGCGACGAGAAAACCGAGGGACACCCACACCGCCAGGCGTCGCGCCGAGAGCAACTGCACTAGCCAGGCAGTCAGCGGGATCATGATGATTTCCGCCACCAGGTAGGAGGTGGAAATCCACGAGCCTTCTTCCAGGGTGGCTGACAGCGCGCCCTGAATATCCTTGAGTGAGGAGTTGGTGATCTGGATGTCGAGAACGGCCATGAAGGCGCCGAGCATCACGCTCATCACCGCGATCCAGTCCCGGCGGGTCGGTTCCCCGACCGGTCGGATCAGTTGATCACCGGCCATCGTCAGGGGTGTCTTTGCTGCTTACCTTGGGTGTGACGGCGTCAGGCGCGTCCTTGATGTTCACTTTGGCAGTGACCGACATGCCCGGCCGGATCTTGCCACGCAGTGGATTGTCGGCGGCGAAGGTCAGTTTTACCGGTATCCGTTGCACGACTTTGGTGAAGTTGCCCGTGGCATTGTCCGGCGGCAACAGGCTGAACTGCGCGCCCGAGGCGGCGAACAGGCTGTCGACCCTGGCTTCGATCGGCGTATCGCCGTAGGCGTCAAAGATCAGTTCGGCTTTCTGGCCGGGCTGCATGTGGCCGATCTGCGTTTCCTTGAAGTTGGCCTGAATCCAGATGTCTTCATCGGGCACGATCGACAGCAAATAGGCACCGGCCTGCACGTATTGACCTTCGCGGGCCGCGCGCTGGCCGATCAGGCCGCTGATAGGCGCATGGATCTCGCTGCGAGTGAGGTTCAGTTCGGCCTGGGCCAGATCCGCCTTGGCATTGGCGATCTGCGCGTCGAGGCGTTTGATCTCGGCGCTCAGCGCGTTCACTTGCTGGCGCTGACCCTGGGCGTCCGCCTGGGCTTTGCTCAGTTGTGAGCGGGCGATATGGGATTCGGCGGAGAGGGTGGTGACCCGTTCTTCCGACACGTAACCGGGTTTGCGCAAGGTCTCGGCCCGGTTCAAATCAATCTGCGTACGGCCCAGGCTGGCCTGGCTGGAGGCTACCTGCGCATCGCTGGCGGCAATCAGGCTGGCCTGTTGGGTCAGTTTGCTCTGGGCTTGCAGGCGTTCGGCCTGGCGGGTGGCGAGGGTGGCGCTGGCGCGGTCGACGGCGAGGCGGAAATCGTCACCCTCGAGTCTGATCAGCAGCTGGCCTTTTTCGACGTGCTGGTTGTCCTGTACCAGTACCTGGTCGATGCGCGCGCCCAGCTGGCTGGACACGCGGGTGATCTCGCCCTGGACATACGCGTTGTCAGTGCTTTCATAAAAACGTCCCTTGAAGAACCAATGGGCAAAAAAGCCCCCGGCAATGAGCAGGACGATCAGCAGGAAAATGGACAGGCGACGCTTGAGTTGGGCAGGCATGGGGCAAACTGTAGTCGAGAATATATAAGGAAAGTTACCAGCAGGTGAATCTGGCATACAGCTGATAAACGGTAAATGCCATCGCTTGATATTCGGCCATTCACCGCGGCATACGGGCGTTACAGACGCAAACTTGGCTTAAATGCCCTGTTCACTGGAGCGGGGTGGGGGTCGCCTGTTACCATTCGCGGCTTGATTGTTCTTTGCTTTTCATTCTTTTCGAGACATGCCATGACCACCGTCCGCACTCGCATCGCGCCATCGCCTACCGGGGACCCCCACGTAGGTACCGCCTACATCGCCTTGTTCAACTACTGCTTTGCCAAGCAGCACGGCGGTGAGTTCATCCTGCGGATCGAAGACACCGACCAGTTGCGTTCGACCCGCGAGTCCGAACAGCAGATTTTCGACGCCCTGCGCTGGTTGGGCATCGACTGGAGCGAAGGCCCGGATGTTGGCGGTCCGCACGGTCCGTATCGTCAAAGCGAGCGCGGCGATATCTATCAGAAGTATTGCCAGCAATTGGTCGACCTGGGTCATGCCTTCCCGTGCTTCTGCACCGCTGAAGAGCTGGACCAGATGCGCGCCGAACAAATGGCCCGCGGCGAAACTCCGCGCTACGACGGTCGCGCGCTGCTGCTGTCCAAGGAAGAGGTTGCGCGCCGCCTCGCCGCTGGCGAACCGCACGTGATCCGCATGAAGGTGCCGAGCGAAGGCGTCTGCGTGGTTCCGGACATGCTGCGTGGCGATGTTGAAATCCCGTGGGATCGCATGGACATGCAAGTCCTGATGAAGACCGACGGCCTGCCGACGTACTTCCTGGCCAACGTGGTCGATGATCACCTGATGGGCATCACCCACGTGCTGCGTGGCGAAGAGTGGCTGCCATCGGCGCCGAAACTGATCCTCCTGTACGAATACTTCGGTTGGGAACAGCCGGAGCTGTGCTACATGCCGCTGCTGCGTAATCCGGACAAGAGCAAGCTGTCCAAGCGCAAGAACCCGACCTCGGTGACCTTCTACGAGCGCATGGGCTTCATGCCGGAAGCCATGCTGAACTATCTGGGGCGCATGGGCTGGTCGATGCCTGATGAGCGGGAGAAGTTCTCGCTGCAGGAAATGGTCGACAACTTCGACCTGAGTCGCGTTTCTCTGGGTGGGCCGATTTTCGACATCGAGAAATTGTCGTGGCTCAACGGCCAGTGGCTGCGTGACCTGCCGGTGGAAGAATTCGCCGCACGCGTGCAGAAGTGGGCATTCAACTCCGAATACATGATGAAGATCGCGCCGCACGTACAGGGTCGCGTTGAAACCTTCAGCCAGGTCGCACCGCTGGCCGGCTTCTTCTTTGCTGGTGGAGTTAACCCGGACGCCAAGCTGTTCGAATCGAAGAAGCTCTCGGGCGATCAGGTTCGTCAATTGATGCAGTTGATCCTCTGGAAGCTCGAAAGCCTGCGTCAGTGGGAGAAGGACAGTATTACGGCGACGATTCAGGCGGTGGTCGAATCCCTGGAACTGAAGCTGCGCGATGCCATGCCACTGATGTTCGCGGCGATCACTGGCCAGGCGAGCTCGGTGTCGGTGCTTGATGCGATGGAGATTCTCGGGCCGGACCTGACCCGTTTCCGCTTGCGCCAGGCGATTGATCTGCTGGGCGGCGTGTCGAAGAAAGAAAACAAAGAGTGGGAAAAGCTGTTGGGCGCGATCGCCTGATCCTGCGCACCTGACCTTGTAGGAGCCAGCTTGCCGGCGAAGGCGACCTTGATGCTTGCATCGATCTTGCGGGCCTCTTCGCCGGCAAGCCAGCTTCTACAGTTGGAAAACCCCGGATTTGCGGGGGGAGGGTGGTAAGTGGTTGTTATGTCGGCAAAAAATTTCAAATATTTTGAAAAATAAGTTTGACAGCCTTTCGATACACCCTTAAGATTCGCCCCGTCCTCAGCGATGACATCAACGATGAGGGGCTATAGCTCAGCTGGGAGAGCGCTTGCATGGCATGCAAGAGGTCGACGGTTCGATCCCGTCTAGCTCCACCAATTTACACTTCAAGGTCTGGCCACACCGGCCTTGAAGCGATCAACACTCAGCGTTGATCAGTTGTATAGAAGGGTTTGCGTCCCCTTCGTCTAGTGGCCTAGGACACCGCCCTTTCACGGCGGTAACAGGGGTTCGAGTCCCCTAGGGGACGCCAGTTTTACAGAAGCGATGTTGCACGATGTCGCTCCGCCGCGAGGCGAAAAATCCGGGGCTATAGCTCAGCTGGGAGAGCGCTTGCATGGCATGCAAGAGGTCGACGGTTCGATCCCGTCTAGCTCCACCAATTTTACAGTTCAAGGTCTGGCCACACCGGCCTTGAATCGATCAGCTCTCAGCACTGATCAGTTGTATAGAAGGTTTGTGTCCCCTTCGTCTAGTGGCCTAGGACACCGCCCTTTCACGGCGGTAACAGGGGTTCGAGTCCCCTAGGGGACGCCACGATTACCCGCTCTGCGGGATTTTATAAGGGTCATTCAATTATTGAATGGCCCTTTTGTTTGTCTGGCGTTTGGCCAAATCTCCCTCTCTCTTTCACACTGTTCTTCAGACCAGCGGTCACATCCACGACTTGCAGAAAATTATTATGAGAATAATATTCTAGTCGTAATATTCGGAGGCATCGATGAACGATAAAAAAGCTCAAACCCGCGAACGCATCCTCAAGGCTGCCAGCGCAGCGCTGATTCAGCGCGGCCCGGCCGAGCCGAGCGTGGGCGAAGTCATGGGGGCGGCCGGCCTGACCGTCGGTGGTTTCTATGCGCACTTCGAAAGTAAGGACGCGATGATGCTGGAGGCGTTCAAGCAATTGCTGGGTCGTCGTCGCGACCTGATTGCCGACATGGACGCCGAGTTGACCGGAGAAGAGCGTCGCGCCCTGGTCGCTGCGTTCTATCTGTCGCGCAAACACCGTGATTCCAGCGAGTCTGCGTGCCCGATTCCGGCCTCGATCGGCGAGCTCGGACGTCTGCCTGAGACGTTCCGAATTGCACTGAACGAGCATTTGGAACTGATGGTCGCGCAGTTGGCGGCCAGTCCTGAAGACACCGACAAAGCCCTGGCCGATATGGCCTTGATGGTGGGCGGTCTGGCGCTGGCACGGGCGCTGGGTCCCGGTGATTTATCCGATCGATTACTGCGCGCTGCCAAGTCGGCGGTGCGTTGACCTGAAGGCAGCAGCCTGAGGAAAGAGCGATGAGCACGTTGAAGTGGGTTCGTGGCGTTAATGGCACCTTGGGTTGGTTTGCTCCGCAACTGGTCGCAAGCAAAATGCGCCTGGCGTTCATGACGCCGCGAGATTTTCCACCGCGTGATTGGGAATTACCGCTGCTGGCCAAATCCGAGCGGATCACCTTGCGTTTCGGCCTCTCGGCATTGCGTTGGGGGCAGGGACCGGCGGTGTTGCTGATGCACGGCTGGGAAGGTCGGCCCACACAATTCGCCAGCCTGATCACCGCGCTGGTCGATGCCGGTTACACCGTGGTTGCCCTCGATGGCCCGGCGCACGGTCGCTCACCGGGAACCGAGGCGAATGTCGTGTTGTTCGCCCGCGCCATGCTCGAAGCCGCCGCCGAGTTGCCACCGCTCCAGGCAGTCATCGGTCACTCCATGGGTGGCGCCAGTGCCATGCTTGCCGTGCAATTGGGCTTGCGTACCGAAACGCTGGTCAGCATCGCCGCGCCGGCACGGATCCTTGGCGTACTGCGCGGTTTCGCCCGCTATGTGCGATTGCCCCCCAAAGCCCGTTCCGCCTTCATTCGCCAGGTCGAGAAGGACGTTGGCATGCGTGCCGCCACGCTGGATGTCGCGCATTATCAACTGGACATGCCCGGGCTGATCGTTCATGCCGAGGACGACAATCAGGTGTCAGTCAAAGAGTCGCAGCTGATCCACGAGGCCTGGTTCGACAGTCGCCTGTTGCGCCTGGAGGAGGGCGGTCACCAGCGGGTCCTCGCTGATCCCCGGATGATTGAGGGTGTGTTATCACTGTTGGCCGGTCGCAGTCTGCAATCGCGCCAATCGGCCTGAGCATCCGTTACACTGCGCCGGTCGAAATCATCTGACCGGGAGTGGGGCATGGGCTGGGATCGGGCAACGCCATTTATCATTGATCTGCAAGTGGGCGCCGAGGACATCGACGGCCTGGGGCACGCCAACAATGCGGTGTACGTGACCTGGCTCGAACGCTGTGCGTGGCGCCACTCCCAGCGCCTTGGCCTGGATCTGGTCGACTACCGTCGACTGGACCGGGCGATGGCGGTGGTGCGACACGAGATCGATTACCTGGCGGCGGCCTATGAAGGTGACGAACTGCAATTGGCGACCTGGATCGTCGATTGGGATCAGCGTCTGAAAATGACCCGTCACTTCCAGTTGAAGCGCCCCAGCGATAATTCGACGTTGCTGCGTGCGCAAACCACCTTTGTCTGCATCGAACTGTCCACGGGCAAGCCCAAGCGCATGCCGGCGGAGTTCATCGAGGGCTATGGCCCGGCGTTGCTGTCGCAAAATCCGGAAGCAGCCAAGATCTAATGTGGGAGTGAGCCTGCTCGCGATAGCAGTCTGTCAGATACATTGATGTTGGATGTGCAATCGCCATCGCGAGCAGGCTCGCTCCCACAGGGGAATCTGCGATGTTCTGCAGATTCCTGCCGAAACCAGTAAACTGCCGCACGTTTTTCGTTGAGTGTGTTTTTCATGCAAATTGCCCTGGCGCCCATGGAGGGGTTGGTCGACGACATCCTGCGCGACGTGCTGACCCGAGTGGGTGGCATTGACTGGTGCGTGACCGAGTTCATTCGTGTCAATGATCAGTTGCTCACGCCTGCCTATTTCCACAAGTTCGGTCCTGAATTACTCAATGGAGCCCGCACGGCGTCCGGCGTGCCGCTGCGTGTGCAGTTGCTGGGTTCGGACCCGGTGTGCCTGGCGGAAAACGCCGCGCTGGCCTGCGAGTTGGGTTCTGAGGTCATCGACCTGAACTTCGGCTGCCCGGCCAAGACCGTGAACAAGTCCCGTGGCGGCGCGGTGCTGCTCAAGGAACCCGAGCTGCTGAACCGGATCGTCGAGCATGTCCGTCGCGCCGTTCCAGCGCATATTCCGGTGACCGCCAAGATGCGCCTGGGCTTCGACAGCCCGGACGGTTCGCTGGTGTGTGCCACGGCCCTGGCCGAAGGCGGCGCGGAGCACATCGTGGTGCACGCGCGGACCAAAACCGACGGCTACAAGCCGCCAGCGCATTGGGAGTGGATTCCCCGGGTGCAGGACGTAGTCAAGGTTCCGGTGTTTGCCAATGGCGATATCTGGAGCGTCGAAGACTGGCGCCGTTGCCGCGAGATCAGTGGCGTGGAAGACATCATGCTCGGCCGCGGCCTGGTTTCGCGCCCGGATCTGGCCCGGCAAATCGCTGCGGCGCGTGCTGGTGAGGAAGTCGTCGAAATGACGTGGGCCGAGCTGATGCCGCTGCTCCAGGACTTCTGGCTGCAAGCCAAGGCGCAGATGACGCCACGTCAATCGCCGGGTCGCCTGAAGCAATGGCTGGCGATGCTGACCCGCAATTATCCCGAGGCGGTAGAGCTGTTCACCGTCCTGCGTCGGGAGACGGAGCCGGATCAGGTTTCGCGCTTGTTGGGTTTGCAGGTGGCAGAAGCCGCCTGAGAAAAATCTGAAAAAAATCTCTTGAAAAGCAATCAGTGGTCCCTATCTAAGGGTTACGCGTTGCCGAATTCGGGTCGCGGAGACAAAAAACCTTGCTGATTGTTTTCAGGAGATTTGAATCATGACTACTGCATTTTCCCTGGCGCCTCTGTTCCGTTCCTCGGTAGGTTTCGACCGTTTCAACGACTTGTTCGAAACCGCCCTGCGCAACGAGCCAGGCAGCACCTACCCACCCTACAACGTCGAAAAACACGGTGACGATCAATACCGCATCGTCGTGGCAGCGGCCGGTTTCCAGGAAGAAGACCTGGAGCTGCAGGTCGAGAAGGGTGTACTGACCATCAGTGGCGGCAAACGTGATGCCAGCGAAGGCGTGACCTTCCTGCACCAAGGCATTGCCCAGCGTGCCTTCAAACTGTCCTTCCGTCTGGCGGACCACATCGAAATCAAGGCCGCCGGCCTCAGCAACGGTCTGTTGAGCATCGACCTGCTGCGGGTTGTTCCGGAAGAGGCCAAGGCCAAGCGCATCCCGATCAACGGGACGCAAAAACCGGCTCTGCAACACTAAGCCGAAGCAACAGGAAGGGCGCCAATGGCGCCCTTCTCTGTGGGAGCAAGGCTTGCCCGCGATGGTGATCTCAAGGACCTCATCGCGGGCAAGCCTTGCTCCCACAGAAGGTTTTTTTACGCCATCACCTCAACAGCTTTTGAAACTCCTCCACCGGCAACGGCTGGCTGTGCAAATACCCCTGGTAAAAGTGACAGCCCAACCCCTGCAAGAACTCAAGCTGCTCCGACGTCTCCACGCCTTCGGCAATCACTTTCAATTCCAGGCTGCGAGCCATGGCGACGATGGCGCGGATGATTTCGGCATCGTTGGGGTCGGTGGTGGCGTCGCGAATGAACGACTGGTCGATTTTCAGGGTGTCGACCGGCAGGCGCTTGAGGTAGGTCAGCGAGGAATAGCCTGTGCCGAAATCGTCCATGGCAAAACTCACGCCGATTTTTTTCAGGCGGCGCATTTTGCTGATGGTGTCTTCCAGGTTCTGGATGACGATGCCTTCGGTGATTTCCAGTTTCAGCAACGAGCAGGGCAGGCCGTAGCGGGCGAGGCTTTCTTCGATGCGCTCGACGAAGTCATTCTGGCGAAATTGTCGCGGGCTGATGTTCACGCACAGGCTGAAATCCTGCGGGTCCACCCGTCCGGTGGTGATCAGTTGCCTGAAAGCCTGGCAGGCTTCGTCGATGATCCAGGTTCCGACCTCCAGGATCAGGCCACTGTCTTCCAGCACCTTGATGAACTCGGCGGGCGATTGCGCGCCGAGTTCCGGATGGTTCCAGCGCACCAGCGCTTCAGCGCCGACGATGCGGTTGTCCCGGGCGTCGAGTTGCGGCTGGTAATGCACGCGAAACTCACCCCGGGACAGTGCCAGGCGCAGATCCGTCTCCATTCGCAGGCGCTCGCTCGCGGCCTTCTGCATGGTGTTGTGGTACATCTGCGCGGTATTGCGCCCCGAATCTTTGGCGCGATACAGGGCGATGTCGGCGCGCTTGAGCAGGTCGGTCGGCGTCGAGCCATGATCGGGAATCAGCGCAATGCCGATACTTGGTGTCACTTGCAGGCGCTGGCCGTCGAGGAACATTGGCTCGGACAGCAATTCGCGTAACGTATCGGCCAGTTCGCGAACCTGGGTGCTGACCTCGTTGCGCGAACCTTCAAGGCCGCTGAGCAGCACCACAAATTCGTCACCGCCCAGGCGGGCGACCGTGTCTTCCATGCGTACGCTGGCTTCGAGGCGCGCAGTGATGATTTTCAGCACCGTATCGCCCACTGGATGACCGAGCGAGTCGTTGATGTGCTTGAAGTGGTCGAGATCCAGGAACATCAGTGCGCCGCGCAGGTTGTGGCGCTTGAGCAGGGCAATCTGCTGGCTCAGGCGATCCATCAGCAGCGCGCGGTTGGGCAGGTTGGTCAGCGGGTCGTGGTAGGCCAGGTGGCGGATCTGCGCCTCGGCGTTTTTCAGCAGGCTGACGTCCCGTGCGGTCAACAGCAGGCACGCGGTTTCATTGAGGGTGATCGGTTCCACCGAGACTTCGACGGTCAGCAATTCGCCGCGCTTGTTGCGTCCAAGCATTTCCTGGTGATGAACCCGGCCCTTGATCTGCAGTTCGGCCAGCAATGCCGAGCGTTGCTTCTCTTCGGCCCAGATCCCGACCTGGTACACCGTACGACCAATCACTTCGTCTGCGCGATAGCCGGTCAGGCGGCAGAAGCCGTCGTTGACTTCCAGATAGCGGCCGGTGTCGCGTTCGGTGATGGTGATGGCGTCGGGACTGGAGTGAAATGCCTTGGCAAACTTCTCTTCACTGGCCTTGAGTGCCGCTTCCGAGCGTTGCTGCTGGGTGATGTCGCGCAGGGTGGTGACGATGCATGGCTGGTCGCCCACGCTGATCTGGCGGCTGGAAATCACGCAGGTCAGCGATTGCCCGTCCTTGTGCTGGACAAGGATTGCTACATTGTTCAGCGCCTGTTCGCGGATCACCTGTTCGATCCGTTGCAGGCTTTTCGCCGAAGCATCCCACAAGCCGATTTCGTCGGCGCTGCGCCCGATGACATCCGTAGCGCTCCAACCGAAGGTCTGGGTGAAGCTGGAGTTGATCTCGATGAACTGCCCGGTGTCCTGGCGGGTCACGCAGATCGGGTCCGGGCTGACCTGGAACAGCGTGGCGAATTTCTCCTCGGAAGCCACCAGCAGTTGTTCGCGTTCGACCTGATCGGTGATATCGAGCAAAGTGCCGGCCATGCGCAGCGGCAGGCCGTTTTCATCGCGATAGAGCCGGGCCCGGCTTTCCAGGTAACGCGAGCTGCCGTCCGGCAGTTGCACCTGATAGGTCAGTTGATAGTTACCGGCCGGGCCTTCGCGCAGGGTGCGGTAGGCATCGCGCATAGAGTCGCGCTCTTCTCCGGGCACGCCCTCGAAAAACTCTTCGAAGGATTCATGGAAGGGTTTCGCCTCCAGCCCGTGCAACTGTGCGGCGCGGGCCGAGCCGTAGAGCATGCCGCTGGGTATGTGCCAGTCCCAGGTGCCCAGTTGTGCCGAGTCCAAGGCCAGGTCGAGGCGTTCCTGGCTGTCCTTGAGGGCGTGTTCGGCGGCCTTGCGCTCGGTGGTATCGAGGAAGGTACTCAACAGATAGGGCTGTCCCTCGAGTTCGACCTTTTGCGCGCTGAGGATGCCATCGTGAATCTGCCCATTGCTGGCGCGAAATTGCACCTCCATGTTGATCAGTTCGCCTTTGGCCTTGGTGGCCTTGACCAGTTGTGCCCGCTGCTCGGGGTGCACCCACAGGCCCAGCTCCAGGGTGGTGCGCCCGATCGCGTCCTGCACCGGCCAGCCGAACAGGCTTTCGAAATACTGGTTGGCCTCGGTGATCAGGCCATCATCCTGGCGGGTCAGCAGGACCATGTTCGGGCACAGGTGAAACAGCGTGGCGAAGCGCTTTTCCGAGCTGCTCAAGGCCTGTTCGCGCTGGCGCTGGTGGGTGATTTCGCGGATCACGCCGATCATGCGTGGGCGACCGTGCTTGTCCGGCAGCAGGCTGCCATTGATCTCCAGCCAATGCAGGCTGCCGTCAGGCCAGCGAATGCGGTGGTGCATCGCTTGATCCAGCGGTGCACCGGCGATCACTGCGTGGAAGGCGCGGACGGTTTTCGCCCGGTCTTCCGGGGGCAGCAAGTCCAGGTATTCCAGATCGGCCGGCAATGGTTGGCGCGGGTCGAAGCCGAATAGCGCCTGTGTACCCCGTGACCAACTGATTTGCCCGCGCTCGATATCCCAATACCAGGCACCCAAACGTGCGCCGTTCAGGGCAGCCAGCAATTGTGGGGCACTTTCCCAGCTCTGCTCGGAACGCTTGGGGTCAAGTGCCTGAATACGCGGCATCGGCGGAATACGGTCAACAGATTTCGGCATTGGCAAGCCTTAGGCTGAAGTGGGCATTGGGCACAGGATTTCGCGGCTCTATAGGCGTAGCACAAGTTAGCCATGAGTCCCTGGCAGATCGATTTGGGCATCCAGCAAGGCCATGAAAGCCCGTGCTGCATTCGATAGCGTCCGTTCTGTGTGCAGGATATAGCCTAGCTGGCGAGACAGTTGTATGCCCGGCAGCGGTATTCGTGCAACTTGTTCATCAAGCATGGTGCGCGGCAAGACGCTCCAGGCCAGGCCAATTGACACCATCATCTTGATGGTTTCCAGGTAATTGGTGCTCATGGCGATGTTCGGCGTCAGGCCCTGGGCCTCGAACAGTCGCTGGACGATATGGTGGGTAAAGGTGTTTCCGCCAGGGAATACCGCGGGATGGCGGGCGATGTCTGCCAGGCTGACCTTGCCGTTGTTGAGCAGCGAATGTTCCGGGGCGACCACGAAATCCAGCGGGTCGTCCCATACCGGCTTGGCCTTCACCAGCGCGTGGGGCTCCGGCGCCAGGGTGATGACCGCCAGTTCGGCGCGGCCATGCAGGATTTCTTCGTAGGCCACTTCCGAATCGAGAAACTGAATATCCAGCGCGACGTCAGGGAAGCGTCGTGTGTACTCCCTTAATAACGGTGGCAATCGATGCAGGCCGATGTGGTGACTGGTGGCCAGGGTCAGACGACCGGTCACTTCGCCGGTGAGGTTGGTCAGGGCGCGGCGCGTATCATCAAGGACGTTCAGGATCTGGTAGGCGCGGGGCAGCAGGGCGCGACCGGCCTCGGTCAGCCCCACCTCACGACCCAGTCGATCGAACAATCGCACCTTCAATTGTTGCTCCAGCCCGGCGATGCGTTTGCTGATCGCCGGTTGGGTCAGGTGCAGGCGTTCGCCTGCGCCGGAGAAGCTTCCGGTCTCGGCAATGGCGATAAAGGCATTGAGATTGGCCAGGTCCATGGATGTATTCCAGTTGGTTATTCAAAGCATAAAAAATATGAATTTGAGTTATTCAATGTAACCCCATAGGATCAGCCTCACAAGCCAAAGGGTTATTGAAATCGTCAAGGCCCGGGGCATAGAAACAAGCTGATGAGGAAACCGTCTGATGGCCGGCAAAACGCTCTACGACAAGCTCTGGGATTCGCATTTGGTCAAGCAGCGCGACGATGGCTCTGCGTTGATCTACATCGACCGTCACATCATCCACGAAGTGACCTCGCCGCAAGCCTTCGAAGGCCTGCGTCTGGCCGGGCGCAAGCCTTGGCGCATCGATGCCAACATCGCGACCCCGGACCACAACGTACCGACCACCCCGGAACGCAAGGGCGGCATCGCAGCCATTGCCGACCAGGTCTCGCGCTTGCAGGTTCAGACTCTCGACGATAACTGTGACGAGTACGGCATTGTCGAATTCAAGATGAATGACGTCCGCCAAGGCATCGTCCACGTGATCGGCCCGGAGCAGGGTGCCACCTTGCCGGGCATGACCGTGGTCTGCGGCGACTCCCACACCTCGACCCACGGCGCGTTCGGTGCCCTGGCTCACGGTATCGGCACTTCCGAGGTCGAGCACGTGCTCGCCACCCAGTGCCTGGTCGCCAAGAAAATGAAGAACATGCTGGTACGCGTCGAAGGCCAATTGCCGTTCGGCGTGACCGCCAAGGACATCGTCCTCGCCGTGATCGGCAAGATCGGCACCGCCGGTGGTAACGGCCACGCCATCGAATTCGCCGGCAGCGCGATTCGCGACCTGTCCGTCGAAGGCCGCATGACCATCTGCAACATGTCCATCGAGGCCGGCGCTCGCGTAGGCCTGGTGGCAGCTGACGAAAAAACCGTGGCCTACGTGAAAGGCCGTCCCTTCGCCCCGAAAGGTGCGGAGTGGGACTTGGCCGTCGAAGCCTGGAAAGACCTGGTGTCCGACGCCGATGCGAAGTTCGACACCATCGTTGAACTGGACGCGACCCAGATCAAGCCGCAAGTCAGCTGGGGCACCTCGCCCGAGATGGTGTTGGCTGTGGATCAGAACGTGCCGGATCCGGCGAAGGAAATGGACCTGGTCAAGCGTGGTTCCATCGAACGCGCCTTGAAGTACATGGGTTTGACCGCCAATCAGGCGATCACCGACATTCAACTGGACCGCGTATTCATCGGCTCCTGCACCAACTCGCGGATCGAAGACCTGCGCGCGGCGGCCGTGATCGCCAAGGGCCGCAAAGTGGCCTCGACCATCAAGCAGGCCATCGTGGTGCCCGGCTCGGGCCTGGTGAAGGCGCAGGCTGAATCCGAAGGCCTGGACAAGATTTTCCTCGAAGCTGGTTTCGAATGGCGCGAACCAGGTTGCTCGATGTGCCTGGCGATGAACCCGGACCGTTTGGAAAGTGGCGAGCATTGCGCTTCCACCTCGAACCGCAACTTCGAAGGCCGTCAAGGCGCCGGTGGTCGTACTCACCTGGTCAGCCCGGCCATGGCCGCCGCCGCCGCTGTGAACGGTCGTTTCGTCGACGTCCGTGAATTGATCTAAAGGAGCGCAGCATGAAAGCTTTTACCCAGCACACTGGACTTGTCGCGCCTCTGGATCGTGCCAACGTCGACACCGACCAGATCATTCCGAAACAGTTCTTGAAATCGATCAAACGCACCGGTTTCGGCCCGAACCTGTTCGACGAGTGGCGCTACCTGGATGTGGGTCAGCCATATCAGGACAACTCCAAGCGTCCGCTGAACAAGGACTTCGTGCTCAACGCCGAACGTTATCAGGGGGCCAGCGTATTGCTGGCCCGCGAGAACTTCGGTTGCGGCTCCAGCCGCGAACACGCGCCGTGGGCGCTGGAAGAGTACGGTTTCCGCAGCATCATCGCGCCAAGCTATGCCGACATCTTCTTCAACAACAGCTTCAAGAACGGCTTGCTGCCGATCATCTTGAGCGACGCTGAAGTCGATGAGCTGTTCAAACAGGTCGAGGCCAATCCGGGGTACCAGTTGCAGATCGATCTGCAAGCCCAGACCGTGACGCGTCCGGACGGCAAGGTGCTGAGCTTTGAGATCGATGCGTTCCGCAAGCACTGCCTGCTCAATGGCCTGGACGATATCGGCCTGACCTTGCAGGACGGCGATGCGATTGCGGCGTTTGAAGCCAAGCATCGCGCTAGCCAGCCTTGGTTGTTTCGCGACGCGTAAGTATGCGTAAGGCGTGATGACGCCTTCGCGAGCAGGCTCGCTCCCACATTTGAAATGCGTTTTCCTGTGGGAGCGAGCCTGCTCGCGAAGAGGCCCGAATAAGCACCACAAGACTTAACCCAAAAAGGAAGTCCCCCATGACCAGCACCGCCCAGCACAGCCAGGTAGTCCAGAAACAATTCGGTGAACAGGCCTCGGCCTACCTGAGCAGCGCCGTCCACGCTCAAGGTACCGAATTCGCGCTGCTACAGGCCGAACTGGCAGGGCAGGGCGATGCCCGTGTGCTGGATCTGGGTTGCGGCGCCGGTCACGTGAGTTTTCACGTCGCCTCGCTGGTGAAGGAAGTGGTGGCCTACGACCTGTCGCAGCAAATGCTCGATGTGGTCGCCGCAGCGGCTATCGATCGTGGCTTGAGCAATGTCTCCACGGTCAACGGTGCCGCCGAGCGCCTTCCATTCGCCGATGGCGAGTTCGACTTCGTGTTCAGCCGTTATTCGGCGCACCATTGGAGCGATCTTGGCCTCGCGCTGCGGGAAGTGCGTCGAGTGCTGAAACCGGGCGGGGTGGCGGCCTTCATCGACGTGTTGTCACCGGGCAGCCCGTTGTTCGACACTTACCTGCAAAGCGTCGAAGTGCTGCGCGACACCAGCCATGTGCGTGATTATTCCGCGGGTGAGTGGTTGCGCCAGGTCAGTGAGGCGGGGTTGCATACTCGCAGTACCGCCCGTCAGCGGTTGCGCCTGGAGTACAACTCCTGGGTCGAACGCATGCGCACACCGCCGGTGATGCGTGCGGCGATCCGCGAATTGCAGCAGTCGATGGGCAGCGAAGTGCGCGAATATTTTGAAATTGAGGCCGACGGTTCGTTCAGTACCGATGTGTTGGTGCTGTTCGCCGAAAAATGAGCCCCGAACGGTAGACTTTTTCCGGGTGCGCCCAAGGGCGCACCGACTGATGACATGAGGAAAGCATGAGCAAGCAGATTCTGATTCTCCCAGGTGACGGTATTGGCCCGGAAATCATGGCCGAAGCGGTCAAGGTGCTGGAACTGGCCAACGACAAGTTCGCCCTGGGCTTCGAGCTGAGCCACGACGTGATCGGTGGCGCGGCCATCGACAAGCATGGCGTGCCGCTGGCCGACGAAACCCTGGAGCGTGCCCGCACCGCCGATGCCGTGCTGTTGGGCGCCGTGGGCGGCCCGAAATGGGACGCCATCGAGCGTGACATCCGTCCTGAGCGTGGCCTGCTGAAAATCCGTGCGCAACTGGGCCTGTTCGGCAACCTGCGTCCGGCGATCCTCTACCCGCAACTGGCCGAAGCTTCCAGCCTGAAGGCGGAAATCGTTGCCGGCCTGGACATCCTGATCGTTCGCGAGCTGACCGGCGGCATCTACTTCGGCGCGCCACGTGGCACCCGTACCCTGGAAAACGGTGAGCGCCAGTCCTACGACACCCTGCCGTACAGCGAAAGCGAAATCCGTCGCATCGCCCGTGTCGGCTTCGACATGGCCATGGTGCGCAACAAGAAGCTGTGCTCGGTGGACAAGGCCAACGTACTGGCGTCCAGCCAGCTGTGGCGTGAAGTGGTCGAGCAAGTCGCCAAGGATTACCCTGAAGTCGAACTGAGCCACATGTATGTCGACAACGCCGCCATGCAACTGGTGCGTGCACCTAAGCAGTTCGACGTGATCGTGACCGATAACATGTTCGGTGACATTCTGTCGGACCAGGCGTCGATGCTCACCGGTTCCATCGGCATGCTGCCGTCGGCGTCCCTGGACACCAACAACAAAGGCATGTACGAGCCGTGCCACGGTTCGGCGCCGGACATCGCGGGCAAGGGCATTGCCAACCCGCTGGCGACCATTTTGTCGGTGTCGATGATGCTGCGTTACAGCTTCAATCAGCAGGCCGCGGCCGATGCCATTGAAAAAGCTGTCAGCCTGGTGCTGGATCAGGGCTTGCGCACAGGCGACATCTGGTCGGCCGGTTGCACTAAAGTCGGTACGCAGGAAATGGGTGACGCAGTAGTCGCCGCGCTGCGGAATCTGTAATCTTTCGGGCCCGCTGCAAAATTCAACCATGAAAGCAGCGGTCCACATTTCAAGAAGGTGTAGTTGCGATGAAACGTGTAGGTCTGATCGGTTGGCGCGGTATGGTCGGTTCCGTGCTCATGCAGCGGATGCTGGAAGAGCAGGATTTCGATCTTATCGAGCCGGTGTTTTTCACCACTTCCAATGTCGGTGGCCAAGGCCCGTCCGTGGGCAAGGATATTGCTCCGCTCAAGGACGCTTACAGCATTGAAGAGCTGAAAACCCTCGACGTGATCCTGACCTGCCAGGGTGGCGACTACACCAGCGAAGTGTTCCCGAAGCTGCGCGAAGCCGGCTGGCAGGGTTACTGGATCGACGCCGCTTCCAGCCTGCGCATGCAGGATGACGCGGTCATCGTGCTGGATCCGGTCAACCGCAAGGTTATCGACCAGCAGCTCGATGCGGGTACCAAGAACTACATCGGCGGCAACTGCACCGTCAGCCTGATGCTGATGGGCCTGGGTGGCCTGTTTGAGGCCGGTCTGGTGGAGTGGATGAGCGCCATGACCTATCAGGCGGCTTCCGGTGCCGGCGCGCAGAACATGCGTGAACTGATCAAGCAAATGGGCGCGACCCACGCCGCTGTCGCCGATCAACTGGCCGACCCGGCCAGCGCCATCCTCGACATCGACCGCCGTGTCGCCGAAGCCATGCGCAGCGACGCGTACCCGACCGAAAACTTCGGTGTACCGCTGGCCGGCAGCCTGATCCCGTGGATCGACAAGGAACTGCCGAACGGCCAGAGCCGCGAAGAGTGGAAAGCCCAGGCCGAGACCAACAAGATCCTCGGTCGCTTCAAGAGCCCGATCCCGGTGGACGGCATCTGCGTGCGCATCGGCGCCATGCGTTGCCACAGCCAGGCGCTGACCATCAAGCTGAACAAAGACGTACCGATCGCCGATATCGAAGGGCTGATCAGCCAGCACAACCCATGGGTCAAGCTGGTGCCGAACAGCCGTGAGACCAGCATTCAGGAGCTGAGCCCGAACAAGGTCACCGGCACCCTGAACATCCCGGTTGGCCGTCTGCGCAAGCTGAACATGGGTTCGCAATTCGTCGGTGCGTTCACCGTCGGCGACCAGTTGTTGTGGGGCGCGGCCGAACCGCTGCGTCGCATGCTGCGGATCCTGCTTGAGCGTTGATCGATTGATGTAATGAGAAAACCCGCGCCTTGAAAGGGGTGCGGGTTTTTTTATGGATTTGTGTCGTGAGCCAGGCCGCCATCGCGAGCAAGCTTTGCTCCCACAGGAGCAAGCGCGCCGCAACCCGGTGGGAGCAAAGCTTGCTCGCGATAGCGTCGGTTCTGTCACCACGGATCCCCATCGAATTGCCTGCATGCCCACCACCCGGTAAAGTGCCGCTCCCCCCGTTTCGCCAGAGGTAGAACCATGAGCCAGTCCTTTGATATTGCCGTGATCGGCGCCACCGGTACTGTCGGCGAAACGCTGGTGCAGATTCTTGAGGAGCGCGATTTCCCGGTCGGCGATCTGCACTTGCTGGCCAGCAGCGAATCCGCCGGCAGTTCGGTGCCGTTTCGCGGCAAGAACGTGCGGGTGCGGGAAGTCGATGAGTTCAACTTCAGTAAGGTGCAGTTGGCATTTTTTGCTGCCGGCCCGGCGGTTTCGTTGAGTTTTGCTTCTCGTGCGACCGATGCCGGTTGCTCGGTAATCGATCTCTCCGGTGCCTTGCCGGCAGAAAAGGCGCCGCAGGTTGTGCCCGAGGCCAACGCTCAGGTGTTGGCCGGCTTGAAAAAGCCGTTTCAGGTCAGCAGTCCAAGTCCTTCAGCTACCACCCTGGCGGTGGTGCTCGCACCGTTGATGAATTTGCTCGATTTGCAGCGCATCAGCCTGACCGCCAGCCTGGCGGTATCGGCCCAGGGCCGCGAAGCCGTGAGCGAGCTGGCCCGGCAAACCGCCGAACTGCTGAATGTGCGGCCACTGGAGCCGAAATTCTTTGACCGGCAGATGGCCTTCAATCTGTTGGCTCAGGTGGGCAAGCCGGATGAACAGGGCCATACATTGCTGGAAAAGCGCCTGGTGCGTGAGCTGCGTCAGGTCATGGCGTTGCCTGAATTGAAGATTTCCGTCACTTGCATTCAAGCCCCGGTGTTTTTTGGCGATAGCTTTAGCGTGACCTTGCAGTCGGCGAGCGAGATCGACCTGGCCAAAGTCAACGCTGCGCTGGAAGATGCCCCCGGCATCGAGCTGGTCGAAGCCGGCGATTACCCGACGCCGGTCGGCGACGCGGTAGGGCAGGATGTGGTTTACGTTGGTCGGGTTCGCCATGGTATCGACGACCTGTCGGAACTAAATGTGTGGCTGACGTCAGATAACGTACGCAAGGGCGCCGCGCTCAATGCTGTGCAGCTGGCCGAATTGTTGATAAAAGACCAGCTGTAAAAGATACTTGGCAACAAATTTTCGAATGGTTCCGGGCGGGCGTTATGCTTGGCCGGAATGCTGAAGGCGAGTCACCCTGCGGGGCTTTCCGGGGCATGCACGAAACAATCGCGCGCGACGACCCTTCGCCGCCGCGCGCCATGCCTTATGGCAGCGGCATCAACACCTTCTCGCTGGCCGAGGAATGTTCAAACTAAGGATGAGCTATGGTTCAAGTTCGCAAACTGGTGTTAGCAATAGCGGCCGCCTCGGCGCTGTCCTCCGGTATGGCGCATGCCCTCGGACTCGGGGAATTGACCCTGAAGTCGACGCTCAACCAGCCGCTGGTGGCGGAAATCGAGTTGCTGGACGTCAAGGAGCTCACCGCTGCCGAAGTGGTGCCGAGCCTGGCTTCACCTGAAGATTTCGCCAAGGCCGGTGTCGACCGCCAGGCATTTCTCAACGACCTGACTTTCACCCCGGTGTTGAACGCCAGCGGCAAAAGCATCCTGCGTGTGACCTCCAGCAAACCCCTCTCCGAGCCGATGGTGAAATTCCTGGTTCAGGTGATGTGGCCCAACGGTCGTCTGCTGCGCGACTACAGCGTGCTGCTCGATCCGTCCAAATTCTCGCCGCAAACCGCTGAAGCGGCTGCGCAGCCTGCACCGACCCAAGGTACAACACCGGTTACCGGTGCGAGCAAGCCATCCCAGTACACCACCACGCCGCGCGATACTTTGTGGGAGATCGCCGCGAAGGCACGTAACGGCGGGTCGATCCAGCAAACCATGCTGGCCATCCAGGCGCTGAACCCGGATGCCTTCATCGACGGCAACATCAACCGCCTGAAAACCGGGCAGGTGCTGCGCTTGCCGGATCAGACGCAGAGCACCAGCCTGCCGCAACCCAAGGCAATTGCCGAGGTCGCTGCACAGAACACTGCGTGGCGCCAGGGGCGTCGCTACGTCGCAAAACCGGGAACGGGTCAGCAACAGCTCGATGCCACCAACCGCGGCCGCGGTGAAACAATGTCTGCGCAAGCCGGTCCGGATAAGCTGACCCTGGTTTCTGCCGAGTCCGCAAAGGGTCGCGGTAAAGGTGCGGCAGGTGATGCCAAGGCCTTGAACAACAAACTGGCTGTCACCCAGGAAAGCCTCGATACGACCCGTCGTGACAACGCCGAACTGAAAAGCCGCATGGCCGATCTGCAAAGTCAGCTCGACAAGCTGCAGCGCTTGATCGAGCTGAAGAACAATCAGCTGGCCAAGTTGCAGGCCGAAGGCGCTGCGGATGCACCCGCTGCCGCTACTGCCCCGGCCGCTCCGGCGATGTCCGCTGAACTGGCGGCCAGCCCTGCACCAGCGCCCGCCGAACCTGTGCCGGCAGTACCGACTCCGGCTGCGCCTGAGACAGCGGCGGCTCCGGTTTCGGCCGAGCAACCCGCCGAGCCGACGCCGGCAGCTTCCGACGAACAGAAATTCAACGAATTACTGACCAATCCATGGCTGCTGGGTATGGCCGGTGGCGGGGCAGTGGTGGTCTTGCTGTTGCTGTTGTTGCTGGCCCGTCGCCGCAAAGCCCAGCAGGAAGCCGAGAAGCACCTGCGCATGGCTCGCGCCCTGGCTGAAGAACAGCCATTTTCCGCTGATCTGGACCTGCCGGAAAGCAGCTTCGAAGGTCTGGAGGTTCCGCCGCCGAGCGTGAAGCGCGCCACTGTGCCGCCACCTTCACCTGCACCAGCCCCGGCTCCGGCGATTGAGCCGGTGGTGGTGACGGCACCGATCGCTGCACCACTGGTGGCTCCGGCGGCGGAACGTTCCGGCGACGTGTTGGGCAAAGCCCAGTCGCACATCGACGCCGGTCGCCTGAATCAGGCTGCCGCGCTGCTGGAAGAAGGTATCAAGCAAGAGCCGCAGCGCAGCGATGTGCGCCTTAAACTGATGGAAGTTTATGGCCTGCAGGGCGACCGAGATGCATTTGTGGTTCAGGAGCGTCAGTTGGTGGCCAATGGCGACAACTTTGCCCAGGTCGAAAAACTGAAAAGCCGTTTCCCGGCCATGGCGCTGGTCGCTGCCGGTGGTATCGCCGCTGCGGCCGTTGCTGCCGAACTGGACGCGCAATACGTCAAGGACCTGCTGCTGGACGAACCGCAAGCCCCGGCCCCGGCTGCAATTCCAACCGATGACGATTTCGACAGTGCGTTCGATCTGAGCCTGGATGATCTGGATAACATTACGCCGGCAGCCGCGACCCCGGCGCCGCAACCGAAGCCTGAGCCTGAGCCGGAAACTGCAACCCTGGACGAGCTGGAAGATTTCCCGCTGGACGACGATTTGAGTTTCGAGTCGGTCCTGCAGCAGCAAACTGAAATCAAGGAAAACCTCGACGATCTGTCAGATTTCGATCTGGACATGGACCTCGGCGGCGAGCCTTCGCCAGCGCTTCTTGCTGAAGACGACTTCCTGCTGGATCTGGATCTGGATGAGGGGGTGAAGGACCTGCCTGTTGCTGAGGCGCCGGCAGTCCCTGAGGTGACATTGGACGATCTGGAGTTGCCCGCTGATTTCGACCTGTCCCTGGCTGACGAAATGGACGCTTCAAAGGCACCGGATGCGTTTGCCGCCGAGCTTGACGACGTCAACGCCGAGCTGGATCGCCTGTCCCAGAGCATCAGCGAGCCAACCTTTACCGTGGACGACGCCCTGGCGACCGTGGACGACGAGCCGGAATTCGATTTCCTGTCCGGTACCGACGAAGTCGCCACCAAGCTCGATTTGGCTCAGGCCTACATCGACATGGGTGACAACGACGGCGCCCGGGACATCCTCAATGAGGTGGTGACCGAAGGTGACGACGGTCAGAAGAGCGAAGCCAGGGAGATGCTTGCGCGCCTGGCTTGATGATATGGCTTTAAACAGGACGGCAGCCCGGTGAGGCTGCCGTTTTTGTTTCTGGCGATGGCGTGATGATGTCTGTCGGGCCGCTTTCGCGAGCAGGCTCGCTCCTACAGTGGACCCGGTTAACCACCATTTGTGTCTCACGCCAATCCTTGTGGGAGCGAGCCTGCTCGCGAAGGGGCCATAACATTCAACAGTGTACTGACCGTTGCACTGGCATCCCCGCCCGACAACCTTATAATGCCCACCTTTGCGTACATCAGCAGGCTGTCCCTCCTTGGCAAACATAGATAACCCGGCCGCCGAAATGGCAGCGGAAGGCTTTTTCCGGATCGCGTTGGGCGTTGAATACAAAGGCTCGCGTTATCGCGGCTGGCAGCGCCAGGCCTCCGGTGTGCTCACCGTGCAGGAAACACTCGAAAACGCCTTGTCCAAAGTCGCCGATTCACCGGTTTCGCTGCTTTGTGCAGGGCGTACCGATGCCGGCGTGCACGCCTGTGGACAAGTGGTGCATTTCGATACCCAGGTCGAGCGGTCGATGAAAGCCTGGGTCATGGGTGCCAACATCAACCTGCCGCACGACGTCAGCGTCAGTTGGGCCAAGGTCATGCCGGCGCATTTTCATGCGCGGTTCAAGGCTATCGCCCGGCGCTACCGCTATGTGATCTACAACGATCAGATCCGCCCGGCGCATCTCAACGAAGAAATCACCTGGAACCACCGTCCACTGGACGTCGAGCGTATGGCCGAAGCGGCGCAATATCTGGTAGGCACCCATGACTTCAGCGCCTTCCGCGCCGGTCAGTGCCAGGCCAAGTCGCCGATCAAGCAATTGCATCACCTGCGCGTCACCCGTCACGGCAAGATGATCGTGCTGGATATCCGCGCCAATGCCTTCCTGCACCACATGGTTCGCAACATTGCCGGGGTGCTGATGACCATCGGCGCTGGCGAGCGCCCGGTGGAGTGGATGAAGGAGGTGTTGGAGAGCCGCATCCGTCGTACCGGCGGGGTGACGGCGCATCCGTTTGGCCTGTATCTGGTGCAGGTCGAGTACCGCGACGAGTTCGAATTGCCCGAGCGATATATCGGGCCGCACTTCCTCACCGGTTTCTCCGAACTTGACGGCTGACGCCCTCGAGCGCTTTTGTTACCATCCGGGACTTTCCCGGATTTACCGTGAGGTTTTCTCGACATGTCAGCCGTTCGCAGCAAGATTTGCGGGATTACCCGCATAGAAGATGCGTTGGCAGCGGTCGACGCCGGGGCCGATGCCATCGGTTTCGTGTTTTACGCCAAGAGTCCGCGGGCGGTGACGTTCCAGCAGGCGCGCGCAATCATCAAGGCGTTGCCGCCGTTTGTCACGACCGTGGGTTTGTTCGTCAACGCCAGTCGCTGCGAGTTGGGGGAAATCCTCGACGCCGTGCCGTTGGACCTGTTGCAGTTCCATGGCGATGAAAGCGCTGAAGACTGCGAAAGCTGGCATCGTCCGTACATCAAGGCGTTGCGGGTCAAGGCGGGTGACGACATCGCCGCCGCTTGTGACGCGTATCCAGGTGCCAGCGGTATCCTGCTCGATGCCTATGTCGAAGGTATTCCCGGTGGAACCGGCGAAGCGTTCGACTGGTCTCTGATACCGCAAGGCTTGAGCAAGCCGATCATCCTGGCCGGTGGCCTGACTCCGGATAACGTTGCCGAAGCGGTGGCGCGGGTTCGGCCTTATGCCGTGGACGTCAGTGGCGGGGTAGAGGCGAGCAAGGGCATCAAGGATCACGCGAAGATCAAGGCGTTCATCAAAGCGGCACGCGGATGATGTGACGGCTGGCACACTGCCGCCGTCCACTGCACTGTACAAAACGGCTGAGGATTGATGGGTCGTACGCAGGTCACGCTTCACTGACCCGGCCATCCATCGAACATCGCCGCACACATGAATTTAGCTTTAGGGCATACGCGGGGCTGCGAACCAGAGCGTTCGGGCCGCCGGTACTGGAGAAAGAAAGCATGAGCAACTGGTTGGTAGACAAACTGATCCCTTCGATCATGCGTTCCGAGGTCAAGAAGAGCTCGGTGCCTGAAGGTCTTTGGCACAAATGCCCATCTTGCGAGGCAGTGCTGTATCGTCCGGAGCTGGAAAAGACCCTGGACGTTTGCCCCAAGTGTAATCACCACATGCGTATCGGCGCCCGCGCCCGTATCGACATTTTCCTCGACGTTGAAGGTCGTGCCGAATTGGGTGCGGACCTGGAGCCGGTCGACCGCCTGAAGTTCCGCGACGGCAAAAAGTACAAGGATCGCCTGACCGGTGCACAGAAGCAGACCGGCGAAAAAGACGCACTGGTGTCCATGAGCGGTACGCTGCTGGGCATGCCGGTGGTGGTTTCTGCGTTCGAATTCAATTTCATGGGCGGCTCCATGGGTGCCATCGTTGGTGAGCGCTTCGTGCGCGCCGCCAACTACGCGCTGGAAAAGCGCTGCCCGATGATCTGCTTCTCCGCCTCCGGCGGTGCGCGGATGCAGGAAGCGCTGATCTCCCTGATGCAAATGGCCAAGACCTCCGCGGTACTGGCGCGTCTGCGTGAAGAGGGCATTCCGTTCATCTCTGTGTTGACCGATCCGGTCTACGGTGGTGTGTCCGCCAGTCTGGCGATGCTGGGCGACGTGATCGTCGGCGAACCGAAAGCCCTGATCGGCTTTGCCGGTCCGCGCGTCATTGAGCAGACCGTGCGCGAAAAACTGCCGGAAGGCTTCCAGCGCAGTGAGTTCCTGCTGGAGCACGGCGCCATCGACATGATCATTTCTCGTCAGGAGCTGCGTCCGCGCCTGGGCAACCTGCTGGCGCAAATGATGGGCCTGCCGACGCCAAAATTCGTCGCCGCACCTATCGAGCCGATCGTCGTTCCACCGGTGCCTGCCAACCTATGACCCAACGTACCCTTGGCGAGTGGCTCGCCTACCTTGAGCAGTTGCACCCTTCGGCCATCGACATGGGCCTTGAGCGCTCGCAACAGGTAGCGTCCCGCATGGGACTGGGCAAGCCGGCGCCTCGGGTGATCACAGTCACCGGCACCAATGGCAAAGGCTCCACCTGCGCGTTCGTGGCGTCGTTGCTGCGGGCTCAGGGCCTGAAAGTCGGTGTCTACAATTCCCCGCACCTGCTGCGTTACAACGAGCGGGTGCAGGTCAATGGCGTCGAAGCCACTGACGCCGAGCTGTGCGAGGCCTTTGTTGCGGTCGAGGCGGGGCGCGGCGACACTTCCCTGACCTATTTCGAGATGGGCACCCTGGCGGCGTTCTGGCTGTTTCAACGCTCCGGGCTCGATGCCGTGGTGCTGGAAGTCGGTCTGGGCGGGCGTCTGGATACAGTCAACGTGGTAGATGCCGACATGGCGCTGGTCACCAGCATCGGTGTCGACCATGCGGACTACCTGGGTGATACCCGTGAATCCGTGGCCTTCGAGAAGGCCGGCATCTTCCGTCGGGGCGCGCCTGCGCTCTGTGGTGACCTGAATCCTCCACAACCCCTGCTGGATAAAGCGCGCGAGCTCAATTGCCCGTTCTTCCTGCGTGGGCGCGATTTTGATCTCGGGATCACCGACCACAATTGGCAGTGGCGCGGTATCGACGCCCAGGGTCGTGCGGTCGAATTGCACGATCTGCCCTTGCTCGATCTGCCGATGGAAAACGCTGCGCTGGCGTTGCAGGCCTATCTGCTGCTCGGTTTGCCTTGGGTGGATGCGCAGATTATCCAGGCGCTGCAAGCGACGCGGGTGGTCGGTCGTCTTGATCGTCGACAGTTTGACTGGCAAGGCAAGCGTCTGAATCTGTTGCTGGATGTGGGGCATAACCCCCATGCGGCAGAGTATCTGGCCCGGCGTCTGGCCAGTCGTCCGCCGGCCGGCAAGCGCCTGGCAGTGTTCGGGTTGCTGGCGGACAAGGATCTGGATGGTGTTGTTGACGAATTGAGTGCTAGTGTCGAGCACTGGGCTGTCGCCCCGCTGGATTCACCGCGGGCGCGGCCGGTTAGCGAAATTTACGAATCGTTGCACAGGCGCGGTGCTTCAGTTACGTCTTATGGCAGCGTGGCCGCCGCCCTGGAAGGGCAGTGCGCGCTGGCGACGGGCGATGACGAAATTTTGTTGTTCGGATCATTTTATTGTGTCGCCGAGGCCCTGGATTGGCTGGCCCGGCGCTCCACGGAGGAAGCGGCAGATGGCATTGCTGGATAAAGCCTATAAACAGCGCATGGTCGGCGCCCTGGTTCTGGTGGCGCTGGCCGTGATTTTCCTGCCGATGCTGTTTTCCCGTCAGGACGAGCAGCGTCAGGTGACAGTTGATGTCCCTGCTGCGCCACAAGCGCCTGCGATGCCGCAAGTGCAGGTCGAGCCGGTGGTGGTGCCTGAGCCGCAAGCCTTGCCTCAGGAGCCGGTGCCGAGCGACGACGAAATTGCTCAGGACATGCCGGCAGTACCGACTGCTCCGGCTGTGCCCACTCCGGCGCCAGCCGCCAAACCAGCGGCGCCTGCTTCGGTTCCGGCGCTGGCCGCTAAACCGGCGACAGCGCCTGCTCAGCCGATCACGGCTGCGCCAGGCAAGCCCGACACCACGCAAAGCCGCGTTGACGCCAATGGCCTGTCGGTCAGCTGGTCGGTGCAACTGGCCAGTCTGTCCAATCGTGAAAGTGCGGAAAAACTGCAGAAAACCCTGCGCAGCCAGGGTTACAACGCCTATATCCGCTCTGCCGATGGCAAGAACCGGGTGTTTGTCGGGCCGCTGATCGAGCGTGCCGAGGCCGATCGTCTGCGTGACTTGTTGAACCGCCAGCAGAACCTCAAGGGGTTTGTGGTGCGCTTTCAGCCAGAGCGCGGCTAAATCTATCGCCCTGATTTGAAATGCACTGACAATCGCAGCTTACCGATAAGCATGGGCTCTGCTAAAATGCGCCGCCTTATCCGTCTGTAGGCTGCACTGTGCCATTTACCTGGGTTGACTGGGCGATCGTTGCAATCGTCGCCATCTCCGCATTGATCAGTCTGAGCCGCGGCTTTGTCAAAGAAGCACTGTCGCTGGTGACCTGGATCATCGCAGGAGTCGTTGCCTGGATGTTCGGTGGTTCATTGTCCGAGTACCTCGGCGGATATATCCAGACACCTTCGGCTCGCGTGATCACGGGCTGTGCCATCATGTTTGTCGCCACCCTGGTGGTAGGCGCAATGATCAATTATCTGATCGGCGAGTTGGTACGCGTCACCGGGCTATCCGGGACCGATCGATTCCTCGGCATGGCTTTCGGCGCTGCGCGTGGCGGCTTGCTGGTGGTCGTGGCGGTCGGGCTGTTGAGCCTGGGGCCGGTACAACACGACGAGTGGTGGCAACAGTCACAGCTCGTGCCAAAATTTCTATTGGTCGCGGACTGGTCCAAAAACCTGATTCTCGGGTGGAGCAGTCAGTGGCTTGCCAGCGGAATCAGCGTACCCGCTGATATACCGTTCAAGGAGCACCTCTTGCCGATGGCCAAAATGCCTCAGTGAGTTGTGTTCAGTTCAGATCCATTAAGTAGGGGTTGCGTCGCATGTGTGGCATCGTCGGTATCGTCGGTAAGTCGAACGTCAATCAGGCGCTGTATGACGCGCTAACCGTGCTCCAGCACCGCGGCCAGGACGCTGCCGGTATCGTGACCAGCCATGATGGCCGGTTATTCCTGCGCAAGGACAATGGCCTGGTGCGTGACGTGTTCCAGCAGCGTCACATGCAGCGTCTGGTTGGCCATATGGGTATCGGCCATGTGCGCTACCCGACCGCGGGCAGTTCGACCTCGGCCGAAGCTCAACCGTTTTACGTCAACTCGCCTTACGGCATCACCCTGGCGCACAACGGCAACCTGACCAACGTTGAACAACTGGCCAAGGAGATTTACGAATCCGACCTGCGCCACGTCAACACCAGTTCCGATTCGGAAGTGCTGCTCAACGTGTTCGCACACGAATTGGCCCAGCGCGGCAAGTTGCAGCCGACCGAAGAAGACGTCTTCGCCGCCGTCACCGACGTGCACAACCGTTGCGTGGGTGGTTACGCAGTCGTGGCGATGGTGACCGGCTACGGCATCGTCGGTTTCCGCGACCCGCATGGCATCCGCCCGATCGTGTTCGGCCAGCGTCACACCGACGAAGGCGTCGAATACATGATCGCCTCCGAGAGCGTGTCCCTGGACGTGCTCGGCTTCACCCTGATTCGCGACCTGGCACCGGGCGAAGCGGTCTACATCACTGAAGACGGTAAGCTGCACACCCGTCAGTGCGCGACCAACCCGTCCCTGACCCCGTGCATCTTCGAACACGTCTACCTGGCGCGTCCGGATTCGATCATCGACGGCGTGTCGGTGTACAAGGCCCGTCTGCGCATGGGTGAGAAGCTTGCCGAGAAGATCCTGCGCGAGCGTCCTGATCACGATATCGACGTGGTCATTCCGATCCCGGACACCAGCCGCACCGCGGCCCTGGAACTGGCGAACCACCTGGGCGTGAAATTCCGCGAAGGCTTCGTGAAGAACCGCTACATCGGCCGTACCTTCATCATGCCGGGCCAGGCGGCACGGAAAAAATCCGTACGTCAGAAGCTCAACGCCATCGAACTGGAGTTCCGCGGCAAGAACGTGATGCTGGTGGACGATTCCATCGTTCGTGGTACTACCTGCAAGCAGATCATTCAGATGGCACGGGAAGCGGGCGCCAAGAACGTTTACTTCTGCTCCGCAGCGCCAGCCGTACGCTTCCCGAACGTCTACGGCATCGACATGCCGAGCGCTCACGAGCTGATCGCGCACAACCGTTCGACCCAGGACGTGGCTGACCTTATCGGTGCAGACTGGCTGATCTATCAGGACCTGCCTGACTTGATCGAAGCGGTCGGTGGCGGCAAGATCAAGATCGAGAAGTTCGATTGTGCGGTGTTCGACGGCCAGTACGTCACCGGCGACGTCGACGAGGCTTACCTGAACAAGATCGAACAGGCACGCAATGATGCCTCGAAGGTCAAGACCCAGGCGGTCAGTGCGATCATCGATCTGTACAACAACTGAGTTTCTACCGGCCCTGAGGGGCCGGTTTTGTATCTGGCTTTTAATTTACGAGAATAGGGAAGGAGTGACAGCATGAGTCAGGATTGGGATGCCGGTCGGTTGGACAGCGACCTCGAAGGCGTAGCGTTCGATACCCTGGCGGTACGTGCCGGTCAGCACCGCACGCCGGAAGGCGAACACGGTGATCCGATGTTCTTCACTTCCAGCTATGTGTTCCGCACCGCCGCCGACGCGGCCGCGCGTTTTGCAGGGGAAGTGCCGGGCAACGTCTACTCGCGTTACACCAACCCGACAGTGCGTGCCTTCGAAGAGCGCATTGCTGCCCTGGAAAGCGCCGAGCAAGCGGTGGCTACCGCCACCGGCATGGCGGCGATCATGGCCGTGGTGATGAGCCTGTGCAGCGCCGGCGATCATGTGCTGGTGTCGCGCAGCGTATTCGGCTCGACCATCAGCCTGTTCGAGAAGTACTTCAAGCGTTTTGGCGTCGAAGTCGATTACGTGCCCCTGGCGGATTTGTCCGGCTGGGATGCGGCGATCAAGGCCAACACCAAATTGCTGTTCGTCGAATCGCCGTCCAATCCGCTGGCCGAGTTGGTGGACATCGCGGCTCTGGCAAAAATCGCTCACGCCAAAGGCGCGATGCTGGTGGTCGACAACTGCTTCTGCACTCCGGCGTTGCAGCAACCACTGAAAATGGGCGCGGACATCGTCGTGCATTCGGCCACCAAGTTCATCGACGGCCAGGGGCGTTGCATGGGCGGTGTCGTGGCGGGTCGCAGCGAGCAGATGAAAGAAGTGGTGGGCTTCCTGCGTACCGCTGGGCCGACCCTGAGCCCGTTCAACGCCTGGATCTTCCTCAAGGGCCTGGAAACCCTGAACCTGCGCATGAGGGCTCATTGCGCCAACGCCCAACAGTTGGCTGAATGGCTGGAGCAGCAGGATGGTATCGAGAAAGTCCATTACGCCGGCCTCAAGAGCCATCCGCAGCATGAATTGGCCCAGCGTCAGCAGAAGGGCTTCGGCGCCGTGGTGAGTTTTGAGGTCAAGGGCGGCAAAGAGGGCGCCTGGCGCTTTATCGATGCAACTCGACTGATTTCGATCACCGCCAATCTGGGTGACAGCAAAACCACCATCACACACCCGAGCACCACCTCCCACGGCCGTCTTGCGCCGCAAGAGCGTGAGGCCGCGGGGATTCGTGACAGCCTGATCCGCATCGCGGTCGGTCTGGAAGACGTGGCAGACCTGCAAGCCGACCTGGCGCGCGGGTTGGCTGCCTTGTGATCGAGTTGTCCACGCCAACCGCCTCCAATGGTCGTGTAGCGCTGGTGACCGGCGCTGCGCGGGGCATTGGTCTGGGTATTACCGCCTGGCTGATCAGTGAAGGCTGGCAAGTGGTGCTGACGGATCTGGACCGGGTGCGAGGGTCGAAGGTGGCGAAGGTGCTCGGCGACAACGCCTGGTTCATCGCCATGGACGTCTCCAATGAGGCGCAGGTCGCCTTGGGTGTTGCCGAGGTGCTGGGGCAATTCGGGCGTCTGGATGCGCTGGTGTGCAATGCGGCGGTTGCCGATCCGCACAACACCACTCTGGAAAGTCTCGATCTGGCTTACTGGAATCGGGTGCTGGCGGTCAATCTCAGTGGGCCGATGCTGTTGGCCAAGCACTGCGCGCCCTACCTGCGCGCCCACAGCGGGGCGATCGTCAATCTTGCCTCGACCCGCGCCGGGCAATCGGAACCCGATACCGAGGCGTATGCGGCAAGCAAGGGCGGCCTGTTGGCCCTGACCCATGCCTTGGCCATCAGCTTGGGGCCGGAAATTCGAGTCAATGCGGTCAGCCCGGGCTGGATCGATGCGCGCGACCCTTCGGTGCGCCGTGCCGAGCCGCTGACCGATGCCGATCATGCGCAGCATCCGGCGGGCAGGGTAGGGACGGTCGAGGACGTGGCGGCGATGGTGGCCTGGCTGCTGTCAAAAAATGCCGGTTTCGTCACAGGGCAGGAGTTTGTGGTGGACGGTGGCATGACCAAGAAGATGATCTACAGCGAGTAGATTGAGCTGAAACTCAGGCATTGATGTTGAATCAGCCGTCGTCTTCGCGAGCAGGCTCGCTCCCACATTAGAAATGCGATCCACTGTGGGAGCGAGCCTGCTCGCGAAAGCGGTCAATGCAGTACCGATTGAAAGAATTTTGTCTTTTTCAGAAAAACTTCAATCCTGCTATTGACTTAGGTTCGTTACCTGCGTAAATTTCGCGGCCTCGGAGATGCAAACGGGTGATTAGCTCAGCTGGGAGAGCGTCTGCCTTACAAGCAGAATGTCGGCGGTTCGATCCCGTCATCACCCACCACTCCCGAGAAGCTTGCGAAAGCAAGAGGTAGGCTGAAATGCCTCCACCGACGCGCAGCGGTAGTTCAGTCGGTTAGAATACCGGCCTGTCACGCCGGGGGTCGCGGGTTCGAGTCCCGTCCGCTGCGCCATATTTTCCGAGTCAGGCTCGCCTGGTTCGAGATTGAAAAGCTACTGAGTTTTCAATCAGACGAGTTACTTGGGCGAAAGTCCAAAGCGATACGCAGCGGTAGTTCAGTCGGTTAGAATACCGGCCTGTCACGCCGGGGGTCGCGGGTTCGAGTCCCGTCCGCTGCGCCATATCTGCATCAAGGCCCACTGAACGCCTTGGTGCTACGAAGCTAGCCATCAGTGCTACTTCGAGTCGATAGCAAAGACCCTGGTCGAAAGACCGGGGTTTTTTGTTTCTGAAATTTGATTTTTCCCTTCCTGTATTTTTCCTGTCAGTTCTCTCTGCATGTCTATCCTCAGATAGAGCCATATTTGCGCGCAAGCGCGACGGGGCGAATCCCTTTCTCGTTGTCTGTCGAAATCCACAGCGCACTGTGCCAAAAAGTCGCAGTTTTTTGATCTTTTGGTCAGTTTTTAGTTTTCCGCAAGGTCGTAAATCTATAAACTTAACCCTTCAGTCAGCTTTGCACTGTCATTTCAGCCCTTGAATCGTCAAGAAGGGCTTCTGCAAGACTCGAGAATTCCAGTACATAACCAGAAGGGCGGACCCCATAACCGTCCAGAGGATGATCCATGTCCAACCGTGAAATATCCCGGCGTTCGTTCCTTCAGGGCGGGCTGGTGGCGGGTGTGAGCGTCACGCTTACACCGCTGAGCAGCCAGGCGCTGGCCGCCTTGATGGAAAACAGCGTGACCGTGCCGTCCGAGCAATGGCTTGGCAACAACGGCAAGGCGCGCGCCCGTAACGATGCCTTGTCCAAGGTCTGCGGCAGCAAGGTCTTTGCCCGCGACATCCGCGCCAAGGACATGCCGGGCTGGCCGCAGCAGCAAGGCCACGCCATGCTGCTCAAAACCA
Source organism: Pseudomonas sp. WPR_5_2 (assembly GCF_003634475.1). Lineage (NCBI taxonomy): Bacteria > Pseudomonadati > Pseudomonadota > Gammaproteobacteria > Pseudomonadales > Pseudomonadaceae > Pseudomonas > Pseudomonas sp. WPR_5_2. Next base: position 1,653,007 of record NZ_RBLA01000001.1, on the reverse strand, counting down.
TCAAGGCTGACCGTATCTACGACGGCTACGACCTGTCGTGGTTGGGCGCCGAGTTGCAGCCGGACCGGATCGTCACCGCCGAGGACCTGGTCAAGGACGGTATCGTCTTTCCGGAAGAACACGCCCCCGATCCACTGTTGCCGGCTGGCAAGGTGCCGATGTTCATCGGTCACCCGGTGGCGATCCTGATCTGGAACGACTTCGAGCGTTTCCGCCAGGCCAAGGCCCAACTCAAGTTCAACGACAAAGCGATTCGTTACGGCGCTCAGGTGCCGTTCTACGAAGGCGATCCCTACGGTAGCTTCCGCTACGTGCGTGTCGGCGGCGCGACCTCGGCAGATGAAGACGAATTCGCCAGCCTCAAGGATTCGATCCTGTTCCCGATGCTGCGCAACCGCCGTCCGGTGTGGAATTCCCAGCCGAACCTGCACGGCAACCTGACCGAGCGCGGCCTGTTCTACGCTGAGCGCATGAAGCAGCAGATCGACTCGCCGCCAGACAACTGGCTGGTGTTCGACGAGCGCTACAAGACCCCATCGATCGAACCAGCAGCAATGGAGCCGGACAACGGCAACGGCTGGTACGACCCGGCGACCAAGACCCTGCATTTTGTGGTGGCGACCCAGTGCCCGCTGGAAACTGCGACCGAGACCGCGAAGATGATCGCGCCGTCGCGTTTCGGCCTGGCCAACCTCAACATGCACCCCGGTTACACGGTCGGTTACGGCTCCAAAGACCACAACATTTTCGTCTACTACGCAGCGCTGGCGGCCTTGTACGGTGCCGGTGTGCCTGTGCGTCTGGCCAACGACCGCTACGAGCAGTTCCAGAGCGGCATCAAGCGTCATCCGTTCGACATCCGCTATCAGCTGGCGGTGGACAAGACCGATCACAGCTTCAAGATTTTCCGCGCCGAGATGAGCGTCGACGGTGGCGGCCGGATCAACTACAGCCCGTCTGTGGCCGCGGTTGGCGCCACGGCGGCGCAGTCGATCTACTACATGCCGCAGAACGATCTGCAGGTCACCGCCTACCATTCCCGTGCCGTAGAAGCCGGATCGATGCGTGGCTACGGCACCCTGCAGAGCATGGCGTCTACCGAGATGATGGTCGATGAAATCGCCGGACGCCTGGGCATCGATGCCATTGAGCTGCGCCGCAAAAACGCCCTGCGTTCGGGCATGAAAAACACCCAGGGCGCGGTTCCTGCGGGCGCTTTGCGTTTGCATGAAATTCTCGACAAGGCCGCTGCTCACGAGGTCTGGAAAAAACGCGACCTGATCAAGATGCAGCGCGAAGCGGCTGACCCTGATCACTGGTATGGCGTCGGTTTTGCCATCTGCCAGAAAGACTTCGGCACCGGTTCCGAAGCGCCGATGGCCAGTATCGAATTCACCGCCGAGGGGCGTATCAACCTGCGTCACATCGGCATCGAAATCGGTACCGGCATGTCCACTTCGCAAGCGATGGTCGTGGCCGATTTCCTCGGTCTGCCTGCGCATGAAGTGAAGACCGGTGAAACCGACTGGAAGGAAATGCAGCTGATCACCGGCGGCAACCCTTACATCATGAGCCAGGCCGAGCAGGACAGCTTCCTGCGCAACCCGCGCTGGGTCGGCAAGATCGCATCGGCCTCGTCGGCGACCAACTCCGCCTACTACTTCAGTCACGCCACCCGTGAAGCGGCGCGTGTGCTGTTCAACCACGGCCTATGGCCGGCGGCGCTGGAGATCTGGCGACAAGGCCCTTACGGCGGCCAGGCCAACCCTTATGTGGTGCGACGCGAAGACGCTCATTGGGTCGACGGCAAACTCACCGCCAACGGCATGGAGCCATTGCCGTTTGCGATGCTGGCCAAGCGTGCCCATGAGCGCGGTCTGGTCACAGGCGCCACCGTGCACGGTTTCAACCGCTGGAGCTGGGCCGAGGCCGAGTACAGCATCGACGGCGTGCGTGAGCGTTTGCCGCTCGATGGCCTGGCGGTCAAGTACGGCGACGGTGCACCGAAGGCGAAACTGGCACAGATGAGCAGCGCCGGTTTCCATCTGCTGGATCGGCAGAACATCGCTTACCCGGTGACCCAGTTGAACAACGCGGCGGTGACTTACTACAGCCCCGTGGCAACGCTGGTGGAATTGAAAGTGAACAAGGGTTCGGCGGAAGTGACAGTGCTCAATCATCACTCGTGGGTCGAGTGCGGTCGGGTGCTGGTGGAAGAACTGGTCAAGGGCCAGATCGAAGGCGGGATCGCCATGGGCATCGGCCACGCGCTGATGGAGGAAATGCCGCTGTACGAAGGTGGGCCGGGGGAGGGTGACTGGAACTTCAACCGTTACCGCTTGCCGATGGCGCGGCACGTGGCGGTCTGGAAACAGACCGCGGAGATCCTGCCGCCGCTGTCGCCGAGCGATCCGTCCAAGGGCATCGCCGAGGTGGTGATGATCCCGGTGGTGGGTGCCATCGGCAACGCCGTGGCCCATGCCATCGGCAAACGTGTCCGCGACCTGCCTATCACTTCTGCACGTATCAAGGAGGCCCTCAATGGCTAACCGTCCGCTTCAACTGACCCTCAACGGTCAATCCGTCGGCCCGGTGGACATCCCTGATGACCTGCCGATGATCGATTACCTGCACGAATACAAGAACCTCACCGGCTCGCGCCTGGGCTGCGGCCAGGGTATCTGCCACGCCTGTGTGGTGATCGTCGATAACCCGGATGGCACCAGCGAAGAAGTGCGTACCTGCATCACCGGCGCGCACTATTTCGAAGGCAAGAAGGTGCGGACCATCGAAGGCCACGCGACCCGTGACGAACAGGGCAAGGTCACCGAGCTGAACCCGATCCAGCAGCGCTTCGTCGACGAGTTCGCCTTCCAGTGCAGCTACTGCGCGCCAGGTTTCGTCAATGCCGCGACGGTGCTGGTGGAAAGGCTGCAGCGTCAGCCAATCGTCAAAAGCCAGCTGGAAAAAGTCATCGAGGACAGCCTTGGTCATCACATCTGCCGCTGCACCGGGTACGTGCGCTACTACAGTGCCACGCGCAACGTGCTGACGGATCTTGGCCTGGTCAAGGAGGGTTGAGCATGAAGCATCTACTGACCCGCCTTGCATTGGCGGTCGGCCTGGCTGCGCCTGTGTTGCTGGCGCAGGCGGATGATCAGGTCAAGCGCGGCGAATACCTCGCCCGTGCCGCCGATTGCATGGCCTGCCACACCGCACCGGGCGGCGCGCCGTTTGCGGGCGGTTTGCCGATCGTCTCGCCGTTCGGCACGATCTACGGCACCAACATCACCCCGAGCAAAGAGCATGGCATCGGTTTGTATAACGATGACGAGTTCTTTGCCGCGCTGACCGAGGGCAAGCGCCGCGATGGTGCCAACCTGTACCCGGCGATGCCTTATACCTCGTATCACCTGATGCCCCGTGAAGACTCCGACGCGATTCACGCCTACCTGAAAACCGTCGAGCCGATCGAACGTGCCGCGCCGGTGACCAGCCTGAGCTTCCCGTTCAACGTTCGCCTGGGCCTGATGGGCTGGAACATGCTCTACGGCAAAGACGTGAGGCTGGCGCCGGTCGAGGGCAAAAGCGAAGCCTGGAAGCGTGGCCAATACATGGTCGACGTGCTTGGCCACTGCGGCGAATGCCACACGCCACGGGGGCTGCCGGGGGCGATGCAGCAAGACAAACGCATGACGGGCGGCCTGCTCAACGGTTATCTGGCGCCGAGCTTGCTGGCCACTCACCTGGCGGCTCGCGGCTGGAATCATCAGGACCTGAGCTCGTTCCTCAAGCACGGCATGAGCGCCCAGGGCACGATGTTCAACGAGATGTTCCCGGTATTCCACAACAGTACCCAGGGCCTGAATGATCCTGATTTGGCGGCCATGGCGACCTTCCTGCTCGGTGATCAGCCACCGGCGGCGAAAGTGCTGACTGATATGCCGTTGGACAAGCTCAGTGCAAGCGCCCAGCGCGGCCGTCAGGAATATTTGAATGTCTGTGCCGGTTGCCATGCGGTCGGTGGCGAAGGCAAGCCGCACATCGCCGTGGCCATGCGCGGCAACACTACGTTGCGTCTGGAAGATCCGCGTAACCTTGTGCGGGTGATCGACGATGGCATCGGCGAACAGAAGTTTGCCGGGTTCGAACACATGCAGCCAATGCCGGGCTTCGCCGAAAAACTCAGCCACGAGCAGCTTACTGATTTGTTGAACTACCTGCGTCAAGGGTGGGGCGGTCAGACGGGTGATCTGGCGGTCAACGAGGTGCAGACGCTGCGCGCAGATGCGCCGCCGCTCGAGCACAAGGCGCACTGACATGCAGCATCTGGATCTGCAAGTGGTGCGCCGGGCGCTGGAGTGGTCGGCGGGCGGGCACCGAGTCTGGCTGTGTACTGTCCTCGCCACCTACGGCTCGGCACCCCGTGCGCCGGGTTCGTTGCTGGCGGTGAGTGCCGATGGACAGTGGATCGGTTCGCTGTCCGGCGGCTGTGTCGAGGAAGACTTTCTCGAACGCGTCGCCGAAGGTGCATTCGAGCAAGCGGTCAGCGTCGTGCGCTACGGCGAAGGCGATGACCCGCGCTCGCGGGTCAGCCTGCCCTGCGGCGGCGTGCTGGATGTGTTGGTCGAGAAGCTTGAGCCTGATTGCGACGTGCAGTCGCATTTGCGCGAGCTGGAGTCGGCACTGTTGGGTCGGCGTCGGTTGATCCGCGAAGTCGACCTGGTTAGCGGCGCACGTAGTCTGTTCGATGATCGCGAACAGGGCGCGCGTGTCGAGCGCGAGATCGACCGGGTTCGACTGCGCGTCGGCGCGGCACAGCGTTTGCTGTTGGCCGGGTACTCCAGCGTGGCGCAGGCTTGCGCGGAATTTGCCGTGGGCCTGGGGTTCGAGGTGATTTTGTGTGATCCGCGTGACGAGGTGCTGCAAGGCGTGGTGCTGGACAACGTGGAGATCCGCCGTCAACTGCCGTCGGTGTTCATCGCCGACGGTGGCTGCCACAGCGATACGGCAGTGGTCGCCCTGACCCACGACCCGCGCATCGATGACCTGGCAATGATGGAAGCGGTGCGAACCGAGGCGTTTTACATCGGAGTGATGGGCTCCCTGCAGACTTCGCAGAAGCGCTTCGAGCGCTTGCGGCGAATTGGTGGTCTGGGGGATGTCGAACTGGCGCGGATTCATGCGCCAATCGGTTTGAACCTGGGCAGTAAGACACCGGCGGAAATTGCCTTGGCGGTGCTGGCCGATATCCTGCGGATTCGCAGCGGTATCGCGCGGGATCGGCTCTAACCCCAATACCACTGTGGGAGCGAGCCTGCTCGCGAAGAGGTCGTGTCAGTCAGCATTGATATGTCTGACACACCGTCTTCGCGAGCAGGCTCGCTCGCACACAGTTTTGCAGTGTTACTTAGTAGCCAAACTTGTCACGCAATCCGTAATACCAGGCGCCCAATGCCGCAAACGGTGTGCGTAGCAATTGACCGCCAGGGAAGGGGTAGTGCGGCAGGTCTGCAAACGCGTCGAAACGCTCGGCCTGGCCACGTAGCGCTTCAGCCAGGACCTTGCCTGCCAGGTGCGTGTAGGTCACGCCGTGGCCGCTGCAACCCTGGGAATAATAGATGTTGTCACCCAGGCGTCCGACCTGCGGCAGGCGCGACAGGGTCAGCAGGAAGTTGCCGGTCCAGGCGTAGTCGATCTTCACATCTTTAAGCTGCGGGAAGGCCTTGAGCATCTTCGGCCGAATGATTGCCTCGATGTTCGCCGGATCCCGCGCGCCATACACCACGCCGCCGCCGAAAATCAGGCGCTTGTCACCACTCAGGCGGTAGTAGTCGAGCAGGTAGTTGCAGTCCTCGACGCAGTAGTCCTGAGGCAGCAGGCTTTTCGCCAATGCATCGCCCAAGGGCTCCGTGGTAATGACTTGAGTGCCACATGGCATCGACTTGGCGGCCAGTTCCGGCACCAGATTGCCCAGGTACGCGTTGCCCGCCACGATGATAAATTTTGCCCGGACCTTACCTTGCGGCGTATGCACCACAGGATTCGCACCACGCTCGATGCGCACGGCCGGTGATTGCTCGTAAAGGGTGCCGCCCAGCGACTCCACGGCAGCCGCTTCGCCCAGCGCCAGATTGAGCGGGTGGATGTGCCCGCCACTCATATCCAGCATGCCGCCGACGTATTGATCGCAGGCCACCACTTCACGGATGCGTCGCTGGTCCATCAGTTCGAGTTGCGTGTGACCGAAGCGCTCCCACAGGCGCTTCTGGGATTCCAGGTGGCCCATCTGTTTAGGGGTGATGGCGGCGAACACACCACCGTCCTTCAAGTCGCACTGGATGTTGTACCTGGCGACCCGCTCACGAATGATCCGCCCGCCCTCGAACGCCATTTGCCCCAGCAACTGAGCCTGCTTGGGACCGACACTGCGCTCGATCACATCAATATCGCGGCTGTAGCTGTTCACGATCTGGCCGCCGTTACGTCCCGACGCGCCGAAACCCACCTTGGCCGCTTCCAGCACCGTTACCCGGAAACCACTCTCCAGCAGAAACAGCGCCGCCGACAGTCCGGTGTAACCGGCGCCGATCACACAGACATCAGTCTCAACATCATCCTGCAGAGCCGGGCGCGGCGGCACCGCATTGGCCGATGCGGCGTAGTAGGACTCTGGGTAGGGGGTGTTCGCCATCCTGCTGCCTCTGTTTAATATATTTTACGAGTGTGTCGATCCTACCCGAGTTAAAAAACCACCGCCAGCCACCGGAAAATCTTCTTTGCAGCCGAAAAATTAAATATTTTGCATATTCATAGGGTTAGCTCGAAAAAAGGTGTTGACACCCCTCCGGAATTCCGTAGAATGCCGCCTCACAGCAGGCACGTAGCTCAGTTGGTTAGAGCACCACCTTGACATGGTGGGGGTCGTTGGTTCGAGTCCAATCGCGCCTACCAAACAAAATCCGCTCTGCTGGGCGGTCTAGAAGGGCTCACCGAAAGGTGGGCCCTTTTTTGTTGTCTGCGATTTGCAAAGCTTTTGCGAAACACGGCTTACCTCCCCATTTGAAGCGACTCTCCAGACCTACTCAATAATTTTCAACCCTACCGTATTCCTTGCCAATTTCGCGCGTTCGCTCCAGGCGATGGTGTGGCTGGCTTTGTTCCAGCGCACTTTTCGAATGTCACGATCCGCAGCTCTTTCCATGGCGTCAGCGATGAACCGGATATTGATAGTGGCTCCTGCGCACTCTCCCTGATGGAGCAGGGCTGCTTTCCAGGCCTCGAGGTCGCTCATGTTCGAGCGCTCGACGATGACGACCTTCTTGAACCCATTGGCCACAAAATGGATCTCGTAACGCTCCCTCATCACGCATGCGTCCCGGTGCTGATTTCATATGATAAATATTATCATTTGCGAGCGACGGATCGAAATGAGTTTGATCGAATGAAAACCAATTCGTTTTGATATTGAACTGATCGCACCGAATGGCATCCAACCTGAACACGTGACCAAGTGCTTCGCTGGCTTTTGTGCGGGAGACCGATATGGGGGGGGGGGCGAGGGATGATCAAGTTCTATGCGACTTATTTGTCCATTTGCCTTCTGCTTCAATGGATGGTGGTCAAGTCGTCCTCGTGGATCGCGTCTCATGTTCTTCTGAAGTGGATTTTGTAACCCGATAACCAGTCACTGTCCTGACAGGTCATGCCGCCACAGTCACACCGCCATTCAGGCGTAGAATGGGCAGTACTACCTCATCTAAAGGAGTCGAACATGATCTCCGACCAAATGAACAAGCAGTCATCCGAATCTAAAACCGTCTGGGATCAATACTTCTGCGCGGCGTTGATTGCCGAAAGCAATCTGACAGCACCGGTTGTCGGCGGCGCTACTCACGAAGACAGGCAGAACCTGTTGATCGAGAGGGCCAAAGCCCTCGCTGACAAAATGATGGAAAACAGAAAATAACCAGAGCCCAGCCATCGCGCTGGGCTCTTCACATCTGATACGCCTCACCGATGCTGTGTCGAGTCAGGCAATCAGTTCGACTTTGCCGGTCGCCAGTCGATAGATGCCCCCGACTATTTTCAGTTTGCCGTTACCGAGCGCGTCGGTCAGCAGAGGCGTGGCCTTCTTGAGGCGGTCGACCGTGTTTTTGACATTCTGAACGGTTGCGTTTTCCACCAGGTCTCCGGGCTGGTTGATGACTGTCTCGATAGAGGGTTTGAGTGCGTCAGTCAGTTTCTGGATTTGCCCAGGGAACACGGTGTGCTCTTTTACGGCTTTTATACCGGCCTCGATGGCGCCGCAGCTCTCATGCCCCAATACCAGAATGAGTGGCGCACCCAGCACGGCAACGCCGTATTCAAGACTGGCCAGACCTTCATCTGTAACGAAATTACCAGCGACGCGTATGGCGAATAGATCACCTCGTGCGGTATCGAAAGCGTACTCGGGTGCGATACGGGAGTCGGAGCAGCTCAGTACTGCCACGAACGGATTCTGGCCGGAGACCAACGCTTCACGTTCGCTCTTGAAGTCGTGTTTCTTGGAGTTGCCACTGATATATCGCTCATTTCCCTTCATCAACCGTTTCAAGGCTTCATCCGGGTTGATCACGTTTTTAGGTTTTGGCGGCGCTGAGGTTTTTTCTGCTGCCTGAATGACCCGGTCGGGCAGGATACCGGCAAGTAGCAGGGCACCGGCTCCTAGCCCGGCAACCCGAAGAAAATGGCGACGATCATTCATTTTTGAAGCAGAGTTTGAATCGCATGATTCACACATGATGTCGTGTACTCAGTTCAATTCGGTGGGAATGACAGCTGTTGGGGGTAGTGTCTGCAGGGCTCTGAGGCACTGGAGTGTTGAAGTCTAGCCGGTCTGCAACGTTATGTTTTCCGCAGCCTCCGGGAGCGCGTCGACGGAGCGTCAACCCGTGAATGGCAAAGTGCGAGGTGGGTGCAAACCCATGGGACATGGGCTACTACTGACAGGTTGATTCAACGACGTCCTGACAGGAGTTTCTCGATGCTGACTCACTGGTTTCTTGCGGCAGTGCATCTTTTGGCGTTTGCGCTTGGGTTCTGGGCCGTTCTGGTTCGCGGTACGAATTTTCGGCGTCTGGCAGTCGGCACGGGGGAGGCTCGCAGCGTGTTGATCGCGGATAACCTGTGGGGGATTTCTGCGCTCATTCTGCTGGTTACCGGTGGGATGCGAGCCTTTGGCGGGTACGAGAAAGGTACGGATTACTACCTGCATCAGCCGTTGTTCCACCTCAAGATGACGCTCTTCGTTCTTATCCTGCTGCTTGAAGTGACGCCGATGGTGACCTTGATCAAGTGGCGGGTGGCGCTGGCGCGTGGCGCGGGAATCGATACCGGGCGCGCGACGCTGTTTGCGCGCATCAGTCATGTCGAGGCGTTGCTGCTGTTGCTGATGGTGATCGCGGCCACTGGCATGGCACGCGGCGTGACGTTTGGCTAGTCGGGGGTGGTCGGGTGCATCGGCGCTTGAATCTTTAGCCAGCCGTCATTCCGGGGTGAACGGGCTGGCTACTGACTGCATCAGAATTCAGGGAGTTTGTGGCTTGTCCGGGGCGGTCAGGCCAGCCTGAATGCGCTGATAGATCTCTTCGCGGTGCACCGCAACGTCTTTCGGGGCGTTGATGCCGATCCGGACTTGCTGACCGCTTACGCCCAGAATGGTGATCGTAATGTCATCGCCAATGTTTATGCTTTCACCGACTTTGCGGGTGAGTATCAGCATGGTCTTCTCCTTGATTGCTTTATGGGGCACCTGATTCGGACAGTGCAGAGGTCGGTGGTATGTATAGATTAGTGCGAAGTCTCACGGTTTGGGTGCCTCTTTCTGACGTGCAGATGCAGCATTAATTCCCAAGGCGTAACTATACAGAGGCCGCAACCATCATTCTCGTTGTTTTGCGCCCATTTTGCGGCACTCGGGACGTAATCATGAGTGTTAAAATCTTCGCTTTAAGCATTCAGAGGGCAACGCTGTGCGCAAAATGGTTTTGGTAATGGCGGTACTGGCGCTGGCGGGATGTGGTGAAGGCAAGCGCGCTGACGCACCGAAGCCGCAGCCGGCAACGATCGCCGCACCTGCGCAGGCATCAGCGCCGCAATGGGACCTGGAAGTGCGGGGTGAATCATCCCAGGCAGTCAGCGACATCAGTGGCTGGTTGATCGAGCACAATTTCATGACCAATGTCGTCCGGGAGAATGGCAAGGTCCGAGTGCTGATGGGGCCGTTCAATTCAAAAGCCGAGGCCGAGGCCAAGCAGGCGGAGGTCAGCGCGGCCATCACCCGGGCGAAGCAGAAGAACATAGAGCTGCTGGTGCTGGAGCGACCGGTCGCTCAGTAACAACGCAATGGCTGTTTCGCGATCAAGCCAGGGCAGTCAAACCAGGGCAGTGCAAGTGGACTTGTTGATGGTCGAGCCCACTGGAAACACAAAGGCCTCGGGGTTGAACCCGAGGCCTTTGTGTTTTTAATGGGCGTTTAACCGCAGGCTTTCATGTCGACCGGTCCGACAAACTCGTTGCCGCGTCCCATGACGCACGCCACGCTCTGGTTGCGTTGACGTTCCCAGGCCTGAACCGGATAGGTTTTGTCCCAGGCTTCATACAGTTGGCGATCCTGTTTCGACAGGCGCAATCCGTACTGCTTGCTCATGTAGAAATAAGTCCGGGCGATCATGCCGCGAACGGATGGGCGAGGCATGACCTTCTTCGCCTTGAAGTCGACCTGAGTCAGGCACGAACCATATTGACCCGATTGCTCCGGCAGCCAGCCGAAACTGAAGTTGCTGCGATCGCCATTCACTTCACCGATGCTGGGCACCAGGTTATGCAGATCGGCCTCGGCCTTCTGATAGACAGAATCGTACCGCGTGCAATTCTTGCGTCCGCCTTCTTGCCAGCATTGGCGCTGATGACCAATCTGCCAGGCGGGAACAATGTGCTCCCACTCGATGCGGGCAGCGCGCTTGGCATTTTTGCGCGGCACATATCCACAGGCCGCGAGGTTCACCCGGTTGCCGGTGTATTTACAGCCGCAATAAAACTCGGTGGATTGTGGTGCGTACAGCTTCCAGGCCACTTTCTTGGCTTCGTCGAAAGTGCGTGGCGCATCGGCCTGGGCGCCCATGGCGAACAACAGAAACAGCAAAGCAAAACAGCGGACACTCATTGACTCAATCTTCCTTCGGCACAACCCAGAAAATCTGCACGCCACCATCGTCGCGATAGGCGAGGGTGACGTTGTCGTTCTCGTCGATTTCTTCGAGCAAGCGCTCCCACTCATCCACGGGCTCGTCCGGAAGACGGAAAATCAGGGCTGCCTTGGCTTTTTGAGCAGTGGGGGAGTTGATGATTTTCTGAACGCGCAAGCCCATGCGGACATAGGCGTCAGGTGAAGCGGAAGTGGTGTCCACGGAATTTTCCTTATTAAGCTGTACGTGCATACAGTATTTAACTGTAGGCATTTTCGCAACTGCTTAAAACTCAAGAAAATCTTCTGACAGCCGTTTTTTCGTTTTGGCGTAGGGCGAAGGGAGATTTTTTATCGGGGGGAGGTGAGAGCCACTCGCCAAGGCTGGCGAGTGGTGAAATCAGTGCCCGACCGAAATCGTTCGGGCGAGGGCGAATCAATACTCCCAGAACATCCTTTGCAACTCTTTACTGTCGTTGGTCTTGGTCAGGGCAACCATGGCCAGGATGCGTGCTTTTTGCGGATTCAGGTCGTGCGCCACGACCCAGTCGTACTTGTCGTCAGGCTGCTCGGCGTTGCGCAGTACGAAGCCACCGGCGTTGACGTGGGAAGAACGAATGATTTGCACGCCGTCCTTGCGCAGGGCTTGCAGGCTTGGAACGACCCGCGAGGACACAGAGCCATTGCCGGTGCCGGCATGGATGATAGCTTTGGCTCCCGACTGAGCCAGTGCCTTATAGGCGGTGTCGCCAACGTTGCCATAGGAGTAGGCGATTTCAACGTCAGGCAGGCTCTTGATGGTCTTGATGTCGAATTCCGAATCCATGGTGTGGCGCTTGGCTGGCAAGCGGAACCAGTAGGATTTGCCTTCCACCACCATTCCGAGCGGACCCCAGGCGCTTTTGAATGCCTCGGTCTTGATGTTGACCATTTTGCTGACGTCACGACCTGACTGGATTTCATCGTTCATGGTCACGAGCACGCCTTTGCCGCGTGCCTCTTTGCTGCTGGCCACGGCCACTGCGTTGTAGAGGTTGAGCATGCCGTCGGCAGACATGGCGGTGCCGGGGCGCATGGAGCCAACGACGATGATCGGCTTGTCGGTTTTTTCCACCAGGTTCAAGAAGTAGGCGGTTTCTTCCAGGGTGTCGGTGCCGTGGGTAATCACGATACCGTCGACATCTGCGCTGTCGGCCAGTTCGGCCACGCGGTGACCCAATTGCAGCAGGTTGTCGTTGGTGATGCTCTCGGATGCGATCTGCATGACCTGTTCGCCGCGAACGTTAGCCAATTGGCTCAGTTCCGGAACGCCGGCGATCAATTTGTCGACGCCGACTTTTGCCGCTTGATAGGTGGCGCTGTTGGCCGTGCTGGCACCGGCGCCGGCAATGGTGCCGCCGGTGGCCAGAATCACCACGTTCGCCAGTTTCTGTTGGGTTTCGACTTCTTTTGCCTGAAGGGCTGTCGGCAGGAGTAGCAGGAGGGCCAAGGCGCCCGGAACAAAAGTCTTGATAGCAGATGTCATTATTTTTCTCTCTAGTCGTGACGGTGCTGATGCAGGTTCATCTAGATGTGCCCCGGCGAATCTGAACGCTTGGGGTGCTGGAGAAGAGCAGGATCTGTACCAGTCATGTGTTGCATGGAGAAAAACCTTTAACCTATTGATTTGTTTAAATATTTAAACGAGTCATGCGAAGTGCGGACGCTTGGGATGTCCGGTTATCCGACCGTCTGGCGTTTTTGTGTTCGGCTCACCGAAAAGGATGGCTGTTGAACAGGTCTTTCTGACGGCTGGTGAAACAGAGCTAAAGAAACCCGTGCACAGGTCGATCTTCTTCCTGAGGAATTTTTTATTCATGGAGTTCATATGTCGTTGACTGTCGGTTTTCCAAGTGCATTCGTGATCAACATCGGTGGGAAATCACCGGCGCCCGTCGAATCGTCGACTGAGGTGGAGGGGGGTGAGAAAAAGGCGGTTAGCCCCGGTGATGTTCACGGTTCTGAATCCGAAAGCGGTGACAGTCAAAGCATTGCGGTGAAGACGCTGCTCAAACGCATGCAGGAGCTGCAACAGCAACTGCGCGAACAGCAGCAGCAATTGGCGGCCACGCAAGCCGCGGCGTTTCCAACACCGGACGCCAAGTCGACGGCAGTGATGGCGATTCAGGGCCAGATTGCCGATACATCGGCCGCCCTGTTGCAAGTGACTGCCGCCCTGGTAAAGGAATTGACCAAATCCGCGAGTACGGGAAGCGTGATCAGTACGACGGCATGATAAAAAACAGTCGGTTTTTATCCAGGCTTCGAGCCTGTAAAGGGCATTTCCGGTCGTTGACAAATTTTGACAAGGTTCGCATAGTTCGATCAACGCAAACGTTTGCGCGGCCATGACGGTGGACAAAATCCATCGATAGCGCCACGTAGCTTACGTCGGCGCAAGCGTTGCTCACAATAATCATAAGATCGGAGTGAACCCATGAAGCTGCCATTCGCTGGACGTCTTCTTGCTGTCGCTATGCTGGCCGCCGCTGCCGCCGCGTTACCTGTCTCTTCGGCTTTTGCCGAAACACCCGCCAAGCCTAAAGTCGCACTGGTTATGAAATCCCTGGCCAACGAATTCTTCCTGACCATGGAAGACGGTGCCAAGGCCTACCAGAAAGACCACTCCAGCGAATTCGAGCTGATCTCCAACGGTATCAAGGACGAAACGGACACCGCCAACCAGATCCGTATTGTCGAGCAGATGATCGTTTCAAAAGTCGATGCGCTGGTCATCGCGCCAGCTGATTCCAAGGCCATGGTGCCGGTGATCAAGAAAGCGGTCGATGCCGGTATCACCGTGATCAACATCGACAATCAGCTTGACCCGGCGGTGGTGAAAAGCAAAAACATCAGCGTTCCGTTCGTAGGTCCGGATAACCGCAAAGGGGCGCGACTGGTGGGTGAGTACCTGGCCAAGCAGCTCAAGGCCGGTGATGAAGTCGGCATTATCGAAGGCGTGTCCACCACCACCAACGCCCAGGCCCGCACCGCGGGTTTCAAGGATGCGATGGAGGCTGCGCAGATCAAGGTGGTGTCCGTGCAGTCCGGTGACTGGGAGATCAACAAGGGCAACCAGGTTGCCTCCGCCATGCTCAGCGAATACCCGCAAATCAAGGCCCTGCTGGCCGGTAATGACAGCATGGCGGTCGGTGCAGTGTCTGCCGTGCGCGCCGCGGGCAAGGCCGGCAAAGTGCAAGTAGTCGGCTACGACAATATCAATGCCATCAAGCCGATGCTCAAGGACGGTCGTGTGCTGGCCACTGCCGATCAGTTCGCGGCCAAACAAGCGATATTCGGTATCGAGACCGCGTTGAAAATGATCAAGGGCGAGAAAGTCGACAGCGCCAACGGTGTGATCGAGACACCGGTAGAGCTGGTTACAAAGTAATCCTCTGGCGACACAGCAGTGCTCGTCCGCCCGGGCGGGCACATGGAGAGTTTTTATGTCTGTTCGCGCCCCGAACGCTGTCCTGTCGGTCAGCGGTATCGGCAAGACCTACGCCCAACCGGTGCTGACCGGCATCGACCTGACGCTCATGCGCGGTGAAGTGCTGGCGCTGACCGGTGAAAACGGCGCAGGCAAAAGCACGCTGTCGAAAATCATGGGTGGACTGGTCGCGCCGACCACTGGCCAGATGCAATTTCAGGGGCAGGATTATCGTCCTGGCAGCCGCACTCAGGCGGAAGACCTGGGCATCCGCATGGTCATGCAGGAACTCAATCTGCTGCCCACCCTGTCGGTGGCGGAAAACCTCTTTCTCCATAACCTGCCCAGCAACGGCGGCTGGATCAATCGCAAGCAATTGCGCAAGGCCGCGATCGAAGCCATGGCTCAGGTCGGGCTCGACGCGATCGATCCGGACACGCTTGTCGGCGAACTCGGCATCGGCCACCAGCAAATGGTCGAGATCGCCCGCAACCTGATCGGCGATTGCCACGTGCTGATCCTCGACGAACCGACCGCGATGCTCACGGCCCGGGAGGTCGAGATGCTGTTCGAGCAGATCACCCGTCTGCAGGCGCGTGGTGTGTCGATCATCTATATCTCCCATCGCCTCGAAGAACTGGCCCGGGTCGCCCAGCGCATTGCAGTGCTGCGCGATGGCCATCTGGTGTGCGTCGAGCCGATGGCCAATTACAACAGCGAGCAATTGGTCACTTTGATGGTGGGCCGAGAACTGGGTGAACACATCGACATGGGGCCGCGCAACATCGGGGCTCCGGCGTTGACGGTTCAGGGCCTGACCCGTGCCGATAAGGTTCGTGATGTGTCGTTCGAGGTACGCGCCGGCGAGATCTTCGGCATTTCCGGCCTGATCGGGGCAGGGCGCACCGAATTGCTGCGCCTGATCTTCGGCGCCGATACCGCGGACAGCGGCACGGTGGCGCTGGGCTCGCCGGCTCAGGTCGTCAGCATCCGTTCTCCCGTGGATGCGGTCGGTCATGGCATCGCCCTGATCACCGAGGACCGCAAGGGTGAAGGCCTGCTGTTGACGCAGTCGATCAGCGCCAACATCGCGCTGGGCAATATGCCCGGTATCTCCAGCGGCGGCTTCGTCAACAACGGCGACGAGACCTCCCTGGCCCAGCGTCAGATCGACGCCATGCACATTCGCAGTTCCGGTCCGACACAGTTGGTGTCCGAATTGTCAGGCGGCAACCAGCAGAAAGTGGTAATCGGTCGTTGGCTTGAACGCGATTGCTCGGTGCTGCTGTTCGACGAGCCGACCCGGGGCATCGACGTCGGTGCCAAGTTCGACATTTATGCGCTACTCGGCGAATTGACCCGCCAGGGCAAGGCACTGGTGGTGGTGTCCAGCGACCTGCGTGAATTGATGTTGATCTGCGACCGGATCGGCGTGCTGTCGGCGGGCCGTCTGATCGACACGTTCGAGCGCGACAGCTGGACCCAGGATGATTTGCTTGCCGCTGCATTTGCCGGCTACCAAAAACGTGATGCGCTGCTCAACGAAGCAGCGCCTAGGGATCTTCCATGAAAACCGCTTCTTTAGCCGGCAAACCCAGCGGCAATTTTTTTGGCCTAGGCACTTATCTGGGCCTGGCCGGTGCCTTGCTGGCGATGGTGGTGCTGTTCTCGATCCTGAGCAGCCATTTTCTGTCTTACGACACCTTCAGCACCTTGGCCAACCAGATTCCTGACCTGATGGTCCTGGCGGTCGGCATGACCTTCGTGTTGATTATCGGCGGCATCGATCTGTCGGTGGGGTCGGTGCTGGCGCTCGCTGCGTCGACAGTCAGTGTGGCGATTCTCGGCTGGGGCTGGAATGTCCTGCCCGCGGCATTGCTCGGCATGGTGGTGGCTGCGCTGGCCGGAACCCTCACGGGTTCGATCACCGTGGCGTGGCGCATACCGTCGTTCATCGTTTCCCTCGGCGTGCTGGAGATGGCCCGCGGCGTGGCGTACCAGATGACCGGTTCGCGCACGGCGTACATCGGCGATGCCTTCGCCTGGTTTTCCAATCCGATCGCCTTCGGCATTTCGCCGTCCTTTATCATTGCGTTGCTGATCATCTTCATCGCCCAGGCCGTGTTGACCCGTACCGTGTTCGGTCGCTACCTGATCGGCATCGGCACCAACGAAGAAGCGGTGCGGCTGGCGGGGATCAATCCCAAGCCCTACAAAATCCTGGTGTTCAGCCTGATGGGGTTGTTGGCCGGGATCGCCGCGCTGTTTCAGATTTCGCGCCTGGAAGCGGCGGACCCGAATGCGGGCTCCGGTCTGGAGCTGCAAGTGATCGCCGCGGTGGTGATCGGTGGCACCAGCTTGATGGGGGGGCGTGGTTCGGTGATCAGCACGTTCTTTGGCGTGTTGATCATTTCCGTATTGGCGGCCGGCCTGGCGCAGATCGGCGCAACCGAACCCACCAAGCGCATCATCACCGGCGCGGTGATCGTGGTCGCGGTGGTGCTCGATACCTATCGCAGTCAACGCGCAAGCCGGCGGACCTGAACCATGGCAACGATCAAGGATGTAGCAGCACTCGCGGGGATTTCCTACACAACGGTTTCCCACGTGGTGAACAAGACCCGGCCGGTCAGCGAAGAGGTGCGGATCAAGGTCGAGGCGGCGATCAAAACCCTGGACTATGTACCCAGCGCCGTGGCCCGGTCCCTCAAGGCCAAAACCACGGCGACCATCGGTTTGCTGGTGCCCAACAGTCTTAACCCGTACTTCGCCGAGCTGGCCCGGGGCATCGAGGATTGCTGCGAGCGCAATGGTTATTGCGTAATCCTCTGCAACTCTGACGATAACCCGGATAAGCAACGCAATTACCTGCGGATGCTGCTGGAAAAACGCATCGACGGGCTGATCGTCGCGTCGGCGGGTGGTGATAGCGGGTTGGCGCAGGGCTTGTCGGGCGTACGCACGCCGATGGTGATTGTCGACCGCGGGCTGGAAGGCGTCGATGCGGACCTGGTGCGCATCGATCACGAATACGGTGCCTACCTGGCAACCCGGCACCTGCTGGAATTGGGGCACCGTGATATCGCCACCATCAGCGGTCCGGCAACGACCCGCGTGGCGCAGATGCGTCTGGCCGGTTTCCGCCGGGCACTGAAAGACGCGGGCATCGAAGTGCGCGGCGAGCGCATGCTGGAAAGTGACTTCACCAGCACCGGTGGCTACAACGCTGCCGCGATCCTGCTGGAGCGCAACCCGCCCAGCGCCATCTTCGCCGCCAACGACATGATCGGTATCGGCGTGCTGCGAGCTGCCGCCGAGCGCAATGTGCGCGTACCGACGCAGCTGTCGGTAATCGGCTTCGACGATATCCAGATGAGTCGTTATGTCTATCCGGCGTTGACCACGGTGGGGCAGTCGATCCTGCAGCTTGGCGAAATGGCCGCTGAAGTGCTGCTGCGCAGGATCGCCACGCCGGATCTGGCGACTGAACAGCGGATCGTGACGCCAAGCATTGTTATGCGTGAATCGACCGCGCCACTGGCCGGTGTGTTTGCCGAATACCGCTAAAACTGATTAAACGAGTAGTGATGAATGCCAGCAAAAGTAGTGGTTATAGGCAGCCTGAACATGGACCTGGTGACCCGGGCCCCGAGGCTGCCGCAGGGTGGTGAAACGTTGATCGGCCATTCGTTTACCAAGGTCTGCGGCGGCAAGGGTGCGAATCAGGCCGTGGCCGCCGCGCGATTGGGGGCTCAGGTGTCGATGGTCGGCTGCGTGGGGCGCGATGCCTATGGTGAAGAGCTTCGCGCGGCCCTGTTGGCCGAGCAGGTCGATTGTCAGGCGGTCAGCACCGTGGACGATTCCAGTGGTGTGGCGTTGATTGTGGTCGATGACAACAGCCAGAACGCGATCGTGATCGTCGCGGGTGCCAACGGCGCACTGACGCCGGCAGTGGTCGGCTGCTTCGATTCGGTCCTGCAGGCCGCCGATGTGATTATTTGTCAGCTGGAAGTGCCGGATGCCACGGTAGGCCACGCGCTCAAGCGCAGTCGGGAACTGGGCAAGATCGTGATCCTCAATCCGGCACCGGCCAGTCGCCCGTTGCCTGCAAATTGGTATGAGAACATCGATTACCTGATTCCTAACGAGAGCGAAGCGTCGACGCTGAGCGGTTTGCCGGTGGACTCTCGGCAAACCGCGCAAGCCGCCGCCAGCCGCCTGATCGAGTTGGGCGCCGGCAAGGTGATCATCACCCTCGGTGCCCAGGGCTCGCTACTGGCCGATGGCCGGCGCATCGAGCATTTCCCTGCGCCGACCGTGAAGGCAGTTGACACCACGGCGGCCGGCGATACGTTCGTCGGTGGTTTTGCCGCTGCGCTGGCGGGCGGTAAAGGCGAAGCCGAAGCGATCCGTTTCGGCCAGGTTGCCGCAGCGTTGTCGGTCACCCGAGCCGGCGCGCAACCCTCGATTCCCACTCTGTCCGAAGTGCAGGCGTTCAAGACACCATGAAAAAGACACCCTTGCTCAACGTTGCACTGTCGAGGCTGATCGCATCCCTGGGGCATGGCGACACCGTGGTGATCGGCGATGCGGGTCTGCCGGTACCGCCCGGTGTCGAGTTGATCGACCTGGCCTTGACCCACGGTATTCCGGATTTCATCGGCACCCTGAAAGTTGTTCTCAGCGAGATGCAGGTTGAAAGCCATGTGCTGGCCCGGGAAATCCTGGAGAAAAGGCCGTCGGCACTGGCTGCCCTGGATGAACTGAGCGGCGAGGGTGCCCTCGGGCAGCGTGATCTGCTCAGTCATGAGCAATTGAAGGTCCTTAGCCGACAGGCCCGGGCGATTGTTCGGACCGGCGAATGCCAGCCGTACTGCAACATCGTTTTGGTCGCCGGGGTGACGTTCTGACAGGTTTTTATGCTCTACCCTGCACAAGGAGTGCGCCCTGTATCGTTATGCCCGGAAACTGCCTCATCTGCTTCGGAGTCTGCTGCTTTTGTCCCTGATTACCGCAAACGGCGCCCACGCGGCGGAAAAGATCGACTTGATCATCGACACCGACCCCGGTGCGGACGATGTGATTGCCCTGCTGTTTGCACTGGCATCGCCGCAGGAGTTGAGCATCCGCGCATTGACCACCGTCGCCGGCAACGTACGCCTGGACAAGACCTCGCGTAACGCAAGGCTGGCTCGTGAGTGGGCTGGGCGCGAGGACGTACCGGTTTATGCAGGAGCGAAGAAGCCGCTGATGCGCAAACCCATCTATGCCGAGGACATCCATGGCAAGGAAGGGCTATCGGGCATCACTGTCTATGAGCCGAAGAAAGGCCTGGCCGAGGGCAATGCGATCCAGTACCTGATCGACACCCTGATGGCGGCCAAGTCCCATAGCATCACCATTGCCATACTCGGACCACAGACCAACCTGGCCCTGGCACTGATCCAGGAGCCGGAAATCGTCCGGGGCATCAAGGAAGTGGTGATCATGGGCGGCGCGCACTTCAACGGCGGCAACATTACGCCCGTGGCAGAGTTCAACCTGTTCGCCGATCCTCAGGCAGCCGAGGTGGTGCTCAAGAGTAGTGTGAAACTGACTTACCTGCCGCTGGACGTGACCCACAAGATCCTCACCAGCGACACGCGTCTGCAGCAGATTGCGGCATTGAACAACAATGCGAGCAAGCGGGTGGTCGACATTCTGAATGAATACATCAAGGCTGATATGGAGCACTACGGCATTCCGGGTGGCCCGGTGCATGACGCAACGGTTATTGCCTATCTGCTCAGGCCGCAGCTATTCAGTGGTCGTGAAGTGAACGTCGTGATTGATAGTCGCGAAGGTCCAACCCTTGGCCAGACCATCGTCGATTGGTACGACAGTCTCAAGGCGCCGAAAAATGCCTTCTGGGTTGAAAATGGCGATGCCCAGGGCTTCTTCGATTTGCTGACCGAGCGCCTTGCGCGCCTGAAGTAGCCCTCGGACTGCAGGTGCCTGCCGGCGGTTTTTTACGCCTTGCCGGTATGGGGTGCACCCAAGTGATTGATTTCGTATTTTTCGAAAATTTGCGCGATAAATTGCTGGGCTGCTTCGGTTCCCAGTCCTTTGACCAATAGATCGATACCGATGATTGCCAGCTCTTCCGGACTGCCCGGACTGTAAGAGCTGTGGCCTTGTGGCCACTTGACAGTGATGTTGGCGTCGATGCTTACGGTGGTCATGATGGCGCTCGTGCAGTCGGAAAAGTCGAAGTGTCGAGTTAACCATTTTGCGGCGCTTTTGGCACTCCGACTTAGGAATGAGTAGAGGGCTATGCGACACTGGGTCCTTGATGACTTTTCAAGGACTGTGCTGTGCAGATCGATCTGAACACCCCTGACGGCTTGACCCTTGACGCCGTGCGTCAGCTGCTGGCATCAGCCAGCGACGATGAGCACACGCAATTGCGTGTGACCAAGGGCGGCATCGCCTATATTTCTTCGGGGGTCGTGGGCGGCACCGATATCGACGGATTGCTGTTCCGACTGGAAACCTGGGCCAAGGGTTCAGGTTATGTCGGGCGTGTCGCAGCCAGCGACGAGGTCTGGGTGATGCAGATTTTCAATGCGCTGAAACAGAACTGGCCGAAACCGGCCTTTGATTACATCGACGTCTATTGAGCGTTATTAATATTCAGTCACGATTGAAGGGTGAAGTGCAGGGTAGTGCTCAGGCAAACTCGCCGTTTGTCCGTAGTCAAAGGGCAGATCGTCAGTCTTCCCGTGAAACCAAACGCCGGAATGGCGGTCGCACGATCTCAGCTTAACTCTCGAAAATAGGAGGCTTCATGCCTTGGAAGCTCGCGTCATTGGGTACTTTGTTGGCCGTTGCCATGCTGGCCGGCTGCAGCACTGCCACCACCGAGTCGGCAACTGACCCTGTAACGACGACTGACACAGGTTACAGCCGTTGCGAGGCCAAAGCGGCCGAATTCACCATTGGCAAACAGGCTTCACCTGAATTGCTGGAGCAGGCGCGTACACGGGCCGGCGCGCAGAATGCGCGGTTCCTCCTGCCTACCGACATGGTGACGATGGAGTACCGCTCAGACCGTCTGAACCTCAATACCGATGCCAATCGGATCGTCACCCGCGTCAACTGCGGCTGATCGTTCAGGCTTTTGCATTGCCCACAAAAAACCCCGTCACATGGACGGGGTTTTTTTAGTGCGCCTGGATATTACTCTGGGCGAACTTGAGCAGCTTGCATACCCTTTTGGCCTTTCTCAGCCACGAAGGAAACGGTTTGGCCTTCTTTCAGGCTTTTGAAACCGTCGCTTTCGATAGCTTTGAAGTGTACGAACAGGTCGTCACCGCCACCTTGAGGAGTGATGAAGCCGAAGCCTTTTTCATCGTTGAACCATTTAACGGTGCCGGTTTGGCGATTAGACATGGTGTATCTCCAAGAAACATATATTTTCAGTAGTACTGTGCTGCTCAGGCCAACTGGGCACACCGGGGTATCATAGTCGAAATGTTCGCTTTGGGAGCCCCCCGCGGGTGCTGTTTGCCCTACAGTCGCACATTCTTTGTTGCCTGATATGGCTGAAAGCCCCGGTTTTAAAGGCTTTCAGTCGAAAGTAAAGGTGATAAAAAAAGCTGTAAAACCTGCATAAATCGTAGGAAAAAGCGATTTTCAGAGGCCATTCATCAGCTGAAAGCGCTTTTTTACCGCCTTGCCAGGCTTATTTTTTCGCCGGGTTGGTGGCCTTGCACTTGGAAATCTGGGTCAAAGCCTGTTGCTGCAGTTCCGCGCTGGCTTTGTTCTCCATCAGGGATTTCAGGTCGCTGGCCGGGTACGATTTGAGTGCGTCGGCGCCACAAGCGCAATGGGCTTTTGCCGCGGCCTCACCGATAGTTTGTGCGGCCGCAGGTACGCATTGCGCCATGTATTTCTCGCGTTCGCCCTTTGGCCAGTCAGCGTGGGCGGCTAAAGGCAACAGCAGGGCGATGGGTGCGACTACAGCGAACAAACGATTCAGACGCATGCTGGGATACTCCTTGTGGGTCAATGTGTAGTTATCTGAGGGGTAGACCGGGCTTCAAGTTCAGCACTCTGGCATAAAAACGATTGATTTACCCCGTTGGAAAAGCTGTATCCCGCGACGACCGTTCATCTGTGTTAGCATGCTTGGCTCGCGTGTTTACAGGCATCGGTTGACCTTCAGTCCCGGTCGCGGTGAGCGCGCGAATAACCCTGATTTGAATCCCAGTCACTCTGGTTCGGTTTTCCGGTTGGCCGCAAGGCTCCTGCCGCTGTAAGGCAGGCGTTCGTCATTGAATGGCCTGGACCGGATCTTGTACTGGCTCATCCCAACCCACGTGACCTTTGGTAGGGGTCACCACTAGGAGAGGAGGCGCCATGCCAACTATTACTCTTCCCGACGGCAGTCAACGTTCATTCGATCACCCGGTTTCCATCGCCGAGGTCGCCGCATCCATTGGTGCTGGCCTGGCCAAGGCCACCGTGGCCGGAAAGGTCAATGGCAAGCTGGCTGATGCCAGCGACATCATCGACAGCGACGCTTCGCTGCAAATCATCACGCCAAAGGATGAAGAGGGGCTGGAGATCATTCGCCACTCTTGCGCCCACCTGGTGGGGCACGCGGTCAAGCAGTTGTACCCGACCGCCAAAATGGTCATCGGTCCGGTCATCGACGAAGGTTTCTATTACGACATCGCCTTTGAGCGTCCTTTCACCCCGGACGACCTGGCTGCCATCGAACAGCGCATGCAGCAGCTGATCGAGAAAGATTACGACGTGATCAAGAAAGTCACTCCGCGCGCCGAAGTGATCGAAGTGTTCAAGGCCCGCGGTGAAGACTACAAGTTGCGCCTGGTCGAGGACATGCCGAACGAGCAGGCCATGGGTCTGTACTATCACGAAGAATACGTCGACATGTGCCGCGGTCCGCACGTGCCGAACACCCGCTTCCTCAAATCCTTCAAGTTGACCAAGTTGTCCGGCGCCTACTGGCGTGGCGATGCCAAAAACGAGCAATTGCAGCGCGTTTATGGCACGGCGTGGGCCGACAAGAAGCAGCTGGCTGCCTATATCCAGCGCATCGAAGAAGCCGAGAAGCGCGATCACCGCAAGATCGGCAAGCGCCTGGGCCTGTTCCACACCCAGGAAGAGTCTCCGGGCATGGTGTTCTGGCACCCGAACGGCTGGACCCTGTACCAGGTGCTCGAGCAGTACATGCGCAAGGTGCAGCGCGACAACGGCTACCTGGAAATCAAGACGCCTCAGGTCGTTGACCGCAGCCTGTGGGAGAAATCCGGGCACTGGGCCAACTACGCCGACAACATGTTCACCACCCAGTCGGAAAACCGCGACTACGCCATCAAGCCGATGAACTGCCCTTGCCACGTGCAGGTGTTCAATCAAGGCCTGAAGAGCTACCGCGAGTTGCCGATGCGTCTGGCCGAGTTCGGTGCCTGCCACCGTAACGAGCCATCGGGCGCATTGCACGGCATCATGCGTGTGCGTGCGTTCACTCAGGATGACGCCCACATCTTCTGCACCGAAGAACAGATGCAGGCTGAATCCGCTGCGTTCATCAAGCTGACCATGGACGTCTACGCCGATTTCGGCTTTAAAGACGTCGAAATGAAGCTCTCCACTCGTCCGGAAAAACGCGTCGGTTCCGATGAGTTGTGGGATCGCGCAGAAGCGGCACTGGCTGCAGCCCTTGATAGCGCGGGTCTGCCGTACGATCTGCAGCCGGGTGAGGGCGCGTTCTATGGTCCGAAGATCGAGTTCTCGCTGAAAGATTGCCTCGGCCGTGTCTGGCAGTGTGGTACCCTGCAGCTCGATTTTAACCTGCCTGTCCGTCTGGGCGCCGAATACGTCTCCGAAGACAACAGCCGCAAGCATCCGGTGATGTTGCACCGGGCGATCCTGGGTTCCTTCGAGCGTTTCGTCGGAATTCTGATCGAGCACTACGAGGGTGCATTCCCTGCGTGGCTGGCGCCGACCCAGGCAGTGGTGATGAATATCACTGATAAACAGGCAGATTTTGTCGCCGAAGTGGAAAAAACTCTCAACGAAAGCGGGTTTCGTGCCAAGTCTGACTTGAGAAATGAAAAGATCGGCTTTAAAATCCGCGAGCATACCTTGCTCAAGGTTCCCTATCTCTTGGTTATTGGAGATAAGGAAGTCGAGATGCAGACTGTCGCTGTGCGTACTCGTGAAGGTGCTGACCTGGGCTCGATGCCCGTCGCCCAGTTCGCCGAGTTCCTCGCGCAAGCGGTTTCCCGGCGTGGTCGCCAAGATTCGGAGTAATTATTATTAAGCGTGAAATGAGACAAGATAAACGAGCTGCACCGAAAGCCCCGATCAACGAGAATATCTCGGCACGCGAGGTTCGGTTAATTGGCGCTGACGGCGAGCAGATTGGCATCGTCTCGATTGATGAAGCGCTTCGTATTGCTGAAGAAGCCAAGCTTGATCTGGTAGAAATCTCCGCCGACGCTGTCCCGCCTGTTTGCCGGGTGATGGACTACGGCAAATCGATCTTCGAAAAGAAGAAGCAGATTGCTGCGGCGAAGAAGAACCAGAAGCAGATTCAGGTAAAAGAAATCAAGTTTCGTCCAGGGACGGAGGAAGGGGATTACCAGGTAAAACTGCGCAACCTGGTACGTTTCCTGAGTGACGGGGACAGGGCCAAGGTATCCTTGCGATTCCGCGGCCGTGAGATGGCCCACCAGGAGCTGGGGATGGAACTCCTCAAGCGAGTTGAAGGTGACTTGCTCGAGTACGGTTCGGTCGAACAGCATCCTAAGATGGAAGGACGCCAGCTGATCATGGTCATCGCCCCGAAAAAGAAGAAGTAATCAACAGGGCACGGCAGGCCTTCTGATTATGTTTATCAACTGAATGCGGAGTATCCGAACATGCCAAAAATGAAGACCAAAAGTGGTGCTGCTAAGCGGTTTCTGAAAACTGCTAACGGTATCAAGCACAAGCACGCTTTCAAGAGCCACATCCTGACCAAAATGTCGACCAAGCGTAAGCGTCAACTGCGCGGTAGCAGCTTGCTGCATCCGTCTGACGTGGCAAAAGTCGAGCGCATGCTGCGCCTTCGTTAATTTTAGTCAAGAATAGAGGAAGTAACTCATGGCTCGTGTAAAGCGTGGCGTCATTGCCCGTAAGCGTCACAAAAAAATTCTGAAACTTGCTAAAGGCTACTACGGCGCACGCTCCCGCGTATTCCGTGTTGCCAAGCAAGCGGTAATCAAGGCAGGCCAATACGCCTACCGTGACCGTCGTCAGAAAAAACGTCAGTTCCGCGCTCTGTGGATCGCTCGTATCAACGCTGGTGCTCGTATCAACGGTCTGTCCTACAGCCGTTTCATCGCCGGCCTGAAAAAAGCGTCCATCGAGATCGACCGTAAGGTTCTGGCTGATCTGGCAGTGAACGAAAAAGCGGCGTTTGCTGCGATTGTCGAGAAAGCTAAAGCCACCTTGGCTTAAGTACCCCCGACAGTCACCCGGCCTCACCTCTGTGGGGTCAGGTGTTAAACGTCATAAATAGGGGAAGAGCCTTCAAGCTCTTCCCCTATTTTGTATCTGGAGTCTGTACATGGAAAACCTGGACGCGCTCGTCTCTCAAGCTCTAGAGGCTGTGCAAAGCGCTGAAGATATCAATGCCCTGGAGCAAATCCGGGTTCACTACCTTGGCAAAAAAGGTGAATTGACTCAGGTGATGAAGACCCTGGGGAATTTGCCGGCAGAAGAGCGTCCGCAAGTCGGCGCGCTGATCAACGTCGCCAAGGAGCGTGTCACAGAGGTTCTCAATGCGCGCAAGGCGTTGTTCGAGGAGGCTGATCTCGCAGCCAAGCTCGCCGCCGAATCCATTGACGTGACCCTGCCTGGCCGCGGCCAGACCTCAGGCGGTCTGCATCCGGTTACCCGGACTCTGGAACGTATCGAGCAGTTCTTCACCCACATCGGCTACGGCATCGCCGAAGGCCCTGAGGTCGAAGACGACTACCACAACTTCGAGGCGCTCAACATCCCAGGCCATCACCCGGCCCGGTCGATGCATGACACCTTCTATTTCAATGCCAACATGTTGTTGCGCACCCATACCTCGCCGGTACAGGTTCGCACCATGGAATCGAAACAGCCGCCGATCCGCATCGTCTGCCCAGGCCGTGTGTATCGCAGCGACTCCGATATCACCCACTCGCCGATGTTCCACCAGGTCGAAGGCCTGCTGGTCGACCGCGACATCAACTTCGCCGACCTGAAGGGGACCATCGAAGAGTTCCTGCGCGTGTTCTTTGAAAAAGAACTGGCAGTGCGCTTCCGTCCTTCGTACTTCCCGTTCACCGAGCCATCCGCTGAAGTCGACATGGAATGCGTGATGTGCAGCGGTAAAGGCTGCCGTGTCTGCAAGCAGACAGGCTGGCTGGAGGTCATGGGTTGCGGCATGGTTCACCCGAACGTGCTGCGCATGTCCGGGATCGACCCGGAAGAGTTTTCGGGCTTTGCCTTCGGCATGGGCGTTGAGCGTCTGGCCATGCTGCGTTACGGCGTGAACGACTTGCGTCTGTTCTTCGACAACGACTTGCGGTTCCTCGCGCAATTTCGCTAGTCGTAACGAATTCTTAGGAGAGCAGGATGAAATTCAGTGAACAATGGCTGCGTGGCTGGGTAAGCCCGCAGGTAAGTCGCGACGAGCTGGTTGCTCGTCTGTCGATGGCCGGTCTTGAGGTCGATAGCGTAACGCCGGCCGCCGGTGTTTTCAGTGGTGTGATCGTGGGCGAGGTGCTGAGCACCGAACAGCACCCGGACGCCGACAAGCTGCGCGTTTGCCAGGTCAGCAATGGTTCGGAAACTTTCCAGGTTGTTTGCGGCGCACCCAACGTGCGCCCAGGCCTGAAGATCCCGTTCGCCACCATCGGTGCCGAGCTGCCGGGCGACTTCAAGATCAAGAAAGCCAAGCTGCGTGGCGTCGAGTCCAACGGCATGCTGTGCTCGCAAGCCGAACTGCAGGTGGGTGAGGGCAACGATGGCCTGATGGAGCTGCCGGCCGATGCGCCAGTGGGTCAGGACATTCGTGAGTACCTGAACCTGGACGATGCCAGCATCGAGGTCGACCTGACCCCGAACCGCGGCGACTGTCTGTCCCTCGCGGGTCTGGCTCGTGAAGTGGGCGCACTGTATGCGGCTCCAGTGACTCGTCCGGTGGTCGCTTGCGTTCCGGCCGTGCACGATGAAGTGCGTCTGGTTGAAGTGCTGGCCCCTGCTGCCTGCCCACGTTACCTGGGTCGTGTGATCCGTAACGTCGACCTGTCCCGGCCAACGCCGCTGTGGATGGTCGAGCGTCTGCGTCGTGCCGACGTGCGTAGCATCGACGCGGCTGTCGACATCACCAACTACGTGATGCTGGAGCTGGGTCAACCGCTGCACGCCTTCGATCTCGCCGAAATCAATGGCGGCATTCGCGTGCGCATGGCCGAAGAAGGCGAGAAGCTGGTGCTGCTCGACGGCCAGGAAGTCAGCTTGCGTAGCGATACGCTGGTGATTGCCGACCACACCCGTGCCTTGGCAATCGCCGGCGTTATGGGCGGCGAGCACAGCGGCGTCAACACCGCGACCACGCGTGACATCTTCCTGGAAAGCGCGTTTTTCGATCAGATTGCCGTCGCTGGCAAGGCCCGTTCCTATGGCCTGCACACCGATGCTTCGCACCGCTACGAGCGCGGCGTGGACTGGCAACTGGCCCGTGAAGCCATGGAGCGCGCCACAGGCCTGCTGCTGGACATCACCGGTGGCGAAGCCGGCCCGATCATCGAAACCGTCAGCGAGCAGCACCTGCCGTCGATCGCACCAGTCACTCTGCGTGCCCAGCGCATCACCCAAATGCTGGGCATGGAAATGGACTCGGCTGAAGTCGAGCGTCTGCTCAGTGCTTTGGGCCTGAAAATTTCCGCGGATGGAGCAGGGCAGTGGCGCGTAGAAGTACCAAGCCATCGCTTCGATATCAGCCTGGAAGTCGACCTGATCGAAGAACTGGCCCGTCTGTACGGTTACAACCGTCTGCCGGTTCGTTACCCGCAAGCGCGCCTGGCGCCGCAAGCCAAGGCCGAAGCACGTAGCGATCTGCCTGAACTGCGTCGTCTGCTGGTTGCCCGTGGTTATCAGGAAGCGATCACCTACAGCTTCATCGATCCGAAACAGTTCGAACTGTTTAATCCGGGTGTTGAACCGCTGCTGCTCGCCAATCCGATTTCCAACGACATGGCTGCCATGCGTTCGTCGCTGTGGCCAGGCCTGGTCAAGGCACTTCAGCACAACCTGAACCGTCAGCAGGATCGCGTTCGTTTGTTCGAAAGCGGTTTGCGTTTCGTCGGTCAGCTCGAAGGCTTGAAGCAAGAGCCGATGCTGGCAGGTGTGGTTTGCGGTAGCCGTCTGCCGGAAGGCTGGGCGCAAGGTCGCGATGTCGTCGACTTCTTCGACGTCAAGGCTGACGTGGAAGCGGTGTTGGGCTTCGCCGGTGCACTGGATGCATTCACTTTCGTGCCGGGCAAGCACCCAGCGTTGCACCCGGGTCAAACCGCACGCATCGAACGTGAGGGCCGATTGGTCGGTTTCGTCGGCGCCATCCACCCGGAACTGTCGAAAACTCTGGGTCTGGATCGTCCGGTGTTCGTTTTCGAGCTGGTTCTGGCGGAAGTGGCTAGCGGCAAAATGCCGAAATTCCAGGAGTTATCGCGCTTTCCTGAAGTACGTCGTGACCTGGCTTTGATTGCGCACAAAGACGTCGCAGCCGCGGCAGTACTGGACGTAATCCGTGAAAATGCAGGCGAATGGCTGACAGACCTCAGGCTATTTGACGTGTATCAGGGTAAAGGCATTGATCCTGATAGAAAAAGCCTCGCAGTCGGCTTGACCTGGCAGCATCCATCGCGCACTCTTAATGACGATGAGGTGAATTCCACGACGCAAAACATCCTCACCTCGCTCGAACAAAGGTTGGACGCCACGTTAAGGAAGTGACGTATGGGGGCTTTGACGAAAGCTGAGATGGCGGAACGTCTGTATGAAGAGCTGGGCCTGAACAAGCGGGAAGCCAAGGAATTGGTCGAACTGTTTTTCGAGGAAATCAGGCACGCTCTTGAAGACAACGAGCAGGTCAAATTGTCCGGTTTTGGCAATTTCGACCTTCGGGACAAACGCCAGCGGCCTGGCCGCAACCCGAAAACGGGTGAAGAAATCCCGATCACGGCTCGCCGTGTGGTCACCTTTCGTCCAGGGCAGAAGTTGAAGGCCCGAGTTGAGGCTTATGCTGGAACCAAGTCATAACGACGAGCTTCCCGTCATCCCAGGCAAACGCTACTTCACCATTGGTGAAGTCAGCGAGCTGTGTGCGGTTAAACCGCACGTGCTGCGCTACTGGGAGCAGGAGTTTCCTCAACTCAACCCCGTCAAACGCCGC
Source organism: Pseudomonas sp. WPR_5_2 (assembly GCF_003634475.1). Classification (NCBI taxonomy): domain Bacteria; kingdom Pseudomonadati; phylum Pseudomonadota; class Gammaproteobacteria; order Pseudomonadales; family Pseudomonadaceae; genus Pseudomonas; species Pseudomonas sp. WPR_5_2. The sequence goes on along the minus strand of NZ_RBLA01000001.1, from coordinate 1,622,821 downwards.
GGAAACCGCCGGTATTATCAGCGCCAGGACGTGCTGATGATCCGGCAGATCCGCGCGCTCCTTTACGATCAAGGGTTCACCATCGGCGGCGCACGCCTGCGCTTGTCCGGTGATGAAGCCAAAGACGACACCACGCAATACAAGCAAATGATTCGCCAGATGATCGCTGAGCTCGAGGATGTTCTGGTGGTCCTCAAGAAATAAATTCTGCTTTTAAATACTTCCAGTTTTCAAAAGCTTGCGATATATTCTTGAGCGTTCCTCGAGAAGAGGAACAGGTAACACGCCTAGTCGGGGCGTAGCGCAGTCCGGTAGCGCACTAGCATGGGGTGCTAGGGGTCGAGTGTTCGAATCACTCCGTCCCGACCATTATTACTGAGTAAAATCAGACACTTAAGCCGATCAGATAGATCGGCTTTTTTGTGCCTGCGCAAAACCCGCGCAAAACTGGCGCAAAACTACCCGGTGATTTCGTGTGAGTTCACGCCGCTTTTGGCCCTTTTTCGCGCTGCCTTTGGCACCAACCCAGTCCTATATTTCTCTTCCTTTCTCAGCGTTTTCGCATGTCAGATACCCTTGCCACACGCCCTGTTTCCGGGCGATTGGGGCGATTTTCCTCACCCGCTCCGCGGCGCTAAACCCAGGTAGCTCAGTTCCGATTCTTCGTTCTCAAAGGGCACCATCCAGAATCCGCGATGCCGGCTGTACGTCACGCGGGCCGTGCCTTTGAAGACAAACGGAAGCTGCGAAAGCACCTTTAGGCCAGACTTCCGATTGTGTGCTAGGGAAACGGAACAGAGCGCGGGGAGGGCGTATCAATTTGAATTGATTGCTGACGGACTGTGGGCCTCCTGAAGACCCTTTGATCACAAGACCCAGCGGCCGATTTGGAATCAAACCCTCGCGTCCGAGAGCCTGACTCATACCTCCAAATTCGACGTTTTGGGCCCAAACCGCAGTGCCAAACAGACCACCAATTCACCTGACTTCTTGCCGTTTTGGTCACAAACCATTTTGCAGGTAGTTGGCACCGATTGAATGCCGCTGGACCTACGAAAGATCCGTCAGCCGGCGCTTCTAGCGGTTAGCTCGGGATTTCTTGCAAGCTCCTGGATCGTGCCTAATTCGCTGTGAACTCACATAAATTCACGCCGCTTTTGGCTCTTTTTTGCGCTGCTTTTGGCACCAATCTAGTCTGATACTTCTCTTTTTTCTCAGCTTTTCCGCATGTCAGATACCCTTGCCACACGCCCTGTTTCCGGGCGATTGGGGCGATTTTCCTCACCCGCTCCGCGGCGCTAAACCCAGGTAGCTCAGTTCTGATTCTTCGTTCTCAAAGGGCACCATCCAGAATCCGCGATGCCGGCTGTACGTCACGCGGGCCGTGCTTTTGAAGACAAACGGAAGCTGCGAAAGCACCTTTAGGCCGGACTTCCGATTGTGTGGTAGGGAAACGGAACAGAGCGCGGGGAGGGCGTATCAATTTGAATTGATTGCTGACGGACTGTGGGCCTCCTGAAGCCCGTTTGATCACAAGGCCCAGCGGCCGAATTGGAATCAAACCATCGCGTCCGAGAGCCTGACTCATACCTCCAAATTCGACGTTTTGGGCCCAAACCGAAGTGCCAAACAGACCGCAAATTCACTGACTTCTTGTTGTTTTGATGACAAACCATTTTGTAGGTAGTTGGTACCGATTGAATGCCGCTGGACCTACGAAAGATCCGTCAGCCGGCGCTTCTAGCGGTCAGCTCGGGATTTCTTACAATGTCCTGGCCGGTGCCAAATCCGCTGCGAACGCACATAGGGGTAAACATGGGGGTGAATACCCCCGTCATGCAAATCCTACAGATAGACGTTCAAATTATTCGCGGAAGAAATAAGTTCAGTCGCAGCGCGAGAGTGATCTGTAGCCTCCAGCCTTAAAGTCTCTCGTTCCTTGAACCTGCCGGTTCGACCCAAGATCCGGTTATCCACATAAAACTAAGGGCTTGCGTGCATTTGCAGGTAAGCCCTTTTTTGTTGCTCAACGGTTGTCAATCACCCATGCCAACCCTATACCCGTTGCGAGGTCGTTCAGCCGACGGCTTCCGATAGCTCGGTAATGCTCTAAGCCAACGCTCTCAACGTCAATCTCGTGCATGAGTGGATTCGATCGCCGCAGGTCAGCCAATTACTGCTTTTGCATCAAAAAAGTCCCATCAGCTCAAATCAGTTGTACAGCCAGGGCTCCAACTCAGTGAGGTTCCTGACCACAATCTGCTGCGCTTCAGGCCGGGGCTCCATTTTTGTCGGGTCGATCTGATAACGCTGTAATACATATTTCACCAGTGCCCGACGCGTAGGGATCAGCAGTTGGCCGTTCTGCATCCCGAAATCGGCTTCGATGATTGCCTTCTGTGCGGCTGTCAGTCGCGAGTCGGGCTCGATGATCACCGTTACCTCGTTATTCCAGACTTCGTCCCCATCAATCCCGTTCTCGGATTTGCCATCCACTTCAGGCTGGCCGCGCAATCGACTCAGCACGAAGTCACGGTATTGATTGTTCTTCTCGCAATAGGCTCGTACGTGCCAACGCATACCGGAATAGACCAGGGTGTGTGGTGCGATGAGCCGACCTTCCGGGGCGGGGTTGGCCAGTGACACGTATTCAACTTCAAGGCGCATGTTCTCTCGACAGGCTTTGAGCAAGGGCCGCAGGATTTCTGGGCGAATCGTTCGGTCCGGAACTTCCAGCACCTTGGTGTGGGCATAGGCCAGGGCCAGGCCTTCGATGTGCGGAGCCCGCTCGTTGTTCTGATAGAGCAGGTGCAGATAGGCGCTGGCACTGTCGTCGATGAACAACGGCTTGAAGTGCTTGCTCGGCACGTAGCCCTTGAGTTGTTTGTCATATGCCAAGTTTCGGGGCGCATGTTCAGTGATGTAGGTGTTGATGTCCTTGGACGCCTGCTGGCGACTGATCCCGAAACTCTGGATCAGGTGCACCGTGGTCAGCCGGCCTTCCCACCAGGCAATGGTCTCGATCAGACGATAGCGAAGCGCCAGGTCCCAGCGAACCTGCTCGATAGATTGTTTGCGTTTCATAGCCCCTCCATGTGTGCGGATACTTTACCTGTATAAGTCTACATTCTATACCTGTAATTTAACGCGACATATCGTGTGCCTGTCTTAGAGATGAATTGAACTCACGGAAGGAAGTGGACATGAGTATGTCGGACGTGGTCTCGACAGGTGCGTTGCTGACGATCGGGCTGATCTTTATGGTGCTGTTGATGCAGTACCTGCGGTTGCGCGAAATCTGGCACCTGCTGCTTGGCAATCGGAAGGCGGCCCGTTGGGCGCGCATCCGGGAAATGGAAAACCGAGAGTTGCGCTCGGCCTTGCGGGCGGAAAAAGCGCACGTGGAACAGTTGCAGAGAAAGCTGGAAATTGTGCTGGCGATGGTGCCGGTTGCGTGAGGGGAAAGGACATGAACCGACTGGAAGGAATCAAAGGATGCTTGCTTGGCGGCGCTGTGGGCGACGCTTTGGGCGCTTCGGTGGAATTCCTCGAGTGGCCTGCTATCGAGGCCAAATACGGCCCTCAGGGGGTTGTCGATTTCACCCCGGTCCGTGGCGTTACCGGTGCCATTACCGGCGATACGCAGATGATGCTATTCACCGCCGAAGGCCTGTTGCGTGCCTTTGTGCGGGGCAGCTCTGGTGTGGTTTGCCATGTACCCAGTGTCATTCACCATTCACTGCTGCGCTGGCTGATGACCCAGGGCTACCCATCGGCAATGTCGGTGAGCGTCGATGGCTGGTTGATCACCGAGCCGGAGCTGTGGTCGCGCCGTGCTCCTGGCGCCACCAGCCTGAGCGCACTCAAGGCCAGCTCGCACCTGGGAGCAAATGCCGAAAACAACAGCAAGGGCAGCGGAGCGTTAATGCGAGTGGCGCCATGTGCATTTTTCGCCAACGCCTTCGAGTACGCGGCTCAATCCGCCCGCCTGACTCACGGACATCCCACCGGCTATCTTGCGGCGGGTCTGTTGGCTGACATCCTCCAGCGCCTGATTGATCACCGGCCCAGTCTGGAAAATGCGGTGACTTCAAGCCTGGCCCGGCATGGTCAAAAAGCGGGTATGGAGCAAACGCGCAGCCTGCTCGAACGCGTGTTGTTTTTCTTCTATGAAGGCTATCGCCCTACACCCCAGCGAATCGCCGAGTTCGGTGGCGGGTGGTTGGCGGAGGAAGCCTTGGCCATTGGTCTTTGGTGTGCGCTTTCGGCCGACACCCTGGAAGAGGGCATCATCAATGCGGTGAATCACAATGGGGACAGTAACAGCACCGGGCTGATCGCTGGCCATCTGCTGGGTATCCAGCATGGCGCAGCGGCGATCCCCTCGCGGTGGTACAAGCGATTGGAGTTACGTGGGGTGATCGAGCAGGTGGCTGAGGATATTGAACGGATACCTCGGGATTACTGTGGTCATGGCGGGGAGTTCGATGAACTGATCGAGCGGGCATACCCCGGGAGCTGAATGGGCCAAGCCATTAAGTGCGTATCTGAATTTTGGAGAACGGCCATGCCCATAAAGCCCGGACCTCTTTCAGAAGATCCACTGCAGGGTGTTTTCCAAGAAAAATTGGACGGCATTTTCAACCTCCCCGGCGTCATCAAGATTGTTTTTATGCGGAGCTCAACTTTCTATTTTTTTGGGCGATACAGTAGGCAAAGCTATTTCATAGGAGTGTTTGCATGAGCGGTTTTAAGGATGATGTAGATTTCAGCGAGAAGTTCGCTAACGAATTCAAAAATGCTCGCAACAAAATCAAGAAGCCCAACATTCTCGTTTTAGGCGGGACGGGTGCAGGTAAGAGCTCTTTGGTGAATGCGACGTTTGGTGAAGCGCTTGCGGGCGTAGGTGCTGGAAGTCCTGTAACCAAAGGAATCGAAAAATACGAAAATGAGCTGATTCGCATATTCGATAGTGAAGGTTATGAGTCTGGCGAAGAGGCGCAGAAGCGATACAAGGAACAGGTCGTTGACTTCGTCAAAACGAGAGCACCACAACTGGATGATCAGGTCCACTTGGCCTGGTACTGCATCAGTGTCGCTAACCACCGCGTTTTTGATATCGATATCAAAACGATTAATGAGATTGTCGCCAGCAAGATTCCAGTTGCGGTAATCATGACGCAGGTCGATCAAGTTTCCGAGGACGATAGCCAGACTCTTATCGCCGTGGTCAAAGACAAATGCCCCAAGGTTACAGTCTTTGAGTTCTCAACCGATGCCTCGGTGGGGTTGACCGTGGAGCCTTTGATTACATGGGCACACAACCATCTGGACGAATCGCTCAAGGAAGGTTTTATCAGCTCTACAAGGAGCGGAATTGAGCTCAAACGCAAACAGTCCTACACGGTCATTGCTCAGCACGTGGCGAGTGCCGCGACTATTGCGGCAAGTCCGATCCCTTTCTCCGATGCTCCGCTCCTGGTCGGCAACCAAATCACCATGATCGCGCGGCTGGCTTCTATCTGGAACATGCCAAGCATTAAATCCCTTACGGCCGGTGGCATTTTTTCACAGCTGATCGCGCAATTGGGTCGCAGTCTGGCAGGCAATCTCATCAAGTTTCTTCCCGGGGGCGGAAGTGTCGTAGGTGCTGCCATTAATGCTTCGATCGCATCGGCCATTACTGGTGCAGTAGGTTACGCCGTGACTGAAGTGTGTGAGCGCGTAGTGGAGGATGATCTGAATGGCGTAGTCAAGGACATTGCAGAATACTTTGACAGCAATCTGATTTCCGAGCTGATCAAAGCGAAGATGAAAGGGGGCTGACGCCGTGTCTCAGATTAACGTTCTTATCTTGGGTAAGTCAGGGTGCGGGAAGTCTTCGTTGCTGAATTACCTTTGGGGTAAAAAAATCGCCGAAGCGGGTGCGGGTCGACCTGTCACGCCTAAGGCGGCTGACGCAAAAGGTTGTGGAATTTACCCATACCCACCGATTGTTCTGAATGATTTCAAGATGGTGGTGCATGACAGTTGGGGCATCGAAGCTGACAAAGCCGAAGCCTGGCGCGAACTGATCATTAAGGAAGCACATGAGCGTGAGGATCAAGGACAGATCACCGATTGGTTCCATACAGTCATCTACTGCATCAGCGCCAAGGGCGCGCGTGTCGAGGATTACGAGTTCAAGGCAGTCATCAACCCGCTGATCGAGCAAGGGTTTAACGTAGTGTTCGCCCTTACAAAATCGGATATCGCTTCCGATAGCGAGAGACGAGACGTTCGTAATTATTTGCAGAGCAAGGTGCCAAAATGTGGCGCGATCGTTGATGTCAGTAACCTGGGGCAAAAGCTCAGGAATGGTCGAGAGACCACGGCGTTCGGGGATGCTGCTTTGCTACAGGCCATCATGGCCAGTGTGAAGGCCAACCTGATTGGCAAGATACGAGCGCAGTTTCTCAGGCGCTGCAATATTCGGGCTGATCATTGGAAAGAAAAAGTTCTGAGACTATATGATCAGGAAGCCGGATTTTTCAGCAATTACTCTAAAGTACACACCAAGGTGGCCGAGTTTGCAGCTTCAAACTCCAAAGAGATGGCGGTGGAGTTAAAGAGTTGGATGGTCGGTGTCACCCGCGAGGCGCAGGTTATTTTTAATGGATTGGGCGTGCTATTTGGCGCCCAACAGTTCCATCGTGAAACGTTGCGAGATTATGACCGTGAAATCATCGCAGCAGATCTGTTGAAATGGGATTGGACCGATAACCTGACAGAAACAATCTTTCAAATATTACCTATCTTGAACGTGGTGTACGCCGTGGCAAAGAAGGGCATGCATCGAGACAAGCTTGCAGAGAAACTTGATAACGCAATTTCGTTTTTCAAGAGTCGCAGTATTGAAGTGAGCAGCAAGCTGGACAGCTACTTGGGGCGAGTTCTCGCGCTTCCGACCATGGCAACTCAAGCCTAGACCCATCAAAAAGCCAAGCGGCGCCCGCTGCTTGGCTGCGCCTTCGATTTCAATCCAGCGACATAATGTCGACTGCCAAAGCCAGTTGAGCAGACTTTGTACACGCGACACATTGAGCGCTTGATAGTCCCTGGGCCGCCGATTCTTGAGGTATTGGGCGGTGCGTAAACGTATTAGGTCTGTCTAAGAACATTACATATCAGGAGGCAAAATGCTGGTGTGATGCCAACGCGACGACCTCAGCCGACAAAACCTGCTCCATTTGTTTACCTGTATGGGTAATCACCGTGGACGTAGCCTGTTCTTTTACTTAGGGTGTGGCCATTCGACACTACCCACAAGGCGACCTGCATGAAGCGCGACCAGTTCCTGGCACAACCTGAAGTCGAGTCTTTTGTCGCGTGGCTGGTGGAGCATTTGCCGCAGCTCACCTTCAAGCTGAACTTCAAATCCAGTAAGTTCGTGCCCGGCGGTTTAACGGCCGAAGTGCAGGGTTTCGAGCAAGTCATTCAGCACTATCACTGGAAGGCAAACTGGCAAGACAGCGACCACGGAACGGTGGATTCACAAACATGGGTCGAAACCCGGCGCTCCCTCGGACAATTGCGCGAGTGGCTGACCAGTGCGGTCAACGCGGGTAATGACCAACACACGCTACAAGCCTGTTTGCAGATTCTTCGTTGGGGTGGCGTACGTGGTGCCATTGCGTTCTTGCACCGGCTGGCCGCAAAAGGCGAGCTGACGAGCTATCTTCAGCGGATGGCCGGGCGCATGTCGCTCGACGGCAACAACGACCTGAACGATCTCGATGCCAGCAGCGTTGAGCGTTTCGATGCCGGTCTGACCAAAATTCACGCCTTGTTCGATACGTCGGGGTCACCCATCTATGACAGCCGCGTAGGCGCTGCGATCGCCATGTTGTACTCCTTGTTCCGCCAACAGTGCACCCAGAAGGGAAAACCGTTGCTGGCCTTCCCGTCGGGAGCTGCGCGTGGCAGTCAGTTGCGAAATCCCGGAGATTTTAAAGATTGTATTTCCGCCCCTCAGTTTGGAGCGAACGCCTACGAGGACTGGGCCAAGTGGCAGGTGCGCCTGGGCTGGATCATTCGAGCGGTGCTGGAAGAGCGTCCAGGCTGGTTTGCAGACCAAGGGACATTGCCTGCGCGTTGCCATGCGTTTGAGGCCAGCTTGTTCATGCTGGGTTATGACTTGCGGTGTTTTGGTGTGCCAGAGGCGTTCAAATCGACGCCGCGTTCTGCAAGTAGCTCCTTGAGCGACGATGTGCAAGACGATGCAGACGATGAGCGCGAGTCGATCAGTGGTCGTGGCTGGGTACCGACCGGGCATCCTTTTACCCAGGTTCTGCAGGACTACCTCGCGTTCAAAAACAGTGGGGCTGCTGACAACAAGAACGAGTTTGTTCGCTGGCTGGTGGCGAAACCGGCCCGCCCCAACAAAAAGCCATTAACAACCGAGTCTGCCGCAGGTTATTGCTTCCCCTTCGCCAGCGGTGAGTTCGATCTGTTCCAGCGGCCAATGACGGCACTGGAGCAGATCGTTGCTGGTGGTGAGCGTGGTTTGTGCGCGGTGCGCTGTGTCGAGGTTCTCGACACGTTCACTGTCGGGGATGAGCGGGAAAGCGTATGCCTGGTCGACGTTTATCTCACCGGCCAACTCTATCGCATGGGGATGAGTGCCGATGAGCGAGTTGCGTATTTGATCGACTGTGGATTCGCCGGTAAGAAGCACTCCGCCAATACGCTGATGAATGTCGGCCGAGGCGTCGGTAAACACTTCGGCTTGCTGGACGACACCTTTCAACCCACTGAGCTGTTTGACCGTTTTTTTGCCACAGAGCTCGAGCTCTGATCGACCGCACATCATTCTGAAAAGGACATCACCATGCAGCTGAAAAGTGGCACTCGTCTCTACTCCGCCTCCGATATCTGCAACTTTCTCGAGTGCCAGCACCTGACCTCGCTGGACCTTCAGCACCTCGTCTCTCCTATGGAGAAAGTGGTCGAGAGTGATGAAAACCGGCTGATTCAGCAAAAAGGCCTTGAGCATGAGGCCGCGTACCTCAACCATTTGCGCCAAGTGCATGGTGATGTGGTCGATATCGCCGAAGGTGGGGAAAAAAGCTTCGCGGAAAAAGTTGAACAAACGATCAAAGCCATGCAGGCGGGTGTCGACCTGATTTTTCAAGGCGCGCTGCAGGAAGGTAACTACATCGGTCACGCTGATTTTTTGCGCAAGGTTGCCGTTCCTTCCACATTGGGCGACTACAGCTATGAGGTTATCGACACCAAGCTGGCGAAAAGTCCGAAAGCCAAGTTCATTGTGCAGATGGCGCTTTACTCGCGAATGCTGATCCCTATCCAGGGCATGGCTGCGCAGCACATGCACGTGGTGTTGGGTGATTCGGCAATGACTGAGCATTCATTTCGCGTCGCTGATTACGCGGATTACTTCGAGCAGGTCGTGCAACGTTTCGAAGCCTTCGTAGATAACACTCCGGCCGCGTCAACCTACCCGGAACCCTGCGCCCATTGCGGCTTCTGCTCCTGGCGCGAGCGCTGCAAACAGCAACGCATTGACGATGATCATCTGACCTTTGTCGCCAACATCAGCAAGACCCAGATCAACAAGCTGCGATCAGTTGGTGTGACCACATTGACGCAACTGGCGCAGAGCGAAGCTGAGCTACGGGTGCCCAAGCTTTCCCATGATGCCCTGGATAAGTTGCGACATCAGGCACGTTTGCAGTTTCAAGGGCGTTCAAGCGAAAAACCGCTGTATGAGCTACTGCCCGCGACAGCCTTCAATCGCGGGTTTGCCCGTATGCCTGAGCCGGTCGAGGGCGATCTATTCTTCGATATGGAAGGGGATCCGCTGGAGGAGGGCGGCCTTGAGTATCTGTTCGGTCTGTATATCGACGAAGCCGGAGAGCGGCGTTTCGAAGCTTTCTGGGCGCATTCGCGAGCAGAGGAAAAACTGGCGTTCGAACGTTTCATTGATTTTCTGATGGCTCATCTGCAGCGTTTCCCGGGCGCGCATATCTACCACTACGCCAGTTATGAAGAGACCGCCATCAAGCGCCTGATGACCCAGCATGGCACACGCGAGGCGCAAGTCGACTGGCTGTTGCGCAACGGCAAGTTGATCGATCTGTACAAGGTGGTGCGGGAGGCTATTCGGGTCTCCGAGCCCAGTTACTCGATCAAGTACATCGAACATTTCTACATGCCCAAGCGCGATGGTGAAGTCACCAGTGCGGGCGCCAGCATCGTGTTTTATGAGCGCTGGAAACAAACCCGGGATTCAGAATATCTGGAGAAGATCGAGCGTTATAACGAAGACGATGTGCGCTCGACGTTCCTGCTGCGCAACTGGTTGCTGCACATTCGTCCGACGACGGCAGGACGCAAGAGTATTGCCGATGCGGATACGGCTGAAGCGCCCGTTGCCGTTGGCGTTAACGAAATCGAGCACCGCCTGCAGCGCTATCGCCAGGCGTTACTGGGGCAACTCCCGGAAGATGAGGCGCAGTGGGATGAGAATACCCGCGCCAAAGAGATGGTTTTCCAGTTGCTGGATTTTCATCGGCGTGCCGATAAGCCGGTCTGGTGGGACATGTTTCAGCGCCAGGATATGTCACGTGACGAGCTCATGGATGACATCGAAAGTCTGGCGGGTCTCGAGCGTACCCATCAGCCACCTGTACCCGAGAAACGATCCTTCCTCTACCAGTATCACTTTCCCGAACAAGAGACCAAGCTTCGTACCGGCTCCGAAGGCGTCGTGATCGAAACGCTGGGTCGTATCAATCTGCACCAGCTTGATGTCGAGAACCGGCTGGCGACCTTCAAGGCCACACAAGAGCCAGCTTCAGGCGCTGTTTTTGATATGGGACCGGGTGGCCCGATTGACTCATCGGTAATGCGCGATGCTCTGTTTCGTTATGCCGATAGCGTCATGACGGGAGGCGGCGGGTTCAAGGCGCTGGACGATTTTCTGCATCGTCGAGCGCCCTCCGTGGTTGGCGTCAATCCAGGAGATGACCTGCTGGCCGCGCAGTTGCCGCCGCTCGATGCCATCAAGCAAACCGTTCGCAATCTTACTGACAGTACGTTGTTCATTCAGGGACCGCCGGGGGCCGGGAAAACCTATACCGGATCGCATGTGATCGTCGATTTGCTACGCACCGGAAAGCGCATTGGCATAACCTCCAACTCCCATCACGCGATCAACAATCTGTTGTCGGCCATTGAAACCCGGGCAGATGAGGCGGGTTTGCAGTTCAACGGGCTGAAAAAGTGCTCCAAGGACACCGAGTCGGAGTTTGACGGGCGCTGCATCCGGTCCATCGAAAACAAAAAGCAATTCCTCGCCGCCTGGAATGATCAGGTTTCGCTGATCGCCGGAACGGCCTGGCTGTTTGCCGATGAAACCTTTACCGACGAGCTGGATTACCTGTTTATCGACGAGGCAGGGCAGGTGAGTGTGGCGAACCTGATCGCGATGGGTATGTCGGCACGCAACATCGTCCTGATGGGCGATCAAATGCAGCTTTCGCAACCGATCAAGGGTGCTCATCCGGGTCGCTCCGGTGACTCGATTCTCGACTATCTGCTTGATGGTGCCGCGACCATCCCGGCTGATCGTGGAGTCTTCCTTGCCCAGAGTTGGCGTATGCATCCGGCCGTTTGTTCATTCGTGTCTGAAGCTGTCTATGAGGGACAACTGTCGGCAGCTGCTGGCAATGAGCGACAAGTCCTGATGCTCGATGGTCAGCACCCTGAAATCCCCGACAGCGGCCTGATGTTTTGCCCGGTCATTCATGACGGCAACAGCCAGCGTTCCGAGGAGGAGGCGACTGTGGTGCGTGATCTCTATCAGTACTTCCTGGGGCAGTCATTTCAGAACAAAAAGGGTGAGCAACAGGTGATCGGCAAGGACAACATTCTTGTTGTTGCGCCGTACAACCTCCAGGTTCAGTTGATAAAGCGTCTGCTCCCGGAGGGTGCCCGGGTCGGTACGGTGGACAAGTTTCAGGGTCAGGAGGCGGAGATTGTGATCGTCTCGATGGCGACGTCAAACGAAGACTATCTGCCCCGCGACATCGGGTTTCTCTACTCAAAGAACCGGCTGAACGTCGCAGTCAGTCGTGCCAAATCGCTGGCCTGTATCGTCGCAAGTCCTGCCTTGACGGCTATCCGTTGCAAAACGCCGGCTGAAATGGCCCTCGTCAACATGCTGTGCAAGGCTGTCAATGATGGCGCGCCCCAGGTGCCCGGGACTGCTTAGGGCGATTCTAGGGAGGGCAGTCATGCTTTCGGGTGACTGCCGACACCTATTCGGGTGATGTCTTTTGTGTGTATATGTAATCTTTTTTGTCATGTCTTTCGTTGTGTTTTTCAAACCAGCTCTGCCCACGGACCAGCGTTTGTCATTGCCCGCCACCGGCGCCCATTGAAATCAAGGCAGTGGGTGTGTTCAAGACTGAAAATGCCGATACAGAGCGTTCGATCATCAGTTTCTATTGGTACGAAAACTTTACCTGTATAAGTCAACATTATGGACCTGTCGTGTAAGTCTACATATTATTTGATTGTCTTCGAGATCAATCGAACTCACGAAAGGATGTGGACATGACAATGTCGGATGTTATTTCGACAGGCGCTTTGCTAGCGATGGGTGTCATCGCGTTGGTGCTGCTGGTCCAGTACCTGAAGCTGCATGACATCGGACAGATGATTCACGAGTGCAAGACTGCAACCCATCAGGCAAGGATATGGGAAATGGAAAACCGTGAGCTGCGTTCGGCCCTCAGAGCCGAAAAGGCGCATGTCGAGCAGTTGCAAAGAAAGCTGGTGTTGTTGCAAGCATGGACTCCAGCGGCGTAAGGAAACAGGCGTGACAGGTTTGAGCGGTTTGAAGGCTGCCTGCTCGATCACGACATTCCCCGTCGCGTTGACTCCTCATGCTCGCCTCATCAGCAAACCGAGCGATGGCTACACAGATCCGAATCGCTGAAAAACCCGTTAACCTCAAGAGGTCGTGCCATGAAAAATCTGTTCGCCATTGTTGGCGTCATCGTCGTCGCCAAGAAGGGCTATGAGTTTTTCCGTGAATACATGGAAATGAAACAGGAACTGGCCAAACGCGCCGCTGATTCGGCCTGACAAAGTCCGGCAGCGCCGACCACTCCCTTTTTCCCTACCACCAACTGGTGTCATCCCAATGCCCTGGCCACCCCATCCTTTCACCTTCACCTGCCCCCAATGCCACTGGCGTACCACAACGGTGCCGCCCAGCGATGCGCTGCGTGAGGGCAAAGATTGGTTTTCGGCTTGTCCTTCATGCCAGCACGTCGACCTGGATGTCCGGCCTGCTACGGGACTGGAAATTTTCAAGGCCAAGCTGTTGCGACCGTTCGGCTGAAGTCCTATCCAAGTGAGAGGTACGCGATGTGTAACGATGAAACTGACAATCATGCGGATAGTCCGCCACCTGCGCAGGTTGAAGCTGAGGAGGTCGAGTACAGCGAGGAGTTCGCCGCCATGATTCTCGAACAGGAGGCGAATGGCCGTTTCCATGAAATTGATGTCGACGACATGCTCGCTATGCTCGACCGCATGATCCTCGAGGCCCAGGGCTTGGGCAGTGTGCATTAGCTCTCCAGGCAGAGCATCAACAACGGGTACAGTCGCACGTCATCGAAGGTCTCGGCGCAGGCGACCAGATAGGTGATCTGCCCGCGCTGGACCCAACCCCGCGGAGTGAGCGTGAGTTCATGCACGCGATTTTTGTTCGCCGACCGCTACCGACAGTGCAGCTTCAGGTCCTCGAGCAGAGCTTGCTGCAGCAGGTCCAGATGTTCGGCATTGATGTCCGGGGCAATCAGATTGGCCGTCAGGATCGCAGTTCTACTCTCGAAGGCCTCAATTCGTGGCGGCAAATTCTGCCCGGTGATGGAAGTAATAGTCTTCATAGCGGCATTGCAGCAACGACAAGGACAGCAGAGTGGCAATGCGGTTTTCGACGCCATGTTCCGTGCACAGCGCCGGCAGGCTTTGAATCAGGCAGGCGAAGCTGCCGGTAAGGGCCGATGTAGCCACGTCATGCTGTGCAGCGAGTTGCTGATCCAGATATTGCTGCAAGTCCTCGATATCGGGTGTGAGTCGATTGATCGTACGCTGTGCGTTTGCGAAGAAGTTACGCACCGGGCTGATCAACTGTTCCAGCTCTACCTGCCAATAATGCAGCCACCATTGTTCCAATGGATGTCCCTCCGGAAGGGAGGGCACGGTCCAGTCTTTGAGCGTTGCAGTGTCGGTTGCCAACTGTCGAAGCCAGGTCTTGAGAACCTTTTCGCGAAGCTCTGCGGACTTGAACCCCATTAGCCGGTACATATTCATGCCCGCCACGAACTCTTCACCGACGCGTGCCTTGTCGAGCAGATTCTTGCCGCGCTCCAGAAGTCGAGCGGATTCGAGTAACTGTGGGTTTATATCCCAACCGGCGGGCCAGCGCTTGAGGGCCGCGGCCCATGGGTTTGCATTGATGGAGGGTGTCGAGTGCCCGAGCGGTGCGAGCAGGCAGTGCCAGAATCGATCACGAAAGTTTTGCAGATCGCCGGTGGGCAGCTCCTGGAAGTCGACGCAGAGAATATCCAGTTCCAACTCGTCCGCTGCACGATCAAGCTCCCCCCATAACCGGTAGGCCAGATCCTGCGCACGTTTTTCGAGGTGAGCCGCATCCTTGTCCGGACAGGCGGTAATCACCATCAGCAGCTTGGCCCGGCCTAAAAACCTGGCGTCGTCATCGGCTTCGGCCAGGGCCGACATGAAATCCTTCAGGTGATCGGCATTGGTCGCGCCATCGAGCCTGGCTGCCTGACTCACATAGACTATCGCCAGATTGTGGTGACCGGTCATCAGCGATGCCGCGCTCTGTTCCGCGATCTGGTCATCACCGGAGTTCCAGCCGGGCGTATCGATCAGGAACAGGCGCTTGGGGCTCTTGTCGTCGCTGTAACCATCGCCATTGGGCAGGATCAGTCGCGACTCATTGATCGTCAGGCGCAACCGGTGTTGGCTCGGGTCCAGGTGAATGAGCTCGTTGCGTTCGGGAAAATGGGCAAAGGCTTCGAGGGGGGTGGCCTCTGAGTAATCATGCTCACGCTGGATCAAGGTCAGCGCTGGCGAGTCGCCGTAGGTGATCTCCAGTGGCAAACGGGTTTGGCGTTCAAGGGAGCTGATCGGGAACAGTGCCGGCGGAATCTGATCGCCGAACAGCTCTCGCAGCAGACGCGTCTTGCCGGCGGAAAACTCACCGACGAACCTGGCGGTAAGGACGCCGTCTTGCACAGAGGTACTGCTCATCATGCTCGCGCTGAAGGACAGCAGGTGCTGCTGCACAGCCAGCGAGCGGGTGAAGCCGATGTTTCGAGGCGTTGTATTGAGAGTCATGGCATTGATACACAGGAGGGGTCGGAGAGCACGCCGATCAATTGATCAGCATTCCAGACGATGCGTTCGGCCGCACCTTGCCAGCCCAGGCGGCTAAGGATGGCCAACTGTTCGGGGTCCAGGCATTGCTTCACGAAATCGAGCAAATGGTCGCGCAATGGAGCGTTAGCCAGTACACCTTGTTTCCACTCATCGCCGGCTTGCACCAGGGCTATCAGGTTCGACAGCCCGGCGCGGCAGGCTTGGTACGTCGCACTGTTTTCCGACAGCAGTAACGGCACCAGCAACAGGTGGTGATTCTTCGGGCCCCAGTATCGCGGATCACGCCACAGGTCATCGTTTTGCACCGCCGACACGGTCTGGTGAATCAACTGTTCGGCTTCGCTGGCGACGGTGGCTGAAACGTTCGCCCCGATGCGTTGCACCGCTTGCCAGAATATCGGCTGGGCTCGAAGCAGGTTCTGTCGGCACACGGCCAGGTCTTCATCGAGTGCATCATCCAGGACGCGGGCATAGAGATGAATGCGCGCGCAGTCGGACAGCAATTGCTGTGTGCGTTCACTCACGGGACCATCGAGCCAGGGCTCGGCCAGAACGGCGAGAAAAGCCGGGGCATGCTCGGCCACGGCGTTGAGCCGCCGGGCAGCATGGCGGGCGGCGGAGTTGCTGTCCGGTAGATGAATGCGCCTGATGTCGTCGGACAGCTGCTGTTCAAGACGGCTAACGATGTCTTGCATGGACGTTCTCTTGTATTCGCCTTGATTGGGCAGTGCCAGCGGCACGTCGGATCTCATTCAATGCCATAAACCTGCTTGAGAAATCGGTTCCATTGCGGGGGACGACTCAAGATGCTTTCGGCTGTTTTTTTCGCCTCGCGAGTTTTTTTCTGAGTGTCTTTCTTTTGAAGCAGTTGCGCTTGCATCGTTGCGATTTCGGCAACCGTTTTCACTTGCACTGCCGTTGTCGCCAGCTGCCTGAGGTAATCATCGCAGTGATTGTGCAGGGTATATTCGAGCAACTGGCAGAGCTGGCTGTGCCGTGCCTCTTCCAATGCGGTCCGGGCCTGCAGTTCAGCAGCCTTTGCCGCAGACGATTGACTCGCCCGTAACTTCCCGGTTTTCGGCTGTGGTTTAGCCTTGGTTTGACGTGTTGTCATAGGGGGATTCACTTATCCAGATCCAGGAAAGAGCTGTTTTCGAACGCCTCGTCTTCGATGGCCTGATGCGATGCGGCTGTGCAGATTTCGATCACGGAAGGACCGACGATGCGAGCAAACACCCGTTGACCTTGAAGATGGCCAAACAAGTCCAGGCGTTTCTTGAACAAGCCAGGTTCGCCCTGTTTCAACGCACCGGTATGCGCCTGTGGCGACTGGGAGTGATAGAGGTTGAACACGCCCTCGCTCGGGGCGCCGAGTTCGTGCCACTTTTCATAGTCACTGCCTTGGGCAACGACGACCTGAAAGTGCCCCTGGCGTATACGACCCACATAGTGTGCAAAGGGCGCTTCGTCGCCGGATTGCTCTTGCGAACGGTTGATCACTTTGACCACACTGCCCGGGCACAGGCGCAATAGGCCCAGTGCGACACCGGTCTTGGCGGTCGGAGTGAACGGCGTTTGCTCGCAGGCGGGTAAAGGCTCATGGACGGTCAGCGACAGGCTTTGGTCGCGGAACAACTGATTGGCATAGCCGCAGACGCGTGTCTGTGATTCGCTGGCATACGTCTCGGCATGACGGCCTGCTTCAAGTGCCTTGAAGGTGTCCAGGACCCAGTGTGATCGACTGGCGTTACCGGCCAGTAATACCTGAACGTGACCGGGTTTCTGTTTGGCGAAGGCTTTTTCAAAAGCAGCCAGGAAATTGCACACACCCTGTTCGATGCGCTGTTCCAGATAGGCGTTGAGCTCATTGAGCGGAATGACGAGTTCGCAGGGCACATCATTCTGTCCGTCGCGGTTCAGCAGGTTCAGGGATTCGATGCCCGAAGCGCTTTCCAGTTCTCCGTTTTCCCACAATGGACGCAGCCGTGCCATCAGCATGATCGTATTGGTTGACGCTGCCTGGGTCTGTTCGAGAAACATTTCACTGCCGGCAAAGTCGTCGGCATCCAGCGGACGGGTGAAGGCGATGCGATGTTTACGGCAGGCATCGAGGTTGTGGCGGAACACCAGGTACGCCAGATTCTCCAGCAGGTTTTCGCCGCCGAGGAATTTGTCCCCGGCTGCGCCGAAGTGTTCGAAAACTTCTTCCTTGCCTTCGTCTTCTTCCTCGGGGGTTGGCAGACGGTAGTAGCCAAAATCGAAATCGGTTGTACCACCGCCAAAATCGAACACGGCGTAGGCAACGCCCTCGCGGGTAGGCGTGATGCCCAGGCAGGACATGACGCCGGCGGCATAAGCGGCAGGTTCTGAAGCGCGCTCTTCAACGGTAAATTTGTTGAAGATCGACTCCCCGACCAAAGAGGCGGGAAGACTACGCAGCAGGCCGCGCCGGAACGAGGCGAGGATCTTATCCTTGACCTCGCGTGGGTAACCGACGGGGAAGGTCATGTAGTACCGCAGGAACAGGCCACGACCGCGCCAATTGATGTTCAGGCCAAGAAACCAGGCATATAGCTCGATCGGATCAAACGGATCTTGCGGGGTTACGCTCATTGCCTGGCCACGCACCGGATTGCGCAGGGTCAGCGGTGCCAGTTCGTGCTCGACACCCTCAGGCTCCTGACGATCGCTCAACCGCACGCGCGGCGTCGTGCTCTCGCGCAAGGCCCAATGCTTGATTTTGGCCAGGGTGCTGGCCACGACGCGTGGATTGCCCTTGTTGTCTCGGAACGTCTGCAAGGCGGCGTGGGAACAGCGCACATGGTCCCAGGAGACGCCAGGGCGAAAGGTCTCGCTCTGCCAGGCTTCGAGCAAACCGGGGAAATTAATGAATTCAAGCAGGGTAGGGTTTTCATAGTGCTCGGGGCGCTCCTGCTCCCAGTAGCTGCCCACACCGACCCGCAATAGCTTGTGTTGGTCGTTGTCGTCGTAGGCCACCACGGTACTGCTGGTTCCAAAATCGATGGCTACATTGCAATCCTGCACATCCTGCGCAGGATTTCGAGCACGTACACCTTGCTCAGCCAGGAGCGATTCATCCATGCCCCAGAACTCCCACAATCCCTTGTTGGGGTCGGTGAACTGGGTTGCTTCCAGCTTGGGCAAGCCAGTGGAGATGAAATCAATATCTTGATACGCCGCCTGAAGATCAGGTCTTTCGTGCAGCATACTGAGGTCCAACGGTTTTTCCTGGTCTGTGCAGTCGCGAATTTGCCAGCCTCGCTGAAGCGCGATGCTGATGACCTCGACTTTACTTTTTCCTGCCAGAGTGTCATTGCAAACCAACAGACAACCCTCACGGGATGAACCAGGGCTGCAATTATCAAGGTCGATAATGCCGTCCCGGGTAAGCCAGTCGGCTTTTTCCAGCAAACGGTGGTTGGCGCCCTTGTGTAAAGGGTTTGCAGCAATCTTGGCAAATGACGTGATTTCCTGTCTGGCAGGCAGGCGCCAATCCGATAATCCGCCGACTTTCGAATTGGCTGCCTTGCCTTGGCCAGTAGCAACGTCCAGCGTGGCCTTGGTATCTGGCGCGGCATCCCACAGCCGCCCGCTCCTGCACTCATAGATCATGCTCTTGTGGCTGGAGGCACTGTCCTGGACCCACCAGAACGGATGTTTGGCCAAAGTTTCAGCAATGATTTGGGTGAGCGTTGTGATGTATCGTTTGTACAGAGAGTCGGGGATGATCTTTTCGAGGGTGCCCATTCCAGGTGTCCTTAGTCTTCAAAATAGCGGTATTGGCTGAGCTGCTCAGGTGCAGACCAGTGGCTTGCGCTGTAACTGTCCGGCGGCATTACGCAGTCCGGGCAGCCATTGCTCGCTCACTGCGTCGCCGAGCAGCGTGCCGCGTTCGTGGGACAGAGGGTCGAAGGATGTGCCGGTTTGCACGGTTTGCAGACTGGCCTGATGCTCCTGCCAGACCAGGTTGTGCAGCTCCAGGCTACGGCTCAGGATTTTCTGCTCTGACGATGACGCGCCACGTTGTTCGTTCTTGCAGCGTGCGGCCAG
Organism: Pseudomonas sp. WPR_5_2; assembly: GCF_003634475.1. Classification (NCBI taxonomy): domain Bacteria; kingdom Pseudomonadati; phylum Pseudomonadota; class Gammaproteobacteria; order Pseudomonadales; family Pseudomonadaceae; genus Pseudomonas; species Pseudomonas sp. WPR_5_2. Next base: position 1,603,267 of record NZ_RBLA01000001.1, on the reverse strand, counting down.
TCGATCCCAAAGCAGCAGCAGCCGATCCCACTGCGAGGCTGTGGCGATCAGTCGTACCAACTGGCGCTCGACAGGTTCGTCAACGCTCAGCCAGGCGTTCTTGAGGGCTGGGTCCGTATTGATCCAGTCGAGCAGTTCGCGCTCCGGGCCGAATGACTGATGCTCAATGACAGCCGCAGGCTCCCGAGTGTCAGGCGATGGTGGCAGGGCGAAGAGTTGGCGGACCGCCTGTTGCACCTGATCGTCAGATTCCAGCAGGGCCAACAGGGTTGAGCGGACATTGCCTTGCAGCAGGGGAGGTGCGGGTAGTGATTGATCTTCGTTCACACAGAGGTCTCCAGAAACGACTGCATGGAACGGCGAACTGTCAGTTGGTAGGGCATTTGGTGACAGAACGCTATGACGCTGGCCCGGGCTTCCTCAGTCAGTTGCAAGAACCTCTGCTTCATGGAAGTGACCAATGCCCCGTCCGGTTCATGGTAAGGCGATGGAATCATCGGAACTTGGGTGCTGCCGGCAAGCATGGCCAGCTCGTCAGGTCGCACAGTGTTCCAGAAGTTGTGATAGATGATGGGCAAGTAAAGCGTCAGCAAGTCCATGCTCGCGGTGGTCCTTTTCTTCACTTGTTCGCGTAGATGCTTGTTTTCCCGACGCAACTGATGCAGCTCGTTGAGTCCGATGCGCTGTTCCAGGGCCTGGGTGCGTTCGGCCAGCAAATCGAGGTAACGTAATACCACCGCCGTTTCGGTAAACGATCCGAGAAAACGCTCCAGCTGCTCGGATGGGGTGGCGTCAAGGGCTTGCTTGGCTGATGGATTTGCAGAGGTCATACAGAGTTGTTCTCGGGCGTATTCGCAAAGCGCCCGCTTCGCCGTTCATGGGAAGCGGGCTGGCCGATTCAGTGCAGTGTTTCCAGGGTGTGTTCCAGTGCTCGCGCATGCTCGCGCAAACGAACCAGTGCGGCCTGTTTATCCTGAGCGCTGGCCTGGGACTGGACAGTGAGCAGGTCAATGTCTTGCAGGCGCTCGTTGAGCAGCGCCTCGACGCGATCCTCCCAATAGCTTCGAACCCGGTTGTGCAGAAGCTCATCCATGGCCGAGGCCTGTCGGTCGAAATTTTGCAGCCACTGCGTCCGGGCTTTTTCGGAACTGCGGCGCAGTTGTTTGAGGCGTTCCTGCTGCAACTGTTGCAGGGCTTCCCGATGCTTTTGTTCGGCTTGTAGCTTGAGTCGCTCCAGCTCGCTCTGCAGCCGCGCCTGTTCTTTCTGGCTCTGTTCCAGCGCCCAGCCGGTCAACTGGCGTTCGTTGGCGATGTCCTCATTGCGGGCCAAGGCTCGGCGCAGCGTCTGACGTTGCTGTTCCAGTTCGGCGATTGCCGCTTCGCGCTCGGCCATGGCCTGCGTGTCGACCACCTGAACCTCGGTGGGGCCACCCAAGGCGTGGCCAACGCGTTCGCCCCAGTAGCTCAGCGACAGCATTTCCAGCCCGCCGAGCTTATCCATGATCGGTTGCGGGACGCCCTTGATCGTGGCATTGCCTTGCTGGGCACCTTTGACGACCTTCACGGTGGTACTGATGGTCTTGGCCAGTTTCCCGGTGTTGACCGCAATCTTGGCGACCTTGGCCCCTTTACCGATCAGCGCCGCAATCTTCGCTCCGGCGGCTGCCGGGTTGACGAACATCAGGCCAATGTCCGCAACTTCGCCCACCAGCCGTCCAATGAAGGCGCCATTGGCATTGCCCGTTTGCTGCAGGGTCATTGGCAGTGGTTGGGTAGCCAGGGTTTCTTGCTGACAGGTCAGCGCCTGCAGGCTCTGTTCATGCTCGTCCATGTCCTGGACCTGCAACGATGCCTGCTTCTGGCTGATCGCCTGCTGGGCGTCCTGTTGCTCGTTCAACGCCTGTTGCAATTGAGTCAGGCGGCCAATATCGATGAAGTCTTCGGCAGAGACTGTCTCCGGGGCGGGCAGACGCAAATTGAGCTCCACGACATCTGTCGCCGGCAGTTCGAGGGTGCCGTAGTTCTGCGAGAGCTCGCAGAATAGGCTGGCGATATTTCGGAGGGTGGCATCCAGTTGCTGGCTACCTTGCCGGCCGAAGCGCTCCCAGTCGGTTTCTTCAACCAGGCTCCCGGCCTGGTCATCGAGTTGCTGCGCAAGATTCTGGCGCTGTTGGCGCACGCTGACGCCGGCTTGCTGGCTGAGACGGGCACGATCGGCCTGCTGTTCGCCATACAGGCTGGACTTGAATTCGGCCAGTCGCTGTTTTCGCTCGATCAACTCTTGATGCAGGGCTTGTGCCTGCTGTTCCGAGTCGACCTCACAGGCGCGTTGCTGTTCGGCATTGTGCCCGAGGGCATTCTGCAGGAGCGGGCGCAGCTCTGCCTGAAAACGACGCAAGCGGATGCTCTGCAGATCGTCGCGCGCACGTTGCACGAACTCCAAAATTTCTTCGCGCCCCAGGCCTTCGCGATGGCTGGCGGCCAATCGCACTCGCAAGCCGGTGGCGCTTTCGATCTGCCGGGTCCATTGCTCGAACGAAGGCGCTTTTTCTCCCCGCGCAATCGCCTCTTCGACTTCGTCCCAGTGGGTGACGAGTACTTTCACACGCTTACCGGACTGCTGAACGATTTTCAGCGTGTCCATGTCGGCGGCAGAGGGGCCGCGGGGGCTCAACAGATAGAGCACCGCGTCGGCCTGGCGAACCTGGGACAAGGTGTATTCGCGATGGCTGGCGGATGTACTACCCAGCCCTGGCAGGTCGATGATAGACACGCCCTTGAGCCAGGGCTGAGGCAGGCCCAGCACGGCGCACGCGGCACCTTCGGGCGCATGGGTGGTGACGTGGGCAAATTGCCCCCCATCCAGTGGCAGTTGACTACCGTCCAGACCGATCAAGGACATTCCCCGTTCGGGGGCATATTCAATGAAGGTGGGCAGGGCGGTGGTCTCTTCGAGCGCAGTTTGCAGCAGCGGCTCCTGCAGCAGCATGTTTAGCAGGCTGCTTTTACCGACGGAAAAACTCCCCAGCAGGACCAGGCGTAAGGGGGAATCGGCGTGCAGGACTTCAGCGGCCAGGGCTTCGACCGGCTCGTGCCAGTCGGTCGGCAGGCTGGACAGCAGTTCACTCAGGAATGCATTGGGCTGTGACATGGTCGCTCCTTCAGGCCTTCAACGCGTTTTGGGTGATGGTCATCAGATCGTCGACATCTTTACTGGCCTGTTCCAGGCGTGTCCTGCGCTGGGCAACATCCAGCTTGCCCTGTTCGAGCAGCGAATGGATTTCCCGGCGCTTCTCCAGCTTGGCGTTCAGCGGTTCGAGGTATTGCTCTTTCACGCAGTCATGCAAAGCCTGCAATTGATCGGCGAAGACTTTGTGGATGGCATCCTTCACATGATTCTCCAGGTGGCGAATGCGCTGCTCCAGCTGGCCTGCGGTATTCTTGATCAGGCGCTGAGTGGTTTCCTTGATCAACTGGCCCTCGGCGGCTTCGGACTGTTGTTCGAACTGCGCCTTCTTTTTCTCGAACGTGGCCACTTCGCGCTCATACTTCTTCTGCGCTTTTTCCAGAGACATGCGCAGGCCTGTCTTGCGTTCTTCCTCGGCGGCGATCTGCTCCAGACGCTGTTCCTTGTCCGCTAGCGCGGCCATCAGCTTGTCCCGCTCCTCCTTCCAGGCCTGCACGTTGCTGTGATCGGTGTAAGGCACGTCGCCATAGGTATCGTCGCTGTACATGCCCCCTTTTTTCACCACTTTGCGTTGCGAAGACATTTTCGGGCTGGGCTGCCCACCCAGGTTGTCGTGCATGCGCTCGACACGGGACAGGGCCTGGCGCGCCATTTCCAGTTGAGCGCCGTTGGCCATGTATTTCGACATGTCGCTTTCGATGCTATCGATCTGCTCATGACGGGCAGCGATTTCCTGCTCCAGGGCCATGGCTTGCTGGTGGTGCTGTTCTATCGCGCTGAAGTCGAGCATGAATTGAGTGTCGAGCGATGGCATCTGCACATCCATCTTGCTCATCTCACTCCTGATTCGGCCCGCATGCTTTTCCATCTGCTTGCTGTAATCGACACTCAGCCCGTCCAGCGCTTTGGCCAACTCCTGTTTCTGCCGATTCCAGACATCGCCGACCTGTACGGAGATAGTTTGGAACTGCTCGTGCAGATCGTCTGGCAGGGTCACGGTCTTGACCCGTTTCTTGATTTGGCGCTCTACATATCCGGCATCGACCTGGTTCTCGATATCGGCTTTGAGCTCGATCAGCGGGCTGATCAATTCGCGCTGGATCTTTTCCACCAGCGCCCGGGCCGCGCGCTCATGTTCTTCGCGCGAATCCCGTGCGACGGCATCGGCTTCCTGCTCGAGCAGCTGGGTTTCCAGGTCGAATTGGGCAAGTTCACGAGCCCGCTCCTCAAGGGTCTTGTCCGATTCCAGTTGTTGCAGTTCGTCCTGCAGCGTCTCGGCCAGTTGTTGCTGGATGTGGGACATCTGTTGCATCGGCTTGCTGTAGATCTGTTCCAGCGCTTCACCGCTGGAAAACATTTGCGCGATACGCAACGACAACTCTTCAATCCCCGACTGTGACTGCTTTGCCGGATCGCTATCCATGGCCCAGTGGGCGCTGACCGGAATCAGATGGTTCCTGTCGGTCAGCAGTTTGAACTCATCGTCATCCTGCAGGTGTCGGCGGAAGTTCTGCCGCACAACGTCCAGCTTGTCCTGAATGCGCTGATCCAGGGGCACGCGGCGCTCACGAGCATCGTCAGGTGCCAGGACCTTGTCCCACCAGCCAATGACCGTGACGAATTTGCGAAAGTTGTTGCGCAGGGTTTCTGTGAGGAACTCCCATTCCGTTGCTGCACCACCGAGTTGGGTGGTGTTTTGCACCCACAGGGCGATGTGGGCTTCGGCAATGGCTTTGCGGGTGATTGCCTCGTGGTGCTTGATTACGGTTTCCAGGCCGGGGGTGTCAACCAGGACCAGGCCCCTTTCGAGCAAGGGGTGATCCATGAACGCTTCGATGTAGTCGAGCGTCTGCCGGACATCGGCATGGCTTTCATCCAGCTCGGTGCCCCAGCGTTCGAGTGCCAGATCGTCATTCCAGGGTACCTCTTGCACCGGTCTTCCGTCCTGGAAGTGGATACGAATGAATCGCTCGGTGCGATCGGCAGGCAGCATGCGTACAAAGGTGTTAATGGCGGTGGTGGCTTGCAGGGCGGTCGGTAGCAACTCGATGCCCAGCAGTGCGTTCACCAGGCTTGACTTGCCACGGGAAAATTCGCCCAGTACCACCAGGCGCACGGCATCTGCATTGAGTGCATCGAGCAATTCGCTGAAGCGGGCATGGGAGGTGCGAAGCCTAGCACTCCCGAACTCATCGAACAGGCTCCGGGTGCGGCTGAGGAACTCCTTGGCCGCATTGATCTTCTGCTGACGCTGTTCGAGGCCTTGAGTCAGTATATTGGTCATTGATTAGTATCTTTCTCGGGTTGTCTGACGGCCTGACGCGTGCCGATAGGTAAGAGGAGGATTCAACGAGTGGGTCGTGCTGCAATTGCCAAAAAATCAGCATTAGCACGTGTTTATCCTGGCTTGTAGGCGGACATTCGTCAGATCACCGCAGACGATGTCGATAGCGGATTCGGTGTGTACCGATGCTTGGAAAATTGATTGGATTTGAGCAGCATGACTGTGTCTCCTGACAAAAAGATGTTCCTTAACTGAGAGCGATCTCACAAAACCGGGGTACGTCCGAACTGCTGATTTGGTCAAACCTGGAGTTTGAGATTGACAGGCTTGCGCGACAGGTTGTGTCGTCATGCATAGGCAAAGCACTTCGGACTGACAATCTCCTGATGACGCGCGTGAAATGTGCATCCTGGCAGCACATAGCTGTTACTCGTTGGGAGGTGTCATCGATCCAGGTCATCAATTTATGGCTTTTTGACATCAATTGTCTATGGCAGCCTAGCCTGAATGGAACGACGTTTGCTCAGCCGAGTTGAGTACAAGAACAGGCGCCAGACAAAATTAATGACGGGAATCGTGTCGATGACGAATCGATTCAGACCCGTTCACCGCTGCAACGGCTGCTCATAATCGAGCTGCCAATAGCGTTCAGGAGAGCCCATATCGGCGCGTTTGGCGGTTCCGAATAGTGGAAGTTGACTCTGATAGGCGCCTACGGCGTAGGCTTTCTTTATTATGCTTGAAGTGGGAAATTTAACTGCCCTCATTGTCAGTCCAGCCTGCTTCCAGGCTGCGAGCCGAGTAATGACCAGACCCGGAAACTGCCGATAGGTAGCCTCCTCATAGACGAACCAATTCATTGGGTGGTCAGGTACTCCATCCTCTGTGCATTGTTGTGCAAGACGCAACGCTTCGCGCACCGCCAGGCAAGCGTTGCTTGTCAGCAGATGGTCGGGGTGGCGAAGTCCCATAGGCATGAGAACGGTCCCACCCCTTTGCTCGATGATTGTTTTTAACGCAGGTACCAGGTCGGTCGTTTGATAACTGCGACCGTATTGGCTATCCCAGAAGCTGAGCCACTGGTTTCTCGCACCCAGTCTGCGCATCGACTCCGTATCTTCATCACGTCGCGCAAGCACCGCCTGATACCCACTACTAAAGCCTGTTGCCATATCCCAAGCCGGGGCTGCTATGTCAGGATCAGGCACGCCAGCGAATACTGTAATGACAAGAGCGTCTCGACTCTCAGCCAAAAGGCAACCGCAACTAAAGACAGCATCATCTAAATGTGGGGAAATTACGGTAAGTCGTTTGGGGATTGGCAAAAGCATTTGATTTCCACTTCCCGACTGCAGATGTGTAAGCGCTTGTCACTTCATCAATTCAGGGAAACCGGTGCCTCTCCTCAGTTATAGCCAAGCTTGAATATCGGGCGCACAAGGAGTTGCCGAAATCGCTTCGGCTTCAGGAAAAACATTGTATTTAAAAGTGAGTATTATTTGCGATTCAGCGCTCGCCGCAACCGAGCGCGGGGTCGATTGGCGGCAAGCATTGCAGCGTGGCCAGCTCCAACAGCGTGAAGTGGCCATTCATCCAGCCGGCGGTATCTATGTGGTAGACATTCCCGAGTACAGCCGGCTGCCAGAGTGGCGTATGGCCCACGATCACGGCCCGCACGCCATCGACACCGGCGTGGTTTTCGTCGGTCAGACGCTTGCGTGACCACTGAAGGATGGCGGCAATGTGCTCGGCCTCCCTTGCCGATCCGGAAAGCGCAGTAATCATTTCTCCCCAGCTGGCGCACGGAACGTCGGCGTGCACGATGCCGATCAGGCCCTGGGCGGTCTCGATTTCGATCACCAGGGGCAAGTCCTGAAGGATACTGGCGTACCCGTCTTGCTCATTGCTGGATAACCCGTAGAACCACGCGCCACCATTGATGAAGTGCATGCTGCATTGATTGCTCAAGCGGCCGGCGGCGTGCGAATCAATAGCCATTTGCTCATGGTTGCCACGCACTGCATGGAACCAGGGCTTGCGCAGGAGCCATTCATCGACATCCAGTGACTCGGGCCCACGATCAATCAGATCACCGACGCTGAACAGGCGGTCAACGGCAGTATCGAATCCGGCCGCATCCAGCGCAGCCTGTAGCCGGGTGAAGTGGCCATGAATGTCCCCGACCGCGAAATCCCGGCCAACCGTGTTTGCGGCGAAATGCTTCACGCGCGACAGCTCGGTAGTTTCGAACATTGGATGCTCCGACGCGACAGAAGACGGCCAGGTTATCGCGTTGGCGATGAATGACTCGACATCAGTGGCCCATCGCCAAGCGTTCCTTTAAATTCTGGCATAGCTTTGCAGCGCCCGCTGTTAACCGACGAGAACGCTGTCCTTTCTTTTAAACATACCAACTAAAATCGCCCGTCATTAACCAAGACGATCATAGGCTCTTCTGGTATTTATCCTTTGGGTTAACATATTTCTGACGTCAAATATTTGCACTAATAAAGTTGATCGAAAAGCGATTGGTCTTAGTGCAATTCATTCATACGCCGTGCTGAAACTTCAACCATAAGTATCACAGCGTCCAACTAGAACAAGAGGCGAGGAGTATTGCGACCCGACAAAAGACAAAATTCTGACAACAAAAAACAGTCACATTCTTCCTATAAGTCGGTGATACATCATGATCAAGATCATGGCCTGCTTTTTAATAGGAGTTGTCACTGCAGGATGCAACGGCATCGTAAAACCCGATCTTTCGGGTGTTACTAATGATTCATACTTTTTAGTCTTCTCCGGCTTTCCGTTGCCGTATCTATACATGGCCTCGGCCGTGCAATGGAACGATGACTACGCCGTCACCACCCGCCATACGCCATTCATCCCCGATGTAAAATACAGCTGCAGCACCCACTGCGATCTTGTCTTCATCAAGCATAAAGCCAACGGCCACTACCCTTCGTGGCGCGCACCGCGTGTGGGCGAGAGCATAACGGCCGTGGGGGGAAGTCCCTACCTCGTGACCACTACCGGGAAAGGCAAGGTGTATCAGACGCCTTTCGTCAATGCCGATGAGCACAGCGGTGATCTCTACGCCATCCATGATGCCCCGCTGGTCAAGGGGATGTCGGGTGGGCCGGTCATCGCCAATGACGGCAGTGTCGTCGGCATCAATATCGGTTTCTACTCCACCACATTAAACGATGTGAGTACCAACTCCGGGGTCAAGGGTGCTGAGAGGATCAGCATCTTTATCCCTTACTCGATCATTCAGCGGGAGTGGGGGATGTTGCAGGCAAATCTTAATAATCCGCACGGACCGAAGTATGCCGCGAAGTAACCCTGTAGGAGCCGGCTTGCCGGCGAAGGCGACAGCCCGGCCAACAATCGGATGCCTGATCCACCGCGATCGCCAGCAAGCCGGCTCCCGCAGGTATATGAACCATCACTTCTTCGTCGATTTACCACTCGAGGGAATATGCAAGTAAGACATCACACTTTCGGTCAGCTCAGTTGCAAGTTTGACGGCTTCTTTATTGCGCGCCATCACACCCGCCACCAACCCTTCGATCAATGCGAGCACGGCAATGTTGGAACTGGTCATGACCGGATGATCGGCGGGGGCAAACAGCACGTGTTCGGCAATGCCGGTGAGAGGCGATGCGGGTGAGTCGGTGATTGCCAGCACCGAGGCGCCGCGCTCATTGGCAAAACGTGCGAGTTGCAGGGTGTCGAGGGAATAGCGTGGCAGGGAAATCGCCAGCAATACGTCCTGATCGGTGATGGCGGCCAGACGGTAAGCGGCGTTTTCGTTGCCGCCCTCCATGCTGATGGCCGTGGCGTCCGCACAGAACGGCATCAGGGTCGAGGCGGCGAGGCCGGCGAAGTAGACACTGTTGCCAAAGCCCAGGATGTAGATTTTGCGAGCGTTGATCAGGCGGGTGACAAATGCTTCGAAGGTGTCTGCATGGTTGTTCGTCGCCGCGGTGGCGAGGTTGCTGGTGGCGCTCTGAATTTGCTCATGCAGGCCAAATGCGCCGCCAGGGCGATGCGCAAGTTCGTTGCGCAGTTTGTCCACCGGCGACACCATCTGTTGCAACGTCGCGACCAGTTCGGCCTTCATGCCGGTGTAGCCACCCAGGTTCAGCGCCTTGGCCAAACGATTCACCGCTGCTGGCGAGGTGGATGTTTCATGAGCCATTTCTTCGATAGTCAGCGTCGCGGCCCTGAGCGGGTGACGCAGGATAAAATCCGCCACCTTGCGCAGTGAAGGCGGTAAATCGGGAACGATTTCCGCGAGTTTGCGCATCACTGGCGCGGCATAGACCGTGGTGTCTTTCGAAGGGCTCGGCATATCCGGTTCAACACTTCCTGAGGGTTGGAAAAGGGGCAGGGGGCGAACGCATAACCTGTGGGAGCGTGCGGGCGGCGTTCCCACAGGGTTTTGCGTTGGCTGGAGTGTAAGGTTATTTCAAGCTGCCGGACAGAAACTGCTGGAGGCGTTCTGACTGCGGATTGACCAGCACTTCGCGCGGATCGCCACGCTCTTCGACCTGGCCTTTATGCAGGAACACCAACTGATTCGACACTTCCCGTGCAAAACCCATTTCGTGGGTTACGACCACCATGGTGCGTCCTTCGAGTGCCAGGTCCTGCATGACTTTAAGTACTTCGCCGACCAGCTCGGGGTCGAGTGCCGACGTCGGTTCATCGAACAACATCACTTCAGGCTCCATGGCCAGTGCACGGGCAATGGCCACCCGCTGTTGTTCACCCCCCGACATATGCGCCGGCCAGGCATCCTTGCGGTGCGCCACGCCGACTTTGTTCAGATAGTGTTCGGCTTTTTCCCGCGCCTCTTTTTTGCTGATGCCCAGGACATGCACCGGTGCTTCCATGACGTTTTCAAGGGCACTCATGTGCGACCAGAGGTTGAAGTGCTGAAACACCATCGATAATCGCGAACGCATGCGTTGCAGCTGTTTGGGTTCGGCGGCCTTGAGCCCGCCGAGCTTGTTGGTCACCAGTTTGAGCTGTTCGCCATTGAGCACGATATTGCCTGCATTGGGCTGCTCCAGCAGGTTGATGCAGCGCAGAAAGGTGCTTTTGCCTGAACCGCTGGAGCCGATGATGCTGATGACGTCACCGGCTTTCGCCTCCAGGGACACGCCCTTGAGCACTTCGTGGGTGCCGTAGCTTTTATGAAGGTCCTGAATTTCAAGTTTGTACATGGTTTCAACTCTCTGGAATCAGTCGCTGAGCAAGCGGCCTTGGCGAATGGGGGTACTGCCGGCCACTTTGGCCAGCCACAAACCGGGCTGGGCAAAGCGCAGGCGTTCGCGGGCATAAAGGATGCCGTCGGTGCTGGCGTGCACCACGCTGTGCTGATCGGTCAGCGGATCAATCACTTCGAACAGCGGATCGCCGACCTTGACGCGGGCGCCCAACGGTTGCAGATAACTCACCACCCCCGGGTGCGGTGCATAGGCGTACTGGGCGCCGGCGAACGGTGTCGCTTCACAACGACTGGGTGGCGCGGCGGGCCAGTCACCGCTGATCAGGCCTTGCTCGGCGAGATAGCCGAGAATGGCCTGCGCACTGTCGACGCATTGCTCGCGTTCGGTGTCAGCCATACCGCGCAATTCGATCGTGGTGGCGACGCATGCCAGCGGAATATTGGCTTCAGGAAAGCGATCGGCCAGGTGTTGCCAGGGAATCGCACAGGCTTCATCGAAAGCGCTGCCACCCGCGGCCTCGGCCAGCAGGGCAACGCCAGCGCCGAGACGGGCGGCCAATGACTGCAAGCGTGACCAGTTTTGCGGCATCGCATACAGCAGCATGATCGACTCGAAGTCGCAGTGCAGGTCCAGCACCACATCGGCATCACAGGCATGCTGCATCAACAGGCGCCGCAGGCCATCGAGTTCCGATGTCGGCGGTGACAGGTTTGCGAGGGCGTCGCTCATGGCGCGGCGAATCAGCGCGATATTGGTGTCGGCATCGTCTCCCAGGCGACCTTCCAGCAATGGCACCACGGCTTCGGTGAGCTCCGGAAAATCGCGGTTGAAATTCTTCCCGCTGGAGAACTCGAAACGACCTTGATGCGTGGCCTGAAACATCTGTGCGATACCGATCGGATTGGCCATCGGCACCAACTCGATCACACCCGTCAGGCGACCTTGTTCTTCCAGCGCTTGCAAGTGCCGCTTGAGCTCGGCGGCGACGCGCATCCCCGGTAGCTCGTCGGCATGCAGTGAGGCCTGGATGTAGGCCTTGCGCGGCCCGCTGCCAAAACGAAACACGGTCAGCTTTCGTTCCGTGCCCGAGGCACTCCACGGCAAGAGATATTGAATGTGCTTCATAAAGCTCCTTAGTGCTTGCGCGGTGCCAGATAGGCCAGCCAGCGGCGCTCGGCCAGCTTGAACAGGCGAACCAGGATGAAGGTCAGGGCCAGGTAGATAAGGCCGGCGGTGATGAACGCCTCGAAGGGCAGATAGAACCGCGAACTGACCGTTCGCGCGGCCCCGGTGATATCAATCAGCGTGACGATCGACGCCAGGCTGGTGGTCTGCAGCATCATCAGCACTTCGTTGCTGTACTGCGGCAGCGCCCGGCGCAAGGCTGACGGCAGGAGAATGCGGCGATACAAGGTCAAGCGCGACATGCCCATGGCTTTGGCGGCTTCGATTTCGCCGTGGGCCGTGGATTTCAAACTGCCGGCCAGGAGTTCCGCGCTGTAAGCACTGGTGTTGATCGCGAAAGCCAGGCAGGCACAAAAGGTGGCACTGGACAGGTAAGGCCAGAGCGCGCTTTGGCGCACCGCTTCGAATTGCGCCAACCCGTAATAGATCAGGAACAATTGCACCAGCATCGGCGTGCCGCGAATCACGTAGGTGTAGAGCCAGGCCGGGAAGTTGATCAGCTGCGACCGGGATACCCGCATCAACGCCAGTGGAATCGCCAGCACCAGGCCAGCCGCCAGAGAAATCAGCAGCACTTTCAGGGTCACCAGGGCGCCACTGAAATACAGCGGCAGGTTTTCCCAGATCAGGTTGTAGTCGAGAATCATGGGGGGCTCCCGGTTACAGTTCGGCGGCTTTGACGCCGACCGAGTAGTGTTTTTCCAGATAGCGCAGGACCAGCAATGACACGCTGGTCAGCATCAGGTAGAGCGCGGCGACCGCGAGGAAAAACGTGAACGGTTCATGGGTGGCGTCCGCTGCGTTCTTGGCTTTGAACATCATGTCCTGCAAGCCGATCACCGAGATCAGCGCGGTGGATTTGGTCAGCACCAACCAGTTGTTGGTGAACCCGGGAATGGCGAAACGGATCATCTGCGGCACCAGAATCCGCCAGAACACCTGGGCGCCACTCATGCCATAAGCCGCGCCGGCCTCGCCCTGACCTTTAGGGATCGCCATGAAGGCGCCACGAAAGGTTTCCGAGAGGTAGGCACCAAAAATGAAGCCCATGGTGCAGACGCCGGCGATAAAGGGATTGATGTCGAAGTAGCGGGTGTAACCTAGGGCCAGGGCGATGCGGTTCACCAGGTCCTGGCCGCCGTAGAAGATCAGCAGGATCAACACCAGGTCAGGAATACCGCGAATCAGGGTGGTATAACCTTCGCCCAGCAGCGCCAGCCATTTGAACGGTGACAGACGAAAGGCGGCGCCGATCAGGCCCAGGGCAATCGCCATGGCCATGGAGATCAGGGCCAGGTTAATGGTCAGCCAGGCGCCATCGAGAATGCTCGATCCGTAGCCGTGTAGCATGATGAAGTTCCTCAGGCGAGCGCCGGGAGGCGCGCGAGACAAGCCGTAAATGACGCCCGCCAGTGCCGGCGCCAGGGTTTCGGGTAAAGGCTTATTCGCCGTAGATATCGAAGGCGAAGTACTTGGCCATCACTTGCTGGTACTTGCCATTGGCGCGGATGGCGTCGATTGCGGCACTCAGGCGCGCAACGTTCGCACTGTCGCCTTTGCGCACCGCGATCCCGGCGCCTCTGCCGAAGTATTTCGGGTCGTTGATGTCCGGCCCTGTCAGGGCGAACCCTTTGCCCAAAGGTGTTTTGATAAAACTCTCATCGGTGTTGACGATGTCGGCGAGCGTGGCATCCAGGCGACCTGATGCCAGATCGAGGAAGGCTTCATTTTGCGAGCCGTAGCGCACTACCTCGACGCCGGCTTTTTCAAGCTGTTCGGTGGCGAAACGGTCGTAGGTCGAGGAACGTTGCACGCCGAGTTTCTTGCCTTTGAGATCGACCTGCGGATCGGTGATCGCGTTGCCGGCCTTCATCGCGAACTTGCCCGGCGTGTGGTAGTACTTTTTGCTGAAGTCGACTGACTTCATCCGGTCTTCAGTGATCGACATCGACGACAGCACAGCATCGATCTTGCGCACTTTCAGCGACGGGATCATGCCGTCGAACTCCTGGATGACCCACTCGCATTTGACCTTCATCTCCTCGCACAGCGCGTTGCCGATGTCGTAGTCGAAACCACTGACGTTGCCCTCTGGCGTCTTGAAGGAGAAGGGCGGGTAGGCGGCTTCGATACCGATACGCAGGCTGTCTTCGTCGGCATGTGCCAGAAAGCTTGCGGCGCACAGTGCCAGAGCACCTAGAAGTTCTGTCTTGTTCATATTGTTGACTCCTTGGAGGGGGCGTTTGGATGACGCGGGAATCTGCCGTCCGATCCGCGGAGGTGGATCGGTCCGGGAGATTCCTGGGGATATAAATGACATATAATTTTTCACAAATCAATATTGTGAAAATAAACGTGTCAGTTCGAGGCGACAGAAGGTGTTCGGAAGGACGGTAATCGCCGTCATGCCACCGAACCTTTGAATGAAAAAAGGGCGCCGGAAACGCTAATACCGGTCAGTCAAGGTGAAAGACCTGTGGGAGCGAGCCTGCTCGCGATAGCAGACTGTCAGGCAATGCAGGTGTTGGCTATGTAGCCGCCTTCGCGAGCAGGCTCGCTCCCACAGGGGGATTGGGTGGATGGGTGGATGGGTGGTGTGGGGTGTTTCCCTCAAAACCGCCCCAACCGGTACGCCTCAACCGCAGGCAATGCATGGACCGTCGTGGCACCCACAGGCGAGACCATTCGTCCGATCATCTCAGCCGTCACCGCCGCCTGAGTCAGTCCCAAATGCTGATGACCAAACGCAAGCAACACCTTGCCGTCGCACACCTTATCGATGATCGGCAGTGAATCCGGCAGCGAAGGACGAAACCCCATCCACGGCGTTGCAGCTTCGGCATTCAGATCATGCTTGAACAGGCCTTTGCTCAATCGGTGCAACTGCCAGGCGCGCTCCATGCTCGGGGGGCTGTCGAGGCCGGCGAATTCGACGGTGCCGGCCAGCCTCAGGCCATCGGCCATGGGCGTCATGATGAATTTGCGCTCCAGTGAGGTGACGGCGAAAGGCAGGCGCTCGTGTTCATGGGGCAACATCAGGTGATAGCCGCGTTCGGTGTCCAGGGGGACTTTCTTGCCGGTCAGCGCGTTGGTGAGTCGGGCGGAGTGGGCGCCGCAAGCAATGAGAACCTGGCGGACGGTCAGGCTGCCCTGGTGGGTGAGCAGTGACACGCCGTCCTGCTGCACACGCCCGTCAACCACCTGTTGCTTGATGAACTGCACGCCGCTGGCCCTGGCGGCTTTGACCAATTCGCAGACAACCCGGTAGGGGTCCAGAAAATGCCCCGTGCGCGGGAAGAACAGCCCGCCCTGAAGGTGCTCGCTCAGCTGCGGAGCGACCTCACGTACTTCACTCGCCTGCCATAAATCGACGGGCACGTCCTGTTGGCGCATGCGTGCCTGCAACCCGTCGATAGCCTGTCGCGATTCGGGGCGCTCGAACACCAGCAGCGAGCCGTCCTCTTTCAGCAGGTCCGCACGGGCAATCGCTTGCAGCAGCCGTTGCCAGGCGCCAAGGCTGCTTTCGTTGAGTACACGAATGCCGGCCACGGTGCGCTGGAACGGCGCCGGTCGCAGGTTCAGCAACAAACGCATGAACCATGGCATGGCGCGAGGCATGTATTTCCAGTCCAGGCGCAAAGGCCCCATCGGGTCCATGAGCATCGCCGGCAGGCGCTTGAGGATGGACAGATCGGCGATGGGAAACACCTGCTCGGTCGCCAGATGCCCGGCGTTGCCGAATGATGCTCCCTGGCCGGGGTCCTGGTGATCGATGACCACCACCCGCCGACCCTGGCGTGCCAGGCGCAGGGCGCAGGCGACGCCGATGATGCCGGCGCCGATCACGGCGATGTCCACCGGGTCGTGCGGATTGTTTGAAGTGAGAGGCATGTTCCTAGGCTTCCCTCTGGCCGTCGAGCAGGCGGCGCAGCTGAAGCGGGTTGCTGTGCTTGAGCGCGGCGGGTAACAAGGTGTCCGGGAAGTCCTGATAGCAGACCGGCCGCAGGAATCGCAGGATGGCGGCGGTACCGACCGAGGTCGTGCGCGGGTCGGAGGTAGCCGGGAAGGGGCCGCCATGAACCATGGCGTCGCACACCTCGACACCCGTTGGCCAGCCATTGACCAGCAGGCGACCGGCCTTGCGCTCCAGGGTCGGCAGCAGTGCCCTGGCCTGGTCCAGGTCGGCATCATCCAGGTGCAAGGTGGCGGTCAGTTGACCTTCAAGATGCTCGGTGACCTGGCGGATCTCCTCGTCGTTGGCGCATTGCACGATCAGCGATGCGGCGCCGAACATCTCTGCCTGAAGATGCTGGTCAGCGAGAAAATCCTGTGCACGGGTGACGAACAGATGGGCCTGGCCCTGGTTCGGTCCTGTTCCCGTTTGACCCGTCACCACGCGCTGCGCGTGGGCGTTATCGGCCAGTGCGCCGACGCCTTGCTGATAGGCGTTGAAAATGCCCGGGGTGAGCATGGTCTGGGCGGGGCTGCGCTGGACGAGGCCGGCAGCGGCGGCGATGAAGTCGTCCAGTGCGGGGCCTTGACGGGCAATCACCAGGCCAGGGTTGGTGCAAAACTGGCCGGCACCCTGGGTCAGGGACGCGACGAAGCCCTGAGCCAGCGCTTCGCCACGGGTCTGCAAGGCGGCCGGAAACAGGAACACCGGGTTGATCGAGCTCATTTCCGCGTACACCGGGATCGGCTCGGGACGCGCCTGGGCCGCCTTGCACAAGGCGATGCCACCGCTGCGCGAGCCGGTGAAACCCACGGCCTTGATACGCGGATCGCAGACCAGGGCGATGCCCACTTCACGACCGGAACCGAACAACAGCGAGAACACGCCTTCGGGCAGATCACATTTTTTCACGGCACGAGCCACCGCGCGGCCCACCAGTTCGCTGGTGCCGGGGTGGGCGCCGTGGGCCTTGACGATCACCGGGCAACCGGCCGCGAGTGCCGAAGCGGTATCGCCGCCGGCGACAGAGAACGCCAGTGGAAAATTGCTGGCGCCGAACACGGCCACCGGCCCCAACGGCACCTGGCGCTGACGCAGATCCGCGCGTGGCAGCGGCTGGCGTTGCGGTTGCGCGAGATCAACGCGAACGTCCAGCCATTCTCCGGCACGCACCGTGCGGGCGAAGGTGCGCAGTTGTTGGCAGGTGCGGCCACGTTCACCCTGGATACGTGGGCGCGGCAGGCCTGTCTCGGCCATGGCGCGTTCGATCAACTCATCGCCCAGCGCTTCGATTTCATCGGCAATGGCTTCGAGGAATTCGGCGCGTGCGCCCAGGGGCGTTTCGCGATAGCCGTCGAAGGCTGCCCAGGCCAGTGCGCAAGCCTGTTCCACCTGCTCGGCGGTGCCGCCAGGATAGGCCGGTTCGAGCGGTTGGTCGGTGGCTGGATTGATCGCCCGGATCGCTTCGCGGCTGCCGCAAATGGCGTGCGGGCCGATCAGCATGTTGCCTGTCAGAGTCATGGCGCTTCCTGAAAAATTTGGGTTGATCCTGTCCCACAGCCGGCGCGCTTTCACGCGCCGCTGTGGTCGTGTGCCGGGTGTCAGACCAGGTTTTGCTCTTTCGACCAGTTCGCGTACCACTGGCGGAACAACCCGTACTGGGCCTCGGCGTATCGACGCTGGGCATCGGTGAGCGCATCGGTCTCGTTGAAGTGCAGGGTGTATTCCTTGTCGCCGTTGAGCACCATCAGGTGCTTGTAATAAAGCACCAGGTCGCAGCCTTCGTCGAAGGACGACAGCACGGCCAGCGCGGATTCCAGTTCGCGTGCCAGGCGCCGGGCCTTCGCGTCACCTTTGGCGGCCTGCTTGCTCAGGGCCACCAGTTGCAGCACTTCCCGCGGTAGTGCGTTGCCGATGCCGGTGATGGCACCGGTGGCGTTGCAGTTGACGAAGCCATGAACCACCTGGGTATCGACGCCCACCATGAGGGTGACGTCGTCGTCCTTGGACGTGATGTTCTCGGCGGCGTAGCGCAGGTCGGCAGCGCCGCCGAACTCCTTGAAGCCGATCAGGTTCGGGTGCTCGCGGCGCAATTCGAAGAACAGATCGGCGCGGGTGGCGAAGCCGTAGTAAGGGCTGTTGTAAATCACTGCCGGAAGATTCGGGGCGGCGTTGAGGATGGCGGCGAAGTGCGCCTTTTGCGCGGTGGCCGAAGCGCCACGGGACAGCACGCGAGGAATGACCATCAGGCCATGGGCACCGACCCTGGCCGCATGGGCCGCGTGGGACACCGCTTCGCGACTATTGACGGCACCGGTACCGACGATGGTCGGGATGCCGGCGGCGACCAGGCGCGCCACGCCTTCCTGGCGCTCGGCCTCGGTCAGCAGGGGCCAGTCGCCCATCGAACCGCAGTACACCACAGCGCTCATGCCGATATCGATCAGTTCACGACCCTTGGCCACCAGGGCGTCAAAGTCCGGTTTGCGCTCGGCGGTGCATGGGGTCATCAGCGCGGGAATGCAGCCAGTGAAGATGTTATCGCTCATTGTTGTAGCTCCTTGGAACATTCATTCAGATTGATAGGAAGGCACGGGGGCTCAAATGCCCCACGCGAAGGGATCCTGTTCGTCGATCAGCAGCGTGCTGTCGGCAGTCATGTACGCGCGGCCGGTAATGAACGGGCGGATGCGTTCGCCTTCCCATTCGTAGCGGCCTTCAAACTGGCTGGCGGTGATGCTGGCCTGAACCCAGCGCTCGCCCGCGGCCAGTTTTCCATCGGCCGCCAGGCACGCCAGTTTGGCGCTGGTGCCGGTGCCGCAAGGCGAACGGTCGTAGGCCTTGCCTGGGCACATGACGAAGTTGCGGCTATCGGCGCGGTCGTCCTCGGCAAACAGTTCGATATGGTCGATGAGGGCGCCGTCTTCGCCGTGGATGCCCTGGTCTTGCAGCGCCTTGAGCATCGCCCAGGTGTACTCGGTGAGGGCTTCGACGTTGTCCAGTTGCAGCGTCTTTCCATGGTCGGATACCAGGAAAAACCAGTTGCCGCCCCAGGCGATATCGCCATACACGCGACCATGGCCGGGCACCTCGACGGCGACCTGTTGGCGGTAGCGGTAGGCGGGCACGTTACCCACGGTCACCGCCCCGTCTGCGTGCAACGTGGCGCTGACCTGACCGACCGGCGTATCGATCTTGTGCACGCCAGGGCTGATATGACCCAGGTGATGCAGGGACGCGACCAGGCCGATGGTGCCGTGGCCGCACATGCCGAGGTAACCGGCATTGTTGAAGAAGATCACGCCGCAGGTGGCATCCGGCGAGACCGGCTCGCAATACAGGGCGCCCACCAGCACATCGTTGCCCCGGGGCTCCAGCAGGCAGGCGCGACGCCAGCGGTCATGTTGGTCGCGCAGGGCATCGCGCTTTTCGGCCATGGAGTTGCCGGGCAGATCGGGAAAGCCTTTCATCACCAGGCGAGTGGGTTCGCCGCCGGTGTGGGAATCGATGACATGTACTCGTTTCATGAACCTGTCCATTGAGTGATTTGAGGGTTTCAGGACGAAGCCCGAACCTGTGCGCCTGCGGGACGTTGGCCAGTAGCAATACCGGTAGTGGTCAGCGCGGCTTCGCTTTCATCGTCCTCGGTTTCGAGACGGACCAGATGCGCCGGCACGCCGGTCGCCGCGCCCCAGTAATAGATACCCATGGCGCAGGCCGCCACGACCAGGGTGTCGAAGGGATGGCTGAGGACGCCAATGCCACCGAAGCTTCCGAGTTTGGACAGCACGATAGTCACGGCGTAGAAACCGATCAGCCACGCGGATGAGCGCACTTGCTGGCCCAGGTTCAGGTGATGGGTCGGCACGAAGCGACCGCACAGCAGGTACACCACGAACATCAGGATCTGCAGGCCGAGCAACCAGGACACGGTGCTCCAGCCCGACCAGTAGACGATCAGCGCGGCGATGATGAACGACAGCGGCCCCAGCACACTCATCCACTTGACCCGGAACGGACGCGGCATATCGGCGGCGTTGCGGCGCAGTGCGGCCACCGTCACGGGCGCCACGGCGTAGCTGAGCACCAGGGCGGCCGATACCACGTTGATCAGCGCTTCCCAGGACGGGAAGGGCAGGGTCCAGAACACTGACAGGGCAAAGGTCAGCCACAGCGCCGGGCGCGGGATGCCGGACTTTTCGTCGATGCGGGTGAAGACTTTGAAGAAGGTGCCGGTTTGCGCCCAGCCATAGATGACCCGCGGTGTGGCGTTCATGTAGATGTTGCCGCAGCCGCTGGGGGAGATCACCGCATCGGCGACCACCAGGTAGGCCAGCCAACCCACGCCCAGCGCCAGGGCGATGTCACGGTAAGGCAGCGCCAGTTCCTTGGTGACCCCAGCCCAGCCGTTGGCCAGCATTTCGGTGGGCACGCCGCCGAGGAAAGCGATCTGCAACAACACATAAATGGCGGTGGAGAGCAGCACGGAGAGGATCAGTGCAATCGGAATGGTGCGTTGCGGGTTCTTCACTTCACTCGCCACCGAGATGATGGGCGTCAACCCGAGGTACGCAAAGATGACGCCGCCGGCGGACACCGCCATCTCCACACCCGAAAGGCCGAATGGCGCGAAGCCCTGGGCCTGGAAGTTTTCCGGCGTGAAGAAGGTCAACAGCACGCCGATGACCAGCAACGGCACGACGAACTTGAACACGCTGACCAGGTTATTGGCCTTGGCGAAGGTCTTCACGCTGCGATAGTTGAGCAGGAAGAACAGGCAGAGCAGACCGAATTGCACCAGCCAGCCCACCACCGTGGGGTCGCTGGAGCCGGCCTTGGTCAGCCCGGGAAACCACGCGGCGGCATATTGGCGCGAGGCGACCACCTCGATCGCCACCAGGCTAGAGAAGGCGATCAGCGTGATAAAGCCCATCAGGTAGCCGAGCAGCGGGCCATGGGAGTACACCGGATAGCGAACCACGCCACCGGCACGGGGCAGCGCCGCGCCCAGTTCGCAGTAGACGATGCCCAGCAGCAGGACAGCAAAACCGCCCAGCAGCCAGGAAAAAATCCCGGCCGGTCCCGCGATGGCGGACACGTGACTGGCCGCGAACAACCAGCCCGAACCGAAGATCGCCCCCAGTCCGATAAACGTGAGGTCTATCAATGAAAGTTGCTTTTTGAACTTGCCGTTGCCTGACATGGCGTCGCCTTCTTGTGAGTTATTGGATAGGCAGGGGTGATGTCACTGGGGCTATAGCGTGAACCCGTCAGCCTGGCCGCGATTGATGTTTTCCATTGGCATGGATGACGAAATCAGCACAGTGCGGAGGACGGCGAGGTGCCCTCGACAGGATGACGGGGTTGCGGCAACCTGCTCGGCGTGCGCCGTATCAAGGGTGTTTTGCCTGGGCAAAGAGGGGAGGGAGTTTCATGACGCAGAATGCGCTGGCGATCCTGTGCGAGGGGAACGACGCCAGTCGTCCTCAGACCATCGATGAATTATTGGCGGGCGTGGCACTGCTGCTGCCGATGCTGGACGTGATTCCCAATGCGGCGATCTTTATCAAGGATGTCCAGGCGCGCTACGTCATGGCCAATCGCACCCTGGTTCAGCGCTGCGGGCTGAAACACTTGCAGCCCCTGCTGGGGAAAACCAGTGCCGAGGTCTTCCCCGCGCAGTTGGGGCCTGGCTATACCGAACAGGATCGACGGGTTCTGGAGCAGGGGTTTGTACTGGAGGACCAACTGGAGCTGCATCTGTACGGCAGTCGAGAGCCCGGTTGGTGCCTGACGCATAAACGGCCGTTGTATAACCGTAATGGTGAAATCATCGGCCTGGCGGGGATCTCGGTCGACTTGCAGTCGGCCAGTGAGACACATCCGGCCTACCAACGCCTGGCGGCTGTGGACGAGTACATTCGCACGCATTTCAACCGGCGCGTCACCCTGGGCGAGTTGACGCGGATTGCCGGCATTTCAGTGGCGCAACTGGAACGATACTGCAAGCGTGTGTTCAACCTGACGCCGCGACAGATGATCCAGAAAGTTCGCCTGGAGCACGCGCATCGCCTGTTGCATACCGACATGCCCATCACGGATGTCGCACTGCAGTGCGGCTATACCGACCACAGCGCGTTCACCCGCCAGTTCAAGGCATTGACCGGCTTCACTCCGCGTCAGTACCGGCAGGTCACCCTCGGTGAATCATGACGATCAAAAACCGGCTACCTGCGCGACGTGATTGTCCTGCGCTGCGGCCATCAGGTGCAGCGGCACCTGCTGTTGTTTCTCCAGACACGGAATTTCAAAGCTACCCACGATCTGAAGCTGTCGCTCATTCAACCCGGTCGCCTCCTCTTCTTTTGCCTTGGCCATTCTCGCGTGGTTCGCTGCGATTTCATTAAGAGTTGACACGTTACATCTCCGGTGACTGACCAAGCGTATTGCTGGAGGCCTTAAGCATTAGTTTGAGGGGCGGGCGTGTCAGAATTATGTCGTTCTGAGGCCGCTACGACCGCCTGTGCAAGCCGTAAGCCAGACAGGGGCGCGTTTTGCGCCTCAGGTTTTGATTTGCGACGAAAGGTTGTGTGATCACCACCGGACCCGCCAACACCTGTAGGAGCTGGCTCGCCAGCGAAGGCGTTGAGTCATTCAACATGGATGACATCTGACCCACCGCTTTCGCCGGCAAGCCGGCTCCTACAGAAAACGGAGGGCGGCGGGTCGATCAACAGGGACGTCGCCTGACCCACCGCTTTCGCCAGCCATCCCTGTTCCGGCTACAACCGGTACTTGATGACAATCCCCTTGAGCTTGCGCCCCTCGATGGCTTTCACATCGCGCGCCCACAGCGGCCCATTGGCATAGGCGCCCACTGTCCCGATATGGTCATAGACCACCACCACGGCATCACCACCCAGCTTGGCGGATTCCTCGCGCAATTTCTGTTCGACCTCGGCAATCGGTGGTGCGGGATCGACACTGGCGTCAATCAGCACTTCACCCAGGCGAATGTGCGGGCGCAGGGGTTCGGAGCGCAGCACCACGACTTCGCTGGGCACCGTTGGCGCGGGATGCTCGACGCCGACGTAGGCGGTGGTATGGGCATCGACAGTGGCGCAGCCACTGAGGGCGAGCAGTGCAGCGGTGAGCCCTCCGGCCAATAGCGACAATTTGAAACGGGCAGACCAGGAAGGGGCAGGCATGGTGGATTTCCTCCGGACAATCCGCTGGGGATGGCATGTTGACGGTAGCAGACGGTCGGGGAGTTGCCAGAAAGCCCAACCTGTTCAGGTTGGGCCCTTTCATGCATGGAACATCGTCGAACGTGTAGGAGCCGGCTTGCTGGCGAAGGGCGCGCCGACGTGTGACAGGTACATCGCTTTCGCTGCGGTGCGGCGATCCGACAAGCCAGCTCCTACAGGAGGGCATTGAGTGTTGTTATTGATCCTTTTCGCAGTTGACCATCCACGACACCCCAAAACGGTCGACCAACATGCCAAAACGAGCGGCCCAGAAGGTGGCCTCCAGTGGCATTTGCACATTGCCGCCTGCTGACAGCGCAGAGAACACCCGTTCCGCCTCGGCAATGCTGTCGACATTCAACGAAATCGAGCATCCACTCATTTCTTCGGTGGGGCGGTCGGGTGTGGTATCCGAACCCATGATTGCCTGGTCGCCCACCGCCAGCCGCGTATGGATGATCAGGTTATGCAAGTCCTGGGGCACATGCTCGCCGGCGGGGGTTTCACCGAAGGTCAGCATGGCTTCGATCCGGCCCTTGAGGCATTCGGCATAGAAGGTGAACGCGGCTTCGCAGTCGCCATTGAAGATGAGGTAGGGATTGATTTTCATGGTTTGGCTCCCGGTCATTGAGGGACACATCGGATTGGACGCTTCGTTCAGGCGCGAATTCCGATGACATCGACTGGGCAAGCAAAGCGCTAAATGGCGGTGGGAGCCTGGGTTTCTTTAGACGATTTTTCGATAGACCGGGCAAGGCTTATCGCTTCGTTCGCGCGACGTGGCGCCAACAAACGCTCGATGCCGCCGCTCACCAGGTTTTCCAGCAGCTCATCATGCTCATGTTCGTCAAGCGAATGGCGAGCCAGCCAATCGGGCGCGCTATTGAGCAACCTGGCAATGGCATGCCCGGCCGCCAGAACGCCCGGTTCACTGAAGCGCGTTTTGGCCCCGAGCATCACCAGCAACCGGCGCTCATATTGCTCGCGCAGGTGCCGGACCCGAGCCTGTTGTTCTTCATTCAGGCAGCGGCTATCGCGCTCCACCAGCCGGAAATGCCACGGCATGTCACGGTGCAGGTTCAGGTGCGCGCGAATCAGGCTGTTGAGCCGGTCGCGTTTGGCCGGGGCTTTTTGTTCGATGCGGCCAAGGGTGGCCAACAACTCTTCGTAAAACTCCTCGATCAGGTCGAGCAGCAAGTGCTGTTTGCTCGGGTAATGGTGATACAGCGAGCCAGGGGAAAGCCCCAGGCACGCGGCGAGCTCGCGCATGCCGACCTGACCGAACCCCTTGCTGGCAAACAACTCCAGCACCTTGTCCCGGTACTCGGCGAAACGCGAGCAACGCTCAGGCGTAGACATGGAAGCCACGCCCCGTCTTGCGGCCCAGGTAACCGGCGGCGACCATTTCCTTGAGCAGCGGCGCCGGGCGATATTTGCTGTCGTTGAAGCCTTCGTAGAAGGCTTCCATGATCGCCAGCAGGGTGTCCAGGCCGATCAGGTCCCCCAGGGCCAGCGGGCCGATTGGCTGGTTGCAGCCCAGGCGCATGCCGGCGTCGATGTCTTCGGCACTGGCCAGGCCTTCCTGGAGCACCAGGATCGCTTCGTTGATCATTGGCACCAGAATCCGGTTGACCACGAACCCCGGACGGTTGCCGGCGGTGATCGCGGTTTTGCCCAGTGCAGTTGCCATGTCCAGTGCCAGGGCGTGGGTGGCGTCGCTGGTTTGCAGGCCGCGGATGACTTCAATCAGGCCCATCACCGGCACCGGGTTGAAGAAGTGCAGGCCGATAAAACGCTCAGGCTGGCTGACACTGGCGGCAAGCTGGGTGATCGACAGCGACGAGGTGTTGGAAGCAATCACGCAGTCGGCGCTGACCTGTGCTGCGATCTGCTGCAATACCCGCAGTTTCAGTTCGAGGTTTTCCGTGGCGGCCTCGATCACCAGTTGCGCGTTATTCAGGCTGCTGTAGTCGGTGCTGGTGCGGATCTTGTCGAGGGCGGCGAGTTTTTGCTCCGGCGTCAGGGTCTCTTTGGCGATCTGCCGATCAAGGTTCTTGCCGACGGTCGCCACGGCTTTTTGCAAAGCGCTCTCGGAGATATCAAGCAAGGTCACGTTGAAACCGGCCAGGGCGCAAACTTGCGCAATACCGTTGCCCATGGTGCCGGCGCCGATCACGCCAATGTTTTGCAAATTCATGTTGCCGTCCTTCCGCTCAAACCCTGCGATACCTTGGCCGTAAGGGTGGCCGAAGGCGTACTATTGCCGCGAGTCTAGAGCCGGCGGGGCGGTTGTCCTATGCCGAAACTGTTCAACGGCACTGGTGTTTTTTGCCATTTCGAATGATGGGGAGCGTAGCGTTCAGATGCGGGAAAAGGACTCGGTGGCCGCCTACTTCGTGCAGGCGATGATCCACGGGCTGGGGGACGATCCGCAGCGAGTGCAGGCCGTGCTGGAACAGGCGGGCATCGATCCGGCGCTGATGCAGCAGCCCACCGCCCGGGTTTCGGCCAACGCCTTTGCGGCGTTGTGGCTGATTCAGATCCGCGAATTGAATGACGAGTTCTTCGGGCTCGACTCCCATGGCATGCCGCCGGGCGCTTTCGCCCTGATTTGCCGCGCATTGATTCAGGAGCCCGACCTGCACAAGGCCATGCGTCAGTGCCTGGCCAACTTCGCCCTGTTCCTGCGCGACTTTCGCGGCACGCTGACCGTGCGCGGCAAACGCGCGCTCATCAGCATGGATAGCCATTCGGCGAACGATGACGTCGCTCGGTTCGGCGAAGAGACCTTTCTGGTGTTGATGATCAGCCTGCTGTGCTGGCTGGGCGGTCGACGCATTCCCATCGACCGCGCGGATTTTCGCCACGAGCGGGTGTCCCTCAGTGACGACCGCTTGCTCTGGGGACCGAACCTGACCTTTGGTGCCGAACGTACTGAGATCGAGTTCGCCAGCCACTACCTGCGTCTGCCGGTGGTGCAAGACCTGGCCTCGCTGAAAGTGTTTTTACGCACGGCGCCGCAATGGCTGGTGATCCGCTTCCGCAACCAGCACGGCCTGGCGTCACAGGTGCATCAGCGCCTGCGCAACAGCCATTACAGCGATTGGCCGACCTTGCAGGCCTTTGCTCTCGAACAGCACCTGAGCCCCAGCACCTTTCGCCGCAAGCTGGAACGCGAAGGCTGTTCCTATCAGGAGATCAAGGACGAAGTGCGCCGCGCCGTGGCCTTCGAGCAATTGCGCCAGAGCCAGGCGAGCATCAGCGACATCGCCGAGCAATTGGGCTTTCAGGAACCGAGTGCGTTTCATCGCGCGTTCAAGAAGTGGACGGGGGAGAGTCCTGGGCGGTATCGGGCAAGGTTTCAGGCGTAGATAACGTGGGTCTTCGATTAAGTGTTTGTAGGATTTTTCCCTGATATTTGCCCGCTAAATCCCGGCCTTTAACCTTGAAACGTCTTGTGACGACAGCGACTTCGCAACTAATGGCGCGAGTTGCTGAGGTGAGGTATTTCTTTGCCCGAATCAAAGCTTTCAATGGATTGAAAACTTGCATGGATGAATTGATCAAGGAAGTGATACCGCTACTCCAGTATTTGATTCCGGGATTTTTAGCCGCCTGGATCTTTTATTCACTGACAGCCTTCAAGCGGCCAGACACCTTTGGACAAATAGTTCAGGCGCTTATTTTTACCTTTGTGATCCAGTCGCTGGTTGTCGGTTTGGGAGCGTTGCTGTTGGTTGCAGGTGAACGGTTCTTTTCAGTTGGCATGTGGGACAGAAAATCAGAGACCTTATGGTCAGCGGTGATTGCGGTCTTGATGGGGTTTCTTTCCTGCCACATTGCCAGTAGCGACAAGCTTCATGCTCTGCTTCGCAAGCTGAAAATAACCCGGCAATCTTCATATCCTTGCGAGTGGTACAGTGCTTTTTCAACGCGGCAGAGACATGTGGTGCTGCACCTGGTCGATGGTAAACGCCTGTTTGGCTGGCCGATAGAATGGCCGGCGGAGCCTGCAAGAGGGCAGTTCGTTCTTGAGTACCCTCACTGGATTGAAGATGCAGACCAGAGGTTTCACACCGGAGCTGAGGTGATTGTTATCGATGTTTCAAAAGTACAATGGGTCGAACTCCTGAAAACAATAGGGTGAACAAATGACAAGCAGAGCACCGCAAGAAATGCCGCCTGAAGTGCGGCGGCTAATGGAGGAATGGATTAACGGCGGTCCTCCTCCCCCAGGCTTGGTGATTCCACTTGGCCCTCCACCTTCAAGAAAAGAATCCGAGAGACCGCGTCGGCGAAACCGATAAATATGCCCGCGGTCCTTACCCGCTTCTCCTCATTGCTCGACCAGTCCCGACGCGCTCTGCTGCTGGTCTGGGGAACCTCCCGTGGCCTGTTCCTCGGCCTGGTGCTTGCAACACTGATCGCCGGGGTACTGCCGGCGCTGGCGGCGTGGTTGGGGCAGCGCATTGTCGATGCGGTGGTGTTCGCCATGCAGTTGCATGCGCAGCAGGGCAGTGCGCCGCTGTGGCCAGTGCTGCGTTATGTGCTGTTGGAGGCGGGGGTGCTGGCGATGCTGTCTGCCACCCAGCGTGCCTTGTCTGTCCAGCAGTCGCTGTTGCGTGTGCAGCTGGGGCAGAAGGTCAACACGATGATTCTGGAAAAGGCCCAGACGCTGTCGCTGGTGCAGTTCGAGAATTCCGAGTTCTACGACAAGCTGGTGCGAGTAAGGCGTGAAGCCTCGACCCGGCCGTTGGCGCTGGTGATGAAGTCGCTGGGGTTGACCCAGAACCTGATCGTGCTGATCAGCTTCGGCGTGTTGCTGGTACATTTTTCGCCGTGGGCGTTGGTGCTGTTGGTGGTCGGCGCGTTGCCGGTGTTTTTTGCCGAGGCGCATTTTTCCGGCGATGCCTTTCGCTTGTTCACTCGCCGTGCACCGGAAAGCCGGCAGCAGACTTACATCGAAACGTTGCTGTCCCATGAGGCCTACATCAAGGAGGTCAAGCTGTTCGGTTTCGCGCCGCTGCTGTTGCGGCGTTACCGCGAGACCTTCGCCCGGCTCTATGCCGAGGACCGGCGGCTGACCCTGCGTCGCGATGGCTGGGGTTTCGCGCTCGGTCTGCTCGGCACCGGGGCGTTTTATCTGGCCTATGCCTGGGTGGTGGTCGATGCGGTCCACGGCACCATCAGTCTTGGGCAGATGACCATGTACCTGGTGCTGTTCAAGCAGGGGCAGTCAGCGGTGAGCAGCAGTCTGAGCGCCATCAGCGGTCTATACGAAGATGGCCTCTACCTGTCCAGCCTCTATGAATACCTGGCCGAGCCCGTGGTGGTCGATACCGGGCATCTCATTGTCGGTGCAGTGCCGGGTGACGGCCTGCGTTTCGAGAATGTCGGCTTCCGTTATCCGGGTGCCAGTCGGGCGGCGGTGGAAGGTGTCAGCTTTCATCTTGCACCGGGGCACAGCATGGCGCTGGTGGGGGAGAACGGTTCGGGCAAGACCACCCTGATCAAGCTGCTGACCCGTTTATACCGTCCCGATCAGGGGCGAATCCTGCTGGATGGCAGCGACCTGCAGGCCTGGGAGGAGGACGCGCTACGTCGGCGTATCGGCGTGATTTTCCAGGATTACATTCGCTACCAGTTCTCTGTCGGCGAGAACATCGGCGTGGGGGATACCCTGGCGTTCCAGGATGAGCAGCGTTGGCAAGAAGCCGCTGCCGAAGGCATGGCCGCGCCTTTCATCGAGCGCCTGGATCGCGGTTATGCCACGCAACTGGGGCGCTGGTTTGCCGGTGGGCAGGAGCTGTCCGGCGGGCAGTGGCAGAAGATCGCTTTGTCCCGTGCCTATATGCGCCGTGACGCCGATATCCTGATTCTCGACGAGCCGACTTCGGCGCTCGACCCGGCGGCGGAAGCGGCGGTGTTCGAGCATTTCAGCCGGCACACCCAAGAACGCATGACCCTGCTGATTTCCCACCGTTTTTCCAGTGTGCGCAACGCCGATCACATCATCGTGCTCGATCAGGGCAGGATTCTTGAGCGCGGCGATCACCACCGCCTGGTCGCGGCGGGTGGGCGCTATGCGCAATTGTTCGACTTGCAGGCGCGGGGCTATCGATAACCCTCAGGAGTCCTGCGCGTCCCGAGAAACCGTCGGGCCGGCGATCTGCGGTTTGGCGTTCATCAAACCGTCGAGCGCCTGGCGATACTGGCTACCACCCAGGCTCATGCTGTTGTTGTGCGTCCCGCCAGGGATCAACAACAGGCGTTTAGGTGGGTTGGCGGCATTGAACAGTTGCTGGCTGAAGCGCGAAGGCATGAATGGATCGGCCAGGCCATGGACCACCAGCAACGGCATGTCGATGTCGACGATCTTGTCAATGGAATCGAATTTCTGCGAAAGCAGCCACCGCACTGGTAACCAATTGATAGGCAGGTTGTTGCCGGCCACCTCCGCCACGGCATCGCCCAGCGAGGTGAAGGTGGACTCGATCACCAGACCGTGCACGGGCACGGCGACCTGCGCCTTTTTCGCTTCGGCGGCCAGGTCTGCCGCGAGGTCGATGGCCACCGCGCCGCCCAGGGAATGACCGTAGATCAAGCGTTTGCCGGCATCGGGTTGCATCACCGTGAAGCGCTCCCAGGCGGCACGGGCATCTTCGTACACGCTGGCTTCCGACGGCAGGTCGCCTTTGCTCTGGCCAAAGCCGCGGTAATCGATCGCCAGCACCGAATAGCCCATGGCGCGCAATTGCTCTATGCGAAAGGCCTGGCCGGTGAGGTTCCAGCGCACCCCGTGCAAATAGAGGATCGAGGGGGCGTCGCGACGTGCCGCAGGCCACCACCAGGCGTGCAGGTTTTGCCCGGCCTTGAAACCGGGAGGCTGGATGTCGAATTCCTGGACGTCCTGCGGCAAGCCGCTGTACCAGCTTGCGGTGCCCGGTTCGATGCGGAACAACAATTCGCGCTCCTTGTACTTGAGCGCACCACAACTCGCCGGCAGCCCGACGACCAGCGCAACCATGCACAGCAGCGGCAGCCAGCGTCGGCGCAGACGGGTGAGGAGGGCGGAGGGCATTGGGTGGTTCGCCGGGAAGACATAAAGCCCGCGTTGTAACAGATGCGCGGGTGAGGCGGGGAAAATTTAGACCTGTGGGAGCGAGCCTGCTCGCGATTGCGATTGTCCAGTCGCCTGATATGTCGACTGACAGACTGCAATCGCGAGCAGGTTCGCTCCCACAGGGGCTAGTGTTGCTCCAACGGATCACTTCACCCGCAAAACAATTTTGCCAATATGATTGCCCGCTTCCATCTGCGCATGGGCCAGCGATGCTTCGTCGAGCGTGTAGACCTTGTCGATCATCGGCAGGCAACGACCGGCCGCCAGCACCGGCCATACATGTTCGCGCAATTGCCGGGCGATCTCGGCTTTCTCTTCCCGAGTGCGGGAACGCAACAGCGAGCCAGTGACGATGGCGCGTTTGGCCATGATCGCCAGCAGATCGACATCCTTGGCGATCGCGCCACCCAGGAAGCCCAGCATCACCAGCCGACCCTCGAGGGCCAGGGCCGCGACGTTACTGTTCAGGTACGAACCGCCCATGATGTCGAGAATCACATCGACGCCCCGCCCCGCGGTTTTTTCGGCGATGACCTGGGCGAAATCCTGATCGCGATAGTTGATCGCCTCGGCACCCAACTCGCGAATCACCGCAGACTTTTCTTCACTGCCGGCCGTGGCGAAAGCCACTATGCCAAATTCGCGGCAGAGCATCAGCGCGGTGGTGCCGATGCCACTGGTGCCGCCATGAATCAGGGCCCGTTGACCCTTGCGGGCGCCACCCATCTCGAACAGGTTGGCCCACACGGTGAAGAAGGTTTCCGGAATTGCCGCAGCGTGCTCCCAGTCCAGGCCCTCCGGAATCGGTAACGTCTGACTGGCCGGGACCGCGCAATACTGCGCATAGCCACCGCCATTAGTCAGCGCACAGACCTTGTCGCCGACATTGAACTCGCTGACACCTGCGCCGACCGCGACCACTTCACCGGCCACTTCCAGTCCCGGGATCGGGTTCATGCCGGGCTTCATCGGGTACTTGCCGGCACGTTGAATCACATCGGGGCGGTTGACCCCGGCGGCACGCACGCGGATCAGCACTTCACCGCTGCCGGCGGTGGGCACGGCCGCCTGGCGCGGTTGCAGGACTTCGGGACCACCGGGTTGGGTGATTTCGATGAGGGTCATGGTCTGGGGAAGTGTCATGTGGGATACCTATCAAAAGTGAAATCAATTCAAAAACCTTAGGAGCAAGCTTGCTCGCGAAGGCGGTGTGTCAGGTAACAACAATGTTCAATGGGCCGACGTCTTCGCGAACGGGCTCGCTCCCGCATAGGATGGGGTTATCAGGCGAACAGCTAATTCCAGCAACAACGCACAAACAAACGCCCCCGCCGCAATCACGAACATCAACCCGTGATGCCCACCACTGGCATTGAACAACGCCGAGTACGCAAAACCGGACAGGGCCTGAACGGTGGCGAACGAAACCGTGGCGCGACTCCAGGCGACCTGTTGTTGATGATGCTCGGGGATCAGTTCGTGAACCCGGGCCAGCGCCAGAGGCACGATGCCCGGCGGGAACGAGCCGATGATCACCGCCAGCAACGCCAGTGCCGCGAAAGAACTGGAAATCGACAGCAGGCCGATCGCTATCGCCTGCACCACCAGCACCAGGCGAATGCCCGGCTTCGCTCCCAGTTGATCGGCCAGAAAACCGTAGCTCACCGGCCCGACAATTGCGCCGAGGCCATACATGACCCAGATCAGCGCGCCGACATGTTGTCCGGCCCCCAGCCCGCGGGCCACGTAATCCACCAGGAACACCATGGCCGGCACCAGCCCGGCCGCCATGAACGCGTATTGGGAGAACAGCAGGTAGACACTTGGATTCATCGAAGTCGAAGGGGCTTTGACTGGCGTCGAAGCCGTTGCAGGGGGCGCGGACGAAGGCCAGCCGAACCAGCTGACCGCTGTCAGGACCAGCGCCAGCAGGCCGAGGCCGAGCCAGGTTTGCTGCAAGCCCAGGCTCAGCAGCGGCGGCACGATCGTCCCCGACCCGGCAATGCCCAGGCCAAGACCGAGAAAGATCGCACCACTGGCCAGGCCTTTGCGCGAGGCCGGCACATGGGGCAATACCGTCGCCGCCACCAGCACCATGATCGCGCCACCGGCAATGCCGGACAGCAAGCGCCAACCGAAAAACCAGCTCACCGATAACGGAAAGGCACAGGCGAAAAACGCCAGGGTCACTGCCAGCATCATCAGCCGCAGCACCGTTTTGTTGGACGTGCGCCGAGCCAGCGGATGGCCGATCAGCGCACCGATCAGGTAACCCACCAGGTTGGCGGCGCCAAGGAACACGACGTCGCTGGCGGAAAACCAGTGGGCTTCGATCAACGAGGGAATCAACGGCGTATAGGCGAATCGCGCCAGGCCGATGCTGACCAGGCTGGCGCAGAGGCCGGCGAGGATCGGCAACCAGAGCGCGTTGCGCGTTATGCCGGGAGGAGCGGTTGAGCTGGGCATGAGCGTTGTCCTGTGGGTATTCTCTGGTGACCAGCATAACGAGATCTTTTGATGCAATAATGCTGCGAATTTGCGTTTCAGTGATGCATTAATGCATCGTCAGGAGGCCCCTATGAATTGGGATGACGCACGGGTATTTCTCGCGGTCTGCCGCGAATCGACGTTGCGCGGCGCCGCAAGGGTGCTGGGTGTGGATCAGGCCACGGTGGGTCGGCGGATCGTAGCGCTGGAAAAATCATTGAGCGCGACCCTGTTTCTGCGCACCTCCGAAGGCTACGCACTGACCGCCGT
Source organism: Pseudomonas sp. WPR_5_2 (assembly GCF_003634475.1). Lineage (NCBI taxonomy): Bacteria > Pseudomonadati > Pseudomonadota > Gammaproteobacteria > Pseudomonadales > Pseudomonadaceae > Pseudomonas > Pseudomonas sp. WPR_5_2. The sequence goes on along the minus strand of NZ_RBLA01000001.1, from coordinate 1,570,289 downwards.
GGGCGAAGCGGCGATGCGTGCGGTGGAGAAAATGGAGCATACGGCGCTGGAACTTGAGCGGCGGATTCAGGGGCTCGATGAACGATTGACCGGATGTGTGCGGGTCACCACTACGGACTCCCTGGCGATCGATTTCCTGATTCCAGCCATCGCCCGTTTGCATCGCCACCACCCCGATGTGCGGGTGCAACTGAATGCCTCCACGCAAATCCTCAGCCTGGCCAAGCGCGAAGCCGACATTGCCGTGCGTAATACCCGGCCGGATAACCCGGACTTGATCGCTCGGCGGATCGCCCGTTGGCCGGTGGGTCTGTTTGCTTCGCAAGATTATGTGGACGCCCACGGTATTCCGGAGCCGGGAAAGGCGTTCGAGGGCCATGACCTGGTGGTGTATCAGCCGTATTTGCAGGGAGGCAAGGACATGACGCTGGTCAGTGAGCCGCTGGGGCGCGGACGGATTGTCTCAAGCCTGAGCTCCAGCCTGCTGGTGCGCCGGTCCATCGCGGCGGGGATCGGGATTGGGGAAATGTCGGTGTACATGGGGGAGAGGGACGGGCTGGTCAGGCTATGGCCGGAGCGCACCCGACCGCTACCCTACGATGTGTGGCTGGTGACCCATGCCGACCTGCGGCACACCGCCAGGGTGCGGGTGGTGATCGATGAGATCGTCGAGGAGTTTTCCAAGGCGGGTGAATAACCTGTGGGAGCGAGCCTGCTCGCGATAGCGGTGACACCTATGTTGAATGTGTAGCCGCCATCGCGAGCAGGCTCGCTCCTAAAGGGATTTATGGCATTTCGGGCAATTCCTGCGCACGCAAATCGAACACCAGTACCTCGGCATCCACGCCGTTGCTCAATGTCAGCAACTGTTCTTCGCGAACCCGCACACCATCACCTTCCTGCAAGGGCATGCCGTTGAGTTCGACACTGCCCCGTGCCACATGCACATAGGCGTAGCGATTGGCGGCCAGTTCCAGAGTTGCGTTTTCCTGGCCATCGATCAGACCGGCATACACCCGCGCATCCTGGCGCACCTTCAGCGAACCCTTGGCGCCGTCGGGGGAGATGATCAGTTGCAGGCGACCGCGCTTCTTCTGCGGGCTGAAATGCTCCTGTTGATAGCGCGGTTTGGCGCCACTCACCTCGGGCACGATCCAGATTTGCAGGAAGTGCACCGGGCGTTTGTCCGAGTGGTTGAATTCACTGTGTGCCACGCCACTGCCGGCGCTCATCAACTGCACGTCGCCAGGACGGATCACCGAGCCGGTGCCCAGGGTGTCCTTGTGTTCCAGCGCGCCGTCGAGCACGTAGGAGAAAATTTCCATATCCCGGTGCGGGTGCTGGCCGAAGCCTTTACCGGCGGCCACGCGGTCATCGTTGATCACCAGCAGATCGGAAAATCCCTGCTCCCTGGGATTGCGATAGTTAGCGAAGGAAAAGGTATGGAACGACTTCAACCAGCCATGGTTGGCCATGCCACGATCAGAAGCTTTGCGAAGGGTCAGCATGATGGATTCTCCTGAGGGACGTGAATTCGTCCGAGTGAGGAGAAGGTTAATGGTTACTGGTTGGTGCAATAAGTAGATGGAAATTGAAATACTGTCGCATTCAGGTTGACAGTAATATTGGCGACGCTGACTTCGCACTTCGCCATAATGCACACCAACGCAAGGCACCTAACCTGTGGGAGCGAGCCTGCTCGCGAAAGCGGTCTGACCCTCACCTCTTCGTTGAATGTGAAACCGTTTTCGCGAGCAGGCTCGCTCCCACAGGGGATGGCGTCCAGCAGACTGATCTATTGATGACTCCAGTGATGTTGAACCCATGAAAACCGTGGCAATGGTGCTGTTCCCCAACTTTCTCCTGCTCGACATGGCCGGGCCCATGGAGGTGTTTTCCATTGCCAATCGGTACCTCAAGCCTGACGACCACTATGTGCTGACGACCATCGGTACCGAGCCTGGTGCGCTGCGGGCGTCCAATGGCGTGAGCGTGCACGCCGATGTCGATATCGATCAGGCCTGTGACGGCTTCGATCTGCTGCTGGTGCCCGGTGGTCCCGGCGCCTACAACGAAAAACATCCGCGGTTGCTCGACTGGCTCAAGCGCTGTGTCAGCCGATCCGCAAGCTATGGCTCGATTTGCACCGGCGCGTTTGTGCTGGGACATGCCGGTTTGATCGACGGCTACCGTGTGACGACCCACTGGCACTACACCGAGCGCTTGATCAAGGCCTTCCCCAGGACCACCGTCGAGACCGACCAGATTTTCGTTCAGGACCGCAACCTCATCACGTCCGGTGGCGTTACTGCCGGCATTGACCTTGCGTTGTCAGTGGTTGCCGAAGACCATGGCAAGAAAGTCGCGCAGGATGTGGCCAAGGTGTTGTTGGTGGTGATGAAACGCCAGGGCGGCCAGGCGCAGTTCAGCCCGTTGATGGCGGCGGTGGCGCCCCATGAGACGGCGATCACCCGGGTGCAGAACCATGTCCTCGAGCATCTCGACGAACCCTTCAGCATCGAACGCATGGCCGGTCTGGGTGCCATGAGCCCGCGCCACTTCGCCAGGGTGTTCGCCCGTGAAGTGGGCATGACGCCCATGGAGTTTCTGCAAAGTGCGCGCATCGATTGCGCCCGCAATCTGTTGGAAACCACGGAGTTGCCGCTCAAGACCGTGGCCTTCAAAAGCGGCTTCGGCAGCGTGCGGCACATGCGTTTTCTGTTCGGTGAAAAACTCGGACTGACCCCGGCGCAGTACCGCGAGCAATTCAGCTAGCGTTCTTGTCCGTCGTGCGCACCGTAATGGCCGTGACGCTCCCCCCGTGATGGTTGTACCGTCACCGAGGCCTGCCAAGATAGCCGGGAACTCATTGCAAGGAAGGTACGGAGCCTGGATGGACTCGCGTGCCGAGCAGGCTCCCGGCGGGTGAAGGTGCATGAACAGCCTACGAGACATACACAGCGAAACGGTGCTGCGCTTCGGCCCCTACGCATTTCATCTGAATCAGCGGCTGGTGCTGGAAGGCGACCAGCCGCTGCGCCTGGGCGGACGGGCCCTGGATATCCTGCAGGTGCTGGTCGAGCACGCGGGCTCGGTGGTCAGCAAGGACGAACTGATCGCTCGGGTCTGGCCGCGTTCGGTGGTCGAGGAAATCAATCTGCGCGTGCACATTGCCGCGCTGCGTCGGGCTTTTCGCGACGGGCAGAACGGGCATTGCTACATCGTCAACATTCCGCAGCGCGGCTACAGCTTTGTCGCGCCGGTGCGGCAGGCCTCGCCGCTCACGCCCATCGCGCTCGAAAGCCCGCCATCACACCCACAAAAGCCCCGCCATAATCTGCCGGCACGCCTGACACCGGTCACCGGACGCGATGCGGTGGTGGGCAGTCTGGTGCGCCAGTTGCCGGTGCAGCGCTGCATGTCCCTGGATGGGCCTTGCGGTATTGGCAAGACCACCGTTGCCCTGCGGGTTGGCGAGCTGCTGTTGCAGCACTATCGCGACGGCGTATGGCGGGTGGATCTGGCAATGCTCGATGACCCGGCACAGGTGGTCGATCACCTGGCGCGCACCCTTGAGCTGGACACCGGCACCGCCCTGGAATCGCTGGGGCAATGGCATGCGCTGCTGATCCTCGATAACTGCGAACACGTGCTGGAACGCTGCCGGGCCCTGGTCGAAACGCTGATGGCCTCGGCGCCGCGCCTGTCGATTCTGGTCACTAGCCGCGAACCGCTGCTGGCCACCGGCGAAACACGACTGCCGTTGCCGCCGCTTGTGGTTCCGCCGAGGTCGGCGTTGCGCAGTGTCGATGAAGTCATGGGCTATTCGGCGGTGCAGCTGTTCGTCAGCCGTGCCCGGGCTCGTCAGCAAGGGTTTGCCCTGCGCGAACAGGACCTCAAGGCCGTGCGCGAGATCTGTCGGCGGCTCGATGGTTTGCCACTGGCGATAGAGCTGGCGGCGTCGCAGATCGACGCGCTGGCGCTGGTGGGTTTGCAAGCGCAACTGGATAACTGCTTCCAACTGCTGACCCAGGGTCGGCGCACGGCAGTCCCCCGGCATCAGACCCTCAAGGCCGCGCTGGACTGGAGTTATGAACGGCTGAGTCCGGTGGAGCAAACCGTGTTGCAGCGCCTGGCGGTGTTGAAGTCGGCGTTCACCCTGGAGGCGGCGATGGGCGTGGTGGATTGCGCCGCGCTGTCGGCTGCCAATCTGGGAAAGGTGCTGCAGAGCCTCGCGCTGAAATCGCTGCTTTCCCTGGAGCAAGCCAACGGTGTTTCCCGTTACCGCTTCCTCAACACCACCCGTGGCTATGCCCTGGAAAAACTCGAATGTAGGAGCGAGCCCGCTCGCGATGGTCGTTAACGATTACGCGTGTTTTTCTGGTTAAACGCGGCGTGCTTAAGTCCATCGCGAGCAAGCTCGCTCCTACAAAAAAAAGCGCCTCGGCATCAAATCCGAACGTTGTCCTGCAACTCGTCGAGTAAACGGCGCACGGCGATCAGGTCCGGCGTTGCATGTCCTTCGGTGAAACGCTGGTAGATCGGCGTCAACAGTTCATGGGCTTGGCGGTAGCGCCCCTGACGCTGCCAGAGCCTGGCCAGCGAAGTGGCGCTGCGCAGTTCCCAGGCCAGCGCGCCTTGGGATTTCGCCACGTTGAGCGCCTTGAGCAAGGTGGTTTCGGCAGTACAGTTTTTCACCGGGCAATCGACGGCCAGCAGCGTATCGGCACGGGCCCTTAGAATCTCTGCGGTGCTCCAGCCTGCCGCGCCGCTGTCGGCACGTTGCAGCAAATCGTCATCGATGAACCCGGGGCCCAGCGTGACCATGATTTCCTTGATCAAGCCGACGCCAGGACGTTGCGATGCCTGCGCATCGGCACCGTCGATGACTTGCGCATACTGCCGGGCCCAGGTGTAGAACAGCAGCACCGAGTTTTTCTGTGCCTGTTCCAGCAGCAGGTGCAACAGTTCGCGAGCGGTGCGGGTGTGGCCGTTGTAGTGGGCGATCAGGCAACCCGAGAGCGCCAGGGTGTAGCAGATGGACGTGCCATGGTTGATCTGCAAGGCAATGTCCAGCGCCTGTTGGGCCGTGCGCCAGGCCTGTTCCGGTTGCCCCTGCAACCAGAGAATGCGCGCCAGGATGGTCAAGGCGGCGACGCTCTGGTCGTACTGCACGCCAAAACCATGGGTGAAGCGGTTGAGGTGGCCGCTTTGGGCCATGCGCTGGATCACCTCTTCGGCATTCAACCGCGCCCGTGACTGATCCCCGGCAAAGTGCAGGGCCAACACCCGCAGGCGATGCGTGCTGAGCGACAGCACCGGGTCGCCGTGCAGGCCCAACTGGTCGAATTGCTGGCTCTGCTCCAGGGCCATCTGATAATTGCCACAGCTGAGGTTGACCGCCATGTGCCCGGAAACGGCGCGCAGCTCTCCGACCACGTCATTGCATTGTCTGGCCAGGGTTCTGGCGGTGACGAAAGCGCCGATGGTTTCCTCATTGCCGCCCTGGACGTGATAGCAGGCGCTACCGAGGGCCAGCTTCAGGTTCATTTTCAAACGCGGGCAGGGCTCGGGCGCAGCGTCGAGCAAGGCCAGGGCCTTGCGCACATGACCGCCGTGCTCCTTGAGCAGTGACAGTTCTTGCCAGAGTGGCGTGGACGCCGCCGTCAAGCGGATCGCCAGCATTTGCGGTCCCCGGGTATTCAGGCCCCAATCGAGGGCCGCGCGGATGTCTTCCAGGCCACGGGCGTAACGCTCGATCCACAGCGCTGTCGGCGTCTGCTCCCAATTTTTTTGCGCCTGATGCATCAAGGCAAGGCACCGTTCGGCGTGGCGTTCCCGGGTGGCGGACAGTTCGCTGGCCTGTTCGAGTTTTTCCAGGGCATAGCGTCGGGTCGTGTCGAGCAGGCGGTAGAACACTTCTTCATCGCCCACGTCCACACTCAACAGGGACTTGGCCACCAGTTGCATTATCGAGCCAAACACTTCTCGGGGTTCGATGTGCTCGCCGACGATCACCGCCGCTGCCGACTCCAGGGTAAAGCCACCGCGGAAAACGCCCAGTCGGCGCAGGCAGGTTTGTTCGCAGGCGCTGAGCAGTTCGAAACTCCAATCCAGCGTGGCGCGCAGGGTCTGATGCCGGCCCGGGGTTGCCTGGCTGCCGTGGGGCAGCAGGCGAAAGCTGTCCTGCAGTTGCGCCAGCAAACCACCCAGGCCAAGGCTGGGGACTTGGGCGGCCGCCAGCTCCAGGGCCAGTGGAATGCCATCGAGGCGGCGGCAGATGTCGACTGCCAGCGGCAACTCGGCATCGCTCAGTTCGAAACTGTCCTGGCTGGCCATGGCTCGCTCGACGAACAGCTGCAACGCGGAAAAGCTCAGGGCCTGGGCACGGTCCAGCACGGCAATGGGCGGTGGGCAGTCCAGCGACTCCAGGCGCTGGATGAACTCACCCTCGGCCCGCAGACCCTCGCGGCTGGTGGCCAGGATGTGCACCTGCGGTGCGCCACGCAGCAGGCTTTCACAGAGCAGGGCGACGTGGTCGATCAGGTGTTCGCAGTTATCGAAGAGCAGCAGCATCTGCCGTTCGCGCAGGAACAGGGCGAGGCTGTTCAGCGGTTCGGCATCGTGCAGGGACAGGTCCAGTAGCGTGGCCAGGTGACCGGCGATCATCAGCGGGTCATTGATGGGTGCCAGGTCCAGCAGGCGAATGCCGTCGCGGTATTGACCGATAAGATGTTCGGCCACGCGCAGCGCCACGGTGGTCTTGCCGATGCCGCCTGGGCCGACCAGGGTGATGAAGCGCTGGCGCGGCAGCTGCGTCACCAGGCTGTCGACCAATGCCTTGCGACCGATCAGGCGAGTGCGGCGCAGGGGCAGGTTGTGGCCGCTCGATTCAACCGGAGCGTTTTGCGGGCGCTGTCCGATTGATTCCAATGAATACGGTGCAACGAAGCTGTAGCCGCGCTGGGCCACGGTGATGATATAGCGCTGGCCGGCCTGACCGTCGCCGAGCGCCTTGCGCAGGGCCGCCATGTGCACCCGCAGGTTGATCTCTTCCACCACAGTGTTGGGCCAGACTTCGGCAATCAGTTGTTGCTTGCTGACCACGTTCCCGGCGTGCTTGAGCAAGATCAACAGGATGTCCATGGCCCGTCGGCCCAGGCGCAGGGGCTGGTCGGCCTCCATGATCAGGCGCTGTCCGGGGTAGATCCTGTAGGGGCCGAAATGCACAGCCTGTTCGAGGAAAAGGGTCAACGGGTCACTCCTGCCTGGGGCCTTTCAGTTCGCGGTTTTCGAGCATATTCCCCAGATTTTTTCGCCAGCGCAATGCAGGACCTGGGTGACGGCCGGGGTTCGCTTCGGACTGTCGGTTGCCACGCACTGATAGTCGCTCCGTGTTTATTGGGCGTGGCGTCTATAACGCGGCGCCGGGGCTTTTGGCGCGTCATGAAAAATTAACAACGTTTAACTCGTCCTGCGTCCGGTCTACCCCCAAAACTCACCTTCTTCAACTTCCACCCGGTCATGTGGGAGCGAGCCTGCTCGCGAATGCGGCGGCACATTCAACATCGTCAGTGACTGATACAACGCGTTCGCGAGCAGGCTCGCTCCCACAAAGGACACCGGAATGAGCAACGTAGTGGTGGTCTATCACAGTGGCTACGGGCATACCCGGGTCATGGCCGAAGCCGTGGCCCGGGGTGTGGAGCGGCATCCGGGCAGCACCTGCCTGCTGGTGGCGGTCGAAGACGTGGATGAGCACTGGGACCACCTGCACCGCGCCGACGCGATCATTTTCGGTGCCCCGACCTACATGGGCAGTGCCTCGGCAGCCTTCAAAGGCTTCATGGACGCTACAGCGGCGTTCTATCTGGCGCAACCGTGGCGCGACAAGCTGGCGGCCGGTTTCACCAATTCCGGCTGCCTGTGCGGTGACAAGCTCAACACCCTGCTGCAGATGGCGGTGTTCGCTGCCCAGCACTCGATGATCTGGGTCGGCCTCGACCTGCTACCCGCGCGCTCCGGCATCGGCGTGTTCGATGGGCAACTCAATCGCCTCGGCAGCTCCCTGGGCGCGATGGCCCAGTCGAATGTCGAACAGTCCCCTGACGAGGCGCCACCGGCTGAAGACCGTTGCACCGCCGCGCACCTGGGAGAGCGAGTCGCGCGGCTGGCCGAGCTGATGGGACGCGCATCTGCCTGATTCAACTCAAACCAATAACCCCACCCCACGTAAAGGAGCACGCCCATGAGTACGTTTATCACCCGCGACGGTACCGAGATTTACTACAAGGACTGGGGCAGCGGTCAGCCCATCGTCTTCAGTCACGGCTGGCCGCTGAATGCCGACAGTTGGGAATCACAGATGATGTTCCTGGCGTCCCAAGGCTACCGGGTCATCGCCCACGATCGTCGCGGCCACGGCCGCTCCAGCCAGCCTTGGACCGGCAACGACATGGACACCTACGCCGATGACCTGGCGCAATTGATCGAGCTGCTGGACCTGAAAGACGCCGTATTGTTCGGCTTCTCCACCGGTGGCGGCGAGGTGGCGCGCTACATCGGCCGCCATGGCACTGGTCGCGTGGCCAAGGCCGGGCTGATTTCCGCGGTGCCGCCGCTGATGCTCAAGACCGAAACCAATCCTGGCGGATTGCCCATTGAAGTGTTCGATGGCATTCGCCAGGCGTCGCTGGCGGATCGTGCGCAGCTGTACAAGGACCTCGCCAGCGGCCCCTTCTTCGGCTTCAACAAACCCGGCGCCAAGCCATCCCAGGGCATGATCGACTGGTTCTGGATGCAGGGCATGACCGCCGGCCACAAGAACGCCTACGACTGCATCAAGGCATTCTCGGAAACCGACTTCACCGAAGACCTCAAGAAATTCGATGTGCCGACCCTGGTGGTGCATGGCGACGCCGACCAGGTGGTGCCGATCGAAGCGGCGGGCATTGCTTCGGCAGGGTTGGTAAAGGGTTCGCAGCTGTTGATCTATCCCGGTGCACCCCATGGCTTGACGGATACCCACAAGGACCAACTCAACGCTGATCTGCTGGCGTTCCTCAAGGGCTGACCGATTCCCCCTCTGTGGGAGCGAGCCTGCTCGCGAATGCAGTGTGTCATTCAGCAGTAATGTCGACTGACACTCCCATTCGCGAGCAGGCTCGCTCCCACAGTGGGGATCACTCACTTCCGTATTGGTGCCGGCCTACAGGGTGGTCTGGTGAAGGGAGCGCACCGTCCGGCAACGCCAGGCAAACGGATTGATGCCTTCGCTGCGGGTGAACATGTGGCAGAAGTGCGCCTGATCGCAGAAGCCGCACTCCAGGCTGATTTGCGTGAGGCTAAGGTCGGTATGCTGGATCAACAGCTTGGCCCGGGCGATGCGTTGCTGGCGAATCCAGTCCTGTGGCGAGAGGCCGGTGCTGCATTTGAAGGCACGGGAAAAATGACTGCGCGACAACGCACAGGCCTGGGCCAGTTCAGTCACTTCCAGGGATTCACCCAGGCGCTCGAGGATCAGCTGTTTTACCAACCGCTCGCGCCACGGACTGAGGCCGCCGGCGCTTTTCTTTTGCGTTTCAGTGACTGTCGCGTGGGCAGTTTTTTGCTGCAAGTGAGCCATGGCGAATGTCCGGGTCGGTAGGACTAATTCTTGAATCCGAGGGCTCTGGCTTGCGAGTTAAACGTTGTTAATTCCTCGTCCGTTGCGGGAAGTCTTGCGTAAAGTCAGACACAATCGTCATCCTCGCACCTGGCCCCGACACACAAGGAACCCGTGCCTATGAACCGAAACGATCTGCGTCGCGTCGACATGAACCTGCTGGTGATTTTCGAGGCGTTGATGTTCGAAAAGAACCTGACCCGTGTTGCGGAAAAGCTGTTCATGGGCCAGCCGGCGGTGAGTGCCGCCCTCGGCCGGTTGCGCGACCTGTTCGACGATCCGCTGCTGTTGCGCAATGGTCGCGGCATGGAGCCGACGGGGCGGGCGCTGGCGATTCTCAAGGAACTGCAACCGGCGATGGACACCATCTCCGGCGCAGTCAGCCGGGCCAAGGAGTTCGATCCGGCGACCAGTTGCGATGTGTTCCGCATCGGGTTGTCGGACGATGCCGAGTTCGGTCTGTTTCCACCATTGCTGCGTCAGTTGCAGGAAGAGGCACCGGGAATCGTAGTCGTGGTGCGCCGGGCCAATTACCTGTTGATGCCGGCGTTGCTGGCGTCCGGGGAAATCTCCGTCGGTGTGAGCTACACCACCGATCTACCGGCCAATGCCAAGCGCAAGAAACTGCGTGACATCCCCTGCAAGGTGTTGCGTGGCGACACTAGGCCGGGGCCGCTGAGCCTCGATGAATACTGTGCGCGACCCCATGCGATGGTGTCGTTTTCCGGTGACCTGAGCGGTAATATCGACCTCGACCTGGCCAAAGTCGGACGGTGTCGCAAAGTGGTGCTTGGCGTGCCGCAGTTCAGTGGCTTGCGTGCATTGCTCGCAGGCACCGAGATGATCGCCACCGTGCCGGATTATGCAGCCTGTGCCTTGGTGGAAGGCTGTGACTTGCGTGCCGAGGATCCACCGTTCGAGATTGAAGCGGCGCAGTTGTCGATGGCCTGGAGCGGGGTGCATGACAACGACCCGGCGGAGCGCTGGTTGCGCTCGCGTATCAGTCAGTTCATGTCGGCACCACTGGATATTTCGGCGACTGCCTGATTCTTACTGATATCCCCGATCCCCTGTGGGAGCAAAGCTTGCTCGCGAAGGCGGCCTGACAGCCGACCTGGCTTTTGCTGACTGAGTACATATCCATTTCTGCGGTAACGGCCGCTTATGGTTTCGCCCTTACGGCGAGGCACTTTTTTCAAACGCCAAAAAAGTACCCAAAAAGGCTCGCCCCGGCGTCCGGCCCCTCGCCAAGGCTCGGGGTTCCTTCGCTCCGGTATCCATCCGGGGACACTGCCCTCCGGTTGGCTTCGCTGCACCTACATGCAGCGTGTTCGACTGCGTCGAACGGCGCTGCGCGCCACTCCCCGGATGAACACCTCCACTCAGCCTCCCGAAGGGGCGGGTGGATCAAAAGCCAAAGCAAAGCGAGGCGAGCTGACACTCGACCTGCTTTGGCGGACGCGCCCAATCCTCTGTGGGAGCTGGCTTGTCGGGGCGCCGCATCGCAGCGATGGCGGCCTCACAGCCAACCTGAGTTTGCGGATGAACGCGTTCCCCTGTAGGAGCGAGCCTGCTCGCGAAAAACGTCCAGACAACGCGGGCATCCAGGCAGCACGCGTCATCGTTGACGTCCTTCGCTGGCAAGCCAGCTCCTACAGGGAATCGGGGACGCTTGAAACAATCAGGTCGGCTGTCAGGCCGCCTCGCTTTGGTTTTTGATCTGGGCGCCCCGTAAAACCACGCTGGCCGAACGCAGGCATTGCTCCGTGGGTAAACCGGCAGGACGCCGGTTTAGCCGCGCTGGGCCAGGGATGGCCCATCGCGGCGACCCACGGAGCAATACCGGAGTGAGGGCATGCCGAGCCATAGCGAGGCACCGAGTGGTGGGGCAAGAGCGCTTTGGTTACTTTCGCGCTTTTCGAAAGTGACTCGCCGTAAGGGCGAAACCATAAGCAGCCGTTACCGCAGCAATGGATATGTACACCATCAAAAAATACGTCGCCTGACACAAAGCCTTCGCTGGCAAGCCAGCTCCTACAGGAAATGGGTGAGCCAACCGATCCACGCGCCCTCCCAAAAAGAGCACGTACATCCAATTTTTTCCTCCCCCGCCCCGGCACTATTTCGCTCAACCTGATTCGCCGGAGCCTTTCGTCATGCCTCAAGCCCATTCCCAGAGCACGCCAGCCCCGGGGTTCGATGAAATCGTGACCCTGATCGTCAAACACCGGATCAAGAGCGGTTTTGAAGCGACCTATGAAGCCTGGCTGCGCAATATCGTCAAGGTGGCCGGGCAGAGCGAAGGGCATTTGGGGGTGGACGTGGTCCGTGGCAAGCACGCCGGCCTGCAAATGTTCACCTGCGTGCTGCGCTTTTGCTCCACCGAGGCCATGCAGCGCTGGCTCGATTCGCCGCAGCGCCAGGCATTGGTGGATGAAGCCGCGCCGATGCTGGCGGACGGCGACCAGACCGAGGTCAATCCGCTCAACGAATTCTGGTTCGCCCCGCTGGCCGATGCCGCGTCGCCACCCCCGCGCTGGAAGCAGGCAGTGGTGACGTTGCTGGTGATTCTGCCGCACACCTTGCTGGTGCCACTGCTCTGGGGGCCGCTGTTGAAGCTCAATGCCTTCCTTTCCAATTACGTGGTCGCCACGTTCCTGATCACCCTGACCATCGTACTGTCGGTGGTGTACGTCTTTATGCCGCGGGCCACGCGCCTGTTCGCGCCGTGGCTGGAAGCCGGCCAGTCCCATTCCACATTGCCTTAAGGAGCCGCGATGAACGCCGATCTGATTTTGTTCAATGGCCAGTTTCATACCGTTGACCGGGAAAATCCGCACGCCAGCGCCGTGGCCATCCGCGACGGCCGCTTTGTCGCGGTCGGCAACGATGCCCAAGCCATGGCGTTGCGCGGCTCGGGCACGCAGGTGATCGACCTCAAGGGCCGTTGCGTGATTCCCGGCCTCAACGACTCGCACTTGCACCTGATCCGCGGTGGCTTGAACTACAACCTTGAATTGCGTTGGGAAGGCGTGCCATCCCTGGCCGATGCACTGCGCATGCTCAAGGAACAGGCCGATCGCACACCGACGCCGCAGTGGGTTCGGGTGGTGGGGGGCTGGAACGAATTCCAGTTCGCCGAAAAGCGCATGCCGACCCTCGAAGAGCTCAATCAGGCGGCACCGGACACTCCGGTGTTCGTCCTGCATCTGTACGACCGCGCGCTGCTCAACCGTGCCGCGTTGCGCGTGGCCGGTTATACCCGTGACACGCCGAACCCGCCGGGTGGCGAAATCGTTCGTGATGCCAATGGCAACCCCACCGGCATGCTGGTGGCGCGACCCAACGCGATGATTCTGTACTCGACCCTGGCCAAGGGGCCGAAGCTGCCGCTGGAGTATCAGGTCAACTCGACCCGCCAGTTCATGCGCGAACTCAATCGCCTGGGCCTGACCAGCGCCATCGATGCCGGCGGCGGTTTCCAGAATTATCCGGACGATTACCAGGTGATCGAGCAGTTGGCCAAGGATCAGCAACTGACCATTCGCATCGCCTACAACCTGTTCACCCAGAAGCCCAAGGAAGAGCTGACCGACTTCCAGAACTGGACCGGCAGCGTCAAGTTGCACCAGGGCGATGATTACCTGCGGCACAACGGCGCCGGGGAAATGCTGGTGTTCTCAGCGGCGGATTTCGAGGACTTCCTCGAACCGCGCCCGGACCTGCCGCAAAGCATGGAAGACGAACTGGAACCGGTAGTGCGCCACCTGGTCGAGCAGCGCTGGCCGTTCCGCTTGCACGCCACCTACAACGAATCCATCAGCCGCATGCTCGACGTGTTCGAGAAGGTCAACCGCGACATTCCGTTCAATGGCTTGCCGTGGTTTTTCGATCATGCCGAAACCATCACCCCGCAGAACATCGAGCGGGTGAGGGCGCTGGGTGGCGGTATCGCGATTCAGGACCGCATGGCGTTCCAGGGTGAATATTTTGTCGACCGATACGGCAAGCAGGCCGCCGAAGCCACGCCGCCGATCAAGCGCATGCTCGCCGAAGGCGTGCCGGTCGGTGCGGGTACCGACGCCACCCGAGTCTCCAGCTACAACCCCTGGACCTCGCTGTACTGGATGGTCAGCGGCCGTACCGTCGGCGGCCTGGCGCTGTATGAGGAAGGTTTGCCGCGCACCACGGCGCTGGAACTGTTCACCCACGGCAGTGCCTGGTTCTCATCCGAGCAGGGCAAGAAGGGCCAGATCAAGGTCGGGCAACTGGCGGACCTTGCTGCGCTGAGCGCGGACTTTTTCAGTGTCGAGGAAGAAGCCATCAAGTGGATCGAGTCGGTGCTGACCGTGGTCGGCGGCAAGGTCGTGTATGCCGCCGGGGATTTCGAGAAGCTGGGACCTGCCAGCGTGCCGGTGCTGCCGGACTGGTCACCGGTGGTGAAGGTCCCGGGTCACTGGCGGCCGGGCTCGCCGATGCGGGCGCAGGTGCACCAGTGCAGCGGACCTTGCGCGGTGCATTCCCACAGCCATGAGCGGGCGCGCCTGTCGAATGCGCCGGTCAGTGATTTCGCGGGTTTCTGGGGCGCCTTCGGCTGCTCGTGCTTCGCCTTCTGATCAATACCCATAAGCGCCGATGCCAATACCTTTAGGTACAGGGTCCGGCGCAGCAACAAACCATCATCCACCAAGGAGTTTTTTCATGAGCAACGTTTCGTACTCTCGCCTGAACAAAGATGACGCCGTTGTGCTGCTGGTCGATCACCAGACCGGCCTGATCTCGCTGGTGCAGGATTTCTCGCCCAACGAATTCAAGAACAACGTGCTGGCCCTGGGTGACATCGCCAAGTTCTTCAAACTGCCGACCATCCTCACCACCAGTTTCGACAAGGGCCCCAACGGTCCGATCGTGCCGGAGCTCAAGGCGCAGTTCCCCGACGCACCGTTCATTGCCCGTCCGGGCCAGATCAACGCCTGGGACAACGAAGATTTCGTCAAGGCCGTCAAGGCCACGGGTCGCAAGCAACTGATCATCGCTGGTGTGGTAACGGACGTGTGCGTGGCGTTCCCGACGCTGTCGGCCATTGCCGAAGGTTTTGAAGTGTTCGTGGTGACCGACGCTTCCGGCACCTTCAACACCAGCGTGCAGCAAGCGGCGTGGGCGCGCATGTCGGCTGCCGGTGCACATCTGCTGAACTGGTTCTCCGTGGCCTGCGAGCTGCAAGGCGACTGGCGCAACGATATGGAAGGCCTGGCCAACCTGCTGTCGGAACGCCTGCCGAACTACCGCAACCTGATCAACAGCTACACGACCTTCACTGCCAAATAAACGCATAACCCCTGTGGGAGCGAGCCTGCTCGCGAAAGCGGTTTGACAGTCACTGCAAAAGTGTCTGGTCTACCGCCTTCGCGAGCAAGCCCGCTCCCACATTGTTTTGCGCAAGGGGGTTAAAAAGGTGAAAAACCGCTATAGAGTGCCCTGACTGTCACCCAGGGCATGACAATGAACCCATTCGAAGACATGCGTATTTTCTGCCAGGTCATGGACTCCGGCAGCTTCACGGCAGCCGCCGATCAATTGGGCCTGTCCAAGCAGTTCGTCAGCCGACGCTTGATGCAGCTTGAGGAACGGCTGGGTGTGCGGCTGCTCAATCGTTCGACCCGGCGCCTGGACGTCACGCCCCTGGGCCAGAGTTATTACGAATCGGCCCTGCGCCTGCTCGGTGAGGTTGAGCAAGTGGAGCAGGGTATCGCCGGGCAAACCACCGAGCCGCGCGGCACCCTTCGTGTCAGCGCGCCATTGTCGTTTGCGCTGGCGCACCTGGGCAGTCTGCTGCCAGCGTTTTTGCAGCGCTATCGTGACGTCACGGTGGAAGTGGACCTGAGTGATCGCCCGGTGGACCTGCTCGGTGAGGGCTACGACCTGGCCCTGCGCATCGGCTTGCTTGAAGATTCAACGCTGATCGCCCGCCGCCTTGCGTCAATCGAGCGCGTGTATTGCGCGAGCCCGGCTTACCTGGCCGAGCGTGGCACGCCGCTCAAACCGGACGATTTGCTCAGCCATGACTGCCTGCCCTATGGCCACGGTCGTCAGGTGCAATGGCGCTTCGCCGGGCAGGGCAAGCCACTGTCCGTCAACGTCACCGGGCGGATGCGGGTCAACAACGGTGAGTTGCTCAAGGACGCGGCGATTGCCGGGATGGGCATTACCTACCTGCCGACCTTTATCGTCGGTTCGGCGCTGAAGGATGGCAGGCTGGTGCCGGTGCTGGATGCGTTTCGGCCGGAGCCGCTGACGCTGTCGGCGGTGTACCCGCAGCATCGTCAGTCGTCACGACCGGTGCAGGCGTTGGTCGGGTTTTTGCGCGAAAGGCTCGGTAGCTCACACGATCCCCTGTAGGAGCGAGCCTGCTCGCTCCTACAGGGGGGAGTGCATCAGTTCGCGCGTTTGTCGTCACCCGGTTCGCCGCCGGCGTGAACGCCGTGATCGTCTCCCGGTTCACCCGCCGTATGCATTCCGCGGTCATCGCCCACTTCGCCGGCGCGATGAGCCCCACGGTCATCACCCACTTCGCCGGCGCGATGAGCCCCACGGTCATCACCCACTTCGCCGGCGCGATGAACGCCGTGATCGTCACCGGCTTCACCGGCATGAACCCCATGATCGTCACCCGGCTCGGCATGGTCGCTGCTGCGTCCGGAGTTTGAAGCGGTGCCGCCGGAGTGCCCCTGGCCATGGTCGCTGCCACTGTGACCACTGCCGCTTCCACCGCCATTGCCGCTTCCGCCGCCGCCCCCACTACCGCCGCCGTTACCGCCGCCACCATTCCCGCCGCCGCCGCCACCACCGCCACCGCCACCGCCACCGCCACCGCCACCGCCGCCACCGCCGCCACCACCACCACCGTCTTTCGCGTGGGCACTCGACACATCGGACAGACTGTCCGGAATCAATACGGTAGACGCCGACAAAACCGCGCCAATAGCTACTGCAAGTAAAAGCTTGTTGATGTGCATGTCGTTCTCCGTTTTCTTTTTTCAAGTTGGAACGTTGATGAACAATGCAACGTGCTGCTTGGTTCCTTTATTCAGTAGGAACGTTGAAAAACACTTCAACGTACTGATTTATTCAGTTGCGACGTTGAAGCCCCCCTGCAACCCGCCGCCATGGCCCGTTCCAGAGGGTCAGTGGATGCTGGAGGCCAGCTCGAAAATCGGGATGTACATCAGGATCACGATCACCCCGATCAGCAGGCCGATGAAGGTCATGAGCAAGGGCTCGAACAGCCGCACGAACCACTCGATCCAGCGGCTGATTTCTTCGTCGTAGAAGTCGGCGCTGCGCTCCATCATCTGTCCCAGATTGCCGGACTGTTCGCCGGCGCGCAGCAGGCGCAGGGATACCGGGGTCACCAGGCGATTGAGTTCCAGCGCGGTCGACAACGATTGCCCCTCGCGCACCCGTTCGCAGGCCTGATCCAGGCGCGTGCGGGAAGCCACGGTGAGCAAGCCACGGACCATGCCCATGGCGGTGACGAGGGGAATGCCGCCTTGCAGCAGAATCCCCAGGGAACGGTAGAAACGCGCCAGTTCGTACATGAAGATGCGCTGGTGCACCGCCGGGAGTTTTTCGATCAGGCGGTCCACGCCCCGGCGAAAGGACGGCTGTCGCTGGAGCAGGGTAAGGGAGACGATGATCGCCAGGAAGGCACCGAAGAATTCGCCCTGGTGGGCGTGCAGGAACATGCCGCTGCTCATCAGCACCTGAGACAGCCACGGCAAGTTGGACCCCAGCCCTTCGAACACCAGGCTGAAGCGCGGCACCACGTAACCCATCAAAAACAAAACCACGCCACCGCCCACCACCAGCAACAGCATGGGGTAGATCGAAGCGCTGACGATCTTCTGGCGAACCTCGTCCATGCGCTGGCGATAGCTGACGTATCGGCCCAGGGCATCGCCCACGGCACCGGTCTTTTCACTGGACTGCACCAACGCCACGTACAGCGGGGGGAACACCGCCGACAGCTGGCCCAATGCCTGGGAGAACGATTTGCCTTCATAGAGCAGGCGCACCAGTTCGTTCAAGGTTTTGCGAGCCTGTGGCGCGGTTTCTTTTTCCGCCAGGCTTTCCAGCGCATCGATCAACGGCAGGCCGGCGTTGAGCAACGTCGTCAGTTCCTGGCTGAACAGCACCAGGTTGAACGTCTCCCGCTGCTTGAGGCGCAACGCCCGCCAATGTCGCTCGGCGTGCAGGCTGACCACCCGCAGGCCCTGGTCTTCGGCGATGCGCCGGGCTTCACTGTGGCCCGGCGCTTCGACGGTCATCGATACCACACCGGCCTTGCCGACTGCTTTGAGGTGAAAACGCATGGTCGCCATCCCCGTCACTGCCAACTGGTGATTTCGGCGTTTTCACCTTCGCCACCGGGTTGGCCGTCCTTGCCCAGGGACAGCAGGTCGTATTCACCGTTTTCGCCAGGGCAGCGGTAGGTGTAGTTACGGCCCCATGGGTCCTGTGGCAGTTTTTTCTGCAAGTACGGGCCGGTCCAGTGGGGTTCGTCACTGGGCGCGGTGACCAGCGCCTGCAGGCCCTGTTCGGTCGACGGGTAATGGCCGACCTCCAACCGGTACAAATCCAGGGCCTTGCCCAGACCTTCTATTTGCGCCTTGGCCACTTTCACTTCGGAGCGGCCCAGCTGCGCGAAATACTTCGGCGCGACGATGCCGGCCAACAGCCCCAGCACCACCAGCACGACCAACAGTTCAAGCAGGGTGAACCCGCGCTGGGCTTTGGGAAAAGAATCACGCGGGGCGCAATACAGTCGCTGTTTCATGATGACCTCACACTCGGCAGAAAGGATCGCAGCGGGTTGATGCAATTGAGGCGTATGCAATTGCCATGCAAGGGATTGCCAAAGACTTTGTCTTCCCCCCGAACCCCCCGTGCCAAGGCCCTTTGCGGTTTCGGCACAGTGCTTGCGTATGGCTGATAAACGAGCGGCCATTGGGGCAATACCCCCATTTTTCGGGGCCGGGCAGGGGAGGTAGAACAATGAAAACTCTCACCGCAGGACTACTCGGCCTGACGCTGCTGGCAGGCACCGCCCAGGCCGATGTGTTCGTCTCGGTGGACGCCAGGGGCAACTTCGTCCTGTCCAACGTCCATCGCCCCGGTCGCCACTATCAGCGGGTCATTCATGAGCCCCAAGCGGCCGTGGTCAGCATCGACCGGCAGCCGCAGATGATTGCCGCACGGCCCTATGCCGAGCTGGTGTCAAAGGCCGCCACGGACAATCAATTGCCCGCAGCGCTGCTGCACGCCGTGATCCAGACCGAATCCCACTACGACGCCCGCGCCGTGTCGCCCAAGGGCGCGGGGGGGTTGATGCAGTTGATGCCCGACACCGCCCGTGAGATGGGCGTGGCCAATGTCTACGACCCCAAGGCCAACATCCAGGGCGGCGCCCGCTACCTCAAACGCCTGATGACGATGTTCGACAACGACATTGCCCTGGCCGTGGCCGCCTACAACGCAGGTCCCCAGGCCGTGCTCAGCCGTGGCGGCGTGATCCCGCCGTTCGCCGAAACCCAGCGTTATGTGCCCAGCGTGTTGAACCAATACCGGCGTTTGCAGGGGCTGTCGGCGGATGCCCCGTTGTGAGTGAAAGCCCCGGGGTGGTTTTCCCCAACAGTGGGGAATAGTGGCCCCGGCGAAAAAGTGGGGAAAAAGTGGGGAATTTTCCCCCTGCGAATTAAGTGATGACTGTAACTGGCTGAAAAATAGATGAATTTTTTATGGCATGCAGATTGCTCAAGGGAGTTATCGAGAATTATTCCCTGTGAGCGCCCACAGCGAGGCCCGTGATCATGACCGGCATACACCATGTTCCCACCATCCTCCCCTGGCTGTTGTTGGCCGCGTCCATGCTGGGCATCGAGTTCGCCGAAGCCGCTGTACGTTGCGAACGCAACCTGACGGCGAATGTCGTGGCGCTGGACCAGCCGCTGATGTTCAACCGTCTCGGGGCGCAGAACGTCAATGGCATGATGTTCGCCTTGCGTCGCGACGTGGTCGATGACCGTCAGGTTTCCCTGGACCAGGGGGGCGCCGCGGTGCCGGGCAAGGTGTCGTTGCGGCCGGACAAGCGCCCGCGTCCATTGGTCCTGCGGGTCGCCGCTGGTGACTGCCTGACGGTCAACCTGCAAAACCTGCTGGCCTACCAGGCCAACCCTGGTGCCCATGATGAGGGCGGCGAAGTAGAGGGTGAAGAGGGCGGCATCGAAATCGGTGCTGGCGGTGAAGCCTTCAAGGCTGACGAACAGGTCGCCGACCGTCATGTCGGCTTCCAGGTCAACGGCATGCAAGCGGTCAACAGTATCGATGACATCTCTTCTTATACCGGGCGCAACGCCAACACCCTGGTCGCCCCCGGCGCCAGTCGTTCCTACACCCTGTACGCCGAACGCGAAGGTGCCTTCACGGTAAGCAGCCGCGGCGCGACCTTTGGTGGCGAGGGTGCGGCCGGCAACAACGCCAATGGCTTGTTCGGCCAAGTGGCGGTCATGCCCAAGGGCGGTCGCAGTTACCGCAACACCATCACCGAAGAAGAGATGCGCCTGGCCAGCACCGGCCGCACCCCGGCCGGTCATCCGATTGTCGATTACCAGGCACGCTATCCACAGCGCCAACCGTGGATCCGCGAAGGCAAGGCCGGCAAGCCGATCATCAACATGGTCGACGGCAATGAAATCGTCTCCAGCGAAGCCGATGCGATTGTCATGGGCAGCAACGCCGACGGCAGTTTCCCGGCCTCGACCTATCCGCTGGAAAGTATTGGCAAACGCAATCCGGCCATCCCCAACCGGCTGGAGCCGTTCCGCGATTTCTCCGCGCAGTTCCAGGATGAAACCGCAGTGACCCAGGCCTTCCCGGCTTACTGGGCCGACCCGGTCATGGCCCACGTACTGGAGCCGACCCGCGATTCGTTCATGATCAACTACGGCTCCGGCGGCATGGGCGCCGAAGTGGTCGCCAACCGCCTGGGTGTGGGGCCGATGCACGATTGCCTGTCCTGCGCCTATGAAGAGTTCTTCCTCAGTGCCCATACCGTCGGCGACGTGGCGATGCTGGTGGACGTACCGGCCAACGCCGGGCTGGAAGGCATCACCCCTGGCCAGACCCCGCGCGCCGATCAGGTCGGGGTCAAGGCGACCACGGCGCTGTATCCGTCGGAGCCCTCGAACGTCGCCCACAGCTACATCGGCGACTTCGTCAAATTCCGCAACACCCACAACGGCTACGAGCATCACATCTTCCACTTGCACGGCCATCAGTGGCTGTTCAACCCCAACGACGACAACTCCGACTATGTGGACGCCCAAGGCATCGGTCCGGGCGCCGGCTACACCTATGAAATCGCCAACGGTGGTTCGGGTAACCGCAACCGGGTCGCGGGCGATGCGATCTATCACTGCCACTTCTACCCACACTTCGCCCAAGGCATGTGGGCCATGTGGCGGGTGCATGACGTCTTCGAAGAAGGCACCCGGCTCGAAGTCTCGCAACAGGGCCCCGATGGTTTCCACAGCGAACCCTATGCCTTGCGCAGCGGCAAACCGGCGGCAGGCGCACGGGCCTTGCCCGACGGTGAAATCGTTGCCGGCACGCCGATTCCGGCCGTGGTGCCGCTGCCCGGCAAAGCCATGGCACCGATGCCAGGCAAAGTCGCTGTCGTACCGAAGATCGGCGAAGCCCTGGTAGCTGCCAACGATGATGACGATGATGAGGGCGACGATGACGGCGAGCATCATGGTGGCGGTGCTCATACCAACAGTGCGGCCATCGGTTCCCTGGCGCTGATCGATCGCAGCGACGCCAACCGCAATGCCGACGGCACCCTGAAAAACCCTGGCTATCCCTTCTGGATCGGTGGCATGGAAAGCTCGGTCGGCCAACGCCCACCGACCCCACCGCTGGACATGCTCGACGCCGCCACGGCACAGAGCTTGAAAGCCAGTGGCAAAGCCTTGTGGGCCAACCTCGATCCGAATCAGTCCGGTGGCTGGAACGGCGGCTTGCCGCGCCATGCCCTGGGCGGCGTGTCCGAGGGGGGCGAGGCCCAGACCGTTACCACGTCGCTGGACTTCTCCAAGTCGGTGACCCGCGCCAAACCGATTTACCTGCCGGAAGAAGGCACCGAAGTCGAACAGTCGGCCATGGCCTTCCACGCGAAAAAGGATCACCCCAGTTACGCCGTGCTGCCGGGCAGCCAGATCGTGGCGCGCAACTTCCGCACCAACGGTGCGCTGCCGATTGCCGGCGCCCCGTATTACGAACCCTGCATGGATGACCGGCAGAAACGCCTGACCAGCAGCGCCGGCACCGGCGAGTTCAACAGCGGCGAGCGCCTGGACGGCATGTCTTTCATCGGTGCCTCGACCTTCACCGCCGACCGTCCGCGGGTCTACAAGGCAGCGAACATCCAGTTCGACGCGGTGTACAACAAGGTCGGCTACCACTTCCCGCAAGCGCGCATCCTGGCGCTGTGGGAAGACGCCTGGCCGGTGATCACCAAGCAGCGTCCGCCAGAGCCGCTGGTGATGCGCATGAACACCTTCGACTGCGTGCAATACCAGCAAACCAACCTGGTGCCGGCCACCTATGAGATGGACGACTATCAGGTGCGCACGCCGACCGACGTGATCGGCCAGCACATCCACCTGCCGAAATGGGACCTGACCGCCGCGGACGGTTCGTCCAACGGCTGGAACTATGAAGACGGTGTGCTCTCCCCAGGTGCCGTGCAGGAACGCATCCACGCCATCCGCGAATACAACCAGTGCGAAGGCACTGACCCGCGCGACGGTACGCCAGCCTGCCCAAAAGCCAAGAATCACCCGTACTTCGGCCAGTTCGGCCGGGCCGATTGGGTCGGGGCGCGCACGGCGATGCAGCGCTGGTTCGTCGACCCGGTGGTGAACACCCAGGGCGTCGACCGTGGCCTGGGCACCATTTTCACCCACGACCACCTGGGCCCATCGACCCACCAACAGATTGGCCTGTACGCCACCGTGCTGGCCGAGCCGGCCGGTTCCACCTGGTTCCACGCCGAAACCGGCGAGCCGTTGTACAGCGGCGCGCGGCAGGATGGCGGGCCGACTTCGTGGCAGGCGGTGATTTCCACCGGTGACCTGGACAATGACGGCAAGAACGACAGCTTCCGTGAGTTCTTCCTCGAATACAGCGACTTCCAGCACGCCTATGAAGCCGGTGTGTACGTGGGCGCAGGTCCCAATGGCGTGCCGAACCCGCAAGCGTTCCCGGCCACGGCCGACAGCTTCCGCTACGCGATCAACCCGCCGGTGCGCGACAACACCAGCGAGTTGCTCGAAGCGGTGGTGGAACTGCGAGGCGGCGTGAAACCGGGCTGCCCGAGCCGGCCTTGCCCGCAGGCGATCTCGGTGGATGACCCGGGCATGTTCGTCGTCAACTACCGCAACGAACCGCTGGCCCTGCGGGTGTTCGACCCGAACAAGGTCGGCCCGGACGGCAAGCGCGGCATGCAGGCCGATGGGCTGGGCGGCGATCTGGCGTACGCCATGCAAAGCCGTACCGACCGTGCGATCCCGGCGATGAACCTGGCGCCGAACCTGATCACCTCGGCCACCGGCCCGACCGGCGGCACCACGCTGTTCCCGCCGCACATCAACAAGGGCGGTGCGGAACCGGGTGATCCGTTCACCCCAATGCTGCGGACCTACACCGGTGACAACGTGCGGCTGCGGGTGCATGCCGGCGGCCATGAGGAGGAGCACAACGTCACCCTGCACGGTGTGAAATGGCTGCAAAGCGGTTCCGGTTTCGGCAACAGCTCCAACTCCGGCTGGCGCGCGTCGCAGATGGTCGGGATCTCCGAGCAGATGGGCTTCAATGCGCCGGTGTCGATGATGTCCAGCGCGGCGGCGACCACCGGTGACTATCTGTACACCATGGACGCGTCCATCGAGGGTTACTGGAACGGTATCTGGGGCGTGATGCGCAACTACACCGCACAACGCAACGATCTGTTCGCGCTGCCGAACAACCCGAAACCGACCGGCATGCGCAACACCGTGGCGTTCGATGGCATCTGCCCCCGGATTGGCGCCAACCCGAACGGCATCGGCACCCGGCCGACCGTGCAACGCAATTATGAAGTGGTCGCGGCGCTGGCCAACGACATCCTGGCCAATCCACTGGGCCTGTCCATCGGCGACCCGTCGGGTCTCGGCCAACATGTCGGCGGGCCGTTGAAACCGGCGGGGGGCACCCTGGTGCTCAACTCGCGGACCGTGAGCATTCCACAGGTCACGGTGACCGATCCCGAGGATGGCGAAACCTTCACCATCGGCGGGCAAAGCGGGCCGCTGCATGACCCGACCGCGATCCTGTATGTGCGCAAGGCCGACCTCGATCCGATCACCGGCAAGCTCAAACCCGGTGTGCCGGTAGAACCGCTGATCCTGCGTGCGGCGGCCGGTGATTGCATCAACATCACCCTGGAAAACCGTCTGCCGAGCGTGATGCCGGACCTGGCCCAGACCGCGATCTTGCAGGGCCTGGCCAAGCGTGACCGTAACGACGGCATGGGCTCGACCACCTTCAATAACAACCTGCTGCGGCCCTCCAGTCATGTCGGCCTGCACACGCAACTGCTGTCGTATGACATCACCAAATCCGACGGCGCCAACGTCGGCGCCAACCCGATCCAGACCGTGCCGCCGCGTGTCGGCAACACGGGCGCGTACCCGACCCGTACCTACCAGTACTACGCCGGGCACCTGGAGCGTGAAGGCAAGCCGATCACCCAACTGGGGCGCAACGTCGACAACATCAACGCCACGGCGGTGGAGTTCGGCGGGTTGAACATCACCCCGGCGGACGTCATCAAGCAGCCGCAAAAAGGCCTGGGCGGTGCGATGAGCATCCTGCCGGCCGGCGCCACCTGGGTCGAGGATGCCAAACGTGCATCGGCCACGGTGACCGCGCCGGGTCAGGCCACCTACCGCGACTTCGCGATGGTCTGGCAACGCGCCCTGAACACGCGCTGGGCCAATGGGCGGCCGGTGGAAGGCATTGCCTCGGAAGGCAACGGTGTACCGAACGATCCGAAAGACAACGCCAGCATGGCCATCAACTACAAGATCGAACCGATGTGGTTCCGCTTCGGCCTGGCCCCGGACGCGCCGTTCGGTCACGCCGACGGCCATGGCTACGGCGATGTGCCGAACGCGCACATGGCCTACAGCAACGCGCTGGTGGGCAGCGACCCGCAGACGCCGGTGTTCTACGCCAAGCCGGGGCAACCGTTCCGCACGCACATCCTGATGCCGTCCGGTGGCAGCCGCGGCTCGACCTTCCAGCTCGATGGTCACGTCTGGTCGGTCAACCCGTTCCAGTCCGAGAAAAGCGATGTGGGTGGCTTCCCGATGGGCACGCCGGGCGTCGGTTCGGTGAAGTTCGGACTCAACCCGATGTCGATGTACATCGGCGCCCGGGAAAGCGTGCTGCCGGCGGCGCACTTCAGCTTCATGCACCCGAGCGCCGGCGGCAGCAACGCGATACCGGGGGACTACCTGTACCGCGACAACGCGTCCTTCGGTAATACCGCCGGGTTGTGGGGGTTGCTGCGGGTGACCAATGAGCCGGAACCGGCACCGGTGCCGTAACGGTCGGGAAGGGGTGGTGGGCAACACCACCAAACCTGTGGGAGCAAGGCTTGCCCGCGATGGGAGCGCCTTGGTTTTGCGGTGTGGCTGCTGACGCCATCGCGAGCAAGCTTTGCTCCCACAGGGTCGAGATTGGCCGTGCGGTCGTGGGAGCAAGGCTTGCCCGCGATGGGAGCGCCTTGGTTTTGCGGTGTGGCTGCTGACGCCATCGCGAGCAAGCTTTGCTCCCACAGGGTCGAGA
>NZ_RBLA01000001.1:1354002-1544665 GCF_003634475.1 Pseudomonas sp. WPR_5_2 | reverse complement strand
CGTGGGAGCAAGGCTTGCCCGCGATGGGAGCGCCTTGGTTTTGCGGTGTGGCTGCTGACGCCATCGCGAGCAAGCTTTGCTCCCACAGGGTCGAGATTGGCCGTGCGGTTGTGGGAGCAAGGCTTGCCCGCGATGGGAGCACCACGGTTTTGAGGCAGGCACAGATCTGGTAAAGGGGAGAAGTGGCATGAACAGGACCATCACATTCGCCAGTTGTGCCCTGGTTATCGGGGTGGCGCTGATCTGGCTGGGGGTATCGCGCACGTCGCCCCCGGTCATGCTCAGCGAGGTGACGCTGCCCGACACCTGGACCGGCCAGACCCTGGAACGTGATGGCGTGTCCGTGGTGCTCGACATGCGGGCACTGGCCGAAGATGGCGTGCTGCGTGAAGGCGAATTCGCCGATGTGCGGTTCCGTGTCACTGACAAGGCTTCAGGCCAACCGCTGGCAGGCGTTGCCCCGGGTGCCTGGCTCGACCCGGAAACCGTGGCCGCCGACCAGGCCCAGGGGCGCGAACAGAGCTGCAAATCCCGGGTCGGCGTGTTCCTTAAATCGAGTATCGGCGCGCGCCCGCTGCTCGACCTCAACAGCTACTTCCTGCTGGTGATGAACCGCGATGCCAGCGTCTCGGTGGTCGATCCCTCGGTGTCGGTGGGCGGGATCACCAGCACCCTGACCCGGATCGACCTCAAGCAACCGCCGATGGACTGGGTGACGCCGCGGGACAACAAGCGGGTCTTTGTGTCGATGCCGGCGGCAGGCGAAGTCGCGGTGATCGACAGCGAACAATTCAAACAGCTGGACTCGGTGGCGGCCGGCAGCAACCCGGTGCGGGTGGCCTTGCAACCGGACGAACGCTTGCTGTGGGTCGGCAACAATGCCAAGGCCGCGGAGCAGTCCGGGGTCACCGTGATCGACACCACCAGCCTGAAAACCCTCAAGCACCTGGCCACGGGCGGCGGGCACCACGAAATCGCCTTCAGCAAGGACAGCCGTTTTGCCTTTGTCAGCAACCGCGACGATGGCACCCTGAGCATCATCGATATCGCCAGCCTGACCCTGATCAAACAACTCAAGACCGGCTCGCACCCGCTGTCGGTGGTGTACTCGCCGCTATCAGGCGCCGTGTACGTGGCCGACGGCAAGGACGGCACCGTCACCGTGGTCGATGCCGCGAGCCAGTCGGTGCGGCGGGTGATCAAGATGAAACAGGGGCTGGGCCCGATGGGCTTCAGCGCCGACGGCCGTTTCGGCATCGTGCTCAACACCCTGGAAAACCGGGCCTCGGTGATAGACGCCGCCACCGATTCGCTGATCCATGAACTGGACGTGTCCGCCGAACCCTATCAAGTGGTGTTCACCAAGGCCTATGCCTATGTTCGTGGCCTGGCGTCGTCCAAGGTGACCATGATCAACCTGTCGTCGCTGGGGGAAGGCCGCCAGCCGATCAGCCAGGGATTCGAGGCGGGTACCCAGCCACCACGCCTGGCCGGCGACTTGCCGCTGGCGTCGAGCCTGGCGGTGTCACGGGACGACAATGCGGTGTTCGTGGTCAACCCGGTGGACAACACCACCTACTTCTATGCCGAAGGCATGAACGCACCGATGTCCGGCTATCCCAATCGCGGGCAAGTGGCGCGGGCGGCGCTGGTCATCGACCGCAGCCTGCGCGAGGTCGAGCCGGGCCTGTACAGCGCACGGATCAAACTGCCGCCGGCAGGGCGTTTCGACGTGGCGTTCCTGCTCAATCAACCGAACATCATCCATTGCTTCAGCACCGTGGTCGAAGCGAGCAAGAACACCGTGCAACACGCCGGTGTGCCGAAAGTGGAGTTCATGCTCGACCACTCCACCGTCGCGCTGGGTAGCCCGTACGTGGTGCGCTTGCGCATCGTCCAGGGCAAGCAAAAGGCCCGACTCAGCGGCGTCAAGGACGTGCAGGTGCGCTACTTCCTGGCGCCGAGTTCACGGTCTCAACGGGTGGCGGCACGGGATGTCGGCAACGGGGTTTATGAAGCCCCGGTCACCCTCGACCAGACAGGCGCCTGGTATCTGCACGTGCGTGCGGCATCCCTGGGCGCGACCTTCGACGACCAGACGTTTGCCAGCGTTCGGGTGTTGCCCGGCGAAACTCATTGAGAGGACATCGACATGAACCGATTTGCACATCGTGGACTGCTGACGCTCTGCCTGCTGGCCGTTGGTGTCGGCCAGGCCCTGGCTCACTCGGCAGATGAGCACGCCGGCCACACCCGAGCGGCGAAAAGCACCAGTTCGGAGACTGCCCAGGTCAAGTTCGCCGACGTGGCACTGGTGGACCAGAACGGCAAGACCGTGCGCCTGGAAAAGGACCTGGTGCAAAACAAGATCGTGGTCATGAGCTTCATCTACACCAGTTGCACCACGGTCTGCCCGGTGGTGTCGTCGATCATGGGCAAGGTGCAAAAGCAGCTGGGGGCACGGGTCGGTACTGAAGTGCAGCTGGTGTCGATCAGCATCGACCCGCAGCGCGACGACGCCAAACGCCTGAACGATTACGCGCGTACCTTCCAGAACGGTCCGGGCTGGAGCTGGCTCACCGGCTCCCCGCAGTCGGTCAACGAAACCCTCAAGGGCCTGGGCAGCTTCAGCGGCGATTTCAAAAACCATCAACCCTTGATCCTGGTGGGTGACGGCAACAGCCGCCACTGGACGCGTTACTACGGTTTCACCGACCCGGCCGTGCTCAGCCGTGAAGTGGAGAAACTCAGCGGCGAGCGCAACGCCCACGCCAAACACACTGCCATTGCCATGGAGCATCAGCCATGAAAGCGCTCGCCTTGATCCTCCTGACCATGTGCTTCTGCGTGATCAGCTTCCTGGCGTTTTCCCATGAAGGGCATGGGCAAACGGTGCCGGCTGCCGCTGAAGCGCCGGCGGCGTCCGGGATGCCTGCGGCGTCTGTACAACAACCGGCCAGCGGTACCCACGATGCCAAAACCTGGTTCACCGACACCCCGTTGCAGGACCAGAACGGCAATACCCTGCGCTTCTACAGCGACGCACTACAGAACCGCGTGGTGCTGCTCAATGTGATTTACACCAGTTGCAACGATGCCTGCCCGTTGATCACCCAGAAACTCAAGCAAGTGCGTGAAGTGCTGGGCGACAAGGCGGATGGCGTCACCTTTATCTCCCTTACCAGTGATCCGCTGCGGGATACTCCAGCGGTACTCAAGGCTTACACCTTGAAGCAGGGCGTCGATGGCCCCCACTGGCTTTTTCTTACCGGCGACAAGGCGCAAATGGATCTGGTCCTGGGCCGTATCGGCCAGATCGTGCCGACCCCCGAGCAGCACTCCACGCAGTTGATCGTTGGCGACGTGGCCAACAAGCGCTGGAGTAAAATCCGCCCCGATGCCCCGGCCGCCGCCATTGCCCAGCGCTTGCAGTTGCTGACAATGCCTGTGGCCGGTCGCTGAGTGCGCGTCATGAAAAACGCCCTCATCCTCGGCCTGCTCCTCCTCGCAAGCGTGAGCCTGACCGCCCGGGCGCTACCGCTGTCTCCCGGCGAAAGCGCCGGCAAACGGCTGTACCGCGAGGGTGTGTCGGCCAGCGGTGAGCCGATCATGGCCCGGGTCGGGGCGGCGGACATGGTGCTGCCGGCGACCAGCCTGCCGTGTGCCAATTGCCATGGCATCGATGGCCTGGGGCGTCCCGAGGGCGGGGTGCGGCCGCCGGAATTGACCTGGTCGCGGCTCACCAGCACCTATGGCCAGCAGCAGATCAATGGGCGCAAGTATCCGGCGTATACCGAAAGCACATTGGCCAGGGCGGTGCAGGAGGGGCGCGACCCCGGCAACAATCGTCTCGACCCGGCGATGCCGCGGTTTGTGCTGTCGATGAACGATCAGCGCAACCTCACGGCCTACCTCAAGCGTCTGGCCGAGGACCGCGATCCGGGCCTGAGCCCCGACAGCCTGCACCTGGGCACCTTGCTGCCGGCCACGGGCGCGTTGAGCGAGGAGGGCGCCACAGTGGCGGCGGTGCTCAAAGGCTGCATCGCACGCATCAATAAGGCGGGCGGGATTCATGGCCGGCAGTTGCACCTGACCATCCTCGACCCGGGGCCCGATCGTGCCAGTGCCGTGCAGGCGTTGAATCAACTGATCGAACAGGAACAGGTGTTCGCCCTGATCGCTCCGCTGGCACCGGCCCTCGAGGCGGAACTGGCACCGCGCCTGGAACAGGCCGGTGTGCCGTTGATCGGGCCACTGTCATTGCAAGGCCCGGCCCAGGTCAGCCGGCAGATTTTCGAACCGCTGCCGGGGTTGCGTGAGCAAATGATTGCCTTGGCCGATTACGCCGCCACCAGTCTGCGGGTGTTGCAAGGGCCCACGCTGATCACCTACTCGGACGAGCCCGGCCAACGGCAGGCCGCGGAGAACCTCGCCCAGTACCTGCAAGACAACGCCTGGCAGAAAGTGCGCCTGCAACTCTGGCCGTCGGCGCCGGACGAATTGCCGCTGGGCTCGCGCTCGGTGTTCTATCTGGGCAACAGCAGCGGGTTCAGCCGCCTGGCCGAACGCTTGCAGACGGCGGGTCAGGTGCCCTACCTGTTCGCCGCGTCGAATCAGGTGGCAGGCGATTTGTTGCAGATGCCCAGCGCCTTTTCCCGGCGGGTGTTCCTGGCCTATCCGTTCGTGCCCGGCGACTGGACGCCGGGCGGGCGGCTGGCCCTGACCCAATTGCGTGAACAGCAGAAGCTCGGTGGCGAGCATGCGGTCCTGCAGGTCGGCGCGTTCAGTTCGATGATGTTGTTCAGCGAAGGCATGAAAAGGGCCGGGCGCGACGCCAGCCGCGAAAAGCTGGTCAGCGCCCTGGAGGGCCTGCATGACTTCGATACCGGACTGACCCCGCTGATCAGTTTCGGACCGGGTCGCCGCCTGGGCCTCAACGGCGCCCATGTGGTCACGGTGGACCTGTCCGACCAGCGTTTCTATCTGGTTGCCCCTTACAAACCCATTGCCGCGATGCCCTGACCGGAGGCCGAACATGAAACTCAACACTGTGCTGATCCTGTTGACGTTGTGGGTGCCTGCGGCGTTTTGCAGCAATGGCCAGGTCGCGGCCCGGGTCAATGGCGAGGAAATTTCGCAGTTGCGCCTGGAGCGCTATTTTGCCGAGTACCTGGAGGATCAGGGCCGGGCGGTCGCCAGCATCCGCAGTCCCAGCGCGTACAAACAGTTGCGCAAGGCTGCGCTGGACGCCTTGATCGACAAGGAATTGCTCTGGCAGGAAGCGGTCAGGCGCGGGGTGGTGATCAGTGATGCCACGGTGCAGAGCCAGGTGGACCAGACGCGTCAGGCCATGGGCGGCGCGCAGGTGTTCGCCCGGCGCCTGGAGGATGCCGGTTTCGATGAGGCCGCTTATATCGAGTACACCCGCCGGGACCTGGCGGCGCAGAAAATGTTCAGCGAACTGACCAGGGTCAGTGAACCGGACGAGCAACAGGTCCATGCTTTTTTCGAAGAGTACCGCGCCCAGATGATCCGGCCCGAGGAAATACAGGTCAGGCATATCCTGATCAAGGTGCCTCAGGGTGCGGATGCTTCCACTGTTACATCCGCGAGACTACGATTGGAGGCAATGCGCAAGAGGATTGCTGAAGGGGCAGACTTCGCCAGTGTCGCCCGCAGCGAATCCGAAGACGCATCGGCCAGCCAGGGTGGCGATCTGGGCTACTTTCCCCGCGGGCGCATGCAGCCCGAGTTCGAGGCGGCAGCCTTTGCCCTGGCACCGGGAGCTGTCAGTGAACCGGTACGTACGGCGGTTGGCTGGCACTTGATCTATTTACAGAACCGAATGGAGGCAGCGGATGTCACAGAGGAGCAAGGACTTGACATGGTTCGGGCTTACCTTGCCCGACAGAAACAGGTCAAAGCTCGTCTGCAGGTTCTGGCACAGCTGCGTTCCAGCAATCGGATCGAACGGATCGACGACGATTGAGCGGTTCCCCAACAGTGGGGAAAAGGTTCAATGCACACCCGTTCGGTTTTCCCCGCTTTTGGGGGGTGGGTTACGTGGACGAAAAGGCATTGTTTTTAAATTCAAGGACATGAAGCGATAAAACGACCGGCGCTCAGCCTGGCATGAAGTGTGCGTTAGACCTTGTAAGGCGCGCACTCCGCCAGGTTCGGTATTCGGCCCTGCGGTTTCAAGGAGTCCACCTTGTTAAACAAAATACTGGTTGTCGAAGACGAACAGCTGCTTGCCAAAAACCTCCAGGATTATCTGCAGGTGCAAGGGCTGGAAGTCCGGATTGCTCATAACGGGGCAGAAGGCATCGATGAAGCCGAAAGATTTGCCCCCGATGTGATGGTGTTCGATTACCGCTTGCCGGATATAGAAGGCTTTGAGGTGCTCGATGCCGTCCGCCAGAACAGGAGCTGTCATTTTGTGCTGATCACAGGGCACCCAACCGCAGAGGTTTGCGAGCGGGCCCGGCAACTGGGAGTCAGCCATATCCTGTTCAAACCGTTTCCATTGGCGGAACTGGCCCGTGCAATTCTTGATCTTCTGGGGATGCAGCGCGAACCCAAGACAGGCATGAACACATCCGAAGGATTCGTCGAACGACGCCAGAGCAGGACCGAAAGTTTCCCGCTGCAGTTGTACGACGGTAGTTGGGTGCTTGCCGATCGCCGAAAAAATTCGGCCGCCAGGGCGCCAGACGACGAACAATTGCTCACCGGGGAGTAGTGGCGCGACAAGACGTTCCGGCACCCGCCGCAATTGCTCGCCGCGCCGACAGGGCTCAAAGCCCCGGGCGTTGGAGAGCAAGCCATGGACCGTCTATCCCTTGTCGTCGATGCAGTGCCGCTCGAATGTGTACCGACCCGGTTTTCCAGTGAGCAATTGGCCCAGGCCCGTTCCTTGGCCGCCAGTTCCGGCGAGCGAGTCCTGCAAGCCCTCGGGGAGCTGTGCGATCTGGCCCCCATGCCCTTCATCCAGTGCCTCGGCACTACCCTGCATTATCCGGTGCTCGACACCGACAGCCTGTTTCAAGCCACCCCGGTGTTCGACCGGGTCACCCTGGCCCAATGCCTCAAGCGCGAATTCACCCTGCTGCGGCACAACGATGAGGTGATTGGCGTATTTGCCGACCCCTTCGACACTGCCCGCCTGGCCTGGATCGACGATTGCCTGCACGGCGCACCGCTTTACCTGGTGCACGCCGACGACCTGAAAGCCTACCTGGCGCGCCACGAAGAGAGCTTCCACGCCGTGGAGTCGCTCAACGCCCAGGCCGACGGCAGTACTGAGATCGATACCCTGCAAAGCCTGTCCCTGACCAGCATCAGCGAAGACTCCAGCGTGGTGGTCAAGCTGGTCAACTCGACCCTCTACGACGCCCTGAAAATGCATGCCAGCGATATTCACCTGGGCACCACCGGCAGCGGCCTGGTGATCAAGTACCGCATCGATGGCGTGCTGAACAACATCAGCAAGATCCAGGGCAGCGAGTTCGCCGAGCAGGTGATTTCCCGGGTCAAGGTCATGGCCGAACTGGACATCGGCGAAAAACGCGTGCCCCAGGATGGCCGCTTCAAGATCGGCATCAGCGGTCGGCAGATCGACTTCCGGGTGTCGATCATGCCGAGCATTTTTGGCGAAGATGCGGTGCTGCGGGTGCTCGACAAACAGGACCTGGCCGACAAGGTTTGCGGCGTGCAGTTACAGGCCCTGGGCTTTGAAGAGGAAACCCTGCGCCAACTGCGCCGCCTGGCCGCCGAACCCTACGGCATGGTGCTGGTCACCGGCCCCACCGGCAGCGGCAAGACCACCACGCTGTACGCGATGATCACCGAGATCAACCACGGCGTGGACAAGATCATCACCATTGAAGACCCGGTGGAATATCAGTTGCCGGGCGTGCTGCAAATTCCCGTCAACGAGAAGAAAGGCCTGACGTTCGCCCGCGGCCTGCGTTCGATCCTGCGTCACGACCCGGACAAGATCATGGTCGGTGAAATCCGTGACCCCGATACCGCGCAAATCGCCGTGCAATCGGCACTCACCGGCCACCTGGTGTTCACCACCATCCACGCCAACAACGTGTTCGATGTGATCGGCCGCTTCACCCAGATGGAAATCGACCCCTACAGCCTGGTCTCCGCGCTCAATGCCGTGCTGGCCCAGCGTCTGATTCGACTGGTCTGCGCCAGTTGCAGCGCCCCCTACACCCCTGGCGAAGAGGAGCTGGAAGCCTCGGGGCTCGATCCGCAACAGGTCGCGCATTACCGCTTCGTCCATGGCAAGGGTTGCGGCCATTGCCGGGGTACCGGCTACCGGGGACGCAGCGCGATTGCCGAGTTGCTGCACCTGGACGATGAACTGCGGCAAATGATCGTCGAGCGCCAACCCATTTCGAAAATCAAGGCCCACGCCTGCAAGCGTGGCTTGCGCCTGCTGCGCGAATCCGCGCTGGAACTGGTGCAACAAGGCCGGACCACTCTCGAGGAGATCAATCGTGTCACTTTTATCTCGTGAGCGTTATGTCGCCGTCCTCGGCGCCAGTGGTGTCGGCCTCGGCCAGCGCCAGGGCAGTCAAACCCTGTGGCTGGGCAGCGTCGGCTTCATCGATGAAGGTTTCCTTGCCTGGACCGTCGCCCTGGAAACCCTCGACCGCCTGCTCGGCGAACATGCCCGCGCCGGTTCGGAACTGACCGTGGTGATCTCTGGCCACTTCAGCCGTTTCTGCCTGGTGCCCTGGAGCGACCAGATCGGCAGCCCTGACGAACTGCTCGGTTTTGCCCAGCTGTGCTTCGAAGACCTCTACGGCGCCCCGAGCCAACCCTGGAGCCTGGTGCTCTCGGCTGAACCCGCCGGCTACGACCGGATCGCCACGGCGCTGCCGCAAGACCTGCTGGAGCGCCTGCGCACCCTGGTCAGCGGTCGGGGCCTGCGCCTGCGTTCGGTGCAGCCGTACCTGATGGCGGCGTTCAATCATTTCGACAGGAGCTTCGACGCCGGGGACTTCCTGTTCGTGGTTGCCGAGCCGGTGCGCAGCGTGTTGCTGCTGGCCCGTGAAGGGCGCTGGACGGCGGTGCGCTCGGTGGGCAGCAGCGACAGCGATGCCGCGCTGACCGCGCTGATCGGTCGCGAAAGCCAATTGCAGGCCTCCACCAGCGAACGGCCGCTGAACGTTTACCTGCACGCCCCGGCGCGCATCGACTCGCACCCTGATGTACCCGGTGTGCACCTGCGAACCCTGGAAGAGGACCGGACAGACGTACGCGATTGCCTGTACGTCATGTCCCGGGCGGTGGCCTGACATGCGCGCCTTGATGCTCGACTTTCAACCTCGTCACCGCTCGACCCCGCTGGGCTGGAGCCTGTTGGCCGGTGGCGTGGTGCTGGCGCTGACCTGCGTGGTGATCCAGCAACACCTCAGTGTGGAGGCCGAGCAACAGCAAGGTCATCTGCAAACCACCCAGCGCGTCCTCACCGGTGACACCGGCACCAAGGTCAGCCTGACCCCGGCGGAAACCCGCGAGCAGGCGCAGAACCTGGCCGAGATGCGCAAGGTGTCGCAGCAATTGCGCCGGCCCTGGGAGCGGCTGTTCGCCACCCTCGAAGCCATGCCCCGCGAGAACATCGCCTTGCTGACCCTGACCCCGGACGCCCGCAAGGGCCAGGTGCGGATCAGCGCCGAGGCGCGGGACCTGGAGGCCATGCTCGATTTTCACCAGCGCCTCGAAGCCACTGACGAGTTGTCCGACGTGTCGCTGCTGAGCCACGAAATCGTTGCCAACGTGCCGGAGCAACCTGTCCGGTTCAACTTGTCGGCTACCTGGGAGATTGGCGATGCAAATCCCTAGATTGATCGTCCACGAGTACCTGCAACGCCTGGGCGTGCCTGGCCTGGCGGGGCTGGCCCTGCTGATGCTGGCGTTGACCTGGGGCCTGGCCGGGCTGTTGCCGGACTGGCAATCGTTGCAGAACCTGAGCCAGCAGACCCGCGAAGCCAGCGAGTACCTGGCCAAGGTTGAGGACGGCACGGTGGCCGCCCCGGTGGTGCCGCAACGTCAGCTCGATGATTTCCGCAGCAAGTTGCCGTCGCAGCCCCAGGCGACAGTGGCCATCGACAAGATCTACGCATTGGCCGCCCTGGAGCACATCACCCTGGCACGTGGCGAGTACTCGCTGGGGGTCGATCCCAAGACCCACCTGGCCCGTTATCAGATTCTGCTGCCGGTGCGGGGCAGCTACCCGCAACTGCGGCGCTTCCTGCACGCCTTGCTCCGCCAGTTGCCGGCAGTGGTGGTGGAGGACGTGGAGTTTCAGCGCAAGAAGATCGCCGACACCGACCTGAACGGGCGGATCCGCATGACCCTTTACCTGTCGAGGTCATGATGAACAACAAACGCGCAGTGGGATGGGTGGCGTTCCTCGGTGTGGCCGCGGCGCTGACCTGGTTGCCCGAATATTTCAAACAGGCCGATGACACCGGGGTCGACGTGGCCGCGGTGGCCACGCCTGCCAAAGACAAGGTCCGTGGTGCATTGCCGGCCGCCAAGGCCGCCGAGGCGGCAGCGCAAATCAAGGATTTGAGCCCGGCCGGCGACCTGTTCGCCGCCCGCAGCTGGAAGGCCGCACCGACCCTGGCCAGCGTCACCGAACAAGCTGTCAACGTAGCTCCCGTGGTGCAGGTCCCCACTGCACCGCCAATGCCTTTCCAGTTCATTGGCAAGATGGATGACCGCACCGACCTGCAAGTGTTTTTGCAGAACGGCGAGAAAATCTACGTCGTGCGCAAAGGGGATGTGATCGACGAAACATGGAAGATCGAGGGGATTTCCGATCTGGAACTGAGCCTCGTCTATTTGCCTCTGCATTTGTCCCAGACTCTGTCTGTGGGGAGCGAGCAATGAACAAATCCCGTTTGCTGTTGAGCATTGGTCTGTGTGCCGGGCTGGTCGCGTGCAGTTCTTCGCAGGTTGCCAGGGATGAAGCGTCGGAACTGATGGAGTCGGGTCAGTACGAAGCCGGTCTGGCGCGGATCGAGGAGGGGTTGCGGCAAAACCCTCGAGATACTGAGTTGCACCTGGCACTGAACAGTAACCGTGCCCGTGCGGTGACCACGCTGTTGACCCAGGGCGACATGGACCGTGCCCAGCGCGATTTCGCTTCGGCCCGCATGGCGTACGGCCGGGTGTTGACCATCGAACCGAACAACCGCCGGGCCCAGGACGCGCTGCGCCAGCTCGAGCACATGCGCAACCTGGATGAAAAACTCGAACTGGCCCGTGGCGACCTGCGTCGTGGCGACATCTACGGCGCCGATCGTCAGGTCAAACAGATCCTCGAACTGGACCCGAACAATGAAGGCGCCCTGGCGTTGCAAGGTGACATCCGCCTGGTGCAGAGCCGCAACGTGGTGCCTTATCCACAACTGCGCACCCGCCTGGACAAACCGGTCACCCTGGAGTTTCGCGACGCCAACCTCAAGACCATCTTCGAAGTGCTGTCCCAGGTCGCCGGGTTGAACTTCATCTTCGACAAGGACCTGCGCCCGGACATGAAAGCCACCATCTTCGTGCGTGACGTGCGCATCGAAGACGCCGTGGAACTGCTGCTGCAACAGAACCAGCTGCATCAGAAAGTGGTGAACGAAAACACCCTGCTGATCTACCCGGACACGCCACAGAAACTCAAGGACTATCAGGAGCTGGTGATGCGCACCTTCTACCTGACCAGCATCGATGCCAACACCGCGCTGAACATGGTCAAGACCATGCTCAAGACCCGCGATGTGTTCGTCGATGAACGCCTTAACACCCTGACCATGCGCGACACCGGCGACGCGGTGCGCATGGCCGAAAAACTCCTGCAATCGCAAGACCAGTCCAACCCGGAAGTGGTGCTGGAAGTGGAAGTGATGGAGGTCGCCACCCAGCGCATTCTCGACCTGGGCCTGCAATGGCCGAACACCTTTGGCGTGGTCAACAGCGACGGTTCGGCGGTGAGCATTCTCGATCAGCTCAAGGGCATCAACTCAAGCCGGATCACCATCTCGCCGTCGCCACAGGCCAAGATCAATGCCCAGGACAAGGACATCAACACCCTGGCCAGCCCGGTGATCCGGGTGAGCAACCGCGAACAGGCGCGTATCCACATCGGTCAGCGCGTGCCGATCATCAGCGCCACCTCGGTGCCGTCGACCCAGGGACCGGTGATCACCGAAAGCGTGACATACCTCGATGTCGGTCTGAAACTGGAGGTGCAGCCAACCGTGCACCTGAACAATGAAGTGGCGATCAAGGTCGCCCTGGAGGTCAGTAACGCCACGCCGCTGGAACCGACGCGCCAAGGCACGATTCCGGTTCAGGTCGACACCCGCAACGCCCAGACCACCCTGCGTTTGCATGATGGCGAAACCCAGATCCTGGCCGGGCTGATGCGTAACGACCATGGCGCCACCGGCAACAAGATTCCTGGCCTGGGCGACATTCCCGGCCTGGGTCGCCTGTTCGGCAGCAACAAGGATGACGTCAGCAAATCCGAACTGGTGCTGTCGATCACGCCACGGATCGTGCGCAACCTGCCGTACCAGAGCCCGTCGGACATGGAATTCCCCACCGGCACCGAAACCAGCATGCACATTCAGGCGCCGGACCGCCGGCTGGAAACGCCGACCCAACCTGAGTCTCCGGAACAACCTCTGTCTTCGGTACAGGCTAAGTCTTTGGTACAGGCTAAGCCTTCGGTGCAGGCTGAGCCTATCGGTCGGCCAGTCACCGCAACCAACGTGCAAGTCAGCGTCGGGAAGCCTTGATCATGAACGCCTCGCAACGCGGTTTTACCTTGATCGAAGTCGTGGTGACGCTGGCCCTGATCGGCCTGTTGGCCGGCATGGCCGCGCCGCTGACCGAGACCGTGGTGCGCCGGGGCAAAGAGCAGGATCTGCGCACCGCGCTGTACCAGATCCGCGATGCCATCGACGCCTACAAACGGGCCTTCGATGCGGGCTACATCGAGAAGACGCTCGACAGCAACGGCTACCCGCCCAACCTGAAAGTGCTGGTCGATGGCGTGCGTGATGTACGCAGTGCCAAGGGTGCGAAGTTCTACTTCCTGCGACGCATTCCCCACGACCCGCTGGCGGCGGTCAAGCGTGACGACGAAGGTGGCTGGGGCTTGCGTGCTTATGACAGTTCGGCTGAGAACCCACGGGATGGCCAGGACGTCTTTGACGTCTACTCCAAGGCCCGTGGCAAGGGCCTCAACGGCATCGCCTACCGGGAGTGGTGAGCATATGCGTCGGGAAAAGGGTTTTACCCTGCTGGAACTGATGGTGGTCATGGCAATCATCGCGACCCTGATGACCATCGCCTTGCCACGTTATTTCAACAGCCTGGAGGCCTCGAAAGAGACCACCTTGCGCCAGAGCCTGTCGGCGATGCGCGAAGCGCTGGACCACTACTACGGCGACACCGGGCGCTACCCCGACTCCCTCGACCAACTGGTCGAGCTGCGTTACCTGCGCAACTCGCCGATGGACCCGATCGCCGAGCGCAAGGACACCTGGGTCATGGTGGCGCCGCCTGACGGCGTGGCCGGTGGGGTGGCCGATATCAAGAGTGGTGCCACAGGGAGGGCGCGTGATGGCAGCCTTTATTCCGAGTGGTAGGCCTGCTGCAGAGGACGGTTTCACCTACCTGGGTGTGCTGTTCCTGATCATGATGATGGGCATGGCCCTGGCCAGTGCCGGCGAATTGTGGGCGACCGCCGCACGGCGTGACCGCGAACGCCAGTTGCTGTGGGTCGGCACCCAGTACGCCCAGGCACTGCGCAGCTACTACCGCAGTTCGCCAGGCCTGGCCCAGTACCCGAAAGACCTCGCCGACCTGTTGCAGGACGAGCGGTTTCCCAGCGCCAGGCACCATATCCGCCAGCTCTATCCAGACCCGATGGGCAATGGCGAATGGTTCCTGATGCGCGGCTTCGACGGACGCATCACCGGTATCAGCAGTGCGTCCACGGACAAGCCGCTGAAACAGACGAATTTTCCCACCCAGTGGTCTGACTTCAACGGCATGGCCAGCTACAAGGACTGGCAGTTCGTCGCCGAGAAGGCCTTTACCGACGGCGCGTCGGGGCCGGTGAAAGCTCAGTCCACGGCACCTCAGGCGTTGCAGCCATGAACCGCTTCTGTGTGGCGCTGATCCTGGTGTTGAGCACCGGCATGGCCTCTGCGGGCGAGGAGGACGAGATGCTGGGTTTCATCATCGACGACACGATCTCGCATATCGGCCATGACTTTTATTACTCATTCAGTGAACGCCTGCGCGCCACCAGCCCGATGGATTTCAACCTGGTGGTACGCGAACGACCTTCGGCTCGCTGGGGCAGCCTGGTGACCGTGGAGTATCAACAACACTTGGTTTATCGGCGCTTCCTGCCGCCGAACACCGTGGACCTCAAGGACGACGCCTATAACGCCGCCGACTGGGTACGCGGGCAGATTACCCAGCGCAAGCTGGAGACCTTGTTACAGGACACCACGGACCTTGAGAGGGACGAACTATGAAAACGAAAACGTTTTTGCAGCATGCGAGCTGGTGCTTGCTGGGGCTTGGAAGCTGTGCACTGGTCCAGGCCACGGAACTGGTCTACACGCCCATCAACCCCTCGTTCGGCGGCAACCCGTTGAACGGCACCTGGCTGCTCAACAACGCCCAGGCGCAAAACGACTTCGACGACCCGGATTTGAAAAACCGCACCTCGGCGGCCGGGACTTCGGCCCTGGACCGCTTCACCGCGCAGTTGCAATCGCGGTTGCTGGGGCAATTGATGGACAACATTTCTACCGGCAACACCGGAAGCCTGTCCACGGACGCATTTATCGTCAACGTCGTCGACGACTCAGGGCAGTTGACGATTGAAGTGACTGACCGGGCGACAGGCGAGCTTTCGGAAATCAAGGTCAATGGCCTGAATTAATAGGGATTTGGGACGGGGAGTTAAGGACATGAAAAAAATAATAGCGCTAGGGCTGATGTTGGCGGCATTACAAGGGTGTGCACTGCACGAGCCATTGCCGGCCGAGCAAGACCCGAAAATCCCGACCCTGACCCCCAGGGCCTCGACCTACTATGACCTGATCAACATGCCACGGCCCAAGGGCCGGTTGATGGCCGTGGTGTACGGCTTCCGTGACCAGACCGGACAGTACAAGCCGACCCCGGCCAGTTCGTTTTCCACCAGCGTCACCCAGGGCGCGGCGAGCATGTTGATGGACGCCTTGCAGGCCAGCGGCTGGTTCGTGGTGCTGGAGCGCGAGGGGCTGCAGAACCTGCTGACCGAACGCAAGATCATCCGCGCCTCGCAAAAGAAGCCGAACACCCCGGTGAACATCCAGGCTGAACTGCCACCGCTGCAAGCGGCGAACATGATGCTCGAGGGCGGGATCATCGCCTACGACACCAACGTCAAGAGCGGCGGGGAAGGGGCACGCTACCTGGGCATCGACATCTCTCGTGAATATCGGGTGGACCAGGTCACGGTCAACCTGCGGGCGGTTGATGTGCGCAGCGGGCAGGTACTGGCCAACGTGATGACCAGCAAGACCATCTACTCCGTGGCCCGCAGTGCCGGGGTGTTCAAATTCATCGAGTTCAAGAAGCTGCTGGAAGCCGAGGCCGGCTACACCACCAACGAACCGGCGCAGTTGTGTGTGCTGTCGGCGATCGAGGCGGCGGTGGGGCATATGCTGGCGCAGGGGATCGAGCGGCATTTGTGGCAGGTGGCCGGGGATAACACGCCCGTGGCTGATGCGACGCTGGATCGTTACCTGACGCAGAACAAGGTGACGCCTGAGGGTGAAGATCAGTGAACGAGGCGGCCTTCGGGTCGACCTGGTTCTTGTTGCTGCGCACGGTCCGCTTCTGTAGGAGCTGGCTTGTCGGGTCGCCGCATCGCAGCGAAGACGGCCTGCGAGCCAACCTGACTTTCACGGATGTACCCGGTTCAACTTGTAGGAGCTGGCTTGCCAGCGAAGGGGGCCTACAAGCCGACCTGACTTTCACGGATGTACCCGGTTCAACTGTAGGAGCTGGCTTGCCAGCGAAGACGGCCTACGAGCTGACCTGACTTTTGCGGGCGCACCCATCCCCTGTGGGAGCTGGCTTGTCGGGTCGCCGCATCGCAGCGAAGACGGCCTGCGAGCCGACCTGAATGTTGGTGACCGCATACATATCCATTCCTGCGGCAACGGCCACCTATGGTTCCGCTCTTACAGCGGGTCACTTGGAAAAGCCCCAAGTAACCAAGGGCTCTTGCCCCTTTCGTTCGGTGCCTCGCCCAGGCTCGGCATTCCCTCGCTCCGGTCCTGCTCCGTGGGCCCGCCGCGATCGGCCATCCCTGGCCGGGCGCGGCTAACCCGGCATCCATGCCGGGTTGCCCACTGCGCAGAACCTGCACTCGGCCTCTCGAGGGTGCAAGAAGATCAAAAGCCAAAACGAGGCGGCCTGACAGCCGACCTGGTTTTTGTGGATGTACTCCGGACCAAACTGTAGGAGCTGGCTTGCCAGCGAAGGCGGCCTACGAGCCGACCTGACATTCGCGGCTTCACCTGATCCCCATGTGAGCGAGCCTGCTCGCTCCCGTTCGGCTGCGCATCAGTCGTAAATCCATTGAACGCGGTGTGTCTGGTCAAACCGTATCGCCTGATTTCGGGGCCGCTTCGCGCCCCAGCGCGAGCAAGCTCGCTCGCCACGGGGGTTTGTGGTTGCAGGAAATTTCTTAGGACTCGGAGCAAGGCTACATCGCCTTGCGTCGCTGCCTACAACTACGCCAGAATCCGCCGGCTTGTTTGCCTTGACCTTGGTCTCTATCGTTTCCGTGTCGCTGTCAATTCAGCGATCGGGTTTAGCAGCTCGGTAACTATCAAGGCGCGCCAGTGTCACCCCGTTATGGTGACTGTGCGTGGGGCACTTCGGTGCGCCGGGTTCCTTGATCCCTGGTCTGCTAACCCGCGTACAGTCGCCACCTCTTCGTTTAGCAGCGATGTTTGGCGGCTCCACTGATGATCAAGGAGCTTCACCATGCCCAAGCCCACCCCCAATCCCCCCGAATCCCCAACCGAAACCCCCACCCCCCACAACCCCAGCACCCTCTTTCATATCGCCCCAAACATCCGCACCGAAGACCTGCTCGCCCACGCCTGCGAATCCCTGGCCTCCGCCAGTGTCATGACCAGCGATCTGGCCACCTTTCTGGACGGCCCGCAGCGCAGCACATTGCTGGGTATCCAGCAGGTGATCATGCTGGCGGATCTGGCGGTGAATCGGGCTTTGGATAACCTCGATCCACAAGGTTGACCTGTAGGAGCAGCCTTCGGCAGCTCCTACAAAGAGCTATATGTACAGCCATAAAAAAACCGCGACCCTCCCCCAAGAGCCGCGGTTTTTTTCATGCCACACAATTATTGTTGCATCACGGTTGCCTGGTTGTAGTTGCCGGTCTGTTGAATGGTGGCGGTCTGGGTCATGCCGCTCTGGTCCACATTGGCGATGTTGCCGGTGCCGCCCTGGGTGACGTAGGCCACGTTCATGGTGTCAGCCTGCTTGACGGTGATCATGTTGTCGTCGCCCCACAGCTGCGTGGTGTACGCCTGGTTGCCGGTGCCTTCCTGGTTGAACTCGGTACTGTTGCCTGTGCCGTTGGTGGTGCCCTGTGCCAGGTTGGTGGTGCCGCGCTGGTCGGCGATCAGGATGTTGTCGGTGCCGTTTTGGTCGAAGTACAGCTCGTTATAGGAATCGGCCTGGCTGATCGTGGTTTTGTTGCCGTAGCCAGTCTGGTTGGTGGTCATGACTTGGCCGACGCCATCCTGTTTGAAGCTGGCGACGTTGCCGTCGCCGTTCTGTTTGACGGTGGCGAGCTGGTTGTAGCCGAATTGACCGCCCAGTTGCGGGCCTTTCCAGTTGCTGGCGTAGACCTTGTTGTCGTTACCCACCGAGGTGGCGTTGATGACCTGGCTGTCGCCGCTCTGGTAGGTGAAGTGCACGTTGCCGTTGCCCTGTTGATAGAGCGTGACGAGGGAATTGAGGGATTCGAACTGGTCGGCGTAGATGGCGTTGAGGTCGCCGACTTGCAGCACATTGGCCACGTTGTTTTCACCGAAGCTCTGGTCGACGATGGTTTCGTTGGTGTTGCCGTACTGGTTGATGGTGACCTGGCTGGTGAGTTGGGTGTCTTGCCAGACTTCGGAGCCGTTGCCGTCGCCATATTGGTTGATGGCCTGGGTGCCGCCTTCACTGTAGCGCTGGTCGCCGTAGGCATAGTTGCTGGTGCCGGCCTGGTTGATGTCGATCTGGCCGGCCATCTGGCCGATTTGTTCGGCGGTGGCGTAGTTGGTGGTGCCGTACTGGATGATCACCGCGTTATTGGCCGTGCCGAGCTGGATCTGTTCGATGTTGGCTTCGTTGCCGTCACCGTACTGGTAAGTCCTGCCGGAAGTGCCGTCCTGGCTGTCCTGATAGACGAACGAGAAGTTGCCGCTGCCTTGCTGTTGTTGCAAGGCTTCGCTGGCACCCACACCGATCGACTGGCTGGCATGGCTGGTGTTGTAGCTGCCGACCTGGTCCTGGGTGATGGTGCTGCCGTCTTCGTACAGCTGCTCGGCGTAGCCGGCGTTGTAGTCGCCGGTCTGGGTCTGGGTAATGGTGGTGGTGGCCGTGTCTTGCACGGCTGCTGCGTTGTTGCCCTGGCCCAGTTGCAGTTGGGTGATGGTACTGAACGGTGCCGCGTTTTGCTTCACATCGGCAATGTTGGCGTCACCGCTCTGGTTTTGGCTGGACACGCTGTCGTCGGCCATCGCCTGGGCGCTGACAATGACCAGCATGGCGGCGGTAAGGGGCGCAAGTTTGAACATGATGGAACCTCCAAAGGGTGCAGTGCTTTAGCGAAATTGAGTGACCGATACGCTCATTCCATTTCCTGCCTGGGTCACAGCACTTTGCTGCCCCGTGCCGGCCTGGACGATGTTGGCGTCGTTGTTGTTGCCGTTCTGGGATATCTGCGCGCGGTTGTGGCTGCCGGTCTGGGTGATGGACGCGGCATTGCCGGAACCTTGCTGGTTGATCAAGGCCATCAGGTCGCTGCCTTGTTGCAGGATGTAGGCTTCCTGATTGCTGCCGGAC
Organism: Pseudomonas sp. WPR_5_2; assembly: GCF_003634475.1. Lineage (NCBI taxonomy): Bacteria > Pseudomonadati > Pseudomonadota > Gammaproteobacteria > Pseudomonadales > Pseudomonadaceae > Pseudomonas > Pseudomonas sp. WPR_5_2. Next base: position 1,525,477 of record NZ_RBLA01000001.1, on the reverse strand, counting down.
TGCACGATCTCGCCGAGCAGCGATTGGCCGTTCTGTTGCAACAGCGCGATGTTGGCCAGGCCGTTCTGGTCGATCAGTGCATGCTGGCCCACCGGTGGTGGCAGCTCGCCCAGGTCGGCGGCAGGCGCCAGGTCATCGTTTTCCATCAAGTCGTCGGCACGCACGCCTGTGCTGCTGCAAAGCAGGAGCAGGCAGAGCAGGGCGGTGGTCGGCGTTTTCATGGTGTCTTCCTTTTCACGAGAGGCTCGCCCCATTCACTCACCGAGTGAATGGGGCGAGGGCTCAGTTCGAGATCACTTGCACTGTGCGCACGGTGCCTTGGGACGAGGTGATGGTGGCGGTCGGGTTAGTCGATGGAACCACCGTGGTGAGGTTGTTCGCCGTGAACCTCCAGCGACCGGTCACCGGCACTGTGGTAGTGCCCAGGGTTTGCAGCCCGGTCGGGGTGGTGACCTGGATGGTGATGGTGTTGCCGGTGGTCACCGACGAGGTGCCCGCAAAGTCCCAGGTGAAGCGGTTGTTGGAGCGGGCCGACACCGTGGCCGTGGTCACCGCGAAGGTTTCCGCGGCTGGCTTCGGCGAGACTTGCACCGTGACCGTGGCCGGCGACACCGACACAGCACCGAGGCTGTCCCGGGCGAAGTAGGTGAAGGTCGTGGTGAAGGCCGTGGTGACCGAAGCCGGTGGGGTGTAGGTCAGGACGGTGTTATCAGGGCTAAGGGTGACAGTGCCGCGAGTTGGCGGTGTGAAGCTGCTGACCGTCAGCGGCAAGTTGCCTTCCGGATCGGTGTCGTTGGCCAGCACACTGATTGGAATGGCCACACCCAGGGTCGTGACGCTGTCAGCCACCGCCGTCGGAGCCTTGTTACCCGCCACGGTGATGGTCACCGTCGCCGGGGTGGTCGAGGCCAGGCCCTTGGCGTCTTGAGCCTTGTAGGTGAAAGTCACGGTCAACGGACCGTTGCCCGTCGTTGGTGGGGTGTAGACGACCGCTGACGTACCATTCAGCGCCACGGTGCCCCCGCCGATCGCTGGAGTCAACGCGGTGATGGTCAGTGGCGTGTTGCCGTCCGGATCGGTGTCGTTGGCCAGCAGGTTGAGGATGATCGGCACCCCGATGCTGGTACTGGCGGAGTCGGCACGGGCGATCGGCGCCTGGTTCTCACCGGTATCCGGCGCAGACCCAACCACTACGACCGTCTCGGTATCACTGCCGCCCGCCGCGGACTTGACGGTGACACTGGCCGGAGGCTGCTTCAGATCGGAGACGGTCAGGCTTTGCAGTGTCCCGGCTTTTGTCAGGCGTCCGTAACCCTGGGCAACCATGTCTGGCACGACCACTTCATCGGTGGACGTGGCTTCGATCAGCAGGCTGTGATTGCTCCAGTTGTAGCGAGCGGTCTGGACTTTCACCAGGTCGGTGAGTTTGCTCGATACAGAGGTCGGGCGGGTGGTTCCGGCCGGATTGGTGGCGGTGAGCACCACCACCGCAGGCACGGGGCCATCGATCTGATGCTGCTCAAAAAACAGGCCGTTGTTATCACCCCGCATGTTGATCAGGCATGGCGTAGGCGGTGTGGCGGGTACCAGGGCGACGGTTTCACGGAAGCACAACTTCGAGCTGTTGCTCGCTTTGCCGAAGACTTCGACCTGGGTACTGACGCCGGTACCGGTACCCGAGGCAGTACGCCGGTAGGTTGCACGGCTGAGGTCCACCTGTGTTTGCGCACGGCTGTCGAGGACTTTACCTGCCACGGTGAACAGGTTGGTCTCGATGGTCCCGGCCGGACCCTGGATGCGCACAAAGTTGGTGTTATTGGGGCTGCCGGAGACCTGTTCGGTGAGGTTCGGGTCGCCGACAAAGGTTTCGATAGCGCCGGTGTCCGGGTTCATTTCGGTGTAGGGGCCCCTGATGCTGCGCAGGAATGGCCCGATGGCACCGTTCAATGCCCCGCTGAAATTCCCCTGCGCACCGATGCCGATGTCCCGGGTGATGTTGATGGCGCGACGACCGGGTGTCGTGACGTTCACCGTCTCCACGCCATAGGGGTGGGTGATGGTGTAGGTCCCGGCGACGGGCACGTTAATCCGCATGCGAATCCGCGCAAAACTGATTTGATCGCCATCGAGCGGATTGCCACCGGCGAATGCCGCTTCAATACCGGCCACGTAGGCGTCCATTCCATAACCGGCGGCGTTGTTGGGGATGTTGGTTTCGGCAAGGAACCAGAAAGCTTCGTCTGGCCAGTTATCCGGGAACACCATCGGCAGGGTGTCGTCGAAAATGCCCGGGGTCGGCAGCAGGGTGCACATGTAGGCCGGTGGTGTGGTGGCTCCCACTCGCGAGCTGGTGGCCCGGGACTGGCACAGTTCCATCGACAGCTGATTTTTGTCCTGATACCAGATCGGGAATTTACCCGTAGCAAAGGTATAGGGGCCGGGGTCGACGGCAGCCAATTGCGCGAAAGCACTGCCGGACAGCGATAGAGTCAGTCCCAGGGCGTTGAGCGCCAGGCGTGGCAATTTATTCATGATGCCTCCTGATGAGGATCTGGTCATGTGAGTGTTCATTGCACGATGACCACTTCTTCGGTATCGCTGCCGCCATTGGATGACGTCACCTGGACCTTGGCCGGAGGAATCGGTGAAATTCCGGTGGACAAGGTCTGCACCGCGCCGCCGCTGAGGGCGCCGATCAGGGCACCCGAGCCGGTGGTGGCGGTGAGTACCGGTGGCGATGTTTCATCGCTGGTCGAAGCCTCAACGGTGATTTTTCCGGAGCTCAGGCTGTACTCGGCACGTGAGATCACCACCAGGTCGGTCAACGGCGAAGGCAACGTTGTCGGCGTACTGCTGGGGATGGCCAGGTGGTTGTCGGCGGTCACCTGCAGGGTGCTCGGTAACGTCGGGTTGGTTGCCGACTGGGCGTACCAGTGGCCTGTGCTGTCAGCTTCGGTCAGGCTCAGCGCAGGGTTGTTGCTGTCCAGCGTCACGGTGGCTGGCAGTGGCGGGGCCATGACGAACACGTCCTGCTGGGCCACCGGCGCACTTGTGCCTGCCTTGCGCGAGTAAGTGCTGCGCTCGGTGATCATCGGCGTGGGGCGCACCACCGTCGACAACTTGCCGGAAATGGCCATCACCGTCGTGCGCAAGTCCAGCCCGTTAGGCCCTTCGATGCGGATGTAGTTGGTGTTGAACGGGCTGCCGGTAAAGGCTTCTGAAAGGTTCGGGTCGCCAACGAATTGCTCGGCCTGACCGGTGACCGGGTTGGTCTCGGTGTAAGGGCCGCTGAGGCTGCGCAGGAAGGGACCGACGTCACCCTTTAGCGCGCCGTCGTAGGTTTTCGGCGCGCCGATGCCGATGTCCCGGGTCATGTTGATCGCGCGCTTCCCTCCGGCGGGAACGTCGAATATGTCGACGCCGTAGGGGTGGGTGATGGTGTAGGTGCCGGCGGTGGGCACGTCGACCCGAATACGGATACGGGCGAAACTGATCTGGTCGCCTTCGAGCGGGTCGCCTCCGCTGAAGGCGGCCTCGAGGGCGCTGACATAGGTCAGGTCGATACCTCGGGCGGCGTCGACGATGGATCCGTCGCCGGAGAACCAGAACGCTTCATCGGGAAAATTGCCCGGGAAAACGACGGGTTGGGTGTCATCGAAAATGCCGGGGTTTGGCAGCAAATTGCACATGTAGGTTGGAGCGCCCGGAGCGCTTGGAACCCTGGAACTGACAGCCTTGGACAGGCACAGGTCGAGGGTTCGACCATGGGTGTCCTGATACCAGGAAGCGAAGTTACCAGTGGTTGGCAGGTAGGGTCCCTTGTCTACAGCAAACAGTGCAGCCTGCGCAACGCCTTGGGCCAGAGCGGTCACGACCAGGACGGTCGCGGTCTTGGACAGTAAAGGGTGCATGAGTAATCCCTCTATCAAAGTACCTGCCCCTTGGATATGGGTCAGTTGGCAGGACTTCGGCAACTCCCATGCCAATAAGCAAAATTGGCCGTGAGAGGCCCGGTATACAGGCGTTCACCAGGCAAAGGGAGCCGCTTCCCCCACTAGTACTAATGGGCCTCTTTCCCCAGGTTTGGGGGTGGATGGGGGCAGCAGGACAGGGTGGGGAAAGTGGGGAGAAAGGCACCCACAATCGGGCAAACGGCTAGCACTGGGCTATAAACCTATAGGGGCAGTCCGGGACAATACCTACATGACCACGCTGGCAAGAACGCTTGAATCCGACAAGGGCGATATTCGCTTGAGCACGCGCAAACAGCCGTTCAATCTGCTGCGCTGGTTTTCGCTCATCAGCATGGCGGTGATCGGCACCGTGGCGGTGGCGTTGGGTTCGGTGTCGACCAAGTTCGTGATTACCGAAAGCGTGCAGCGCGATGCACTGCTGACGTCGCAGTTCATTCAGGCGATTGCCTCGGCCGAAGTACGCCATGTGTCGATTCCCAATGTGCGGACCATGGGCGAGATGCTGGATCCACGCAAGGACCGGGACTTTCCCGACGTCGATCCGCAGGCACGAGCCGATGTCCGTGGCGAGTTCCTCGACCACATCGAACACTTGCCGGACGTGATCCTCGCCAACATTTATGCCCCCGACCGCATGGTGATCTGGTCGACCAACCCGGCGTTGATGGGCACCACCATCCATGCCGACGAGGACCTCGATCGAGCCTTCCTTAATAAGACGCCGGTGTCGGCCAGTTACCACGATGTGGACAAGTCGCGCATGGAGCAGAAGTTCGTCACCCCACCGGAATACATCTTCATCGAGAACTACATTCCGCTGTTTGACGCCGACGGCAAGACCGTCACGGCAATGGTCGAGATCTACAAGGAACCCAAGGACCTGATCAGCCGCATGGAGCGTGGCCTGGTGATGATCTGGCTGGCCACGGCCCTGGGCGGCGGCCTGATTTATTTCGGGTTGTACTGGATCGTGCGCCGTGCGGCGATTTTGCTGGCGACGCAGCAAAAGCAACTGATCACCAATGAGACCTTCGTTGCCCTGGGCGAGATGTCTTCGGCGGTGGCCCACAGTCTGCGCAATCCTTTGGCGACCATTCGCTCAAGCGCCGAACTGGCGCTGGAGTTTGACAGTGGCCCGGCGCACAAGAACATCAAGGACATCATTAACCAGGTCGATCGCATGTCGACCTGGGTACGGGAGTTGCTGCAATCCCTGAGGCCGCTCAATGACGATGCCGAGCCGGTCAATCTGGTGGCGGCTTTGTATGACAGCCTGATGGCCTTCGAACAACAGATCGCCAAGGCCCGGGTGAGGGTGGTATTCGAACCCAAAGAGACACCCATGGTGATGAGCCAGCAGGTGCAGCTGACGCAAATCCTCAACAGTTTGCTGGCCAATGCGCTGGAGGCCATGGACGAAGACGGTACCCTGGCCATCACCCTGGAGCGGTCCCATTCCCATGACGTCAGCGTGGTGGTCAGCGACACCGGCAAAGGCATGAGCGAAGAGCAACGCAATATGGCGTTCCGGCCATTTTTCACCACCAAGCAGGGTGGGCTCGGTGTCGGGCTGGTTCTGGTCAAGCGGATCATGGAGCGTTTCGGCGGCGCGGTGACCCTCGACAGCCGTGAAGGCGAGGGCACCCGTGTCCGTTTGTTGTTCAGGTTGGTTCCCTGAAGCAAGGATACGCGTACCCCCTGTAGGAGCTGGCTTGCCAGCGAAAGCGTTCTTCCTGACCCACCGCCTTCGCTGCGGTGCAGCGATCCGACGAGCCAGCTCCTACAAAGGATCGCGTGTACACAGCACGGGCACAGGCCGCTGTCTGAGGCCCCTGAAAATGGGGGCGAACTTTCCCCGCTAGCGGGTGTCATTCCCCAGTCGTTTTCTCCCGGTCATGGCACATTGATGTTGATAAGCCATTGTTTTGGCGGGTATTAATTCTTTTGTATAAAACAGTTACAAATCTGGCGAGAGAATTGCAAAACCACCATCACCCCCTTCACACACACGAGGCGGCTGGTGATGGACAGAAAAGCGCGGTATCCCTTCAAGTGGTTATTGACGCCTTTGAGCGTCGCCCTAGCAATGACAATAAGCACAGGGATGTTGCGTGCGAGCCCGATCGACGACGAGCGACAGCCAGAACCGTCCGATCCTTCGGCTTACCAGAACGAACCAGCCGACGAGCCGGCGGCGCTAAACGCCATCCTGAGCATGCCGGAGGCCAACCAGGATGCCTTCGATTTGCCTGATGGCGTCAAAGGCAACCGCGACGAGACGCGGGTAGAAAACCAGCTTCCGCCGGCACAACAGACCAGTTTCAACTACCCCACCAATGGCAAGCCCAGCCCTTTGTTCGGCGCTCAGCCATTCACCCAGCAAATGCTGCTGTTCGAGGAATTCGGACCGGAAAAACTCGACCCCACCACGCCGGCAGCGCCCTTGCCGTTTCCTGCCCCGGCAATCGGCCCGCTGCCACAACAGGACCCCACCAGTGCTGCGCGCAGTGCGCCGCCAAGCCTGGCACTCGATACCTTCTTGCGCCAACCCGGCTTGACACCGTTCCCCAGCCAGTATTCCAACTCGGTTGACCGCAACCCATGGCAGGCGCAGATCGAGCAATTCCTCAACCGCCACATCGGCTCTTCCGCCGAAGGCCGTCCACCAGGAAAAGGTTGGTCCCATCAGCGCTGGAACGAGTTCTACCCGCAGAACGCCTACAAGACCGTGCAGACCGGTATACGGACCAACGGCGGCTTGCGTGACAATCGGCAGATGCACCACTACGCCGTGGGTGAGTTCGGCCCCGGTGGTCTCTATCACAACGTCGCGGGAATACAGGCAACGGATGGCACCGCCAAGGGCGTCGAGCCGCGTCTGCATCCGCTGATGCCGGTGCAGAAACACAACTCGGTGTGGACCTTCGACGGCACACTGCCGCCCAAACTGTTGATGGTGCGTTACGGTCAGCCGGTGCTCATGCGCCATTACAACGGCCTGCCTATCGACCCGTCGGCCAACATGGGGTTTGGCCTGCACACCATCACCACCCATGAACACAACGGTCACGCGCCAGCGGAAAGCGATGGTTATGCCAACGCGTTTTTCTTCCCCGGGCAGTATTACGACTACCGCTGGCCGATCCAGCTGGCCGGTTACGACACCATCAACACCAAGGCTGAAGATCCGCGTGCGGCGTTCCCGTGCTCGCCGGGCGAAACCCTGTGGACCAATGACATGAGCCCGGGTCTGAAGACTTGCGACCATGGCACGATCAAGATTCGCGGCGACTGGCGCGAAACCATGAGCACCCACTGGTTCCACGACCACATGCTCGATTTCACCGCGCAGAACGTCTACAAGGGCAACGCGGCGATGATGAATTACTACAGCGCCCTGGACCGTGGCAACGAGTCGGTGAACGACGGCGTCAACCTGCGTTTCCCCAGCGGCAGCGCCTTGCCTTGGGGTAACCGCGACTACGACGTCAACCTGTTGTTCGCCGACAAGGCGTGGGATCAGAACGGTCAGCTGTGGTTCAACCCGTTCAACACCGACGGCTTCCTCGGTGACCAGGTGGTGGTCAACTGGGGTTGGAAACCGACCCTGGATGTACGGGCCCGCAGCTATCGGTTCCGCATGCTCAACGGCTCGGTGTCGCGTTACTACAAATTTGCGCTCGTGCGTGAAATCAAGGGCACCAGTGGCGAGTTCCAGGGACCAAAAGGGTCAGGTGTGTCCTATGCCCGGGTGCCGTTCCATATGATCGCCAACGACGGCAACATCATGGAACACAGCGTGCCGTTCGACGGCACCATGGACCTGGACGGCGATGGCGACAAACAGAACCACAACGCGATCCTGCCAACCCAGGGCATTGCCGAGCGTTTCGACATCATCGTCAACTTCGCGAAAAACGGCATCAAGCCGGGGGACAAGATTTTCTTCGTCAACCTGCTGGCCCACGACAACGGCAAAGGCCCGAAAGAGCCTATCCCGCTGGCCGACGTGCTGTCCGAGAAGTACCTGGCGGTGATCAAACAAACGAGCAAGGGACCGCAGTGGGACAGGGGCGACCCGGCGGTGGGCAAGGTGTTGCAGCTCAACGTCAAGGCCTACACCGGTCAGGACCTGGCCATGGACCCGGCGTTGTACGAGCCGGCCAAACCGGGCAAGGCTGCAGGCCTGGTGATGATCCCGCTGAAAATCCATCGTGACAACCCTGCCGACATGGCGCTGCTGGCCAATGCCCGTCACCGCAGCTTCATCTTCGGCCGTTCCGACGGCACCGATGAAGCCCCTTGGACGGTCAAGACCGATGGCGGCTTCGGCTACCACATGGACCCTCGTCGCCTGAACGCGGCCACCCAGTTGAAAAACGGTCCTACCGATGCCGGCAGCAGTGGCTTCGGCACCCTGGAGGTGTGGAACATCAGGCTCGGCGGCAGCGGCTGGAGTCACCCGGTACACGTGCACTTCGAGGAGGGGATCATCCTCAGTCGTGGCGGCAAGGCACCACCGGAATGGGAAAAATGGGCACGCAAGGACGTGTACCGCATCGGCTCGGAAAGCGATGGCCTGGACAATGTGGAAATGGCGATCAACTTCCGTGAGTTCGCCGGGACCTACATGGAGCACTGTCACAACACCCAGCACGAAGATAACTCGATGCTGCTGCGTTGGGACATTGAGAAGCCGGGTCAATTCCAGTTGATGCCGACACCGCTGCCGAGCTGGGATGGCGTGCGCTACGTGAACTCTGCCGCACTGCCAACCTTCCGTACCGGCGACGGCATGGGGCCAAAAGTAGCGGTCAAGAAATGAACCGGGAGGGTGTCGACATGAAGTTGAATACACCGCGCTCACGCGCCTTGGGAATGCACCTGGTGCTGATATTGGTCACCGGTTTGCTGGCCAGCCAGCTGCTGGTCGCCAACCAGGCACCGTCGACACCCACACCCGCACCCGCACCCACCTCGGTAGAGGCAATTGCAACCGCAATTGCCGAGAAAGCAGCCGACACTGAATCCGCCACCCCGTGGGGTGGCGACTATTTCCCCAACACTCTGCTGACCGACCAGGACGGTCGGCAGGTGCGTTTTTTCGATGACCTGATCAAGGGCAAGGTGGTGGTGATCAACTTCATCTTCACCTCATGCAGCGACTCTTGCCCGCTGGAAACCGCGCGCCTGCGCCAGGTGCAGAAATTGCTCGGCGACCGGGTCGGCAAGGACATCTTTTTCTACTCCATCAGCATCGACCCCTTGAGCGATACCCCCGCCGTGCTCAAGGCTTATTCGCAGCGATTCCAGGTCGGGCCGGGCTGGCAATTCCTCACCGGGGAATTTGCCGATGTCACCGAGTTGCGGCAAAAGCTCGGGTTGTTCATCGAAGGCGTCGACAACGGTCGCAGCAAGGACCACAACCTGAGCCTGATCGTCGGCAACCAGCAAACGGGGCGCTGGATGAAAGCTTCACCCTTCGAGAACCCGTGGATTCTGGCCGATCAACTGGCCAACACCTTGCATAACTGGAAACAACCGAGCGCTGGCGAAAGCTATGCCAATGCCCCCGAAATCCGTCCGCCCAGCAATGGCGAAGAACTGTTTCGTACCCGTTGCGCGTCGTGCCACAGCCTCGGCCCGCTGGACGGGCAAGGCATCGGCCTGCGCAGCATCGGCCCGGACCTGATCGGCGTGACCCGACAACGCGATCCCGCCTGGCTCAACCGCTGGATTCGTGAGCCGGACCGCATGCTTGCGGAAAAAGACCCGATTGCCATGGAGCTGTTCGAACGCTTCAGCAAAATCCCGATGCCCAACCTGCGCATGGATGAGCATTCGGCGCAGTCGATCATCGATTTTCTACAAGCGGAAACCGATCGCCAGCATCCGCCGGCCAACGCGTTGGCCGCCGGTAACGAAGAGCCCGAACACCATCACGCAATCGCTGCACCCGGCAGCTCCAAGGTACAGACTGAGGTTGAATAGTGGCGAAATACCTTCAATGCTCCGTCGTTGTTATCAATGCCACCTACACTGATCCGAAACGCGGCTGAAAAGGCTTGAAGACCAGCAATCAGGACGGTCCCCATGCAGATACTAAAAGAACAAAAAACCGCTGCGCACACGACACCGGCAGCGCAAGGCAAGGATTGGCGGCCACCGTTCAACCTGGTGCGCTGGTTTTCGCTGGCGAGTTTTTTCATCATCGCCGCCGTGGCGCTGGGGCTGGGCTACATTTCCACGCGTTTTGTAGTGGAGGAGAGCATCAAGCGCGATTCGATGCTGACCGCGCAGTTCATTCAGGCCATCGGCGATGCGGAAATTCGCCATGCCCGGATCGACCCCAAGCGGACCATGGGCGAGATGCTTGATCCGCGCCAGGACAACGCCGACCCCGATGTGTCCCCGGCGGCCCGTGCCAACGCTCGCAGCGAGTTCCTCGATCATGTAGAGCACCTGCCGGACATTCTGCTGGCCACCGTATACGCCCTCGATCGTACCGTGGTCTGGTCGACCAACCCTGAGTTGATCGGCGTGCGCATCAAGGACGACGAGGAACTGGACGAGTCCTTCGAAATGAAGGAACCGGTGTCCACCAGCTACCACGAAATTGATGAAGAAAAGCCTGAGCAACGCTTGCTGCGTGAACCGCAATATCTGTTCGTCGAGAACTACATCCCGATGTTCAATGCCGATAGAAGCAAAGTGATCGCCATGGTGGAAATCTACAAGGAACCGGTGGACCTGGTGGAACGCATCCAGCGCGGGTTCAAGGCGATCTGGCTGGCGACCCTGCTGGGCGGGGCGATGATCTACCTGGGGTTGTTCTGGATCGTGCGGCGGGCGGCGATGCTGTTGCAGAGCCAGCAAAAACAACTGGTCGCCAATGAAACCTTCGTCGCCTTGGGGGAGATGTCTTCAGCCGTTGCCCACAGCCTGCGCAACCCGCTGGCCAATATCCGTTCCAGCGCCGAACTGGCCCAGGAAATCGCCAGCCAGACCGCGCAGAAAAACATCGGCGACATCATCAGCCAGGTCGATCGCATGTCGCGCTGGGTGCGCGAGTTGCTGGTGTCGTTGCGGCCGGTGAATGACGATCATGAAGACGTCGATCTGGTGCTGACCATCGACGACACCCTGGGGGCTTTCGAACCGTTGATCAAACGCTCGAACGTTGAGGTGCGCTTCACGCCCAAAAACGTTCCACCGGTCGTCAGCCAACAGATGCTGCTAACGCAAATTCTCAATAGCCTGTTCGCCAATGCCCTGGAAGCCATGCCTACGGGCGGTGTGTTGAGTATCGATATTGAAACACCCGCCCCCGGGCAGGTGAGCATGATTCTCAACGATACCGGCAAGGGCATGAGCAAGCAGCAACAGCAAATGGTCTTCAAGCCGTTCTTTACCACCAAACAAGGGGGGCTGGGCGTGGGCCTGGCTCTGGTCAAAAGAATAATGGAGCGTTTCGAAGGCTCGGTCGAACTGACCAGCCAGGAGCAGGAAGGAACCCGCGTTTGTCTGAATTTTAAAGTGGCAACGGGAGGGGAATATGGAACACAGCATTCTGCTGGTCGAGGATGATGAACTCCTCGCCGAGAATATCCAGACCTACCTGGAGCGCAAGGACTTCGAGGTGACCGTCTGCCACTCGGCTGAAGACGCACTGGAGCAATTGAGGGCTTTCGTTCCCGATGTGGTGCTGACCGACAATTCGTTGCCGGGCATGAGTGGTCATGACCTGATCCAAAAGCTGCGCATCAGCGCGCCGGATCTGAAAGTGATCATGATGACCGGCTACGGCAACGTCGAGGACGCCGTGGTGGCGATGAAAGAAGGCGCTTTCCACTACGTGACCAAACCGGTTGCGCTGCCGGAGCTCAAGCTGCTGCTGGACAAGGCCCTGGCCGCCGATCGGATGGAGCGCACGCTGTCGTTCTATCAGGAACGCGAAGCGCAGAAGTCCGGGGTGCAGGCGCTGATCGGCGAATCGGCGCCGATGGTTTACCTCAAAGGCACCATTGCCCAATTGCTCGACGCCGAGCGCCGGATGGCCAATACCGATCTGCCGCCGGTGTTGGTGGAAGGCGAGACCGGCACCGGCAAGGAACTGGTGGCCCGTGCCCTGCATTTCGACGGCCCGCGCGCGAAGGGGCCGTTCATCGAATTCAACTGTGCTTCGATTCCGGCCAACCTGGTGGAGTCGGAGTTGTTCGGTCACGAGAAGGGCGCCTTCACCGACGCCAAGGACCGTCGCGTGGGGCTGGTGGAAGCGGCCGACGGTGGCACGTTGTTTCTTGACGAAGTGGGGGAAATGGACCTGATCCTGCAGGCCAAATTGCTCAAGCTGCTGGAGGACCGGACGATCCGCCGGGTCGGCGCAGTCAAGGAGCGCAAGGTCGATCTGCGGGTGATCAGCGCCACCAACTGCAACCTCGAACAAATGGTCCAGCAGGGCAAATTCCGCCGTGACCTGTTTTTCCGCCTGCGCATCATCTCGATCAAGGTGCCACGCCTGTATGCCCGCGGCGAAGACATCCTGTTGCTGGCCCGGCACTTCCTGGCGGCCCATGGCAAGCGTTATGGCAAACCGCACCTGCGCTTCAGCGATCAGGCCGAAGAGTTGCTGCTCAACTACAGCTGGCCGGGCAACGTGCGTGAGTTGCGCAACATGCTGGAGCAGACCGTGCTGCTGGCGCAACACGACGTCATCGCCGCCCATCAGTTGAACGTCTGCATGAGCCTGGTGGATGAGCCGCCGCTGTTTCAGCACGAGGCGCCAAACGGCGACCCGCGTCCGGTCTACAGCGGCACCGAGTCGATGAACCTGCCGGAAGTCGAGCGCGACATGGTGCGCAAGATGCTCGACAAGACCGACTGGAACGTCACCAAGTCCGCACGGCTGCTGGGCCTGAGCCGCGACATGCTGCGTTACCGGATAGAAAAACTCGGCCTTGCGCGCCCGGACAAACGCCAGTGGTAGGCAGAAAGATGCACTTTTCTGTAGGAGCAAAGCTTGCTCGCGATGGCGATCGTTCAATAAAACACCTGTTGCCTGACACGGCGCTATCGCGAGCAAGCTTTGCTCCTACAGCTGCGAGCCCAACAGCGCCGGGCCTGGGCTGCTTAGGCAAGCCCGCATGCACGTCGGGTCGAAGACTTCCTGGTTCACGTAGACACCGTGCTCCTCATCGTAGGTGCGAATGAATACCCGAACGGTGGCATCGGCCACCGTCGGCAACCGGGAGTCGTAAAACACGTGCTCGCTCGACACCGGGATGAATGTCTGGGGTGATGTCGGAATGTATGAGCCCGGCGGCACGGTGCTCAGCGAGGGGGGAGCAGGGTGGGCGAAGGGTTGGTCGGCCCCGTAATAGCTGAATTCACTGCTCGACTGCTCGGTCTGCATCGGGGTGTCCTGCGCTTGTGCACAGGTGGCGGCGGTCAGGCAAAGGGCAAGCAACAGCGTCTGTTCGGTCTTGTTCATGGCAGCACCTGTGACATCGGTTTTCGTGCATATCCCCAAGGCCATTAACTATAGCGCTCCCTGTATGAGCTGGCTTGTCGGATCGCCGCACCGCAGTGAAGGCGGCCTGACAGCCGACCTGGCTTTCGCGGATGTCCCCAATCCCCTGTGGGAGCTGGCTTGCCAGCGAAGACGGTCATTCAACTTGCATTGATGTCGCCAGATAAACCGCTTTCGCTGGCAAGCCAGCTCCTACAGGGGCCGTGGGCGTCGCCAGCTGCTACAGTCGTGGGTCGAACCATTCGATAGGGACATGTGCAATGGAAATGCCGACAAAAGAAAAAGCCATCGCCAGCAACCGCGATGCCTGGAACGACTCCGCCCGCCATCACAAGGACAGCCCCGACTGGCGGGTGCTCTTGAACGCTGTGGCCCACGCGGATTTTTCATGCCTGGATGACACCCTGACCACTGTGCTGACAGAACTCGGCGTCCATGGCAAAGACGTGGTGCAGCTGGGTTGCAACAATGGTCGCGAAAGCCTGTCCCTGTTTGCCCTGGGCGCCCGGCATGTGGTCGGTGTCGACCAGTCCGCGGCGTTTCTAGAACAGGCGCGGGAGCTGGCGTCACGCTCGCCCCATGGGCCCGAGTTCATCGAGGCCGACATTCACCATTTGCCACTTGAGTTGCAGGGCCGCTTCGACGTGGCGCTGATTACCATTGGTGTATTGAACTGGATGCCGGACATCGGCGAATTCCTGCGCCATGTGGCGCAGACATTGAAGCCGGGTGGGGCGCTGGTGGTGTATGAAACCCATCCGTTTCTGGAAATGTTCGATCCCGAAGCCGCCGACCCCTACGCCCTGGCCAGCTCGTACTTTCGTAGTGAGCCTTTTGTGCAAACCGAGCCGATTGTCTACGAGGGCAAGGTCGAACAACAGGCCGCGCCGTCGTATTGGTTCGTCCACACCCTGGGCGCCATTTTCACCGGCACCCTCGCGGCGGGGTTGAACATCCGCCATTTCAAGGAACACCCGCATTCCAACCGCGAAGAACTGTATGACCGTTACCAACAGCAGGAGGCGCAGTTGCCGATGTGTTTTACGTTGGTCGCGGTGAAGGGTTGAGCAGGGTGTTGTTAGTCTTGCATCTGTAGGAGCAAAGCTTGCTCGCGATGGCAGTGTTGCATTGAGCATTGATGTTGACTGAACCACCGCTTTCGCGAGCAGGCTCGCTCTCACATTTGATCGGTGCCTATGTAGATCTTCTGTGGGAGCGAGCCTGCTCGCGAAGGTGCCAACGCGGTCTGTCAGGTACAGTCCTTACGCCTGCGCCGCGGACGTCACCACCGGCCGTCCCGGTTTGCGCAGCGGTTCCAGGCGTGAGCCGGTGTAGCGGGTTTCGCGGAAGAAGCGCCAGCGGCCGAACAGGCCGTAGACGTGGCTAACCCGTCCCTGTTCGTGATAGCCCATGCGGATGTGCAGTTTCAGGGCCGGGATGTTGTGGGTTTCGCAGACGTCCACCACCTTGTAGCACTCTTGTGCCGCCATCGCTTCCCACAGGTTGACCTGCACGTCCACCGACAGGCTGCTGCCGAAGTAGGCCCGCGTCATTTCTCCGCCGAACTCGAAGAACTCACCGGGTCTTACCGGAAAATTGCAGCCGTAGTAGTGACGGTCGTGGTAGTCGCGAGTGCTGCCCCAGATGAACGCCACGGCATGACCGTCCTCATCCAGGTACATGTGCCCGGTGTGGCCTTCGGCTGCCAGTTCGGCCATGGTCTGTACGCGATCACCGAAGTGCCTGGCGAACGCCGTGGCGTTTTCCGGGGTGATGGTCACCTGACGTACGCCGGCGTAGGGTCGCAGCTTGTGCGGCGGGACCGGGCTGAACAGGTCGCGCTCCATCCACAGCAACTCCCAGTGGAAGAACACATAGCGTTTCCACAGTGTGCCGAACGTGCGGCTCAAGCCTTTTTGTTTGATGCGTTCGCGGAGTTTATCGATCAGGGTCATGAAGCCCTCCTTGGCCAGGATTGGCCATGCTGGGGGTGAAGGTACTGATGGGTATAGATCACGCTGGACGCGGCATCTGGGCGCTGCTGCCAGCAATTTGTTTCAATTTGTGTTTCAGTCTTGACACAGTTTTCAGGCGTCAAAAAGCCGTGCTCCGAGGGTGTCCGGTGGGCATTCCGAGGGAAACGCCAGGTGGCCGCGGCACTATTCCATCACCGTCTCTGCGTGATGACCGAAAGCGCTGCCCGCAGCGCTGTAGGCAACCCTCGGCACCCCCGGCAACCGCTGCTCCAGCAGCGCACTCAACGACTCGCCCTGATCCAGATAGGCATCGCCAAAATCGGCACCGAGCTGATTGGGGTGGGCGACGATCTCCAGCAAGCCGTCACTGGGTGGCGCTGCGTTGCGCAGATCCACCGGGGTACACACATAGTCGGCGGAAGCGCCGGCCAGGCTGTTCAGACGATGATTGAGCAAGTCCTTGAACAGGCGCTTGGGCAGGCTCAGGTTTTGCCCCAGGTTGCGCGCCAGCCTCACGGGAACGCCCTGGCGGGCGGCGAAGCGTGCGACGATTTCGCCGACGGGCCAGATGTTGTGTACGTGTTGATGGGAATCCAGATGGCTGGGTCGCACGCCGTTATCCACGCAGCGTTGCCATTGGGCTTCGAGTTCCTCCTCCACCGCAAGACGGTCCTGACGACCGAGCCAGAGGCGGGTCCGGGACAGGTTGAGGTCGAACACCCCGGCGCTGTCGCAGAAGGTCCGGCGCGTGAGAATGCGCCTGCTCAACGGCCGGCCATAGGTGAGGTTGAAGTGCAGGCCGATGCGCCCCGCCAGCAAGGGATGCTGAGCGAGGGCGCAGGCCGCTTCGAAGGCCGGCATGTTGGCCATGGCGGTGGCGGAACTGATGATCCCGGCCTGGAAAGCCCCCAGTATCACCGCGTTTTCACAGGCACTGAGGCCGAAATCGTCAGCGTTGACTATGACTTGGCGTGGCATGTTTACCCTCCATGAGTCTATCGGTGGCGGCAGGCGGCTTGGGCCCGGATACAGGCGCAGGCGCTGCGACGGGGGCAGGTGTGTCGGCCGCTGCCGCGCGCCGGGCCCGCCATTGCTGCAAAAACGGTTTGAAACGTTGCCAGACCCGCAGGGCGAGCCCCAGGGCCAGGCCGCCCGGACGCCAGGAGTAGAAGCTCCAGCGCCAGTGTTCCATTTGCCCGGTCATGCGTTCATGCAGTTGATGACTGGAGTTTTCCAGGCTGACCCGTGAGGCGTCGATCCAGCGCCAGTGGTCGTCCAGGCCCCAGCGAATCCACTCTTCGAGCAGCACCCGACCGCTGCCCAGGTCGGCGTACTGCGGCAGGAAGGCCAGGTTGTAGTCGTACAGCCGGCCCTGTTCCAGCAAGCCCAGGCGGTAGCTGATGCAGCGCCCGTCCAGTTCCAGCACCACCACACGCACCAGGTTCCGGGCGGCGAGGGCGGTGAAGGCCCGGTCCATCCATTGGCGGCGGCGGTCATCGGCAAAAATGCCCACGCCTTCATCGCCTTTCCAGCTGACGGCTTCAACTTCGCCGAGGGTCTTGAGCAACGGACCCATGGTTGTCGCGTCGGGGGTGATGCGCCGCACTTGCGCACCGCAGGCGGCAATCCGTTTGCGCGCCCGACGCAGTTTGTAACGCGGATCGCCGGAGACTTCCTGACTATCGGCCTCACTGATCAGGTGCACCGGTACGCGACAAGCGAGGCGTCGCTCACTGGTGGAGCTTTGGTTCATCCATCCGCCCAGGGCGCTGGCGTCTGGCGGTTCACACAATTCATTGAGTTGCAGCAGGGCATGGGGCAGTCGACGGCGAATCTCGATCAACGCCTGGCGCATGTCCGCCGTGTCGAGGCAGGCGAGTAGCGCGAGGCGGTCGGCGAGGGGATACCCCAGGTGGTGCAGGACCCGAAACGGCAGTCCGCCGAACCGCTCGATGGAGGCCACCAAGGGCAGGCACAGGACCAGTTCCGGCCCCTGCCAGCCGAGCAGAACGTGCAAGCGTTCGCCGGCCGTCAGTGCCTGTTCCGACGCAGACATCCAGGCCAGTGCATTGAACGGCGTGTGGTCCATGACTCGCAGACGCAGCGCTTCATAGGCCGCCGCGGGAAAGTCTGCGGCGCACAGCGAAGTACGCCATTCAAATCGCACTGTCATGGGATCAGGCCACCGACGTTGCTGCGGGAGAACGTTCCGGTTTGCGCAAGGTATCCAGGCGCGAGCCGGTGTAGCGGGTTTCGCGGTAAAAGCGCCAGCGGCCAAACAGTTCATACACGTTCATGATTCGGCCCTGTTCCGTATATCCGGTGCGTATGTGCAGCTTCAGGGCCGGGATGTTGTGCCATTCACACACGTCCACCACCTTGTTGCAGCCCTGGGCGAGCATGGCTTTCCACAGCTCCGTTTGCAGGTCCATCGACAGTTTCGTGCCCCAGTAGCCCCGGCTCAGTTCACCACCGAATTCGAAGAACTCGCCTTCCTTCACCGGGAACCAGCAACCGTAGTAGTGACGGTCGTGGTAGTTGCGCGAGGCGCCCCAGATGAACGCCACGGCGTCCCCCTGGTCGTCCAGATGCATCTGCCCGGTATGCCCTTCGCCAGCGAGCTCGGCCATGGTGTCCACGCGATCACCGAAGTAGCGGGCAAAGGCCCCGGTGTTGTGTGGGGTGATGGCGACAACCTGCAATGGCGGGTAAGGCTTGAGTTTATGCGGTGGCACGGGGCTGACCAGGTCGCGCTCCATCCACAACAGTTCCTGATGGGAAAACACGTAGTGCTTCCAGGCTTTTTTCAAGGTGGCCCGCAGACCTTTTTGTCGGATGTGTTCACTGACTTTTTGAATAGCACTCATGGTGTTGGCTCCTGACGGGGGCGACCCGTAAATGGAGTGATCCAGTGCACGGCGAAATGCCTGTGCGGCCAAACGGTCGAGCGACGGTCACGAGGTGCTCCAGGCCAGGGCGAACAGGGTTTGCCCTGGCAGCTCGAAGCTCACGCGACCGTCGTTGCAGCTAAACGGCGCGTCGCGGCTGCGGTTGTCGGCACCGAAATAACGCAGTGATCCATTGAATAGCGGGCAGTGTGCCCCGGACAGGTCGATTCGCTGCAAGCGCGAGCCCTTGTTGACCCCCAGCAGGCTGCGGTTGGTGTCGTTGGCCATGGCCAGCACATCGACTTCGAAGGCGTCGTTTTCCATGTACAGCACGTTTTGCAGCCAATGCTGCTGGATGAACTGATGAGCGAGGCCGACGGGTTTGAGTTCGAAATGGTCGTCGCCCAGCACGCGCAGCATGCCCTTGGGCCACTCAGGCTCGTCGGCCGCCTGGAACCAGTTGAGCATCTCCAGCAAACCGTCCTGGGACGCGTTGATGACCACCGAGGCCCACCACAACGAGGCGAAGTGGGTTTCTTGATCGTAAGGGCTGAGGTCGGAACCCGGGGACATGTTGGTCTGATCCAGCAGTAAGGCCTTGCGTGGCCGGCCGTTGGCATCGAGCCCCACCAGGTCGGCGGCACGCCGCACACTGTCGCGATAGACCCGGGTCGCCAGCAGGTCGCGGACCATCCATTCGTGCCAGGCCAGGGCATCGATCTTGTCGCCCGATTGCGCCAGCAAGCGTCTGGCCCAGTCGATGCCGCGCTTGTCGGCGGCGTTGTCGGCGAACGGGCCGTTCACCAGCCGTGAACTGGCGGGCATGGCGATGCGCACGCCGGCCTTGGCGTTGTCGGGGTTGCTGCGCACCTGCCGGGCCATGCTGTCGAAGAGGCTCTGGTAGTCGGCATAGTCCGGATAGTTGAGGTTCGGCTCATCGGCGAAAGCGATGTAATGGGTACCTTTGCCCCCCAGGGTGCGGGTCGCGGCGAGCCAGGCGTCCAGGCCGGCGTTGCTCATGGTGTCGGCGCGCAGATCAGACACGCGATGGCTGCCGGCCAGTAGCGTGATGTCCTGGGTGATGCCGAAGCGCTCCTGATACAACTGGCGGAACCCGTCTTCGTAGTGCGGCCGTTGCGCGGTGATGTCGACGAAACTGTAATAGCTGGCCGCCTGCGGCTTGAGCGCATCGAGTACGGCGTAGCTGGAGGTCGGCGGCATCACGTAGGGCAGGGCGATGCCCAGGTTCGGCGTGTTGCCCAGGACCTTGTCGTGCAAGGTCAGGTGGGTTTGGCCGTTGTCTTCGCGCAGCGGTTTGAGCTGCCGTGGGTTCTGCGCGAACAAATTGGCGGTGCCGTCCAGCCAGAACGCGGCTTTGCCACTGCCCTGCAAGCGCAGGCGCCAGACCTGTTCGTCCTTGGTGACGGGCAACTCGACCTGATCGAATTGCCAATAGGCGCGATACGGTTTCAGGGCCACCGATACCTGCTTGCCGTCGCCCACGCGCTGCGCTTGCAAGGCACTGACGCCACCATGGAACTTGCCGGCCAGCACCGCGTGTTCCCCCGCCGCAACCTTGAAAAACAACTCATCGCCGTCGCGGACTTCGGTGCTGAAATGCACCTTGGCCGGAGCGAACAGGGCCACCGTGCGCTCGTCGTGTTCGACCTTGTAGCGGCGGAAGCTATAGCCCGGAATTTCCAGCTGATAGCTGGTGGCGCCCGGCGCCAATGGCCAGCTCTGAGTGCCGCTCAATTCACTGGCGGCAATCAGGCGTTCGCCCTCAAGCTTGCCCTGGCCATCGAGCAGGTACAGCCGTTCTTCGTTGGCGTCCGCTTGCCACGCCGGTGTCCAACGGACCGTCACCGTGTCAGGGCGATCCGCTTGCAGGTACAGGCTGCCGTCGCGGATGTCGGCCCAACGCATGGACGCCGCCCAGGTGTCGAGCGACAGGCCCAGGCTCAACAAGAGGACGAGGCGTTTCAAGCCGACCTCCGTTGCAGCATCTGCAGCATCGGTGCGACATCGCTGGGCAGGATGATCAGGGTTTGCCAGACCGGCACACCGCTCAACCGGCAATACATCACCAGCATCGCCAGGGTCACCGCCACGTAGGCGATGGACGATGCCGCCGCCGCGCCAACGATGCCGTAGGCCGGAATCAACAACAGGTTCAGTGCAAGGTTGAGCAAGGCACTGAGGCCCATCAACAGCGAAATCGTGCCGGGACGGTTTTTGCCCAGCAAGTCCAGGCGCAGGATGCTCGCGTAGCACAGCCCCAGCAGGCCCGGCAGCAGCGCCAGCAAGGCCGGGTAGGCAGGCTGATAGGCGACGCCGAACAAGGTGACGATCAGCCACTCGCCGATCAGCGCCATGGTCAGGCACGCGCCGAGCATCACCGTGGCCGTCAGGCGCAGGGCCAGTGGCGTGACCTTGTCGATGCCTTCTTCCTGTTGCAGCAGGCGTTTCATCAGCGGCGTCGTCACCGCTTCCGGGACGATCAACAGCAACTCGGCGGCAGCGCTGGCCATGGCGTAATGACCCAGCGCGGTACTGCCGAGCAGGGCGCCGATAAACAGGTAATCGGAACGCAGGATCACTTGCTGGAACAGCAGGTCCGGATGGCTGCGGGCGCTGTAGCGCAGCAACTCGTTCTGACTGGTGCGGTCCCATTGCAAGGTCAGCGGCTGATCGCGCTTGAGCCACAACCAGCCCACCAGCACCACCAGGCTGATGCCGGCCAGCCAACTGATCAGCGCCGCTTCCAGGGCGGCGCTTTTCCACATCCAGAACAAGGCCAGAAACAGCAACAGCGGGATCAGCGATTCAATCAGGCGCAGGGCATTGAACGCCACCACGCCGCCTGAGGCATTGTGCAATGTCAGCAGCCCGCTCTTGAGCACGGTCAGTGGCACCGCCAGCAACAACAGCCAGGCCAGCAAACCCAGTTGCGTGGTGATGTCCAGTTCGCTGCCGAACTCACGGGTCAGCGCCACCACCAGCAAGGTCAGCAAACCGGCCAGCAGGCAACCGAACACCAGCACCTGACTCAGCAGCAACCCCATCGGCCGTTGCTTGGCCGCCTGATAACCCACCGCCGAATTCAGCCCGCCACTGGTGGCGGCGCTGATCAGATCCGGCAGGGTGCTGAGCAGGGCAAACAGGCCGCGTTCGCTCGGCCCGAGAATCCGCGCCAGCAGCACGTTGCGCAGCAGGCGCAGGGCGATCATCGCCAGTTTGGTGCCCATGCTCAGGGCCAGGTGCTTGAGGTAGCTGCCGCTTCTCATGGGCGGGCCCCACGGTAGATGCGCCAGGACAGTAGTTCCGGATTGCGTGCAGTGCGCTGGCTGACCCCGAACCGAGGCAAGGCCAGCGGATCGGCGGTGCCGCGATAAATCCCGGTGCCGGTGCCCAGGGCAAAGGGGAAGTTGTGGTCTGCCACGTGCTGGCGCACCCGCGCGTCGTTGTCGCCATTGGGGTAGCAGTACACCGGCAGCGGTCGGTTGCAGCTATTCAACAGGGTCTGGCGACTGCGGCTGAGTTCTTCGTCAAGCCGTTGATCCTCGAGGCCGGTGAGGATCGCGTGGCTGGCACCGTGGGGGCCGAAGCGCACCAGGCCGGAGGCTTCGAGCGAGCGCACCTGATGCCAATCCAGCGCCTGTGGCAAGGATTCCTGCGGGCACTCGTCGGTCAGGCGATTGAGATCCACGGGGGACAAGGTTTTCAGCTGTTGCAGAAAGTGCAGCAGCGCTAGGCTGCGACGCTGTGCATCCGGGTTATCGCACAGCACCGGCAGCGGCCGGCCCAATTGGTGCAGGCATTCGATCAAGTGCATGCGGGCCTTTTCCCCATGGCTGTTCCACAGGGTTTCGCCAATGCTTTCCCACCAGAAGCGCTGGCGGCTGCCGATGAAATCGGTGGACAGGAAAATGCTCGCCGGCACCTGGTATTTTTTCAGCAGGGGAAACGCGTTCACGGCGTTGTCACGCCAGCCATCGTCGAAGGTCAGCGTGACTTTCGGCCGCTCCGAGCGCAGGCTCCCCGGTTGCAGAATATCCATCAGCGACACGCAGTCGAAATGCTTTTTCAGCCAGACCAGCAGGTGTTCAAAAGCCTTGGGACCGACGCACAGTTCATTGCGATGGGGCAGGTCGGCGGCGCTGTCGTTGGACAGCACCCGATGCAGCATCAGGATCACGCCGGCACCATGCAGTTGCTGGCGTCCGACCGGGGAATTGAGGTAGAGCCAGCCGCTGGTGCGTTTTAATAATTGTTTGATCGCCATGGCACGTGACCTCATCGAGTCTGGTCGGGATTCCATTGGTTGTAGCTGTGCCCGCGCAAGAACTGCCACAGGCCGACGGTCATGCCGGCCAGGGTCACCAGTACGAACGCGGCGAGGCGAAACGGTTTGGGCAAGCGGTGACGCACGTCCAGCAGGCCGGCCACGGCGAAAGCGTAACCGAGCGCCTGGGCGGCCAGGGTCAGGCGGTAAAAGCCATGCTCATCGAGCAGCCAGAGGTTGGCCAGCAGCAAGGGCAGCAACAGCACCGGCGCCAGCCGGCGGATCAGCTTGTGGCTGATCAACGCGATGGCGTACAGGCCATGGCGCAGCGGGTTGAGCAGCTCACGCCGGGCCGCCAGGCTGATCAGGCCGCCGACGGTGACGCGCTGACGGCGACTGAACTGGCGGTGGGCCTCGTCCACGCCCTGATCGAGCACCTTGGCATCGTCGACATAGACGACGCGCTTGCCCGTCACCGGTGCGCAGGTGTTGATAAAGAAATCGTCGTTGACCAGTGCGGGAATCGGTTGATACAGCTCGCGGCGCAACGCCTGCAGGGCACCGTCGGCCGAGACCGTGCAGCCGGTGCGGCTTTCCACCCGGCGCAGCCAGTCTTCGTAACGGCGGTACAGGCTTTCGCCCAGGCTCAGGCCTGAGCCTGGGACGGGAATGTTCATGTTGCCGACGGTACCACCGACCTCAGGGTCGGCAAACGGCTCCAGCAGCCGCTGCAAGGTGCCGTCGAGCCAGTGAACGTCGGCATCGGTAAACACCAGGATATCGCCTGTGCAGCGGCTGACAGCGGCGTTGAGCACACTGTTCTTGCCCTGGCGCGGCAGGTCGAGCACCTCGATGCGCGGGTCGTCGAAGCGGCGCGCCAGGGCCACGGTCTGATCAGTGGAGCCGTCGCTGGCGACGATGATCTGCAAGCTGGCGGCGTGATAGTCCTGGGCCAGCAGATTGTTCAGTTTGTTCTCGATATTGCGTTGCTCGTTGTGCGCGGCAACGACCACGCTGACCCGTTGCGCAGGCAGGGGCGCAGGCCTGTGCCTGGGAAAAAACGGCCCGGCAATCGTTAGCAGAAGTGGGTAACCCAGATAGGCGTACACCGGCAGCAACAGGCACAACCAGAAAATGAATTCAGCCACGGGCAGGCCTCCTGGCTTTCCAACGACAAAGGCTGAGGATGAACGCCGCGCCGGCCAGGTGCAGGCGCACCCAGTGCAGGCCCCAGAGCTGCACGGTCAGGCACGGGTTTCGGTGCTTGATGCTCTGACGCACGCTCAATACCAGCGCCGGTACCGTGGTTAGCAACGCCATGAGCAGCGCGTGGTGAGGAAAACCGTTGAACAGTGCCGAGATCGCCATCAAGTCCAGTAGCCAGGCGCACAGCGAGAGCAGCGGAAAGCGCAGCAAGCGCAGGGTCAGGCCGTGGGTGCGCAGCAGTTGCAAGTGACTGCCCTGGCGCCACATTTCCTTGCCCAGCCATTCGTGCCAGTTCATTTCGTAGCCCCAGTGCAGGGCGGTGTTTTCATTGATCGACATCAAGCGTGCGCCCTTGGCGGTCTGGCGCAGGGTGAAATCCTTATCCTCGCCGGTGCGCAACGTTTCATTGAAGCCGCCGACGGTGTCGAACCACGCGCGGCGCATCAGCAGGTTGGCGCTGGGCAGCCAGTCCACGCTTTGTACGGTGTGACGGGAGGGGCGCAAGGTCCGCCGCTGCCAGGCCGTGGCGTACCAGGGCGCTTGCGCGGGGGTATGCAGGTCCAGGCTGAAGACGTCGCCGAGGCCGGCAGCCTCCACTTTCAGCAGGTGGGTCAGCCAGCCCTCGGGCATCTCGACGTCGGCGTCGATGAAGGCCAGCCATTCGCCGGTGGCGACGTCCGCCCCGCGATTGCGCAAGGCACCGATCAGCACGCCGGGAACCTCCAGTACCTGGGCGCCGAACTGCCGGGCAATCTGCGCGCCCTGATCCAGGGAACCGTTGTCGACCACGATCAACTCGCTTTCCAGACCCGCGGCGTTGGCGGCGCGTTGCGCAGCCAGCAGGGTCCGGGCGATGTGCCGGGCCTCGTTGTACATTGGAATGACAATACTGATGCGGCTCATGCCTTGGCCTCCATGACGGGACTTTCTTCAGCTTTCAGACGCAGCACGCTGGTCATGGCGAGCATGATCCATACGTACTTTTGGTTCGGTGCACTGAGGAACATCAAGAACAGGGTCAGCGACAGCATGCCCATGCCCAAGTGTGTGATCAGGTCGGCTTGCTCCCATTCGTGGCGCTTCAACCAGGCACTGCGGGCGCGATGCATATTGAGCAGGCCCATGCCGAGCAGGCCGACAAACAGCAACCCCGCCGGGATCCCGATTTCGCTGAAGATTTCCAGATAGGTGTTGTGAGCGCGGCGGTACAAGTCGCCGATCTTGCGGTTGGCCGAGAAGGCCTTGGCGTAGCCGGTGGTCGCGTAGTGCAGCGGGAAGGTTCCGGGGCCGGAGCCGAGCAGCGGATTCTCGCGGATCATCTGGCTGCCGACCACGATGTACGAAGCACGGCGTCCGAGGGATTCGTCGGTGTGACCGCTGGCGCCGGCACTCAAGACACTCAATGACTGGATACGCGCGACGTAGCCGGGCGGCATCAAATAGATCGCCAGGGGAATCAGGATGGCCCCCCCGAGCATGGCAAACCCCAGATGACGCGGACGAATGCGCGGCAGGTGGGCGCGGTAATGGTAGAGGCCAATGATCAGGCTGAGGAACAACACCACCAGCCCGGAACGGGATTGGGTCTTGGTCATGCCGCCCAGCAGCATAACGCTGCAACCGATCCAGAACAGCCTGTACATCAGGTTCGGGCTCTTGAGCGCCAGCAGCAGTGCCAGCGGAAAGGCAAAGGCGATCAGCATCGCAAAGCCGTTCGGGTCTTCCAGCAGACCGGAGGCGCGGCCTTGATCCTGAAACTTGGTGGAGAACATCGCGAGGATGCAGGTCAGCGTCACGCTGAGGGTTACCAGCCGGCAGAACATCATCAGGTTCAGTTCGCGACCGATCAGCAAGGTGATCACGAACAGCACCAGCCCGACACTCAGTTCGCGCAGGTGACCCAGGGACATGCCCAAGTCTTCAGTCAGCAGCATGCTCAGAAAGTACAGCACCATGAACCCCGTCAGAAACCGCCACAGGTTGCTGCGCAAGCGATCGGGCGGCAGTTGTTGCAGGGCCAGTTGCAAGGTCAGGATCAGTGCCAGTGCGGCACCGAGGAGTTTCGATCCGGTCAGCATGCTGTCCTTGAACAGACCTTCGAGTGGCACCAGCGCGGCGATCCCCAACAGACCCCAGGCCGGGCGTCGATACAACACCGCCAGACCGACCAGCCCCAACACGGCGCCAGGCGCCAGGAACGGCCAGGGACTGGCCAGCAGAATCAGACACACCAGCCCCAGGAGGCTGATCACCGACAGAGGAATAATCACGCGCGTGCCTCCCGTGCGGTATGGATATAAAGCTGCGACCAGCGTTCGGCCAGGGCCTTGAGGTCGTAGCGATCCAGTTGCGTACGTCTTGCGTTGTCGATCAGGTCACGCGCCAGGGCCGGGTCACACAGCAGGCTGTCGAGCTGCCGGGCGAGGGCGGCGCTGTCGGTGGGGGGCGCCAGCAGGCCGTTGTGCCGATCCTCCAGCACATCGGGAATTCCGCCGACGCCAAACGCCACCACCGGCACGCCGGCCTGCATGGCTTCGAGCAGAATCATCGGCGTGCCCTCGGTGCGCGAGCTGATCACCAGCGCGTCGAGTTGGCGCCACCACGGGCGCATGTCGGTCTGATAACCCGGCAGCGAGATGCGCTCCTGCAACCCGGCGGCGTTGATTCGCGCCAACAGATTGTCCCGTTCCGGGCCGTCGCCGAGCATCACGGCGTCCAGTTGCGGGGACTGTTGGCACAGCGGAATCAGGGCATCGAGAAACAGGTCCGGACCCTTTTCGCTGCTCAGGCGCCCGACGTAGCCGGCCAGCCAACGCGGGTGTTGCGCAGCCTGCGGTTGCAGATCCTGGCTGGCCGGCAGGCCGTTGGGGATCACTTGCAGTTTCTCTGCCCGCACACTGGCCTGGCGGCACAGCGTGGCAATGCTTTCGGCGACGCACACCACCCGGTTCACCGACGCCGTGCGGCACAGTTGCAGGCTCAACCACGTATAGAACTTTTGCTTGCGACTGCGCGGTGTGAAGCCGTGTTGGGTAATCACCAGCGGCAGGCGCAACAAGGTTGCGCCGACCCAACCGAACACCAGGCCCTTGAAATTGTGCGTGTTGATCAGCGGCCGCTCGGCCCGCCGCTGGCGCAAATGCGCCAGCAATGCCCCCAGCCCCGTGCAGTTGCGGCAGTCCACCCCGGCCTCGCGAAACCGCGTGAGCAGCTCGTAAGGGGCATCGAGAAACAGCACCTGATGCTGCCCCGGCGTCGCCAGGCAGTGGTCGAGCAACATCCGCTCGGCCCCGTAGAACCCGCCACTGCTGAGCAAATGAATGATCGGCAGTGATGGCCTGCTTTGTTGAGAGGGCAGGGGCGCGTTCAATTGCGCACCCAATGCACGAAGCGTGGTACGCCCCAGTTGCTGTGCGGGTTGATCGGCTCCACGTTCTGATCGTTGATCACCAGCAGGACCGGCAGGCCCAGTTCATGGGTGATTTGCGCCGGATGCTTGAAGCGATGATCGAAGAACTCACGCACGTAGACCAGGGCAATCGCCAACAGCAACCCGGTGAACAGCCCGAACGGAATGATCAGCAGCGGTTTGGGAAACGCCGCTTCGGTGGGTTCGAACGGCGGGCTCAGGACCCTGGCGTTGGACAGGTCGTTGTCCAGCGAACGGGTGGTGCTGCTTTCGGCGAAGCGCTGGGCGTAGGTGGAGAACGCCGCGTGCAGGGCATCGATCTCGGTGTCCAGTTGCCGCAGCTTGCTCTGGGTTTCCTGCAACTGATGGATGCGGTTCTTGAACTCGGCGATGCGCGCGGTCTTCTGGTCGATCACCGAGCTGACAATCGCCAGGTCGTTGGTGCGTTCCTGAATCCGGTTGCTCACCACCTTGAGGAACTGCTGGCGGGTGCGGGCGATTTGCTCGCGGGTCAGCAACATCGGTTCACTGCCTGGCTGGAAGATCGCCAGGTCGTTCATGTAGCGACTGACCTGGGTGGTCAGCGCCTCACCCATCTGTTTGATCTCGCGATCTTCGAAGGCGACGTTGTCCACGGTGGTGGTGAAGGTGTAGGGGAAGGTGTAGTCATTGAGCTTGGAGTCCTTGGCGGCGGCCAGGCTGGTTTTCAGGTAGTCGAGCCAGCGTTGGCTTTGCAGCAGGCGATCGCGGTACAGGTTGAGCGCTTGCTCCTCAGTGTTGATCGCGTTGAGGCGGAAGGTGATTTCTTCCTTGGGATCGGACGCGCCGATCGCTCCGAGCAGTGTCTGCCGGTTGGCTTCTAGGCCGTTGAGGCGCACTTGATACTGGGTTTTCTTGGTTTCATAGAAGCTCTGCGGCAGGTCGATCGATTGCAGCGCCTGACGGCTGACCAGGTAGTTTTGCAGCAGCGCCGCGACAAACTTGGTGCCCTGGGCCGGGTCGGGGAAGCTGTAGATGATCGAGATCACGTTGGAGCCCGGCAGGGTTTCGATCTTCATGCTGTCGACGGCTAGTTGGGTCAAGTCGTCGAGCTCGGTGTCGCGCACCGGATCGGTTTCCATGCCCAATGCAGACTTCAGCGGGTTGATGACGTGCTCGCGCAACGGCGTGCTGACATATTTCTTGAGTGGCTGGGTCACCAGTTTGTTGAGCAGGCGGGGAGGCAGGGTGTACTCACCCTTGGCCCGCTGTTCGCTGATGGTCTGACGGATCAACGCCGGCGAGCGCAGGATATTGCTCTCGGTTTCCATGTCGGCCAGCGACGGCGGAATGAAGGTCGCGTTTTCCTGGTTCAGCGACGTGGTGGCGTCGCCCTGTGAGAGTTTTTTCGACTGCACGATCACCTGGGCGGTGATATCGAAGCTCTGTTTGAGCATCAATGGCAAGACCAGCGCGATCACCGCAAAGACCAGGAATACGCGCTTCACCATTTGCTTGTTGGCGAAGAAGATCCTGAAGAACTCGTGCAGGTAGTTTTCCTTTGGATTCATGTCAGGTCACCTGAGAGTCAGTTGTTGTTGTTGCTGTCTTTGTTGTCGACGCGGTAGCCGAAGCTGAAGCCCACACCCTGGAACAGCACTACGTCCGCCAGTTGCCGCGCGAGGTCACCGGCGCTGGCCAGTTTGGTCTTGGGCACGTAGAGCATGTCGTCCGGTTGCAGGTAGGCAATCTGCGAGGCATCGCCGGCCAGGGCTTTTTCCACGTCATAGCGCCGGGCCTGAACCTGGTTGCCGTTGCGCCGCATGATCACCACCGAGTCCAGGCGCGCCTTGACGTTGGAGCCGCGGGCCAGGGTCAGGGCCTCAAGCACCGAGACCGGGCGGCGGATCGGGTAGGAGCCCGGCTGGCCGACTTCGCCAAGCACATAGATCTCGTTGCCCGCGGTGGACTTGAGCAGCACGTCGACGGTCATCCGACCGGGCAGTTGCGCGTACTTCTGATTGAGGAAGGTTTCCAGTTGATTGACGGTCATGCCCTGCAACGGCACGGCGCCGATTTCCGGGAAACTGGCATAGCCGTCGGTGCCCACCGTGATCTCCCGGCTCATACCGGTGGCCGGGTGGTTCAGCGCGCTTTTGAGGTTCGACTCATTGCTCAGTGGGCTGATGACCTGCACGGACAACTGATTGCGGTTGGGCTGGAACAGTTGTTTGCGTTGGTAGGC
Source organism: Pseudomonas sp. WPR_5_2 (assembly GCF_003634475.1). NCBI lineage: Bacteria > Pseudomonadati > Pseudomonadota > Gammaproteobacteria > Pseudomonadales > Pseudomonadaceae > Pseudomonas > Pseudomonas sp. WPR_5_2. The sequence goes on along the minus strand of NZ_RBLA01000001.1, from coordinate 1,495,986 downwards.
ACGCTGGATTTCCTGACGCGCCTGTTCGCTGGTCAACCCGGCGATTTTTACCGAGGTGTTGGCGCCAGGCAGTTCAATCGTGCCATCGGGCAGCACCAGTTGATTGCCGTTGAGCTGGCTGGCGGCGGTGAAGTTCAGGCCGATCTGGTCACCGGACTGAATGCGATAGGCATCCGAGCCGGTGGTGCTGATGTGGAAGATCACGTCCAGTACATCCTGCGGACGCAAGGTCTGTTCGACCTTGGGCATGTCGGTGGCCTGGGCGTTGGCCGGGGTGGCGGTGAGGATATTCACCGGCATGTTCTGGGTTTCCGAAGTGCTGGAGCAACCTGCAAGCGGCAGCAACAGCAGGACAAGCATCTTGGCGTTCATGGCGTCATCCTTTTTGCGGTTGCTTACAGGTTCTTGTAGAGCCACTTGGGCATGTAGTACTTGCGTCGGTTGAACACGCTGCCGACCAGTTTCGCCCCGGCCTGGGTCAGGCGCTGCACCGCGGCCTGGGCCACTTCCCAGCGGGTGTCTTCGGCGCGCACGACCATGATCACGCCGTCCACCTGGGTGCTGATGACCAGCGTGTCGGCGGCTGAATACACCGCGTCGCCGTCAATCACCACGAAGCGATAGCGACTGCCGAGTTCATGGAGCAGCGGCCCCAGGCGTTCTGGCGTGAGGTGCTCGTTGCCCCGGGCGTGCCGGCCGTTGGGCAGGATGTGAAAGGGCAGGCTCGACACGTCCACCACGCAGTCCTGCAACAGGGGCGGGCTCTGCGTGTTGAACAACAGGTCGCGCAAACCGCGCTCCTTGGACAAGCCAAGCTGTTGTGTGAGGTTGCTCGACGACTGGCTGGCGTCCACCAGCAACACCTGGCCGCTGCTCATTTGCGCCAGCTGACTGGCCAGCACCAGGGTGCTGGTGGTGGTGCCCGCGCCGGGGTTCGCGGCGGTCAGAAACAGGATGCGCAGATCCTGGTCGAGCACGGTGGAGGCCAGGTTGGTCTCGCTGGGGTTGGCGATGCTGAGACTCTTTGCAGTTGAACCGTCCATTAGCTTGCTCCGTGGCCGCTGAATACTTTGAAAGGGGTTTTCAACAGGATCTTCAAATCAAGCAGCAGGCTCTGCTCGGCGATGTAGCTGAGGTCCAACTCAACGCGCTGGTCGAAGTCGATATTGCTGCGTCCGGAGATCTGCCAGAGGCCGGTCATGCCGGGGTAGATGCTCAGGCGTGCGAGGTGATTGTCCTTGTAGCGATAGGCGTTGAACGAAGTCGGCCTGGGACCGACCAGGCGCATGTCGCCGGTCACGACATTGATCAGGTTCGGCAACTCGTCGAGGCTGGTGCGGCGCAGGAAGCCGCCGATGCCGGTGATGCGCGGATCCTTGTCGATCTTGAAATCGATGGCGTCGGCCCCGTGCTTGTTCAGGTGACGCAGCGATTCCTTGAGTTCCTCGGCGTTGGCCACCATGGTGCGGAACTTGTACATGCCGAACATGCGGCCACGGTAGCCGGTGCGTTTCTGCACGAACATCACCGGCCCCGGGCTGGTGAACTTGATCGCCAGTGCCAGGCCCAGCAGCACCGGGGAAATCAGCACCAGGATCACCAGTGCTCCAAGGCAGGCGAGTACGCGGTTGGTGCGCGACAGCGTCCAGGGCCGCCCCCCGTCACGGCCCGTCACCCAGCCGCGACCCTGCATGTGGATCGCCGCATCGAGGCGCATTCGGTGTTCGGGGTCCAGGCGCTTGTCACGGCGCAGCATTTCGATCGGCACACCTTTTTCATGTCCAGTCATTGAGCAGTCCTCCGCTGTAGTTCAGCCGCGAGCGGCGCGTGGGCGATGGGCAGTGGGTAGTAGTCGCGGAACCAGGCGATGAAACGGCCGAGTCCCTCATCCAGCTCGATACGGGGCTGGAAACCGGTGGCGCGGGCCAGATCGCTGGCATCGGCGCAGGTGTTGAGTACGTCGCCGGGTTGCAGGGGCAGCAACTCGACCAGGGCTTTTTGCCCCAGGTGTTTTTCCAGCAGCGCCAAATAGTCCTTGAGCTCCACCGGGTGCTGGCCACCGATGTTGTAGATCCGCCATGGCGCCATGCTGCTGGCCGGGTCCGGTTGTTCACGGTCCCATTGGGCATTGGCTTGTGGTGGCCGCTCGATCAGCCGGGCGATGCTTTCGATGATGTCGTCGATGTAGGTGAAGTCGCGCTGGTGCTCGCCGTAGTTGAACAACTTCAGTGGCGTGCCTTCGCTGATTGCCCGGGCGAACTGGATTGGCGACATGTCCGGCCGACCCCAGGGCCCGTACACGGTGAAAAAACGCAGCCCGGTGCAGGGGATGCCGAACAGGTGGCTGTAGCTGTGGGCCATCAGTTCATTGGCTTTCTTGGTCGCGGCGTACAGCGATAGCGGGTGATTGACGCCGTCCTGCACCGAGTAGGGCGTGTGCTGGTTGGCGCCGTAGACCGAGCTGGAGGAGGCGAAGATCAGATGCTTGACCGGGTGGTGGCGGCAGCTTTCGAGGACGTTGAGAAAACCGCTCAGATTGCTGTCGAGGTAGGCACGGGGATTCTTTAGGGAGTAACGCACGCCGGCCTGGGCCGCGAGGTTGATCACCACCTCGGGTTTTTCCTGGGCAAACAGGGTGTCGATGGCCGAGGCATCGGCCAGGTCAATCGTTGCGAGCTGGAAATGGCCGACCTGCTCCTGCACCCAACGCACGCGATCGTGCTTCAGTTGCGGGTCGTAGTAGTCGTTGAAGTTATCCAGCCCGACCACCTGGTGCCCATCGCGCAACAGCCGCAGCACGCAATGGGCACCTATGAATCCGGCGGCTCCGGTTACGAGTATCTTCATGGGCGCGGCGCCTCGGACACGACGTTTAACTGCTTGATCTTGTTCGGGGCGATGTCGACACATAAGACGCGATGTCCGACATCGGTCAGTGCCGCTGCTTGTATCAGGCCAAGGTAGCCCGTACCCAATACGCTCACGTCCATATTGGCGTGCCTCGTAATACGGTGGAGAGATCAAAAATGGGACTGTCAAAAGGGGTATAGCCCAGCCTTGGCAAACCGTGTCAGCAAACTGACATGTAAGAGAGCTAAGACACCCCCACTTCTGGGGGGCCATTTGCCATCAAAGGCTCGGCCCTGCTGGCTTTACCCCAATTTTTGGGGAACGTTTAGATTTTCAAGAAAGCGATAAACGGTCTTAAGGCTTGAAATACAAGGGCTGTAGGCCCTTTAGTGTGTCAGAATTGAGACGATTTTTTTTTGACGCTTTCCGCTGATTTTTGACGTTTCTTGCGCTTCGATGGCCCGGTGCTAGTGTCAAAAAACGGCCGGCAACCTTTTGGCCGCCGTGGTGGATAACTGGCGTCAAAACAATGAATCAATACCTCAAAGAAATTCTGATAGCTGTCTATTTGATTACCCATTACGACTATTACTTTGGTCGTATCAGTGCGATCGGATTCAGTTTTCCACTGGTGCTGTTTGCCGGCATGTTCGTCGTTTTGACAGTTGCCTTGTTCATGACGGCGTACATTCGACAGACCCTGATTCGTCATCTATTCGCTTTGGCGATGTTTTGCTCGGCGGTATTCTTTGATGTGTATTCGCGGGTCACCGCCGACTACCTGACCTACAGCAGTTTTGTCTCGCTGGTGTATTCCGGCGGCTTCATCGAAGAAGCGCTGTACCAATACCGTGGTGCAATCATCAGCGGCGTGCTCGGTGGCTTGCTGCTGTTGATCGGCATCGGGCTCAAGCCGCGTCGGCGGATGCCGGTGCCGGGCGCGTGGTTGGTGGCGGCGCCGCTGTTGGGGGTGTTGTTGCTCAGTGCGGTATTGTTCGTGCGTGCCGGGGAGGGCGCGCGGGGTTTGCCATTCATGTATACGCCACTGGCTTACCTGAACCTGTTCGCCTACGAGTCTCTGCACAACACCGTCGGGCCCCGCGAGCCTGTGAGCCTGGCGCGCGTCGAGCAACCGGTGGGTCACGACATTGTGTTGATCATCGACGAGAGCATTTCCGGCAATTACCTGGACATCAACGCTCCGTTCGGCGTGCACAGCACGCTCAAGGAACCGCACCAGGGCGTTGAAATCTTCAATTATGGCTACGCCGCCTCCATCGCCAATTGCAGCGTCGATACCAACGTCACCCTGCGTTACGGCGGCACCCGCGCCGACTATGTGCGAATCAACAGCACACTGCCGTCGATCTGGCAGTACGCGAAAAAGGCCGGTCTGGGCACGGTCTACATCGATGCGCAGCGCACCGGCGGCAATTTGCAGAACCTGATGAGTGCGACCGAGAAAAAGGACATCGATGAGTTCGTGCAATTCGACCAGACCAGCGTGCGCGACCGCGATATGGCGGCGGCGGCCAAGTTGATCGAACTGCTCAATGACGACAAACCGCAGTTGGTGGTGATCAACAAGGTCGGGGCGCACTTTCCGGTGCATGACAAATACCCGGACGGGTTCATGGCCTATCGTCCGACGCTGCCTCGGGGGCAGTTCGTCGAAGTCTCGGACACGGGCGAGCGTAAGGGTTTCAATGGGCAGCCGGACGATTGGGTGCTGTACCGCAATGCTTACAAGAACACGCTGTTGTGGAACGTCGGGGAATTTTTTTCACGGATCTTTGCCCAGGCAAATCTGAGCAACGCCTTGCTGATCTACACCTCGGACCACGGCCAGGACCTGCATGAACGGGGCAATCCCGGATTGAACACCCATTGCGGTGGTGACCCGGTGGAAGAGGAGGGATTGGTACCGCTGGTGGTGATTCAGGGCAGCGGATTGAGGACCCTGGACTGGCAGGCTGCACTGGCCGGCAACAAGGATCGTTCCAGCCACTACAACATCTTCCCCACCCTGTTGCAGTTGATGGGGTACGACCTGGCGGGGGTGGAGGCGGTGTATGGCAAACCGCTGAGCGTGCCGACGGCCGATGATTTCACGTTCAACTATCGGTTCAATGCGCGGCTCGGGGCCAAGCCTGAGTGGAAGCATATTGATTTGAAGAGCATTGTCACGCCGTCGCAGGCGCCTGCCAGTGTGGCAGTGGGGCAGTGAGATTCTGGTCGTCTGATCGGGCCTCTTCGCGAGCCGGCTAGCTCCCACATTGGAACTGAATACTCAGGACAAATGTGGGAGCGAGCCTGCTCGCGAAGAACGATAACGCGGTCGCATTTGCGTCCGCTATCCTAGGCTCACGGTTTTCAATGAGCCCCCCTCCATGCTTGAAGTCCAGGGCGTCTTCAAAAGCTACGCTACCCCACAAGGCCCGTTGCCGGTGCTGCAAGGCGTCGACCTGAGCCTCAAGCCCGGCAGCAGCCTGGCGCTGATGGGGGAGTCGGGCAGTGGCAAAAGCACTTTGCTGCACCTGATCGCCGGGCTGGACAAGGTGGATCGTGGCAGCATCCGCAGCGGTGAACAACGGCTGGAGCGCATGAACGAAGGGCAGTTGGCGAACTGGCGGCGCACGGAAATCGGCCTGGTGTTCCAGCAGTTCAACCTGATCGGCAGCTTGCGGGTGGAGGACAACCTGGCGTTTCAGGCGCGGCTTGCCGGGCGTCATGATCCGCGCTGGCAGGCGCATTTGGTGCAACGCCTGGGATTGGCCGATCTGCTGCGACGTTACCCGGAGCAACTCTCCGGTGGCCAGCAGCAACGGGTGGCGCTGGGTCGGGCCCTGGCCTCGCAACCGAAACTGCTGCTGGCCGACGAACCCACCGGCAGTCTCGATGAAGCCACCAGCGCAGAGGTGCTGAAACTGTTGCTGGAACTGCTCGATGACAGCCCCACGACCCTGTTGATGGTGACTCATAGCCCCAGCGTCGCGGCGCGGCTGGCGGAAAAAGTGGTGTTGCACGGTGGTCGCCTGGCCGGTGTGGACGGGCGCTGAAGTGCGCATTTTTCGCGAAACCCTGCGGGCGCTGCTCAGTCACTGGCGGCAACACCCGGTGCAGTTCTTCAGCGTGCTGACCGGCTTGTGGCTGGCCACCAGTCTGCTGACCGGCGTGCAGGCGCTGAACAGTCAGGCGCGGGACAGCTATGCCCGGGCCAGTCAATTGATTGGCGGCGAACCCCAGGCCAGCCTCGGCACGCCCACTGGCGCAACCTTCCCGCAGCAATGGTTCGTTGACCTGCGCCGTGCCGGTTGGCCGGTGTCACCGGTGGTGCAGGGACGACTGACGCTCGAGGGCCATGAGGATCAGCGTCTGCAACTGATGGGCATCGAGCCGGTGTCGCTGCCGGCGGGCGGCTCCGTGGCCGGACAGGCATTGGCCATGGAGCAGGTGGTCGCGTTTTTCACCCCGCCGGGCAGCACCTGGATTTCGCCGCAGACCTTGCAAGCCTTGGGGCTGACGGAGGGCGATCGTCCGCTGGCGGTGAACGGACAGGCATTGCCGCCGTTGCATGTACAGGCGGACATGGCACCGGGTGTGTTGCTGGTGGACATCGGGTTTGCCCAGCGGATTCTCGGTTTACCGGATCAGGTATCGCGCCTGCTGCTGCCCAAGGGTTTCACCGCGACGCTGCCCGAGCCGTTCAAGGGGCAATTGCAGTTCAAGAGCAGTGGCGAAGAAAACAATCTGGCACGCCTGACCGAGAGCTTTCATCTGAATCTCGATGCCTTGGGATTTCTATCGTTCGTGGTTGGCCTGTTCATTGTGCATGCGGCCATCGGACTGGCACTGGAACAGCGTCGAGGCTTGCTCCGAACACTGCGCGCCTGTGGGGTGAGCGCGCGGATGCTGATCGCCTGCCTCGCTGTCGAATTGGGTGTGTTGGCCTTGATCGGTGGCGTGGCCGGTGTGGTGAGTGGCTACCTGTTGGCCAGCGTGCTGCTGCCGGATGTCGCCGCCAGCCTGCGTGGTTTGTATGGTGCCGAAGTGGCGGGGCAATTGAGCCTGAGCCCGCTGTGGTGGTTCAGCGGCATCGGCCTGAGCCTGCTGGGCGCCTTGTTCGCCGGCGCCAACAGTTTGTGGCGGGCGGCGCGCTTGCCGCTGCTGGCCCTGGCCGACCCCCAAGCCTGGCATCAGGCCCACGCACGCTGGTTGCGCCGTCAGGGTGGGGTGGCGGCGCTGGCCTTGGCAATCGCGTTGCTGGCCTTGCTTGGCGGAGACAGCCTGGCCAGCGGTTTCGTATTGATGGCCACGCTGTTACTGGGCGCGGCACTGGCGCTGCCGGTGGTACTCAACACCGTGCTCAACGGGCTGCTCCCTCGCAGCCGTTCGGTGCTCGGCCAATGGTTTGTCGCCGATTGCCGCCAGCAACTGCCCGCCCTGAGCCTGGCGTTGATGGCGCTGCTGTTGGCACTCGCAGCCAACATCGGCGCCGGCAGCATGACCGCCGGTTTTCGCCAGACCTTCAGCCATTGGCTCGAACAACGGCTGACCGCCGAGCTTTACCTCAATCCGCAAAACCCCGCGCAGGCCCGGGAGCTGCTCACCTGGCTCAAGCAACAACCGCCAATCACGGCGGTGCTGCCCAGCTGGCAGGTGTCGATCCAGCTGCAAGGGTGGCCCACGGACGTCTTCGGCGTCATCGATCATCCGACCTATCGCCAGCACTGGCCGCTGCTGGAAGCGCTGGGCGACACGCCCTGGGAGCGCCTGGCCACGGACGATGCATTGATGCTCAGCGAACAACTGGCCCGGCGCCTGAAAGTACGATTGGGCGATCACCTGACGATTCCCACGCCCAATGGCCCATGGTCGCCGCGCATCGTCGGGATCTATGCCGATTACGGCAATCCGAAGGGGCACGTGCTGGTCAACGTCAACCATTTGCTGCGCGGCTGGCCGCAATTGACGCCGAGTCGCTTCAACCTGCGCATCGAACCGGCTTCGATTCCCTCGTTCGTGAAGGCACTGCAAGAGCGTTTCGCCCTGGAGGACAGCCGCATCGTCGATCAGGCCCGACTCAAGGGGTGGTCCACGCAAGTGTTCGAACGCACCTTTGCCGCCACCGCCGCACTCAACAGCCTGACCCTCTGCGTGGCCGGGGTGGCGCTGTTCATCAGCCTGCTGACCCAAAGCCAGAGCCGTCTCGGGCAACTGGCGCCGCTGTGGGCGATGGGCGTGACGCGCCGGCAACTGATGCTGCTCAACCTCGGGCAAACCTGGTTGCTGGCGCTGTTGACGCTGGTGCTGGCATTGCCGCTGGGCATAGCGTTGGCGTGGTGCCTGGACACGGTGATCAATGTGCAGGCCTTCGGTTGGCGCCTACCCTTGCGGGTATTTCCGCTGCAATTGCTGCAGTTGATGGGATTGGCGCTGGTGGCGACGTTGCTGGCCTCGGCGTGGCCGTTGTACGCGTTGTATCGCACGCAGCCGGCGGACTTATTGAGGACGTTTGCCCATGAGGATTAAGTTCGCCGGCGTGCTGCTGACCTTGCTATTGAGTGGCTGCGATCAATCGGTGCCCGTGGAAAAAGGCTTTGCGGGGATGGGCAATCAAGCGTCTGCGTTCACGCCGGTGGTGCCCGGTCGGGTGTTCGGTTTTCCGGCAGATCACGGCCCCCACGACGGGTTTCGCATCGAATGGTGGTACGTCACCGCCAACCTCAAGGACGAACAGGGCCATGAATTCGGTGCGCAGTGGACGCTGTTTCGCAGTGCCTTGAAAGCCACCCCTGAAGTGGCCGGTTGGGAAAATCAGGTGGTTTGGCTCGGTCACGCGGCGGTGACGTCGGCGACGGTGCATCACGCTGCCGAACGCTACGCCCGTGGTGGCGTCGGCCAGGCCGGTGTCAGCCTGGCGCCGTTCAATGCATGGATCGACGACTGGCGTTTGAGCAGTCAGTCGAGTGACGCCGACCCGCTGGCCGACGTGCAACTGACTGCCCGCGACAAGGCGTTCAGTTATCAACTGCGGCTGACGTCGAATCGGCCGTTGGTGCTGCAAGGGGACAAGGGCTTCAGTCAGAAATCCGAACAAGGCCAGGCGTCGTATTACTACAGCCAGCCGTTTTTCCGGGCCAGCGGCCTGCTGGAGATCGACGGCAAGCCGTATCAGGTCAGTGGACCCGCATGGCTCGACCGCGAATGGAGCAGCCAACCATTGACCGCCAGCCAGACCGGTTGGGACTGGTTTTCCCTGCACCTGGACAGCGGCGAGCAGGTGATGCTCTATCGAATGCGGCAAAAGGACGGTGAACCTTACCTCACCGGTACGTGGATCGACGCCCAAGGCCAGACCCAGTTACTGCACGGCGCCGACATCCGCCTCATCCCGCAAGACACCACCCGCGTTGCCGGGCGCTCGATGCCCGTACGCTGGTCGATCCTGATTCCCGGCAAGCACCTGGACATCGTCATCAGCGCGCTCAATCCCAAGGCCTGGATGGATTTGCGCATTCCCTATTGGGAAGGCCCGGTGCAGTTGAGCGGCAGCCATGGCGGGCAGGGGTATCTGGAAATGACCGGTTATTGAGTCGGAACTCTCGACAGCGCGCCGGCCTCAAAAATCCAGAAGCCCTTTGACCGGAGCCTGCCATGCGCGAAGACCTCACACCGCCCGACCTCGATGCGTGGCAGCGCCTGTTCGAAGACGAGGCTTACTGGCAACAGTCCCCCGACGCTCATTACCAGCAGCTACTGGATCTGGCCGATGACCTGTTGGGGCAGGGCGCCATTGACCTTGAACAATGGCAGGACCTGAAGGCCAGGGCGGAGCAATCCCATATGGATTCACCGGCCATCAACGTGGCCCGGGAAGTCGACGATCCCGAAAGCTGAGGAACGCAGCCATGAAACCCACGCCAGATACGAAACACCCCGACGAGCCACGGCCACCCGGAGAGGTTGAGCGTGACAATGACGCCTTGCGCCCCACCGACCCGACCCGGCGCAAAGAAAGCGGCAACGGCACGGCCAGCGGAGAATCGACGGCACAAGAAACTGCGAAGCGTTCCTGATCAGCGTCTATGCTCATCGGCACGGTCGGCGCTTGATCGCAATTGAGCGCCGTTCGTTGCCATCAATCACAGGGAACGTTCAGCCTATGAAACGTCACGCACTGACCAAAGCCATTACCCTCGCTACCTTGCTGTCTGCGGCCAGCTTCAGCGTCGTTGCCGCCGATATTCCGCTGTCCGCTGTCGTGGAAGCCGATCAGATCTCCACCAAAGTCGTTTCGGTGGATGCGGCCAACCATCAAGTCGTCCTTGAGGGGCCGGAAGGTCGTCAGGCCACTGTGCAATTGACCGAAAAGGCCAAAAACCTCGACAAACTGAAACCCGGCGATCAGGTCGATATCAAAGTCACCCGCGCCGTGGCGGCCTACCTCGATACCGATGTCGACAAGGGCTTGCCAGGCAGCACTGAGCGCACTGGCGAAGTTCGTGCCGCCCCGGGCAGTGCCAACCCAGGGGGGGAAGCCTATCGCCAGGTGAAGGTGCAGCTGAAAATCACCGGCATTGATGTGAAGAACAATCGGGTGACCTTTGAGAACCCGAAAGGACAGTCCAAAACCGTGGATGTAGAACGTCCGGAAGTTCAGGCCAAGTTGAAGGAACTGAAAGTTGGACAGAGCGTTTATGTGACCTACACCGACATACTGACCGTGACCAGCAAACGCGGAAGTTGAGTGCCAGCACTGTTGTTGATTGTTCCTGTACAGCTTCTTGTATAGGAATAATCACTTTTTTATGGACGAACTGGTGAGTTCTATCGGTCTGCAAGAATAATATTCAAGCTAACATGTTATAAAAATGTATCCGCAAATTTCATGTTTTCAGACGCGGACATATTCATTGACTTCAATTAAAATACACCTCGTTCGCCCAGTGTTACGGCTCTTTACCAGTGCATGGATTGCCGAGGCCACTGCACTGGGCGAACACTTTTCAAATGATGGATCCCGCCTTTTTTACCTTAAAAAATACAATCGGCCAGCAATGCTGGCCGATATAAAATGTCGAAAAAAATTAGCCCGCGATCGGGGTGCGCCAATCATCGGAGCCCGAAGTTCCGGCCACTTCGTGAGTCCAGGTAATTTTGCGATAAGTGAAATGTACATCTTGCAAGTGGGTGAAGTGTGAGTTCGCCGGGTCCTGGCAGTTGTGCATATAGTCCTTGATGTCAACGATGATCGCGTCTTCAAGTTTGGTGGTGTAGTAGTGCTCTTGAGTGCCATGAGCCGAGCCGCGATACCACTTGATTTCGACAGTCTTCATGCGTTCGCCGGAAGTCAGTGCCGCCAGCAGCAGTGGTGAGGCCTTGTCGAATACTTTGGTGATTACCACTGCTTTATGGATGCGTTGCCCGGTTGGCTGGCCAGACTGCGGATCACGCGGGATGGTGACTTCATGGCTAAAGCCCTGAACCATTACCTCGTCTTCGTGACCCTCCTGATAGGTATTTCCGACGGAGTCGGCTGTATACGCGCCGGCTGTGATCAGACCTTGTTTCTCGCCGGTGACGGACATGTACGCGGGGGTAGCCATGGATGCTCTCCTTGCTAGAGTTAAGTGAGACTCCCGAAAGGCAGTTGTGCCTGGCGGGGGCCTGACGGTTAACAAGGTCCGTGCCACAAGCTACGAAGCCCCACAAATCAACGGGTCGAGCATTTCCCGGCAAGGTGCTACCCCAGGATCACCCGATATTCGCGCGCAAAGTTGCGCAGCACGTGGCATCGGCTTGCGCACCTGGTGAAAGGCCTTTGCGACCGAACGATCAACCTCGCACCAGGGTCTTACGCCAGGATCAACGCGCAGCTTCTTGCGCATCACGGCAATAGGCCACCCCCGCTAACCCCTGAGATGGAGTGAAGACGACATGAAAATCCTGATGGTTTTAACGTCCCACGATCAATTGGGTAACACCGGCAAGAAAACCGGCTTCTGGCTGGAGGAATTCGCGGCACCGTATTACGCCTTCAAGGATGCCGGCGTGCAGTTGACCCTGGCTTCGCCCAAGGGCGGCCAGCCACCGCTGGACCCGAAAAGCGACGAGCCCGATTTTCAAACCGAGGCTACCGAGCGTTTTCGCAAGGATCCTGCTGCCCAGTCCGCGTTGGCCTCGACCGTCCTGCTCAGTTCCGTGAAGGCCGGTGATTACGATGCGGTCTTCTATCCCGGTGGGCATGGCCCGCTCTGGGACCTCGCCGAAGACAAGCATTCGATCGCCCTGATCGAATCGTTCTACAACGCCGGTAAACCGGTTGCGACCGTTTGCCATGCCCCCGGAGTATTGCGTCATGCCAAGGACGTGAATGGCCAGCCGTTGGTCAAGGGCAAGAAGGTCACCGGATTCACCAACAGCGAAGAAGAAGCGGTGCAGCTGACCAATGTCGTGCCGTTTCTGGTGGAGGACGAGCTCAAGGCCAAGGGCGGGATTTTTTCCAAAGGGCCTGATTGGGCGAGCTACGTGCTCACCGATGGCCTGTTGTTGACCGGGCAGAATCCGGCGTCGTCGCAGGCGGCGGCGGAAGCCTTGTTGGCGAAGTTGAAGTAATCACAAACCCTGTGGGAGCACGGCTTGTCGGCGATGGCGTACGTGAGGTCGCCATCGCCGGCAAGCCGTGCTCCCACAGGTCCGCGTTAGTCCGTCAGTGCGGCAAAACACTGCTCGATCGACCGCCGCTGGGTTTCTGCATACAGCCCCAATTCATCAATGGTCGGCCGTCCCAGCGCCTTTTCGAAGGCTTGCTGGTTGGAATGCACGCCATAGCGGGTTTGCGCGGCGTCCCCCAGGTTTGACTGGAAGATTCCCGCCGCGCTGACCGGCAGGAAGTCTTCGTACACCAAGGGTTCAACCCGCAGATAGCCGCTGCTGACCAGCGCTTCCAGGGGCAAGGTTTTCAGCTCGGCCGCCGCCAGGCCTTTTTCCGTCACGAAGTAGCGAAAGTACGCCAGTTCCTGTTGGCGCATGCCCTCGTATGTGTCGGGAAATTCGCTGAAGTGCTGCACCATCAACGCGTTGTAGCGCGCGGCGTTGGCTTCGTTGGGGAAGTCCTTGAGTTCGTCCCGGGCGGCATTGAGCAAGCGGTCATACAACGCCCGGCCTTTGGGGGTGAGGGCGGCGCCGCGTTGTTCGATCTCGCCGAAGCGGGCACTGTGGCTGCCGCGGGACTCGGTCTGGTCGGTGAAAGCGACCGGCTCGTCGAGTGCCTTGAAGCTGGTCTGGCGCAGCAGGATCGGGCACTGGCGGCGGGGTGGGCCTTCGATCACCGCCTTGGGGGTGATGCCATGAACCGGCATCTGTGCCTGGACGATGTCGATGTCCAGGGTGCGGGGTGTCAGGTGGTTGATGTGCGGGCCTTTGAACGCCACGACATCGGCAATCAGCCGATGCTGTGCGCTGAGCGTCCGGTATTGTTCGGCGGTGACCGTGGCGCTGTGGTGCCAGCGGAAGGTTTCCAGCGCCTGTTCGACGAATTCCCCGGCCTCCTGGTCGGTGAGACCGCCCTGGGTTTCGGCGTGGTCAATGAGTTTCAGCGCGGCAGGGGTGAAGATCGACCGCTTGTCCAGCACCGACTGGGCAAACGCCCGCAGTTCCAGGTCTTCGATCAGTTCCAGGCGCAACAGTGAGGTGAACACGCGGAACGGGCTGACCTGCAACGACGCTTCATGCACTGCGCGAAACGCCGTGGAATGCACCGGTACCCCGGCCGGGGTCAGGTCGTAATAACCCACCGGCTGCATGCCCATCACCGCGAACAGGCGGGCGAGGGTCGCCAGTTCAGCCGCGGTGCCGACGCGGATGGCGCCATGGCGTTCAAGGTCCAGGCGCTCGATTTCGCCGGTGCTGTTCAACTGTCGGGCTACTTGCGGATCGCTGTCGAGCACATGACGGTTGGTCTGTTCCACCAGCTCCATCAACGCGCCGTACAGTGGCACTTCTTCGCGGTACATGTCGGACATCGCTTTGGAGAAGCGTTGGCGGATCAGGTCGGGGCTGACGAAGCTCGGGTGATTCATGAACAGGGTTCCTGGCGCGGTGACGTGAAGGATGGGAGAAAAGATCGCAGCCTTCAGCGGCGCCGACAAACGAAGTTTCTGACGAACTTCATTCTGCAAAGGACTGCATCTTCAGTGCAGTCGTTGATCCTGGGGGCTCTCCGAACGCAGCGATGCCAAAAACTCCCGATACAGGCGTGCCGAACCGGCGGGCGCCTCGACCATTGGCATGTGGCCGATGCCTTCCCAGATTTCCACTCGCAAATCGGCAATGCCTTTGCTCCAGATGGCGACGCTGCTGACATCGATCAAGCGATCCTTGCGCCCCCACAACAACAGCGCCGGGGCCTTGATTGCCGGCAGTTTTGGTTCCATCGGCGGGCTGGCGCGAAAATCGCGGAAGATTTCTTCCAGTTCGTCGCGCGACTGTTCATAGCGATGGGCGATGGCGTCCAGTACCACCCGTGGCACCCACGGGGGATCGGCCATGGTCATGGCATAAAAGTATTTGAACTCTTCCCGCGAGTTGATCAGGAACGGGTTGTGACCGCGGAACAAATGGTGTTCCAGATCACTGGGCTCGGGCGAGGCGACGCCCGCCGGGTCAAACAGGGCGACCGAGACAATCCGTTCCGGGTAATTGGCCGCCAGCCAGGCCGCGATGTAGCCGCCCATCGAATTGCCGATCACATGGACCTTCTCGACCCCGCAGACATCCAGCAACTGGATCATGCGCTTGGCCTGCAACGGGATGTCATAGCCGCCACCGGCCTTGAAGCCGGTTTCGCCATGGCCGGCGATGTCGGGGATGATCACCCGGTAGTTGCCGACAAAGTACCGGGCAAAACGCAGCCAGATATTTTTATCCGCGCTGTAGCCGTGAAGCATCAACACATTGCTGGAGGCCTCGTAAGGCCCGCCTTGCCAGGTCGAGACGGTCATTTCGGTGATGGGCACGACAATCTTGTGCAACTTGTACAACCTGGCCTCGGCGGCCACGCTCAAGTCGTACAGCCAATACCCGATGGCCGGGTAGCTCAACCAGCTCCAGGCCGCGAAAACCGCGATAGCGACAACCAGTAAAAGCATCAGGCGTCTTCCTTCTGAAGGATCAGGACAATATGTGATCGGCGGGTTTCAGGGCTCGGGTCATGCGGTGAAAGCTGAAACTGAACCCCGGAAATATGGCAATCACATGACCGCTCTTGCTTTGATACCAACTGTGGCAGCCTCCGGACTTCCACACCGTGCGCTCCATTTCTCTATGGATCATTTCAGTGTAGGTACGTTCTGCCTCGGGGCGTACTTCGATGCTGCGCAAACCTTGTGCTTTTAACGTGCGAATGCAGTCGAGGATGTAGTTCATCTGCGATTCGATGATGAACAGCGCCGACGTGTGGCCAATGCCGGTGTTCGGGCCGGTGACGATAAACAGGTTGGGAAAGTCCGGCAGGCTGGTGCCGAGGTAGGCTCGGGGATACTCGGCCCAGACGTTTCGCAGTTGCGTGCCGTTTTTGCCGGTGACGGGGTAGGAAATCACTCCGTCGGTTGCGTCGTATCCGGTGGACCAGACGATCAGGTCGAGGTCGATGTGCTGGCCGTCCTGCATGACGATGCCGGTTTCGTCGATCTCGGCGATACCCTGTTCGCGGCTGTGCAGCGTGACGTTATGGCGCGCCAGTGCCGGGTACAGCGTGCTCGACAAAATGATCCGTTTGCAGCCGATGGTGTAGTCCGGCGTCAGTTTTCGCCGCAATTCGGCGTCCGGTACCTGGCGCTTGATGAAGCGCAGGGCTTGAAGCTGGACCATGCGCACCGCCGGTTTCGAGTATTTGAAGGCAATCACCCGGGTTTCGAATTGCCAGTAGATCATCCAGCGCAGCAGCTTGTAGGCTGGCTTGAGCCCGAGCAGCCAACGCTGGAAGCGGCCAAAGCTGCGGTCCGGCCGGGGCAACACCCAATGTGGCGTGCGCTGGAACACATGCAGGTGCCCGACATGCGGTGCAATCGCCGGAATGACCTGCGCTGCACTGGCGCCACTGCCGACGATGGCCACGCGCTTTTGCCGGTAATCGTAGGAATGGTCCCAGTCATTGGTGTGAAAGCTCTTGCCTTGAAAGCGTTCCTGTCCCTTGAAGTGCGGCACCACCGGTTGACTCAGGGGCCCGGTGGCATTGATCAGGAACTGGGCGTGAAACGTGCCTTTGGTGGTGTGCACTGCCCAGCGTTTGGCGGCATTGTCCCATTCCACGCATTCGACATTGGCTTGCAGTTCCACCCGGTCGCGCAGGCCGAAGCGTTCCACCACATATCGGGTGTAGCGATGCAGTTCGGCCTGTTCGGCGAACATCTGTGTCCAGCGGTAAGGGGCGAAGGACAGTGAGTAGAGCGGCGAGGGCACGTCGACCGCCGCGCCGGGATAGGTGTTCTGGCACCAGGTGCCACCGAAGAAGTCCCGCCGTTCCAGCAGGCGAAAGTCAGTGATGCCGGCCTTGAGCAAATTGACCGCTGCACACTGCCCGCCAAAGCCGCTGCCGATGATCAACACCTGGAAGGTCTGCATGGGCCTCCTGTTTGTCGTTATGGGTCCAACCCTATCTTCATGTATAGCCAAACGGCGGGCCATTGCCTTTGATCTTGTAGGAGCGAGCTTGCTCGCGATGGAGGTCAACGATAACGCGCTCTGTCTGAATGACCGCGTTGTCAGGGCGTTTTTCGCGAGCAAGCTCGCTCCTACAGATACCCAGACAGCCGGATATTGCGGAATTCACGCTGCCCGCCGGTGATGGCTATTTAACGTTACCCTGATAGACTTCGAGCACACCTGTTATCCCCGTGAGATCAGGTTCCGTCCTGTGGTGCAGAGGTCCCAATGGGAAATATGGGAGGAAAAGGACTTTCGTTGGCCAGGAGGCTCTACACATCGCGCACCCTCGGTCTGGTCTTGGGCTTGTTGTGCGTGAGCGTGGCGATGTACCCGTTGAACCCGGCGCCCTGGCTCTGGGGCTTGATGCTGTTCAACGGCTTGCTCTGGCCGCACCTGGCCTACCAATGGGCACGCCGGTCCACGACGCCTTACCATGCCGAGCACCGTAATTTGCTGGTAGACGCCTTCATGGGCGGTTTCTGGGTCGTCGCCATGCACTTCAATCCGCTGCCCAGCGCCACCACCCTGTCCATGATGGCAATGAACAACGTGGCCATCGGTGGTTTGCGTTTTCTCCTGGCGGGCACCGTCGCGCAGATTCTCGGCATGCTCGCCGGATGGCTGATTTTCTTCCCGTTCTTCATCCCTGAAACCAGCCAACTTCAGCTATACGCCAGCTTGCCCTTGATGTGTTTTTATCCGTTGGCGCTGGGTTTGATCTGCTTTCGCCAGGCCCATGCCCTCGGCCGGCAGAAGCGTGAATTACTGGCCCTGAGCCGCACCGACAGCCTCACCGGTCTGCTCAATCACGGTGCCTGGAAGGACCAGCTGGAAGTCGAGTTCCAGCGCTGCCAGCGCCAGCAGCAGGGTGGGGCGATTGCCCTGATCGACATCGATCATTTCAAAAGCATCAACGACACCTACGGTCACGTCGCCGGTGACATGGTGTTGCGGCATCTGAGCAAAATGCTCATGCAGAACCTGCGGGCCACCGATGTCGCCGGCCGTTACGGCGGCGACGAGTTTTGCGTGATCCTCCCGGACCTGCCGCTGAGCAGCGCCGCGGCTGTCATGGAAGCCCTGCGTGATCGATTCGCCACCTTGGGTTACGAGCAAACCCCGGCGCTGAATGTCAGCCTGAGTATCGGCCTGGCGGCCTTCAACCCAAGTCACACCGATGCCACCCTGTGGCTGAACGATGCCGATCAGGCGCTGTACGAAGCCAAGACTACCGGGCGTAATCGTGTTATCTGCTGCGGCGATGGTCGATCACATCGCGAACTGCTCGACCCGGTCTGACGGTTACTGCATTCCTTGTGGGAGCGAGCCTGCTCGCGAAGGCGGCCTGACAGCCGACTTGACTCTCGCGGATGTACCACGATCTCTGTGGGAGCTGGCTTGCCAGCGAAGGCGGCCTGACAGCCGACCTGTCTCTCGCGGATGTACCACGATCCCTGTGGGAGCTGGCTTGCCAGCGAAGGCGGCCTGATAGCCGACCTGTCTCTCGCGGATGTACCCAATCCCTTGTGGGAGCGAGCCTGCTCGCGAAGGCGGCCTGACAGCCGACCTGTCTTTTGCGGATGCACCCAATCCTTTGTGGGAGCGAGCCTGCTCGCGAAGGCGGCCTGACAGCCGACCTATCTTTTGCTGACTGAGTACATATCCATTTCTGCGGTAACGGCCGCTTATGGTTTCGCCCTTACGGCGAGGCACTTTTTTCAAACGCCAAAAAAGTACCCAAAAAGGCTCGCCCCGGCGTCCGGCCCCTCGCCAAGGCTCGGGGTTCCTTCGCTCCGGTATCCATCCGGGGACACTGCCCTCCGGTTGGCTTCGCTGCACCTACATGCAGCGTGTTCGACTGCGTCGAACGGCGCTGCGCGCCACTCCCCGGATGAACACCTCCACTCAGCCTCCCGAAGGGGCGGGTGGATCAAGATCAAAAGCCAGAGCCAGAGCCAGAGCGTAGGAATGATCGATAATCGGCGCACAACTTTTCAAGACGTTTCCTACAACGTACCCTGTTGCCGCGTTTCGGCATCGACTCCTATAGTTCGGGCTCGCGGAAAATACCGCGAACGACCTTGGCCGGTCGGTATCTGAAACGTCACAGTGCTGCAGGTTTTATGGCGGCTGTGCGCGGGACATCTTCGGGTGTGCCGGTTTTTCAGGTACCGGTCGGCCAACCCGCACACGGCTGCCACCTTAACTTCGCTTGGCCGCGAGTGGTGGTAGCTCAACCTGGAGTTACATGTATGTTCGACCAAGTCATGCCCCGTTACCTCCCCATCGACACTTACGACGCCACCCACCCGGTGCTCTTCATCAACACCCACAAAGAACTCAGTGACATGGCCGCTTGCGCCATGCACCGTTTCACGGTGGTTCGTGATCTGGCGGACACGTTGTCCAGCCTCAATCTCAAAGACATTTCCAATTGTGATCTGACGCGGGTGACGCGCGCCGTGCATTTGCTCATGCGCGAAGGCTGCGCGGTGCTGGATGTGATTCAGGCGAGGGCGTTACAGCGGGAGGAGGGGTTCAGGGCTACGGTTTAGCGGTGTAATGACTGACACCTTCGCGAGCAGGCTCGCTCCCACGGTAGATCGGTGTACGCCGTACCATTGTGGGAGCGAGCCAGCTCGCGAAGGCGTAGTGTCAGGCGCCGATGTAATACCTGCTGCCCATCACTCCTTGACGCTCATGAACTCCTCTGCCCAACGGATGTATTCCTCCGGCTGGGTATAGGTATGTGTCAGTTCGGTCGCGCTCAGGTCCGAGGCCTGGGTAAAGATCTGACGCTGTTCGCGCAGGCTGTCGTAGGTCGCCTTGATCGCGGCGAAGTAGGCACCGTGGCCGTCGATAGTGACGCGAACGCCCAGTTCGGCCAGGCGTTTGTCGTCGCGCAGCGCCGGGTTGCCGTAGGTCACCAGCATCAGCGGTACGCTCAGGTGCTCGGCAATCTGTTCCAGATGATCGAAGTCCTTCACGCCCACCATGCAAATGCCGTCTGCGCCAGCGGCCTGGTATTGCCGGGTTCGGCTGATGATTTCCTGGACCGGCAGAATTCCCGCATGGGTACGGGCAATGATTGCCATTTCCCGATCACACCGGGCTTCCAGTGCCGCGCGAATTTTGCCCACACCTTCGGCGACCGTGATCAGGTCGGTGGACTTTCGGCCGAATTGCGCCGGCAGCAAGGTGTCTTCGATAGTCAGGGCCGCCACGCCGGCCCGTTCGAGTTCGACGATAGTGCGCATGACATTCAGTGCGTTGCCGTAGCCATGGTCGGCGTCGGCTATCACCGGCAACTGGGCGACACGGCCGATGCGGGTAGCCTGCTCGGCGAACTCGCTGAGGGTGATCAAGGCAAAGTCAGGGGCGCCCAGCACCTGCAATGACGCGACCGAACCACCCAGGATGCCCACCTCGAACCCCAGGTCGGCGGCGATCCGTGCCGACATCGGGTCGAAGACCGATGCGGTGTGATAGCAGGTGTTGGAAGCGAGCAGTTGGCGAAAATTGCGGCGCAAATCTTGATGAGACAGCCTGGACATATGAGTTCCACCAATGGAAATGGAAGGGCTTGAGCAAAAGTGTCAACGCCGAAAGTGTTAGAGGCTATCACGGGTGCATGTTAGGAATGATGACGAATTTAACGTGATTGCTGCCTTTTAACGCGATTACGCCGCCACGGCTCGCGCTTGTTGGTTGAGTAACAATACGCCGCGCACCGAATCACCGGGTTGCAGTTGCAGGCGTTTGGCGGTGAGACGGTCGACCATCAGGCTATCGCCCACCTTTCGCGCCGGGGCGGTGGTGATGCGGCAGTTTTCCAGGCGCCGGTTGTGGATCAGCCACATCGGTGCCTCGTCGTCCGGGGTGCCGATGGTCAGCGCCAGCAATTGACTGTCGCGCACGGTACGGATGTCGGGCACCGGGGCCTCGATGACTGGCCCGGCGTCGAAAATGTCGATGTAACCCTGGTGGGCAAAACCTTCGGCGGACAGGATTTTCAGCGCCGGCTCGCTGTTCGCGTGAGGCTTGCCGATTACGGCCTGGGCCTGTTCGGTGAGCAGGCAGGTGTAAAGCGGTTGGCGTGGCATCAGCTCGGCGATGAACGACTTGTTGCCCAGCCACGACAAGTGATCGGCATGGCTGAAGTCCATTTTGAAAAAGTGGCGGCCCACGCTGTCCCAGAAAGGTGAACACCCTTGCTCATCGGCACTGCCGCGCAGTTCGGCGATGAGTTTGTCGCTGAACAGGTGCGGGAACTCCGCTACAAACAACAGGCGACCCAGGGAGAGCAGGCGGCCGTGACCGCCCAGGCGTTGATCGGGGCGCAGGAACAATGAGCAGAGTTCCGATTGTCCCGTCATTTCATTGTTCAGGAACAGGGTCGGAATGTGCCGCCGGATGCCCAGGTCCGCTGATGAGTTGACCGTCAGCCCGACCCGGTAGTTGTACCAGGGTTCGCGCAGGCCGACGGCCCCCGTCAGAGCGCTTACGCCTATCACTTGCTGTTCGTCGTCTTCAAGCACGAACAGGTAGTCGGCATCGGCGCGTTCGACCTGTTGCGCAAATGTCCGTTTCGCCCAGCGCAGGCGATGGCTCAGGCGCTCCTCGTTGGCCGGCAGGCTGCTCAATCCGCGGCCCGCCTGCCGGACCAGTGCGAGCAAAACGGGCAGGTCGGTGACCTGCACCGGACGGACAATCATGTTGAAGCTCCTCGTTCACGCCGGTTCGGGCGCTGGCGTTGGATACCGGGGCGGCTTGGATTCACAGTGCTATCAGCCGGACAGGGCTGTGTTCCCTGATCTTCAGCGCTGCGCACATATCGGCGTCCAGGGTCAGGGGTTGTCCGGCGATGAAGTCCAGGTCGGCGACGATGGCGCGATAGTTTTCCAACGAGTCATTGCTCACCAGGTAGCGGCCGCGGGCGTCGTTGACTGGGCCGGGTCGGACCAAAGCGGTGTGACTGCGGGCAATGGAACGGATGCCACCGGTGCGTGCAATCAGCGTCGGGCCGCCATCGAACAGGTCGACATAGCTGTTGGTTTCGAACCCCTCGCGCTCCAGGATATCGAAGGCTTCCTGGCCATCGGGATGGATTCGGCCGATGCAGTCTTGCGCGGCCTGGGGCAGCATCGGTACGTAGATCGGGTACTGCGGCATCAATTCGGCGAGAAACGTCCGGCTTTCCAGGCCGCAAAGCCGTTCTGCCTCGACGTAGGGCAGGTCGAAGAAGTGCTTGCCTACGGCATCCCAGAACGGCGAATGGCCTTCATCATTGCTGTAGCCGACGATCTCGGTAATCACTACGTCGGAAAAGCGCCGGGCGTGGGCGGCAATGAATAGCAGGCGAGCCCGTGACAAGAGTTCCGAGAACGCTGTGCGCTCCAGCGCTGCATCGATATGAAAACCGCGCAGCAAAGTATGGCCGCTGAGGTCATGGCACAGCGACAGCGCCGGTACGCCGTGCTCGATGTTCAGCTCCCGGGAGGCACTATTGAAATCGCGATTGCGCAGGCTGTAGAACGGTTCGCTGAAGCCGGCAGTGGCAAGGATTTCCGAGCAGCCCACCAGACGCCGGGTCGCCAGGTCTTCCAGCACGAAGAAGTAGTTCTCGGGGCCGGCACTTTGCACGTCTTGTTCGAACGAAGTGCAGGAATCGAGAATTCTATCGCGAAGGCGTTCGCTGTCGTCCGGCAGGGACGTGACACCCACCAGGCTTTCGCGGGCAAGTCGCTGCAATTGGGGCAGGTCGGTTAATAGCACTGGACGCAAGACCAGCATGGATGCACTCCTGTATCAAAGGGCCCGGTGACTGGTACCGGGCCTGACTATCACTGTCGGTTTCCACGCGTTGAAACGGCGGTCGCCTTGTCAGGCTCCGCTCTTTTTTTGTCACTCGTTTGGGTACAGGGCCACACGTGGCAACCGGCCCGAACCCTGCAATCGCAAAGGGGGCATCAAGGTGCGTATGGCGTTGTATTCGGACGGCATCTGGTCCAGACCGGGATCGGCGATCGGGTCATTGAATGAGGGCATCCGGGCTCCTGCTGGATGGGGTGTTGGTAATCCGTTGAAAGCAGTATTTAGTTAAGGCGCGCTCTATGTCTAGTTAATTTTCGCGCCGTTCTGAACACCCGATCAGGCTGCGGAGCCGCATCGGCAGAAGGCTACGCAGATGTCGATCGGTCTTGTAGGGCATGGCCTATAGGGATGTCGGAGATGGTTTGTTGTTGTGCGATGAAATGCCTGACCGAACCCGTATCATTGGCTGAAACGAAACACACCCGGTTAGCCCGGTTACGGCACAATTGCGCAATATTGCACGGCGAGACGCCGTTTTTCCTTGCCATCGACAGAGAGACTTTTCGTGCAGGCGACCCGTTTGACCCTGATGTGCCACGCTCGAACCGTCGCACAAAAATTGGCGCGTTTTCCTACAAATGAGCCATTGGAAATGGATTGGCAATCGGCAAGGGGGTCGCGCAGTGCCCGATTCAAGGGTTCGCCGAGGCTGATGTGCGCTCCAGAACTGCGGACCCGGCAAACTGCCGGGCTGTTCGGCGATCGCGTGGAAATTGTCGAGGCACTCAGGGACTGCGATTTCGGGCGCTGGAACGGTGTACGCATCAGCGACCTGCAAAAAAACGAGCCCGAAGGGCTCGAGCGCTGGATTGCCGACCCGGACTCGGCGCCCCATGGTGGCGAATCAGTGGCGCAGGTGGTCGAGCGGGTGGCGGCGTGGCTGAAGACGCTGCAGGCGACACCCGGTCATGTCGTCGCCGTGACTCATCCGTTTATCATCCGCGCCGCGCTGACAACCGTGTTGCAAGGTTCGGCGTTCAACCTGATTGATGTCGAGCCGTTGTCAGCCATCGAACTGAGGTTCACCGGGTGCTGGCGGCTGCGCTTGCCGGGCGGTGAGCCCGAAGGAACGCTTTGATGAAAAAACTCCTGGTCATCGGCATCGGCGCCGGCAATCCCGACTACATCACGATGCAGGCGGTGAAGGCGCTGAATCGGGTCGACGTGTTTTTCCTCATGGACAAGGGCCAGAGCAAGGACAAGCTGATCGACCTGCGCCGGGATATCTGCGAACGCTACATTACCGATCGTGATTACCGCTTTGTCGAGGCCAAAAGTCCGGAGCGCGAACGAGGCGATGTGGACTACAGGTCCAGTGTCGATGATCTGAACCTGGCCAAGCAGCGCACCTTTGAGCAACTGATCAACGAGCAAATGTCTGACGACCAGTGTGGCGCTTTCCTGGTGTGGGGCGACCCGGCGTTGTACGACAGCACCCTTCGCATCCTGCAGTCGATCCTGGCCAGCGGCGCCTGTGCGTTCGAGTTCGAGGTGATCCCCGGCATCACCAGCGTCCAGGCGCTGGCGGCGCAGCACAAGGTGCCGCTCAATCAGATTGGCCGCTCGGTCGAGATCACCACGGGCCGGCGACTGGCGGCGGGGCAGGTGAGCGATGCGGACAGCCTGGTGGTGATGCTCGATGCGCAGGACGCCTACCATCAGGTGGCGGATCAGGATACCGAGATTTATTGGGGGGCCTACCTGGGGACGCCGGATGAAATCCTGATCAGCGGCAAGCTCAAGGATGTGGCGGATGAGATCGAGCGGGTGCGCAAGGCGGCGCGGTTGGCCAATGGCTGGATCATGGATACCTATCTGTTGCGCAAGCCCTGAGAGGTAGGTTGTTTGGGCTGAAGTCATCGCGAGCAGGCTCGCTCCCACAGGGAAATGCATTTCAAATGTGGGAGCGAGCCTGCTCGCGATGGGGCCTGACCGGTCACCTCAGGAAATGACTTTGACCCCGCGCCCAAACCGCTCCCGATACACCGACGGCGGCACGCCCACCACGCTGCGAAACGCCACCCGAAAGCTTTCCACGGAACGATAGCCACAACGCTGGGCAATTTGCTCGGTGTTTTGATTCGTGCTTTCCAGCAGTTCACGGGCGCGGCCCAGGCGTTCGTGTTGCAACCATGTCTTGGGCGACTGGCCGCTGGCTTCGGTGAAGCGCCGCAGGAATGTGCGTTCACTCATGGCCGCTTCACTCGCCAGGTCGCGCACCTCAAGCGGTTCATGCAGCCGCTCGCGTGCCCACTGCATGACGCGGGAAAGATCGCTGCGCGGTGTAGGACTGACCGGCGTGGGAATGAATTGCGCCTGGCCACCGGTGCGTTGCGGCGACATCACCAGTCGCCGCGCCACGGCATTGGCCACCTGCGTGCCGAAATCCCGTGCCACCAGGTGCAGGCAGGCATCGATGCCGGCTGCGCTGCCGGCCGAGGTGATCAATTGGCCCGAGTCGACATACAACACGTCCGGGTCCACCACAATGTCCGGAAAGCGCTCGGCCAGCTCCGTGGTGTAGCGCCAATGAGTGGTAGCCCCGTGACCATCGAGCAAGCCGGTAGCCGCCAATACGAACACCCCCGAGCAGATCGACAATAACCGCGCGCCACGGGTATGGGCCTGGCGCAGCGCTGCAAGCAACGCCTCGGGTACTGCAGCGTTGCGGTCGCGCCAGCCGGGAATGATGATGGTGCGGGCGTGCCCGAGCAGTTCCAGGCCACCATCGGCCAATACCTGGATGCCACCCATGGCGCGCATCGGTCCCTGATCGACGGCGACAATTTGATGTTCGTACCAGGGAAAATCGAATTCCGGCCGCGCCAGACCGAAGATTTCCACGGCGATGCCGAACTCGAACGTACAGAGGCCGTCGTAGGCCAGAATGGCGACCAATCCAGGGGCAGGCTGCATTTGGCGGAAAATTCCCGGTGAGTGTCTTGTGCGCCACTGTAGCGGCAAGTGGCAGGCGGATAAAGTCTGCTCACACCCAATGACACCCTGGAGTCCTGCCCATGACCAGCCTGGTCCGCGAAATTCCTGCCGCCCCGTCGGCCATCGCCCTGATGCACTTCAGCCACCGCCTGACATTCGAAACCGATTGTTCCGACGTTCACGGCAGCCAGCAGGCCGGTGAAATCGATTTCGTCCTGGTGGACGTGCGTGGCCCATTGGCGTTCGAGCGTGGGCATGTACCGGGTGCGATCAATATTCCGGGGCGGTTACTCACGGCTGAAGGTCTGGCGGCCTACCCGAAAACCAGCCTGTTCGTGGTCTATTGCGCGGGTCCGCACTGCAACGGCGCAAACAAGGCGGCGGTGAAACTGGCGGCGCTGGGTTACCCGGTCAAGGAGATGATCGGTGGGGTGACCGGGTGGCTGGATGAGGGGTTTGAGTTGAGTGTTGCGGTGCAGAGGCCAGCCAATATCGTTGTCAGTTGCGAATGCTGAAATCACTCATGCAGGAGCCGGCTTGCTGGCGAAGACGGCAGTCCAGTCGACAATGCAGCGTCTGATACGCAGCCATCGCCAGCAAGCCGGCTCCTCCATTTAAACCGCGCGCCACCACGCATCCAACGTCGCCTGCAACCAGTCAAAAACGGCGGCATGGGCGGCGCTGTCCTGCGGGTCCCGAGGCAACGGCGACTCCTCGGCAAAATGCCGGTTCAGCAGCGCCACCGACTCGGCATTCCACTCTGGATGAAACTGCAAGCCCATCCGGTTCGGCCCGACGCGGTACATCTGTTGCGCACACTGTTCGCTGCTGGCCAGCAATTGCGCATTCGGCGGCAGGTCAATGGCGTCTTCGTGCCATTCCAGCACGCTCAAACACTGACCGTCGCTGAAGTTAACGGTGGTCCATCCGGTTTCGGTGCGTTCCATGCGCCGCACATTGCCACCCAGGGCCAGGGCCAGCAACTGCGCTCCCAGGCAGATGGCGAACACGGGGGCATCCTGCTTCAGGCTGGCGGCCAGCCATTGGCGTTCGGCTTCGAGCCATGCCGGTCCGGCGTTGGATTCATAGGGGCCGCCCAGCAGAATCGCTGGTGCCGAGCTCACCGCTGGCAACTGATCGAGGTCAGCGCGAAAGACGTTCAGTGTCACCCCTCGGGAGGTGGCCCACTCAGCGATGGCGCCCGGGCCCTCGGCGGGGTGGTGCTGGATCAGATTCAACTCGGACATCACGCTTCTCTTGAATGGGCGGTCTGGCGGTCAATGTGCCGTAAAAAAGGGCTCGTCGCCAGCAAGACTCTTCAGTCGGACCGCTGCCGAAATCTTGTGCCACCGCCCAAGCCACTCTAGACTGCCGGCCACTTCGGTCTTGCCCGCCACAAGCGAACGACCGAAAGCTGCCTATCGAAGCTGTCTATATAAGATGCTTATAAAGCCTCCGCACACAGGAGTTATAAATGAAGAAGCTAGTGATGTTCGGTGCCCTGGCACTGTCGATGTTGTCCCTGACCGCCGTGGCCGAAGACGCCAAGCCGATCCGCATCGGTATCGAAGCCGGTTACCCGCCATTCTCGATGAAAACCCCTGATGGCAAACTCACCGGTTTCGACGTCGATATCGGCGACGCGCTGTGCGAGCAGATGAAAGTGAAGTGCACGTGGGTCGAGCAGGAATTCGACGGCCTGATCCCGGCACTGAAGGTCAAGAAAATCGACGCCATCCTGTCGTCCATGACCATCACCGACGACCGCAAGAAGAACGTCGATTTCACCATCAAGTACTACCACACCCCGGCGCGCTTCGTGATGAAGGAAGGCACCGACATCAAGGACCCGCTGACCGAGCTCAAGGGCAAGAAGGTCGGTGTGCTGCGCGCCAGTACTCATGACCGCTTCGCCACCGAAGTGCTGGTACCGGCCGGTATTCAACTGGTGCGTTACGGCTCCCAGCAGGAAGCCAACCTGGACATGGTCTCCGGTCGCGTCGATGCGCTGCTGGCCGACTCGGTCAACCTCGACGACGGTTTCCTGAAGACCGACGCGGGTAAAGGCTTCGCTTTCGTGGGTCCTGAGTACAACGATCCGAAATACTTCGGCGGCGGTGCCGGTATCGCTGTGCGTAAGGGCGATACCGTCCTGGCCGAGCAATTCAACAAGGCCATCACCGAAATTCGTGCCAACGGCAAGTACAAGCAAGTGCAGGACAAGTACTTCAAGTTTGACGTTTACGGCGAGTAATCGAACCGTTTAAAAAATGGCAGCCGTTGACGCGGCTGCCATTTTTTTTATGCTTTCAATTTCAGAAGAGAACCCTGTGGGAGCGAGCCTGCTCGCGAATGCGGTTTGACATTCAGCAATGATGTCACCTGTTATACCGCTTTCGCGAGCAGGCTCGCTCCCACAGGTGATCTCGCCGTTCAAAACTTCAGGAGTTCCCCCCCATGCAACGCATCGTCCATCCACTACCCTGGAGCCACCTCGGAACCGAACGCACCCTCAGTGTGTTCCGTTATGGCAATGGCACTCGCAAGGTCTACATCCAGGCCAGCCTGCACGCCGATGAGCTGCCGGGCATGCGCACGGCCTGGGAACTGAAGAAGCGTTTGTCCGAGCTGGAAAGTCAGGGCCAGTTGCAGGGTGTGATCGAACTGGTGCCGGTGGCCAACCCCATCGGTCTCGATCAGCACTTGCAAGGCAGCCACATGGGCCGCTTCGAATTGGGCAGCGGCAAGAACTTCAACCGCGCGTTCGTCGAACTCAGTGCCCCGGTGGCAGCGTTGATCGGTGATCGCCTGGGCAGCGACGCGCAGGCCAATATCGCGCTGATCCGCCAGGCCATGGGCCAGGTGCTCGATGGCTTGCCGGCTCCGGCTTCGCAACTGGAAGCGATGCATCGCTTGTTGTTACGCCATGCCTGTGATGCCGATATCACCCTCGATCTGCATTGCGACTTCGATGCGGCCATCCACATTTACGCATTACCGCAGCACTGGCCGCAGTGGCAATCGCTGGCGGCGCGCTTGAAGGCCGGCGTGGCGTTGCTGTGTGAAGATTCCGGCGGCAGCTCCTTCGACGAATCTTGTTCCTCGCCGTGGTTGCGCCTGGCAAGAGCGTTTCCCGACGCGGCGATTCCACCGGCCAACCTGGCGACAACCCTGGAGCTGGGCAGCATGGGCGACACCCGTGTGGACCAGGCCCAAGCCAATTGCGAGGCAATTCTGGGCTTTCTCGCCGAGCAGGGTTTCATCAATGGCACCTGGCCGGCGGCGCCGAATGATTGCTGTGAAGGCATGCCGTTCGAAGGCACCGAATACCTGTTCGCGCCACATCACGGGGTGGTCAGTTTTCTGCGTGAGGCCGGTGAGTGGGTGGAGAAGGGCGATGCACTGTTCGAAGTGGTCGACCCGCTGAACGACAAAGTCACCACCGTGCGGGCGGGGACCAGTGGTGTGCTGTTTGCCATTGATCGCGGGCGCTATACGCAACCGGGGACCTGGCAGGCGAAGGTGGCGGGACGTGAGCCGATTCGGGTGGGTAAGCTGATCAACGACTGATCCGATTCATCTGTAGGAGCTGGCTTGCCAGCGATGAGGTCCTTGAGGGCGCTATCGCTGGCAAGGCAGCTCCCACAGAAGTGCATGAGATGATGGGAAGAAATGTTAGGCTTTGCCCCGAATCCTGCGCACTGTGAAGGAAGGCTTATGTTGAAGTTTCTCGCTCTGCTCACGCTGCTGGCATCCGCCGCTGTCCACGCTCAAACCCCGCTGCAAACCGACCTGCCGCTCAAGTACCTGGAGCAGGCCAACCTCGATTCCCGCGATCAGCCCCTGGTGATTTTCCTTCACGGCTACGGCAGTAACGAGCAGGATCTGTTCGGCATCAAGGATGAGTTGCCCGCGCAATACACCTACCTGTCGGTCCGCGCGCCGATGGTGATGGAAGAGGGCAGCTACCAGTGGTTTCGCAAAAAGGGCGAAGGTGCCTACAACGGCGAGACCGATGATCTGAAGACCAGCGGCCAGTTGCTGCTGGATTTCGTCGCACAGGCGGCGAAGAAATATCACACCGAACCGGCCAGGGTGTTTCTGGTGGGATTCAGCCAGGGCGCGATCATGTCCTATGAAGTCGCCCTGCGGCACCCCGAGGCGGTAGGCGGGATCGCCGCATTGAGCGGGCGGATTCTGCCGGTGTTGCGGTCCGAGCTGAAACCGGATGAAAAACGCCAGTCGCTGGCGATATTCATCGGTCATGGCACGGCGGACAAGCGTCTGCCGTACAGCGACGGCACCGAGGCCAACAGCCTGTTGCAGAGCGTGTCACTCGAACCCGAATTTCACGCCTACCAGGGTGTCGGCCATAACATCAGTGCCGAAGAAATGCAGGACCTGAGCGCCTGGCTACAGCGACTCAACCCCTGAGGTTTATTTGCCGCTGACGATCTGCTTGATCAGCGTCTCGTGGGCCGCCATGTCGCCGGGGCGGGAAATGACCTGAATCACAGTCATGCGTCCGCCGGACGCTGCCATCAGCGTGGTATTGAGGGTCATGCCACCACCCTGGGTCGCGGTGCTGTCGACCTGACGCACACCCAGCCCGGTAGTTTTCAGGGTCAGGCTTTTTTCGCTGAGCTTGTTGTAGTCCGGCAGGGCCTTGCGTTGCGCCGCGTCGAAGTCGGCGGCGGTGCCATCGAGAAACGCGCCGTCGTTGTCCTTGACCTGGGTGCCTTCCGGCAGGCTGTTTTCAGCCGCAATGATCACGGTCTTGGTGGTTTCGTTGGCGTACATGGTGCCGCTCGCGCCGGTGGGGCTGGTCGGCAGCGGGTTGGCGACGAAGCCCTTGGGCAAGGTGAACGTGAATTTGCCGCCGAGCATCGAGACCTTCTGGGTCGATGCCGCCTCCTTGGTCGGAGCCGTGGCCTTGGCGGCCTGCGCATTCAAAGCCCCCAAAGTGGCAACCGCCGCCAGCAGCAGGACAACGGCTTTTTTACTAAACAGTGACATCAGTGAATCTCCAGGGATGGTCGCGCGGTGGGGGGCGCGATCATCCCATGGAGGTTGTGGCAGGTTCCAGTGTGGGCTAACGGACGGTCGCCCCGGTAACGTCAAACAATGCAATACGCTTAGGCTTCGCGCCGCACCGGATAGCTCTCGATCACCTCCAGAAACTCGATCCGCCGCTCGCTGGCCAGCAACTGCGGCAGTAACCGCTCGTATTCCTGGCGATACGGCTTGCTCAAGTGACGAGCGATGAAGTCTTCCTTGCTGCAGTTCCAGGTTTCGTAGAGCACCAGGGTGTTCGGGTCGTCTTGAAGTTGGTGCACCCAGGTGTTGACGAAGTCCGGCTCGGCGGACATCTGGTGGACCACCTCCAGCAGCCGTTCCCTCGTTTCGGCGAAACGTTCCGGTTTGGCCGGCAGGTAAACGATAAACGCGACTTGATCACTCATTTCATCACCTTCGACGGTCGGGAATGGCTTACTGCGCCTGGTTTTGCGGAAACAGGTTGCGGCGGGTTTCTTCGTCGAATTCCGCCTTCAGCACCAGTTTCTCCTTCAGGCCGAGCGCGCGTTGGGCGGCCGGGCGGGCGCTTATTTCATCGAACAGGCGCTTGACGTTCGGGTAGGCCGCCAGCCCGTTTTCACCGAGGATATACGGCGCGTAGTTGGCCCAGCCCCAGAGCGCCATGTCGGCAATGCTGTAGCTGTCGCCGGCCAGGTATTGATGCTCGGCCAGGCGCTGGTCGAGTACGCGATAGTGGCGTTCGACTTCCTTGAAGTAGCGGTTTTTCGCGTAGGGCAGGTCTTCCGGCGCGTGGTGCAGGAAGTGTACGGCCTGGCCTGAGAACGGCGACAGGCCGGTGGCGATGAACATCAGCCACGACAGCAGTTCGGCATTGCCGGCACTGCTGGTCGGCAGGAAGCGTTGATGCTTTTGCGCCAGGTGCAACAGGATCGCCTGGGAGTCGAAGACCGTGGCATCGCCATCGACCAGCGCAGGCACCTTGGCGTTCGGATTGATTGCCAGAAAGGCTGGCAGGTGTTGTTCGCCCTTGAAGGTATCGACGCCGATCAGCTCGTAGGGCGTTTGCAATTCTTCGAGCAACAGGGCGACTTTCATCGGGTTCGGCGAAGGGTGGAAAAAGAATTTCATGGTGTAGGCCTCAGTCAACAGGGGTTAGGAACTGAGGCTGATAGTGGGCGAAACCTGTTCGATTGACGTACGGAGTTGTTGGGCTATTCGTGCGAAACCATCGAAGGTGTTGCAGGCGCTTTCGCCGTTGCCCGTGTGGTGGCAATCACCGCACCGGCAATAATCAGCAGCGCTGGAATCATCAGGACCGGGCTGGCATGGCTGCGCCCGACGACGATCAGCAGCAGGGTGGAAATCAGCGGTGCCAGGTAAGACAGCGCGCCCAGAGTGGCGAGGCTGCCGTGTTTGGTGGCGTGGTCCCAGGCAAAAAACGCCAGCCCCGCCGGGCCCAGACCGAGCACGACAATCGCGGCCCACTGATTCGCGTCGGGCCATACGGTGGTTTCGAAAGCCAGATGACAGATCAGTCCGCCCACGGCAGACATACCGCAGATGCCCCCGATGATGCTGCTCGGTACTTCCTTGAACCGACGGTTGAACACCGAATATCCGGCCCAGATCAGGGCACAGCCAAACGCTGCGAGGTAGCCGGGGATCGGCATGGCGCCGCCGGTGCCTGAGTCGCGTTGCTGCATGATGAAGGCTGTGCCTGCCAGGCCCAGCAGGGCGCCGAGCACTTGGCGCTTGTGCAGCCTCTCTGCGGCGGCGCAGGTCGAAAGCAGCACCAGCAACAGCGGCCACAGGTAGTTGATCAGGCTGGCTTCGGCCGCCGGCGCGGCCTTGAGGGCGAAAAAGTACAGCGCGTGGTAAACGAAGATGCCGACAAACCCCGTTGCCCATACCGCCCAGGGTTGGCGCCAGCTGTTGAATCCGCTGATGCCGTTTCGACCCAGGATGACCAGGCTGGCGACAAACGCCACGCCGAAACTCAGGGTCAGTACTTCAAACGGGGGCAGGCCTTCGGTGAGGGTGGTCAATAACGCCAGGCAGGACCAGAGGAATATGGCGATCACACCAACCGCGGTGGCGGAGTGGGCACTACGGACGCGAGACGTGGCCATGTCTGTTCCTTCAGTCGTGGAACGGGCGACTTCCTTGCCCGATGACCTGATGCAGCTTAGCGCTTGATCGCGGTTCGTCCAGCGTCCGCCGTCACTGCAGCGACGGGCCGCGCCAGCAGGTGTCTGGTCACGCCCAGCATCGCCACCGATACCGCCACGCCGAGGGCAAACGCGCTCATCCCCATCCCTGGCAACGCCAGCGCCAATACCAGGCAGAACGCCGAGAACGAATACATGCCGGTGGCGGTCGCCCGCAGCAGGGCCGCGGTAAACGCCGGGCCACGGGTTTGATGGGAGAACACTGCCATCACACTGCCCAGCACCGGGAACACCGCGAGCAACCCGCTCCAGCGGTCGCCGACGGTGCTGGCGAGCAAAGTAACGGCCAGGGTCAGCAGGGCGCCGGCCATCATGCGCAGCAGCAGTTTGTCGGACTTCGGCGCAGGGCCTGAAATGGTCGGCCGCACCGACGGGAACAGGTAGGGGGCGGCCAATAGGGCCGTTGCAGCAGCCATCACCGAAAACAGCAGCGACGGCGGGATCAACGACAGCAGCACCGCGACCACGCCCCATACCGACAGCGAAATCGCCAGGGCCAGCGGCCAATTCGCCCGTTGCGCGACCTGGGCGTAGGTCACGCAGAAGGCGATCATCGCAAACATGGCCGACAGCGCCGCCAACGCCGATTGCGCGGCGAACCGTTCACCCTGTTCGATGGCGAGGAAGAACAGAATCGGCCCGACCACTACCGGCAATCCCGACAACCAACCCGCCACGCTCGGCCCCCAGCGCTTGCCGGCCAGGGAAATCAGCAGCAGGAATCCTGGGATTATCAGCAGTTTGAGCATCAGCACGGGCACATCTCCAATCTGTGTCAAGCGGCAACGTTAGCATCGCGGAGGACGGATTGCTCTACATGTGCGCAAATGTTGTATACAAAACACGCATCCTGTAGGCGCTGGCTTGTCCAATCGTCGCACCGCAGCGAAGACGGCGGTCCACCCAACATCGTCCTTGAACGTAAAATGGCGTTCGCTGGCATGCCAGCTCCTACACAGGGTGTTGCGCATGGGCTGAACCGTCTAATCTGGGCGCCTCCCACCTGTTGACGGACCATCGCGTGAAATTCAGTTTGCCCAAAGTCGGCACCGCGCCGTTTTGCCCGCCGGAAGTGGCGGGTACCGTTGCCGTTGATCCCGGCGCGTCGTTTTTCAAACGTGTTTTGCGCTTTGCCGGCCCCGGTTTGCTGGTGTCCATCGGCTACATGGACCCGGGCAACTGGGCGACCGCGATCGAGGCAGGGTCGCGGTTTGGCTACAGCCTGCTGTTCGTGGTGCTGCTGGCGAGCCTGGCGGGGATGGTGGTGCAGTGCCTGTGTTCGCGGCTCGGCATCGCCACCGGGCGTGACCTGGCGCAGCTGTGCCGAGAGCGCTACGGCACACGAACAGCGCACACTCAGTGGGCGCTGGCGGAAATCTCGATCATCGCCACGGACCTTGCCGAAGTGCTCGGTTGCGCCTTGGCGTTTCATTTGTTGCTCGGTTGTTCGCTGACGTTCGGCATCGGCCTCACGGCGTTCGACACGTTGCTGGTGCTGGCCCTGCAGAACCGTGGCTTCCGCCGCCTGGAAGCCATCATGCTGGTGCTGGTGGGCACCATTGGCGTGTGTTTTTTTGTCGAGCTGCTGTTGATCAAACCTTATTGGCCGGACGTTGCCCAAGGCTTCAAACCCTCACTTTCCGCTCTTGCCGACGCCGCGCCACTGTACCTGGCCATCGGCATTCTCGGCGCGACGGTGATGCCGCATAACCTGTACCTGCACACTTCCATCGTGCAAACACGGCTGATCGGCAAGGACGTGGCCAGCAAACAGGACGCGGTCAAGCTGGCGCGCATCGACACCATCGGCTCCCTGGCCCTGGCGCTGCTGGTCAACGCGGCGATCCTGATCCTCGCTGCCGCGGCGTTTCACCAGAGCGGGCATACCGATGTGGTGGACATTCAGGACGCCTATCACTTGCTCGACCCACTGGTGGGCGGGGCATTGGCCAGTGTGCTGTTCGGCGTCGCGCTGCTGGCGTCGGGGCAGAGTTCGACCTTCACCGGCACCATCGCCGGCCAGGTGATCATGGAGGGTTTCCTCAACCTGCGGATTCCTTGCTGGCAACGGCGTCTGATCACCCGTGGGCTGGCATTGATCCCGGCGTTCATTGGCGTGTGGCTGATGGGAGACGAGGCGGTGGGAAAGCTGTTGGTGCTGAGTCAGGTGGTGCTGAGCCTGCAGTTGCCGTTTGCGCTGTATCCGCTGATTCGCATGACCAATGATCAGGCACTGATGGGACCGTTTGTGAATCGGCTGCCGACGCGGGTGTTGGCCTGGGGGTTGTTTGGGGTGATCAGTGGGGCGAATGGTTGGTTGATCCTGCAGCTTTTCGGGTGAATGGGCCGGCCTCTTCGCGAGCAGGCTCGCTCCCACAGTTTGAAACGCATACTCCTGTGGGAGCGAGCCTGCTCGCGAAGAACGATAACGCGGTCTACCTGAAAGTGCAGAAAAAAAGAACCCGGTGCAACGTAAGTCGCACCGGGTGTTTTTTCAGACTGCGACGGTTCTTCGTGGGTCCCCGCGCAGTCTGTTGAACGCTTTACGCCCGCTCGATCGCCAAAGCCACGCCCTGACCACCGCCGATGCACAGGGTGGCGAGGCCTTTCTTGGCGTCACGCTTGATCATTTCATGCAGCAGGGTTACCAGCACACGGCAGCCCGAGGCACCGATCGGGTGACCGAGGGCGATGGCGCCGCCGTTGACGTTGACCTTGTCCAGGTCCCATTCCAGGTCCTTGGCCACGGCCAGGGATTGGGCGGCGAACGCTTCGTTGGCCTCAACCAGCTCAAGCTGATCGATGGACCAGCCGGCCTTGTCCAGGCAGCGGCGGGTGGCCGATACCGGGCCGATGCCCATGATCGCCGGGTCCACGCCGGCGTTCGCGTAAGCGGCGATCCTGGCCAGTACTGGCAGGCCCAGGGCCTTGGCTTTTTCCGCGCTCATCAGGATCACGGCGGCGGCACCGTCGTTCAGCGACGAAGCATTACCGGCGGTCACCGAACCGTCCTTCTTGAAGGCAGATTTGAGCTTGCCCAGGGATTCGGCGGTGGTGCCGGCCCGTGGCTGCTCGTCGGTGGCGAAGGACAGCGGATCGCCCTTGCGCTGCGGGATCAGGATCGGCGTGATCTCATCGACAAAACGCCCGGCTTCAATAGCGGCCGTGGCTTTCTGCTGCGAGGCGGCGGCGAAGGCGTCCTGCTGTTCACGGCTGATGCCGTACTTCTCCGCCAGGTTCTCGGCGGTGATGCCCATGTGGTAATCGTTGAATGCGTCCCACAGGCCGTCGCTGATCATGGTGTCGACGATTTGCGAGTGACCCATGCGCAGGCCGGTGCGGGCACCGGGGATCACGTAGTTGGCCAGGCTCATGCTTTCCTGGCCACCGGCGATGATCACATCGGCATCGCCACAGCGAATCGCCTGGGTAGCCAGGTGCAGGGCTTTCAAGCCCGAGCCGCAGACCTTGTTCAAGGTCATGGCAGGGACCGCGAAGGGCAGGCCGGCCTTGATGGAAGCCTGGCGCGCAGGGTTTTGCCCGGCGCCGGCGGTCAACACCTGGCCCATGATCACTTCATCGACTTGCGCGGGATCCAGGCCGGTTTGCGCCAGCAGCTGACGGATCACCGCCGCGCCGAGGTCAACAGCAGAAACATTGGCCAGGCCACCCTGGAAACTGCCGATCGCGGTGCGCGTGGCGGCAACAATGACGACTTCTTGCATGGAATGATTCCTCACTGGGCAGTGAACTGCATTTCCGGAACGTGGTCCGGGACGATCAGTTTACCGGCGGTTTTGGCGACGATCTCTTCGACGCTGACACCCGGTGCGCGTTCTTTGAGAATGAACGCGCCGTTTTCGATTTCCAGGTAGGCCAGGTCGGTCAGTACGCGCTTGATGCACCCGGCGCCGGTCAGCGGCAGGCTGCATTGGGACAGGAGCTTGGACTCACCGTCCTTGGACGCGTGGGTCATGATCACGATGATGTTGTCTGCGCCGGCCACCAGGTCCATGGCACCGCCCATGCCCTTGACCAGCTTGCCGGGGATCATCCACGAGGCGATGTTGCCTTGCACGTCGACTTCGAAGGCACCCAGTACGGTCAGGTCGACATGACCACCGCGGATCATCGCGAAGGACTCGGCCGAGGAGAAGATCGACGCGCCGATACGCGCGGTCACGGTTTGCTTGCCGGCGTTGATCATGTCGGCATCGATGGTTTCTTCAGTAGGAAAAGGACCCATGCCGAGCAGGCCGTTTTCCGACTGCAGCATGACTTCCATGCCTTCGGGGATGTAGTTGGCGACCAGGGTCGGAATGCCGATGCCCAGGTTCACGTAGTAGCCGTCCTGCATTTCGCGGGCGACGCGTTGAGCCATTTGTTCGCGGGAAAGTGCCATTGTTGTTATTCCTTCATTCGGTCCGGGGGCAGGGGATCACTTACGCACGGTGCGCTGTTCGATGCGCTTCTCGAACGTGCCGCAGATGATCCGGTCGACGTAGATGCCAGGGGTGTGGATCTGCGCCGGGTCCAGCTCGCCGGGTTCGACGATTTCTTCGACTTCGACCACGGTGATCTTGCCGGCAGTGGCGGCCAGCGGGTTGAAGTTCTGGGCGGTGTGACGGTAGATGACGTTACCGAAATGGTCGGCTTTCCAGCCTTTGACGATGGCGAAGTCGCCGGTGATGGATTCTTCCATCAGGTACTTGCGGCCATGGAATTCGCGCACTTCCTTGCCTTCGGCGACTGGAGTACCGACACCGGTGGCAGTGAAGAAGGCCGGGATACCGGCGCCGCCGGCGCGCATTTTTTCGGCGAGAGTGCCTTGGGGGGTCAGGATGACTTCGATTTCGCCCTTGAGCAGTTGCTCTTCGAACAGCTTGTTCTCGCCGACGTAGGACGCGACTACTTTGCTGATCTGGCGATCTGTCAGCAGCACGCCGAGGCCGAAACCGTCGACGCCGCAGTTGTTGGAAACCACGGTGAGGTCGCGAGTGCCTTTGCGCTTGATCTCGGCGATCAGGTTTTCCGGGATGCCGCACAGGCCGAAGCCGCCAGCGATCACGGTCATGCCGTCTTCAAGACCTGCCAGAGCTTCCTCGTAGGAACTCACGCGCTTGTCGAAACCTGCCATATGCACCTCTTTTATTCTTTGTGGGCGGCTGGCTAGCCGTATGGATGGAGTGTCGCGCCGGAGTATTCATTTGTTAAGTTGATTTTTAATGTCGATTAATTCATAAAACTCAACAAATCACTGCTTTTCAACTTGCAGCTTAAAGCTTGTAGCTTATATCTGGAGCGAAGCGACCATGACCATCAAGCAGATCCGCGCCTTCCTGGCCGTGGCCCAGAGCCTGAGTTTCGCCGTGGCCTGCGAGCGCCTGCACCTGTCGCAATCGGCCTTGAGCCTGACCATCAAGGCGCTGGAAGAAGGCCTGGGTGGACGGTTGTTCACCCGCAACACCCGCAACGTGGCGCTGACTGCCGAGGGCGAATCCCTGGTGCCCCTGGCGCGCCGCCTGATCGCCGACTGGGACAATGCCGAGGATGAGCTACGCCAGCGTTTCACCCTCCAGCGCGGTCGTGTGACCCTGGCGGCCATGCCATCGTTTGCCGGCAACCTGCTGCCGCCGATGCTCAAGACCTTCCGCGCCCGCTATCCGAAAGTCAACGTCACGGTCAACGATGTGATCAACGAACAGGTGCTGGAAATGGTCCGTGACCGCCAGGTGGAACTGGGGGTGGCGTTTGAGCCGACCCAGAGCTCCTCGTTGCAGTTCACCCCGTTGTACATGGACCGGTTCGTGGCGGTGGTGCCCCATGGCTCGCCACTGGTCGAGCTGGATCAAATCGACTGGCAGACCTTGCTCAAGGAACCGTTCATCACCTTGCAACGACCGTCGACGGTACGGGTGATGCTGGAAGAGCATTTGCAGGCCAGGGGCATGAAGTTACCGGTAGAGTTTGAAAGCCATCAATTGGCGACCGTCGGGCGCATGGTCGCCAGCGGTTTGGGCGTCAGCGCCGTGCCCGCCTTGTGCGCCGGGCAAATGCGCGAACTGGGCGCGCATTGCATCACCTTGAGCCACCCGGTGGTGGAGCGGGCTGTCGGTGTGCTGACCCTGCCCGGGGGAGAGCTGTCGGCGGCGGCGCAGGCGTTGTTTGATGTGCTCAAAGAAGAAAATCTTGGCCGAAAGGTAGTCGGGCACTGACCACCATCCCTGTGGGAGCGGGCTTGCCCGCGATGGCGGTGGTTCAGTCCACAAATATGCTGGATTTACCGGCCTCATCGCGGGCAAGCCCGCTCCCACAGGGTTTTAGGTTGAACCGAGTGAAAGGCGGTGCGCCAATAGAGGCAACAGCTGCTCACACGACCCCTCTATCTTCAAATCCAGCATCTCATCGGCCCGGGTCTTGCCCAGGTTGATCGCCAGCAACGGCTTGCCCTGATCCACCACCGCCCGGCACAGTCGAAAGGCCGAGTACGCCATCAGCGACGACCCCACCACCAGCAACCCCGCTGCCTTTTCCACCGCCGCCATGGCTTTGGCCGCAGTTTCACGGGCGACGTTTTCGCCGAAAAACACCACGTCCGGCTTCATCCGCGCACCCGCGCAATGGGGACAATGCGGCACCTGGAAGCGCGCTTCGAAAGCGGCGTCCAGTAGGGTGTCGCCGTCCGGGGCCTGCACCGCGTCCACACCGGCCAGATAGGGGTTTTGCGCTTCCATCAGGTGCTGGATCGAATCGCGCCCGCTGCGCTGTCTGCAATCCAGGCACAACACCCGGTGCAGGCTGCCGTGGAGTTCGATCACGTCATGGCTGCCGGCCTGGTCGTGCAAGGTGTCGACGTTCTGCGTGATCAAGCCGCTGATTCGCCGGGTGCTCTGCAGGCGGGCCAGGGTGTCGTGGGCCACGTTCGGCTGCGCCTGGCGCACTCGCGGCCAGCCGAGCATCGCCCGCGCCCAATAGCGCCGACGGGATTCGGGCGCCGAAAGAAACTCCTGATACATCATCGGCTGCCGCCCACGCCGCACGCCCTGGTTGTCGCGATAGTCCGGAATGCCCGACGGGGTGCTGATACCGGCACCGGTCAGGACCACGAACGGCTCGTCGGCCATGAGTTGCTGGAGGCGATCGAGCTGGTTGTGGAGCAGGTTGTCGAGCATCTTCAACACTCCGGTAGACGCTTTTGTAGGAGCTGGCTTGCCAGCGAAGGCAATCGTCCAGTCGATCCATTATCGACAGATGCTCCGCCTTCGCTGGCAAGCCAGCTCCTACAGGGGGCCCTATTTATTTGCGGGCTTCGAGAATCAGGTTGAACGGAGTTTCGGTGGCCCGACGGAAACTCGAGAACCCGGCCTCGGTGAACACTTTGCGCAACCGTGCCTCGCCCGCCTGGGCGCCGAGGCCGAGGCCCACCTCCTGGGACAGCGAGTTTGGCGTGCAAATGAAGGTTGATGCAGCGTAGAACAACCGGCCGACCGGGGTGATGTTTTCGTCCAGCGAGTCATGGGCGAACGGTTCCACCAGCAACACTGTGCCGTCCGGCTTCAACGACTCGTAGGCATGTTTGGCCGCGCCTACCGGGTCGCCCATGTCGTGCAGGCAGTCGAAGTAGCAGACCAGGTCATAGTCGTTGCCGGGGTAGCTCTTTGCCGTGCCCTGGAAGAACCGTGCCCGGCCAGACACGCCGCCTTCTTCGGCGCGTTGGGTGGCGACGGTGACCGATGGCGCGTGGTAGTCGAAACCGACGAACCGCGAATCCGGATAGGCCTGGGCCATGATCACCGTCGAAGCGCCATGGCCGCAGCCGATGTCTGCCACTTTGGCCCCGGCCTCCAGTTTGGCCACCACGCCGTCGAGGGCCGGCAGCCATTCGGCGATCAGGTGCGCCTTGTAGCCGGGTCGGAAGAACCGCTCCGTGCCACTGAACATGCACGGATGGTGATCACCCCAGGGCAGGGCGCCGTTGCCGCGCATGGCTTTGACCAGTTTGTCCTTGTCATGGAAAAACGACGCGACCACCCCGATACCCCCTGCGATATAGACCGGTGAGTCTTCGATGGCCAGGGCCAGGGCTTGTTCTTCGGGCAGGCGGAACTGGCCGTCGGTGTGCTCCATGTAGCCGGAGGCCGCGTGGGCGCTGAGCCATTCGCGCACCAGGCGGGGATTGCAGCCGGTCTTGTCGGCGAGTGTTTCCGGGCTGATCGGCTGGCTGTCGGCCATGGCCCGGTACAGGCCGAGCTCCTCGCCGAGAATGACGTTGGCGAGCATTGCCGCGCCCCCCATGTCATTCACCAGTTTGCCCATGAAATCGTTGAGTCTGGCCTCGTCCATCACGTGTGCTCCTTCAAGAGGATCAGGGTCCAGAGGCATTGTTTGTCGAGGCATTCGCCCCTGGGCGGTGGTCGCGGGAATGGGCAGGACGTTTGCGCGTCCTGGGTGCATTAAGTTTAGTTCGCAAGGTGTGCACTGTTAACCGAGGCGACGAGAGTCTCTGTGGGAGCAAGGCTTGCCCGCGATGGCGGTGTGTCAGACAACATCTTTCCAACTGATACACCGCCATCGCGGGCAAGCCTTGCTCCCACAGGGTTCGGCGGCAGGAGCCCATGTATCCCAGTGTGTCTAACCGGCCTCCCGATACAGTCCCCCTCAATTCCCGACCACCGCCGAACACAGACCAGATACAAACCTGCGATGAACTGTGAAGGCCGTCTGGCACCCTCCACACCGTCAAGGGGATAACAATGACCATGCTCCAGCCTGAAATCGACAATAAATCCGAACCTGTCAATCGCCTTCGGGTCGATCACTACACCAACGGCATCATCGGCCCCAGCCAGCCGATGCTCGGCCCATTGGCCGACGGCGGTACCCTGATCACCGGGACGCCGCCGGGCTGTTGGGGGCCGATGATCACCCCGGCCTTCGAAGGCGGCCATGAAGTGACGCAACCGGTGGCCATCGCCGGTGCGGAAATTGGCGATGCCGTCGCGATCAAGATCAAGAGCATGCGCGTCACCTCCCTGGCCACCTCGTCCGGCGTTATGAGCTTCGTCGAGGGGCGCTACAACGGCGACCCGTTCGTTTCCAAGTTTTGCTCCAAGTGTGGCACCGAGCATCCGGCAAGCCACGTCGAAGGCATCGGCGCAGAAGCGATTCGCTGCAACCACTGTGGCGCCGAGGTCAGCGCGTTCCGTTTCAGCCACGGCTATGTGATCGTGTTCGATGCGCAGAATCAGGTCAGCTTGACGGTCAACCAGGACATCGCCAACCGACTGGCCGGCAAGGCGTCCGAGATGTCGGCGCTGCCGGAATTCGCCGCGCAGCATTCGATCCTGTCCCTGGCCCGCGCCGATATCCCCGGTGTCGCCGCGCACATGCGGCCGTTCCTCGGCAACATCGGCACGATGCCTTCCCGCGACTTGCCCGACTCGCACAACTGTGCCGATTTCGGCCAGTACCTGATCAACGCCCCGCACCGTTTCGGCATGACCCGCGAAGAGTTGCACGCGGCCAAGACCGACGGGCACATGGACACCAACTCGATCCGCGAAGGCTGCGTGCTGATCTGCCCGGTGAAAGTGCCGGGAGCGGGTGTGTACATGGGCGACATGCACGCCCAGCAGGGCAACGGCGAGATCGCCGGGCATGCCACCGATTGTTCCGGGGAAACCGAAGTGGTGGTGCAGGTGGTGAAAAACCTGACCCTGGAAGGGCCGATCCTCCTGCAAAACCTCGACGATCTGCCGCCGATGGCGCGCCCCATGAACGCCGAACAACGGGCCAATGTCCGCGCACTGGGCGAGCGTTGGGGTCAGCACGAAATCGAGCAAAGTGGCCCGATCACCTTCATCGGCAGCGGGGAAAACCTCAACCTGGCGGTGGAGAACGGCTTGACCCGCGCCGCCGATGTCACCGGCCTGCCGTATGACGAAGTGCTCAACCGCGCCACCATCACCGGTTCCATCGATATCAGCCGCCTGCCGGGCACCGTGCGGGTGACCTTCCTGTGCCCGATGCCGGTGCTGGATCGCATGGGCATCGGTCATCTGGTGCGTGAGAAGTACGACCTGGCGTAACGCCGGATAACGGGTTTGTACCTCAATGTGTACAGACCCGTTGGCGATACAAGTCCTGCGGTTTTCTGTCGACGCGCAACACAGAGCCGATACACCACTTCGGTTAACTGTGAACACGTTCTGACAACCCTTGAGATCGACACCATGCAGACTCCCACCCCATACCCCAAGGCCAGCGCCGGGCTCGGCTTGCGTCGCGGTTTGATGAAGGACCTCCAGGCCGCCCCGGCTGGCCATTTCGATTTTCTGGAAGTCGCGCCGGAGAACTGGATCGGCATCGGTGGCGCCCATGGCGCGGCGCTGCGGGCCCTGGCCGAGCGCTATCCGTTGTCCTGCCACGGCTTGTCCCTGTCCCTGGGCGGACCCTCGCCGCTGGACGTCGGGTTTCTGCAAGAGGTGCGGGTGTTCCTCGATCACTACAACGTGCCGCTGTACAGCGAGCATCTGAGCTATTGCAGCGATGACGGTCACCTTTACGACCTGTTGCCGCTGCCTTTTACCGAAGAAGCGGTGCACCACGTCGCCGCGCGCATCCGTCAGTCCCAGGACATTCTCGGTCGGCGCCTGGCGGTGGAAAACGTTTCCTACTACGCCGCGCCACAGCAGGACATGGACGAGGTGACCTTCACCAATGCCGTCCTGCGCGAAGCCGATTGCGACCTGTTGCTGGACGTCAACAACGTGTACGTCAACTCGATCAACCACGGTTTTGATCCGCGTACTTTCCTGGCCGGCATCGATGCGGACCGTGTGGTGGCCATGCACATCGCCGGGCACTTCGATGAGTCCGACACCCTGAAAATCGACACCCATGGCGCCTCGGTCAAACCGGCGGTGTGGTCGTTGCTGGCGCAGGCCTACGCCCGGTTCGGCGCGCAGCCGACCTTGCTGGAGCGGGATTTCAACTTTCCGGCGTTCTCCGAACTGGTCGCCGAATTACAGACCATTCGCCGGTTGCAGACTGAGGAGGTGAACCGTGGCCAAGCGCTCGCTGTTTGATCAACAGAGCAACATGGGCCTGTACCTGCGCGACCCCGACCACTGCGCGCCACCACCCG
Source organism: Pseudomonas sp. WPR_5_2 (assembly GCF_003634475.1). NCBI lineage: Bacteria > Pseudomonadati > Pseudomonadota > Gammaproteobacteria > Pseudomonadales > Pseudomonadaceae > Pseudomonas > Pseudomonas sp. WPR_5_2. The sequence goes on along the minus strand of NZ_RBLA01000001.1, from coordinate 1,452,204 downwards.
AAATGGACCCGGCACGGGCGCGGGTTTACCGCGAACTGGTGTTCAACAACCTGTCGTCGCTGATCAGCGGCACCTTTCCGGTGCTGGTGAAAATTCTTGGTGAAGAGCGCTGGCGGACGCTGGTGCGGATCTTCCTGCGCGACTACCGCGCCCATACCCCGAAATTTGGTGAAATCGCCGAGGAGTTCGTCGAGTTTCTCGCCTCTGAACCGATGGCGTTGGCCGATGGTTCGTGGCCACCCTTCATGGTGGAGCTGGCGCACTATGAATGGGTGGAAATGGCCTTGCAGCAATCCGAAGCCGAGCTGTTGGCAACCGGCGATGTGGATTCGCTACTGGATCGCCCGTTGCAGGTTTCGCCATTGGCCTGGCCGTTGGCCTATACCTGGCCCGTACAGTTGGTCGGACCGGATTACCAGCCGGACACTGCACCGGAGCATCCGACATTGCTGTTGGTGCGTCGGGCCGAAGACTGGAGTGTGAAGTTTTCCGGGCTGAGTCCATTGGCATGGCGGTTGTTGCAACGCCTTGAAGAGTTTCCCGGGTTGAGCGGGCGGGCGCAGCTGCAAGGGTTGGCGGTGGAGGCGGGGAAAAGCGGGTCGCAGGAATTCTTTGATAACGGCTTGGCGTTGTTGCGGCAGATGCAGGGGGAAGGGGTAGTGGGTACGATTTGCTGAGTGAACGCATTTCCTGTGGGAGCGAGCCTGCTCGCGAAGACGTCGGCACATTCAACATCAATGCGTCTGTCAAATTGCTTTCGCGAACAGGCTCGCTCCCACAGGGGGATTTGCCGTCAATTCAAGTGGAGAAAAAATACCGCGTCAGGTGAAAGAAGATTGGCGCGGCAAAACAAATCGAGTCCATTCGGTCGAGCATGCCGCCGTGCCCCTTGATCATCGTGCCCCAGTCCTTGGCGCTCAGGCTGCGCTTGATCGCCGACATGACCAGGCCTCCGAGAAAGCCCATCACCACGATCACCAAAGACATCACCAATGACTGCCAGAAACTGAACGGCGTCATCCAGAACATGCAGCCACCGATCAACGTGGCGGACAGCCCGCCCCCCACCAGGCCTTCCACGGTTTTCGACGGGCTCACCAAGGGCGCGACCTTGTGCTTGCCGAACAGCTTGCCGAAAACGTACTGCAACACATCACTCATCTGCACGACGAACACCAGGTAGAACAGCAGCAACGCGTTCTGCCCGGTGAAGCCGCGCAGATCCAGCAGCAGTAGGGCGGGCGCGTGGCTGATGCAGTAGATGCAGATCATCACGCCCCACTGGATCTTCGAGGTTCTTTCCAGAAAGGCATCGGTGTCCTGGCTCAACACCGCAATCGCCGGCAGCAGCAGGAAGGCATACACCGGTATCAACAAGGTGAACATCGAGTACCAATGGGTACCGATCAGCAGATACTGCAGGGGTATCAGGATGAAGAACGCCGAAAACAGCGCGTTGTGATCGCCCAGCGTGGTGGGCGTCAAGGTGATGAATTCCCTGAGGGCGAACAGGGAAATGAAACCGAACAGCACCACCGTCGCATTCGGTCCCAGCCACCAGGACACGAAAAAGATGATGACCATTCCCCACCAGGCGTTCACCCGCTGGTTGAGGTTTTCGATGGTGGCGATCGAGCTTTCGGTCGTGGCCCGTTTGGCCAGCACCCGACCGACCATTGACGCTACTGCCAACAAACAGGCGATGGCGGCAAAGAACCACAGGAATTTTTGCTCAAGACTCATTTCGACAGCCTCACGATGGCGTCACGCGCCCGCTCCAGGAACACCTGTTTGTCCTCGCCCTCAATCCTTTGCAGCGGATTGCCGATGCGGATCGTGCAGAGAATCGGCAGCGGGACGTGCTTGCCCTTGGGCATGGAGCGATGGAGGTTTTCCAGGTAGATGGGCACCAGGTCGACATCGGGAAAGGACTCGCCCAGGCGATACAGTCCGGATTTGAATGCCCCTGGCAGGGCCTGGGTCGAGCGCGTGCCTTCGGGGAAAATGATGATCGAACAACCGGCCCGCACCACATCGAAAATCGGCTCCAGTACATTGGTCCCCGGCGCCGGATTGCGCTCGATCAGGACCGCGTTGAGCCCTTGCCGGGAGATGTACGAGAGAAACCGGTTCTTGCCCCAGTAGTCGGCGGCGGCGACCGGCTTCACATTGACCCGGGCTTCAGGGGGCAGGGCTGCGATGATTGCCAGGGTGTCCATGTGGCTGGTGTGGTTGGCGTAGTAAATGCGTTGCCGGCTCAGGTCGGGCGGGCCTTCCCAGCGGGCGGTGACGCCGATCAGCAATCGAAGCACCGCGATCAGGGCATTACTGATCCACATGGCCGGACTCCTTCAGTTGCCGGGCGATCGCCAGGGTTCGGGTGACGCAGGTTGCAGCGGCGCCGATGGCGATGACGATCAGTGTCAACAACAGCAGATAGTGCGTGCCGTACACGTGGGCCTCGATGGCGTTCAGTAACAGCCCCGCGGTCATCAACGCCATCCGATGCTGCTTGGCCATAGGCCCCATGAAGCTCTGTTTCAGGCCGATCGAACCACCGAACACCCGGACATACGCCGTCAATGCAGCGGCAAGGGCGGCAAACCAGCCAAGGCCCGGCTGCGCGACGGCATAGCCGAGCCCCACGATCAGCAGGCTGTCGGCGATACGGTCGGGGAATTCGTTATAGAGGCTGCCGATGTCCGATTGCTTGCCGCCCTCGATGGCCACCATGCCGTCGAAGAGATTGCACAGCAGGCGCAATTGAATACCGACGGCGCAGCAGATCGAGCCGATCACACCGTTGTCGATATTCAGCGCAATCGCGCCCGCCAGCGCAAAGAACACGCTGGCGACGGAGATCTGGTTGGGTGAAATGTCGCGTTTGACCAGCAGGTCGGTGATGCGTTTGGCCCAGCCCGCAGAGCGCGCCTTGATCGGCCTTCTGTTGTCATCCATTTATCGGTATTCCATTGCCGGGTTTCAGTAAGCGTATATGCAAAAAGCGGCTTATCAGGTTTTAAATCCGCCGGGTGCAATGCTAGCAATGGAAAAAACAGATTGATGCCAGACGCTTCCTACAAGGCACTGGCGCGTGATGTTCCGGCAGACGAATCTGTACGCTCGTCCCATCTGTTGCATCCATGAAACGCCTGTAAGTCGTTGAAATTTATTTGCTCGATCCCCGCAAAAAAATTCAAGACTGGCCGATACAACTCACAGGCGCGCACAAACCAATTACAACAGTGGCGCCAGACTGAAAAACTGTGTGCCCACGCCAGCCTTTCAGTGATCTCGGCAAGGATGCTCGTCGCCTCAACCATCCGAGAATCATCCTATGTCTCTGCGTAACCTGAACATCGCGCCTAGAGCTTTTCTGGGGTTTGCCTTTATTGCCCTGTTGGTCATCGTGCTGGGGGTGTTTGCCGTCAATCGCATGTCGATCATCCGCCAGGCATCAATCGATATGGGCTCGACGCAACTGCCCAGTGTCGGCTTTCTTGGCAACATGACGGAAAACGTCCTGCGCATGCGCATTCTTTCGTTCCGCATCCTGGTCAACCGTGAGCCGGCCGCATTGCAGGAGGCGCAGGCTCGTATCACCGTCCTGAACAATAATCTGCGCAATGCCCAGGCAAGCTACGCCGCTTTGCCCGCCCAGCCGGAAGAAGCCGCGCTGTACAAGACATTCACCGCCACCCTCGACAACTACATGCAGGCCCAGAGCCAGATGATGGAGCTGTCGAGCCAGAACAAGCTCGATGAAATGCGCAGCCTGATCAACTCGCGAATCAAGGACGGTACCGATCAGATGGGTGAGCAACTCAATAAACTGGTTGCGCTCAATACCGCTTATTCAAAGGCTGCGCTGACAGAGTCGGGCGAGCAATACAACACCGCTGTCACCGGCATCATCGTCGTGGCGGTGATGGCCGCGGTGATGACCGTATTGTTGGCCTTGTTGCTGACTCGCAGCATTGTTACACCGCTGAACCGGGCGTTGCTGGCGGCACAAACCATCGCCGATGGTAATTTGAGCAAAGTCATCGAGGTCGATGGCCAGGACGAGCCGGCGCGGTTGCTCGGTGCTTTGTCGAACATGCAGGCCAGCCTTCGCAAAACCATCGAACAGATCGCCGGTTCCGCCTCGCAACTGGGTGCCGCCGCCGAAGAACTCAGCGCGGTGACCCAGGACGCCTCCCGGGGGCTGCAACAACAGAACAACGAGATTGAACAGGCTGCCACTGCCGTCAACGAAATGACTGCCGCCGTGGAAGAAGTGGCGCGCAATGCGGTATCGACGTCCGAAGCGTCGAACCAGTCGACCCAGGCCGCCCGCGAAGGCCGTGATCGTGTGGTGGAAACCGTCGACGCGATCCAGACCATGACCCACGACGTGCACAATACCTCGCTGATGATCGAAGGCCTGGCAGCCCAGGGGCGCGACATTGGCAAGGTGTTGGACGTGATCCGCGCCATCGCCGAGCAAACCAACCTGCTGGCGTTGAACGCCGCGATCGAAGCCGCCCGTGCCGGTGAAGCCGGACGCGGTTTTGCCGTGGTCGCCGATGAGGTGAGGGCGCTGGCCCACCGTACGGCACAATCGACCCAGGAAATCGAGAAGATGGTCGCCGGCATTCAGAACGGTACCGGTGAAGCTGTCGCGTCGATGCAGCAAAGCAATCAACGCACCCAGAGCACCCTGGAATTGGCCCGCGCCGCCGGCGTGGCCCTGGAGCAGATCACCCAGTCGATCCACCTGATCAACGAGCGTAACCTGGTGATCGCCAGTGCATCGGAGGAACAGGCCCAGGTGTCCCGTGAAGTCGACCGCAACCTGGTGAACATTCGCGACCTCGCCAGTCAATCTGCGGCCGGTGCCAACCAGACCAGCGTTGCCAGCCATGAATTGTCGGGGCTGGCGGTGAATCTGAATGGGTTGGTGGCACGGTTCGTTATTTAGTGGCGGGACTTGCTTAACCGCCACCGTCCCCAGTGGAGCGAGCCTGCTTGCGAAGGCGCAGTGTCAGACAGCAAAAATGTTGACTGTGCTGGCCTCTTCGCGAGCAGGCTCGCTCCCACCGTTTCTTTTATCCGTGCAATTTGAGCTCGGCGCACAACCCGCCACCCTCGCGATTGCTCAAGGTCAGCGATCCCCCGATCGCCAACGCCAGTTGCTGCGCAATCGCCAGGCCCAGACCGGTGCCGCCGGTACTGCGGTTACGCGAATTCTCCACGCGGTAGAACGGCTCCATGACCAGGGCCAGTTCCTCTTCGGCAATGCCCGGACCACGGTCCATGACTTTCACCGACACGCTGCCATCGGCCTTTTTCTCTACGAGCAACTCCGCCGCACCGGCGAATTTCAGCGCGTTATCCGTCAGGTTCACCAGCACCCGCCGCAACGCATGGGGGCGGGTGTCGATAACGGTGGTGCTTTTGCCGCTCAGCTGAACTTCCTTGCCCATGTCCTGATAATCGAACACCAGGCTATCGAGGAACGAGTCCAGGTCGGTACGGCGACTTTCTTCGGTGGCGCCATGGACGCTGCGGGCATAGGCCACGCCTTCGCGCACCAGGTGTTCCATCTCGCCCAGGTCGTTCCACAGTTTGTCCTTCTCCACGGAATCATCCATGAATTCGGCGCGCAGTTTCATCCGGGTGATTGGCGTTTGCAGGTCGTGGGAGATTGCCGCCAGCAATTGCATGCGTTCTTTCAGGTAGGCCGCGATGCGTGCCTGCATGGCATTGAAGGCCTTGGCCGCGTGGGCCACTTCGGTCGGGCCTTTTTCGTCCAGCAGCACCGGGTGGGTGTTGGGGTCGAGGGTGTCCACGGCTTCGGCGAGGCGGGTGAGGGGACGGATGGCGATGCGCACGGCCAGCCAGGTGCAGGCGATCATCAAAGCCAGTTGCCCGAGCAACACAAAGGGCAGCCAGGGCGACAGCGGCTGCATCGAAGGCCGCACATCGATGGTCACCGGGCTGCCGTCCGACAGTTTCAGGTGGACCTGAAAGCGTTTTTGCGGACCGGGAATGTCGGTCACGGTCATCGGGTAATCCATGCCGATGGCGTCCTTGATAGAGCTCACCGCAATAGGCGCTTCGGGCATGTCCATGTCCATGGAGGTGCCCGGCGAGCCGTCATCCAGCAGATAGCGATAATTGCGCCGGTCCAGTTGTTTGAGCCAACCGGCACGTTCCTCGACAGGCAAGCGGTCAAGAATGGCGATGGACGTCGAGACGTCGGTTTCCAGGTTCCCGAGCATGGTGTTCTTCGCGCTTTCGTAACGCTCGTAGTACTGCGCACCAAAGGACAGTGCCTGGGCCAGGATCAGGCCGATCAGGAAGATCAGTGACAACCGCGAAGCCAGGGTGCGGGGCCAGTGCATCGAGAGGCTCATGCTGGCGCCCCCACGATTTCCACTGGCAGGGAGAACACGTAGCCCTCGCTGCGCACGGTCTTGATGTAGGCCGGTTCGCGGGCATCGTCCAGCAGGCGCTGGCGCAGGCGGCTCACCAGCAGGTCGATGGAGCGATCGAACAGGTCGGCGTCGCGGCCCTGGGTCAGGTTGAGCAACTGATCGCGATTGAGCACCCGCTGCGGATGATCGAGGAACACCCGCAGCAAACGGTATTCGGCACCGCTGAGGGCGACCATGGTGCCGTCGCCGTCGAGCAGGTGCCGGGCGGATGTGTCCAGCTGCCAGCGCCCGAAGGCCAGCAGCCGACTGCTCTCGGTCACCACCAGGTTCGGTGGCAGCATCCGCGTGCGACGCAGGACGGCGTTGATGCGAGCCAGCAGTTCACGGGCGGCGAATGGCTTGACCAGGTAATCGTCGGCGCCCATTTCCAGGCCGATGATGCGGTCTGTTTCATCGTTGCGCGCGGTGAGCATCAGCACCGGAGTGGCCTTGTGTTTGCCGGCGCGCAGTTCGCGGCAGAGCATCAGGCCATCGTCGCCCGGCATCATGATGTCCAGCACGATCAGGTCCACCGGGGTGGACTCGAGGAAGGTGCGCATTTGCCGGCCATCCGCCACGACTGTGGTGCGCAAGCCGTTCTTCTTAAGGTAGTTGCCCACCAGTTCCCGGATCTCGCGGTCATCGTCAACGATGAGAATGTGATCGACGTGTTCCATGGGGACTTGCCTCTATCAACGGGGGATGTCGCACAGTCTATCGAGCCTTGGCTCGCTCGCCCGCAGGCGTTTGTATTGCAGTGTATCTGGCTTCCCGGGGGATACACACAGACGCAAAAACGCGTTTTTCCAGGGGGTTTGTATCTCTCTGTATCCCGGCCCGGTTCTGATACGTACCGATTTACACGCGCCAGTTCCCGACACATACGGGATACCTCACGCGCTTTTAATAGGTTCCATCGAGGCAAACCCAAATCGCCTCGGCCCAACTTGTTAAAACCTTGAGGAAACCGCCATGAACACCAAAGCCATCTACGCCGCCTGCCTGTTTGCCGCTCTGAACATCTGCACCTTGTCGGCCCGTGCCGAAGCCGATGTCAGCGCCAAAACCTACACCTACGGCACGCAACTGGACATCAAGAAAGTGGTGTCGCTGAAACAGGACGCTTCGCCTTCCTGCGGTGTGGTCGATGCGCAGCTGACCTACCTGGACTCCCACAACAAAACCCAGGTCCTGGACTACCGCAAGATTTCTGACAGCTGCAACGCGGACAACTGAGTCCAGCGATCACCCATTGCCCATCCCATTTGAAGCGAGGAACAACACCATGAACAACGTCAGCCGATTCTTGACCGCCATTGCTTTCTCCGTTGCCGGTGCGGCAGCCCATGCCAATGCCGCTGTCGAACAAAGCGCTTGCGGCAGCAGCACCTGTTTCCAACTGGCGCCGGTGGCGAAGCAGAGCGCCGATGCCCTCCTGGCGGAGAACGGGTCCAGCCGTACGTCCCAAGGCAAATGGCTGGATGAACAAAGCGCCTGAGTTCCGAACACGGTTCTATCGACACCCACAATCCACTGTGGGAGCGAGCCTGCTCGCGAAGGCTGAGTGTCAGTCGACATCGATGTGACAGTCAGACCGCTTTCGCGAGCAGGCTCGCTCCCACAGGGGTTGTCTGGTGAATGCCTCCCAACAGTTTCAAAGGTGATCCCATGTTTCTCATCGCTTTCCTGGGCGGCATATTGACCGTCCTCAGCCCCTGCATCCTCCCGGTCGTGCCGTTCCTGTTCGCCGGTGCCGACCGCAAGCGCTCATCGATCCTGCTCACCCTCGGCGGCATGGCCCTGACGTTTGCCCTGGTCTCCAGCCTGGCCGTGGTCAGCAGCGAGTGGGTGATAAAGGCCAGCAACGCCGGCCGGCATGTGGCCCTGATCGTGATGGTGCTGTTCGCCCTGTCGCTGATTTCCGCCCGGGTCGGCGACTGGCTGGCACATCCTTTCGTCCTGCTGGGCAATCGCCTCGACCCGAACAGCCGCAAAGTCTCTGGTCCGCTGGGTTCGCTGATGATCGGCGTCGCCACCGGCCTGCTCTGGGCACCGTGTGCCGGACCGATCCTCGGGGTGATCCTCACCAGTGCCATGCTGCAAGGCGCAAACGCCGGCACCAGTCTGTTGCTGGTGGCCTACGGTCTGGGCAGTGCGCTGTCCCTGGGCATCCTGATCTTCGCTGGCCGCGGCCTGGTCAATCGCTTGAAACCGTCGATTCCGGTGACGGGCTGGCTGCGTCGTGGCGCCGGTGTCGCGGTGCTGGCCGGTGCGGCCGTGATTGCCACCGGTGCCGACAACGTGCTGCTGGCCAACACGTCCTCGGAAGGTGTCGGCAAGGTCGAGAAAGGCGTGCTGGAAACCGTGCCGAAAGTGGTCGATTACTTCGTCAGCAAGGTCAAGGCCGAGTCCATGGACAACGCCCAGGGCGCCATGCCGTCGCTGTCCGGCGCCGTGGAGTGGCTCAACTCGCCGGCACTGACCAATCAATCGCTCAAAGGCAAAGTGGTGCTGGTGGACTTCTGGACCTTCGACTGCATCAACTGCAAGCACACCCTGCCTTACGTGAAGGACTGGGCAAAGAAATACGAGAAGGATGGCCTGGTGGTGATCGGCGTGCACACCCCTGAATACGGGTTTGAACGCATCATCGACAACGTCAGGGACAAGGTGAAGGAATACGGCATCACCTACCCGGTGGCGATCGATAACAACTACGCCATCTGGCGCAACTTCGACAACCAGTACTGGCCCGCACACTACATCATCGACGCCAAGGGCCAGGTGCGTTACACCCACTTCGGCGAAGGGAGTTATGACACTCAGGAGCAGGTGATCCAGCAGTTGCTGGAGGAGGCGAAGGCTGGCGCTCCAGCCGCGTAAAGCCGCAACACGACACGCTATGTAGGAGCAGGCTTGCCAGCGAAAGCGGAGTGCCAGTCAATATTGATGTGACCGACACGCCGTCTTCGCTGGCAAGCCAGCTCCTACAGGTCGACGTGGGGCTTAATGCGTGGACGCCGCCTGGGTACGCCGCCACGCCGCCGGCGGTGTTCCATACTCGCGCCGAAAGGCCCGACTGAACGCCGTGTCGGTCTGATAGCCCACTTCTTCGGCAATGCGGATCAGGGAACTGTTGCTGCTGCGTAACAGATTGGCCGCCAGCAGCATCCGCCATTGCGTCAGGTACTGCATCGGCGAAACCCCCACCAATTGTTGAAAGCGCTCGGCCAACACGGACCTGGAAGTGCCGGCAGTGCGCGCCAGTTCATCCAGCGTCCAGCTGTGGCAGGGCTTTTTGTGCAAGGCATTGAGGGCGGCGCCGACGATCCGGTCGCTCACACCCGCCAGCCAGCCGGTGCGGCCCTTGCCGTGCTCGTGCATGTACAGGCGCAGCACCTCGATGAACAACACCTCGGCCAGTTTCGCCAGCACACCTTCGCCGCCAGGCCTCGGCGAGCGAGCTTCGGCAAGGGCGTAATGCACGGAAGATTCCAGCCAGATACCGGCGGCCGAGCCGCGCACGTTGACCCGTACCACCGCTGGCAATCCCGTCAGCAACATACCCGCCAAACGTGTATCGCAGGCCAGGTAGCCACACACCAGACGGGTCACCGCGCCGCCACCGCCATAGCTCAACTGTCGTGGCCGCCGCGCCAGGACTTTGTCCAGCCGCGCCCCGCTGGCCGGGGTCAAGCCGGGGCAGGAGCTCATGCGATGGGCATCGCCCTGGGGGAACACCACGACATCGCCGGCGGTCAGCAGCAGCGGTGGGTCGTCCCCCAGTTCGACGTAACACTCGCCCTCGGTGATCAAGTGAAAGATCACCACCCGTTCGGCGTTCGGTTCCAGAAACGGTGCGGCAGTGTCGGCACTCGGTGATTGGTAACACCAGGGCGCGGTGAACCTGGCGTTGATGAAAATGGCGCCGACCAGACGGACGACGCGAAGGGTCTGAGACAGGGCGTCCATAGCGTTTTCCCGTGAAGGGACTGAGGGTGGTGAGCCTGATTGTGCCCCCCTGGCAGCGAAGCATGAAACCTCCGGACGATCGGACAGGGTTGGCCGACGATCGGGCAGGACGCCGCCGCGCGCCAGAGCGATAGTTTGCCTGCAGGGTCACTGCCGGCCCTGTCTTCCAGAACAAGAATGAGAGGTTGCCATGCCCAAGTTCGTTATTGAACGTGAGATACCCGGTGCTGGAACACTGTCAGAAAGGGATTTGAAGGCCGCTTCGCAAAAGTCCTGCAGGACCTTGCGCGAGTTGCCGGAGGTGCAGTGGCTGCAGAGTTATGTCACCGGTGACAAGCTGTACTGCGTGTACATCGCGCCGAGCGAAGAGCAGATCAAGGAGCACGCCAGGCAGAGCGGTTTCCCGGCCAATCGCATTTCCCAAGTCACGGCGATCATCGATCCGACCACGGCAGAATAAGCCGGGCTGTGTTCCAACCCGAATCGGAGCGGAATTCATGAGTACACCCATTGATCTTGTTGCCCTGAAAAACCGTCAAATGGCCGCCTGGGCCAGTGGCGATTACGCCGTGATCGGCACCACCCTGCAGATCGTCGGCGAACAACTGGCCGAGGCCTGCGACCTGCTGTGCGATGAGCAGGTGCTGGATGTCGCTGCCGGCAATGGTAACGCGACACTGGCCGCTGCACGCCGGGGCTGCCTTGTCACCTCGACCGACTATGTGGCGGCGCTGCTCGAACGCGGTGAAGACCGCGCGAGGGCTGAACGCCTGAACGTCATATTTCAAGTGGCCGATGCCGAAGCGCTGCCCTTTGAGGATGCCAGTTTCGATGCCGTGCTTTCGACTTTCGGCGTGATGTTTACGCCGGACCAGCCCAAGGCGGCCGCGGAGCTGGCGCGGGTCTGTCGGCCGGGAGGGCGGATCGGCCTGGCCAACTGGACCCCGGAAGGTTTCGTCGGCCAGATGTTCAAGACCCTGGGCAAGCACATGCCGCCACCTCCCGGTGCGCAACCGCCGTCACAGTGGGGCACCGAAGCCTGGTTGCACACCCACTTCGACGAGCGCAACTTCCTGGTCCAGGTGGCGCGCAAGACCTTCACCTTCCGCTATCGCAACGCCGGGCATTTCATCGACACGTTCCGCAGTTGGTACGGGCCGCTGCACAAGGCGTTCGCGGCGCTGCCGGCGGACGGCGCCAAGGCCCTGGAAAATGACCTGACCGAACTGCTCAACCGCTCGAACCGGGCGGGGGATCGGTCGCTGGTGGTGCCCAGTGAATACCTGGAGGTGGTGATCACACGGCGCTAACCTGACAACACAGAGTCCCCTTGTGGGAGCGAGCCTGCTCGCGAAGACGGTCTATCAGTCAGAGATGATGTGACTGACACGCTGCCTTCGCGAGCAGGCTCGCTCCCACAGGGGCGGTGTCTGGTCCAGCCTTGTTATTCATCCAGCCGCTCGGTGTACACCACCCAGACACTGCAGGGCATTTTGTACAGCAGGTGCTCCACCGTGCTGCCGATCATCCGCCCCATGCCGCGATGGCCGAGGCGACCCATGACGATCACGTCGATGTCATAGGCATCGGCATAGCGGGTCAGGACCCTGGCCGGGTTGCCCATGATCATGTGTCGCTGTGCCTGGGCGATGCCATTGCGTTCGGCCAGTTCGTTGAAGGCTTCCAGTTGATCGTCATACAGGGTCTTGTGCTTGGTCGAGGAGAAAAATGCCGAGCCGTTGTCGAAACCGAATTCGTCCGAACTGATGGACGAAAGGTCATAGGCGTAGACCACATCGAGCTCGGCATTGCAGGCACTGGCCAGTTTCGAGGCTTCGTGCAGGATGCGGTCATTGAAGCTTTTGTAGTGGTCATCGCGATGGAAGGGGTCGACCGCCGCAACCACCTTGCGGGGCAGGGCATTGATCGCGTGGCTGACGAAGTGTAAAGGCACCGGACACTCGCGCAGCAGATGCACATCCAGCGGGGTGAAGATCAGCCGCGACAGCAGCGATTGGTGCTCCAGCGCCTTGATCAGCACGTCCATCGGCTGTTCCTTGAGATGGATCAGAATCTCCTCCAGCGGGTTGTCCACCCACGCCACCTCGGTGGTGATGTGCACGCCGATTTTGCGCAGGGGCCGGGCCTGGTCCTCGAGCCACTGGCGGTGGCGATCGACGTAGCCCAGGCGCATCTGTTCCAGCGCCGTTTCGTTGACCATGCCGGCGGTGGCCAGACCTTCCAGATAATCGAACGCCACGATGTGCAGCGCCGCGTCTTCAGCCCTGGCCAGCGCCGCCGCCCGGTCGAAGGCGGGGCTGTGTTCCATCAGCGGCGAAGCCACCAGCATGAAGCGTGATTGCTCGGACATGACAAACCTCCCGGGGGGCGTTCGGCCTGACTTCAACCTCTGAATATTTACCATGATCGGCGCCTGGCGCCTGCGGGGGGCGATCATCGGCACTTATGTCATGTACACAAAGCCCCTGTGGGAGCGAGCCTGCTCGCGAAGAGGCCATCACATTCAATATGTTCTTTGACTGACACACCGCCTTCGCGAGCAGGCTCGCTCCTACAGGGGATATTTGGTGTGTTTGAGTGAGTTAAATAACCTCCGCGCCCCGCGCCTCCAGCAACTCGCGCAGTATCGACCGATGACAATGGGCTTCTTCCGCGCAATAGCAGCCCATGGCAAGGGAGGTGTGATGGGAGAGGGCAGCCAGCAGGTCCAGCATCTGGCTGGCCGCCGGCTGCTTCATTTCCGCCTTGAACTTGCGCACGAACACAGTCCAGGCCTTGGCATCCTGAGCTGCCAGTGCTTCAGCAACCAGCTCCGCGCTGGGCGACAGCAGCGGCTGCCACACATCGTAGAAGTCCCGCGTGGCGAACTCGGCTTTCGGTACGCCACGGGGTGGGCGGCGCACCGTGCCCAGGCGCAAGCCTTCGTGGGGTTGGCGCGGTGAGCCCAGGCGCACGATATGGATAGGCATGGCGTTACTTAAGCCTTGATCCGTCGAACCACTCCAGCGCGGTGCGCCAGAAGCAGATGCCCAGGAAGTAAGCCGACATCAGCAACCACAGCCCCATGACCAGCGGGTTGATCACCGGGTGGTTGATCACCAGCGACAGGCTGCACAGCAACCAGATGGCCGTGACGGCAATGTTGATCGGCATGAAACGGCGCACACGGAACGGGTGCAAAAATTTCATCCGGGTCAGTGTCAGCAGGGCCAGGCCGATCACCGTCAGGAAGGTGATCCACGGCGACGGCGCGATGATGTACAGGCACAGGGCAACCACATTCCACGCGGCGGGAAAGCCCTGGAAGTAGTTGTCCTTGCTTTTCATATTGACGTTGCAGAAGCAGAACAGCGACGACACCAGGATCAGCGACACGGTCAGCAGCAGCGTGTAGTCCGGCAACGGAATATAGCGATAGATGAACAGCGCCGGGATGAATACATACGTCAGGTAGTCGATGACCAGGTCGAGGATCGAGCCGTCGAAGCTCGGCAGCACCGACTGCACATTGACCTTGCGCGCCAACGCGCCGTCCAGTCCGTCGACGATCAAGGCCACGCCCAGCCACAGCAGGCAATGGGTCGGTTGGTTATCGAGCAGGGCGAGGGTTGCAAGGAAAGCGGTGACCACACCGGTAGCGGTAAAACCATGGGCTCCCCACGCTTTGAGCCTGGCGATGTGTAGAGTCGAAATCACGGGGGCGTTCTCCAGAAAGTGAAGCAAGCCAGTCATCGTCCTCAGCATCGAGGGCGGCGGCAAACCGGGTCGGGTTGCAGGTATCGACCGGGTATCCGGGAATAAGGTTCACCACCTATGAATCTTAGCTGCGCCGCCAAAAAATACCCCGCAAATATCCACAACACTGTGCCGGGGGGCACGTCGGCCAAACGGTGGTAGCACATTTACCGGCGAGGACTATTGTTGTCTGTCTGGATCACTTCCCTCGATGAGGATGCCGTCATGAACACCAGCGATCTGCTTGAACAGTTACTGCGGGGCGGCCAGGGTGCCATGCCGCGACAGGACGGCGGTGGCGCGTCGGGTGGGCTCGGCGACCTGGGTGGACTGCTCGGCGGCCTGATGGGCGGCGGCGGAGGGGGTGCCAGTGCCGGTGGCGGTGGATTGGGCGGCCTGGGCGGATTGCTCGGTGGTCTGCTGGGCGGTGGCTCGCCGATGGGCGGTTCGCCGCAAGCGCGTTCGGGTAGTGGCACCAATTATGCCGCGCTCGCTTCACTGGGAATGATGGCGTTCCAGGCGTATCAGGCCTGGCAGCGCAGCCAGGCCGCGCAGCCGCAGCAGGCGCCGCAACAGGCGCCACGTACGGTGGATCTGTTGGCCGGACCGGAAGTCGAGGAGCACAGCCATGCAATCCTGCGGGCACTGATCGCGGCGGCCAAGGCCGATGGCCGGATCGACCCGGCCGAGAAGCAGATGATCAGCACCGAAATCGGCCGTCATACCGACGATCCGCAATTGCAGCAGTGGCTCGACGATGAAGTCGCCAAGCCGCTCGACCCTGCCGAGGTGGCGCAATCGGCCACCGATCCCGGCATGGCCGCCGAGATGTACCTGGCCAGCGTGATGCTGGTGGACGATCAGCAGGATGCCGAGCGCAACTATCTGGATGAGCTGGCAGCGGCGCTGAATATTGATCCGGATTTGCAGGTGCATCTGGAGCAGCAGGCGAGGGGCGGGACTGCCTGAAGTTTAAGTCGGCTGTCAGTCCGCTATCGCGGGCAAGCCCGCTCCCACAGGTACCCATGGCGCCACAGATCCTGTGGGAGCGGGCTTGCCCGCGATGAACGATAACGCGGTCAACCTGCTGGTTTCGGCACCAGGAAGGTAACTCCATATCGCTCGGCCACCTCGAATATCTTCGGCAAGTCCTCAGGCACCTTGAACCGGTCCATCGCCGCAAAGAACTGCCCGCCGCGTGGATCGGAGACCACGCCGATCATCTTTGCAGAGCTACTGATGTTCTTGTAGGCATGAATCGTTCCGGCAGGAATATGCACGTAACCCCCGGCCGGGACGGTGGTGGATTTGCCTTCGACAGTCACTTCGACCTCGCCTTCCACCACGTAAAACGCCTCGTCCCACGGATGGAAGTGCGGTGGCGGGCCGCCACCTTGCACGCCCACCTGAATGTGCATTTCAAAGGGTTTGCTCAGATCCCCGCCGGCCAGGACCGTGATCGCTTCGCCAACGACGTTGTAGGGTGGCGGGGGGGCTTCGATGACGTGAGTGGTGCGCATGACTGCTCTCCGGGGATGAAGCGGCACCCGCTGATTGTAGGCCCTTGAGCAACCGCCGGACGCCACGCCACCGGGCCGTCTGTCCGGGCACATTCACCGTCGATGGAATTTTTACGCGCACGGCTCGCTCTGCTGAGGGAGAGACGCGCTGAATCCGCGTCCTGCAGCGATCAGCAGGTGAGCGATGAACAAGGACCTCGACGACTACAACCGCAAGCGCGATTTTTCGGCGACATCAGAACCGGCCGCCATCAAGCGAACCGGCAAAAAGAACGCCAGGGATCATGCCTTGCAGTTTTGCATCCAGAAGCACGACGCTTCGCGCCTGCACTACGACTTTCGCCTGGAGCTCGACGGCGCGCTCAAGAGCTGGGCAGTGCCCAAGGGACCGTCACTGGACCCCAGGGTCAAGCGCCTGGCGGTGCACGTCGAGGACCATCCGATCGACTACGCCACGTTCGAGGGCAGTATCCCCGAAGGGCATTACGGCGCCGGCGATGTGATTGTCTGGGACCGTGGTGTATGGATCCCCCAGGACGACCCGGCCAAGGCCTACGCCAAGGGCCGGCTCAAGTTCGAACTGCAAGGCGAGAAGCTCGCCGGTTTGTGGAACCTGGTGCGCACGCACATGCCGGGCAAGCAGGAGCAGTGGTTCCTGATCAAGCATCAGGACGGGGCGGCCAGAGCCGAAGACGATTACGACGTGGTCGCCGCCGAGCCGAACAGCGTGCTCAGTGATCGCAGCATCGTGGCCAGGACACCGAAGGCTGCCCGGCCCGCCAATGTTCCCAAACCCGCCAAGGCCATCAAAAAACCGGCCACCGCGGTTCGCCGGGAAACGTCCGCGCCACTCACCGGCGCGCACAAAGCCAGGTTGCCGGACCAGATCAAGCCGGAACTGGCGACACTGGTGGAAAAGGCCCCGGACGGCGAGTGGGCTTATGAAGTCAAATTTGACGGCTACCGGATCATGGCGCGCATCGACCACGAAGAGGTCAGGCTCTTCACTCGCAACGGTCACGACTGGACCCACAAGCTGCCCGGTCAGGCCAAGGCGCTGGAAGGCCTGGGGCTGGAATCGGCCTGGCTCGACGGTGAAATGGTGGTGGTTGACGAACAGGGACTGCCGGACTTCCAGGCGCTGCAAAATGCTTTCGATGCCGGACGCAGTGGCAACATCCTCTAC
Organism: Pseudomonas sp. WPR_5_2; assembly: GCF_003634475.1. Taxonomy (NCBI): domain Bacteria; kingdom Pseudomonadati; phylum Pseudomonadota; class Gammaproteobacteria; order Pseudomonadales; family Pseudomonadaceae; genus Pseudomonas; species Pseudomonas sp. WPR_5_2. The sequence continues at coordinate 1,435,309 of NZ_RBLA01000001.1, read as the reverse complement.
TACCTGTTCGACTTGCCCTATCTCAACGGCGTGGACCTGCGCGAAGTGCCGGTCGAAGAACGCCGGGCGGCGTTGGCGACCGTGCTCAAAACCAGCACAGACCCGTTGCTGCGCTTTTCCGACAGCTTCAGCGAAGACCCTGAGGCCCTGCTCAACAGCGCCTGCCAGATGCGCATGGAAGGCCTGATCGGCAAGCGCCTGGGCTCGGCCTACGTGTCCCGGCGCAGCAGCGACTGGATCAAACTCAAGTGCAAACATCGGCAGGAGTTTGTCATCGTCGGTTTCACCGATCCCAAGGGGGCACGCAGTGCCTTCGGTGCATTGTTGTTGGGTTTGCATGATCGCGACAGTGGCGAGTTGCGCTACGCCGGCAAGGTTGGCACCGGCTTCACCGAGGCCACCCTGGGCAGCATTCATGAGCAACTCAAACCCTTGCAGACGAAAAAACCGGCGGTGGTCAATCCACCCGGCGGTGCCGAATTCAGGGGCGTGCATTGGCTCAAGCCCAGCCTGCTGGCGGAAGTGGCCTTTGCTGAAATGACCAAGGAGGGCTCGGTGCGACATGCAGTGTTCCATGGCCTGCGTGACGACAAGCCTGCCAAAGACATTACCGAGGAGCGTCCGACTGCCGTGAAAGCGACTTCTGCGAAACCTGCCCCTGCAAAAAAAGCGGCCCCGGCGAAAAAAACCGCCGTCGCCAAGTCACCCGCCGCGCAAAAGAAAGCCGAGCCTGCACCGTCACAACAAGGCCTGGCCGAGGGCAAGGTCCGCATCACTCACCCGGACCGCGTCATCGATGCCAGCAGCGGCACCACCAAAATGCAACTGGCGCACTATTACGCCAGCGTCGCCGAGTGGATTTTGCCGCAGCTCAAGGATCGCCCGGTGGCGCTGGTGCGTGCGCCAGATGGCATTGCCGGCGAGTTGTTTTTCCAGAAAAACGCCGAGCGCCTGTCCATCCCCGGTATCACCACCCTCGACCAGCAGCTCACCGGGCAGCCGATGATGGTGATCAACAATGCCGAAGCGCTGGTCGGCGCGGTTCAGATGAGCACCGTGGAATTGCACACCTGGAACGCTACTTCGGACAACCTCGACAAACCCGACCGCTTCGTCCTCGACCTCGACCCGGACCCGGCGCTGCCGTGGAAACGCATGGTCGAAGCGACGCAGTTGACCCTGACTGTGCTCGATGAACTGGGGCTCAAGGCGTTTCTCAAGACCAGCGGCGGCAAGGGCATTCACCTGGTGGTGCCGCTGACCCGCAAGCTCGGCTGGGATGAGGTCAAGGATTTCAGTCACGGGATTGTCAGCCACATGGCGAAGCTGCTGCCGGAGCGATTTTCCGCAGTGTCGGGGCCGAAGAACCGGGTAGGGCGGATCTTCATCGATTACCTGCGCAACGGTCTGGGCGCGACCACCATCTGTGCCTACGCCGTGCGCACCCGGGAAGGGTTGCCGGTCTCGGTGCCGATTTTTCGCGAGGAGGTGGGGGAGCTCAAGGGGGGTAACCAGTGGAACGTGCACAACGTGCATGAACGCCTGGCCGAAGTGGGCGATGAACCCTGGGCGGAGATGAAGAAAACCCGGCAGACGATCACGGCGGAGATGCGGCGTCGGGTCGGAATGAAAAAATAACCCTCACTGCAATCCGCAGTCCCTGTAGGAGCGAGCTCTGCTCGCGATGGTCGTGAACGTTGACGCGTAAAACCAGATGCCCAACGGCGCCCTCGGGTTTTTCGCGAGTAAGCTCGCTCCTACAGAAAAGCAGATAACCAATCCCGTTACTTTATGAACGCCCGAAGGTCGCTATCCAACTTGTCGATCGCCGCTTTGAAATCCTGGGCGGTGACTTTCTGGCTTTCGTTGGACAACTGCTTGCCAAACACCTTGCGCACCACCCTGGCCACGGTCTGGTTGCTTTTCGCGTCGATGAATTCGGCCTCGATAAACAATTCAGTGTCCTGGTCCCGGTGACCGGTGGCGGCCTGAGTCGCGCCAACGACGGCTGCGATGGGGACCACTTCATACCATTTCATGCCTTCGTTCGAGGCGCTGACCCCGGTGATAGCCGAGCGCATGATCAAGGTTTTCGAGCCGGCCGGTGCTGCGCTTGCGCTGTTGACGACCCGGTATTTCTGTCCCAGCGTGGCTTTGGCCTTATTGGACATGTAGTTCTGAATGTCAGTAAGCGTCTGCTGGTTGACCCGCTCATTGGGCTTGGGGGCCGGATAGAGTTCCAGTTTGTTGAACGCCACGGTGTTGTACGCATTGGGGTTCCACGACGGGCTCACCCAGCGCATCGCGGTACCGCCGCTTGGCGTGGAGACTTCTTGCAGGTTGTTGTAGTTGGACAGGAAGCCGGAGTACTGCTCCCGTTCGGTGACTTTGGAGGTGCAGCCACCGAGCAGGAGCCCGGTCAGTGCGGTGCCGATGAGCAATTTTCGGGTCAGGTTCATAGTGCTGTGTGCTCCTTGGATCAGGTCGTTTTTCATTAGCGGAAAATCAGAAACGCCAAGTCATGTTGCCGGTCACGGCTTGAATCCAGGCATCGTCGAATTGACCGGAAATCCGATTGCCTGACACAGTCTTGGTCTGGTCCACCGGCATGTCGCCCAACCAGATCATGGCCAAACTGACATTGACGTCGGTGTCCCTGTTCAGAGCATAGGTGGCTCCTGTCGCAATGCGCCAGGACTCGCCCATTGGCACGATCACCGAACGCCTGTTGTCCGAAACGGCACTGCTGTCGTAGGCCACGCCGAAATTCCACAGCAGTTGTTGGGTGGCCTGGTATTGCGCGCCGAGCGACAGGTGCCAGGTGTCCTTGAAGCCCGCATCGATGGTGGTCGAGCGGGCATCATTGGCCGTGGTGTCGACCTGCACGCCGATATCGCCGAATTCCGACCAGTCCTGCCAGTTGACCGAGGCGAGCAAGGCCCACTGCCGGTCCAGTTGCTGGAACAGGCTCAGGGTGACGGTTTGCGGCACGGTTATATCAAGTTGGGTGTTGGTGCCATCGAGACGCTGCAACAACGGGCCGTCGCCCTTGATGTCCAGGCCGTCCTCGAACTCCAGATCGACTTTGCTGGTGTAGGTCAGGCCAATGCGGGTTCCGGGTTGCGGGGCGTAGATCACCCCCACATTGGCGCCGAAACCCCAATCCTTGTCCTTGTATTTGAACTGGCCGTCACCGCGGTCGGTGAAGCCGAACGGTGAGCGGTCGATGGCGGTCTGCGCTTGCAGCATGCCGTACATGGCCTTGATGCCGACACCCACCGACCATTGTTCGTTGAAGCGGTACGCCACGCTCGGCACCAATGACAAACCGAGCAGGCTGGAGTTCTGCGTGAAGTAGCGCCCGGACCAGTCATTGTCGTAATTGACCGCCAGGCCGAAGTCACCGTATTGGCCGAAGCCGACGCTCCAGTGGTCATCCAGTGCATGGCTGATGAAAAAACTGCCACCGGGTATCGGGTCCAGGGCGTTGCCACTGCCGCTGCCCGCCACGTTGGTGCCTTCGTCGCGATCGAATTTCAGATCGCCGTAGAGCACCTGCAAGCCAGCGGTGATCTGCGTACCCGGCAGGTAACTCATACCCGCCGGGTTGCTGGCAATGGTCGATGGGCCCTGGGCCCGGGCCGCAGCACCGGCGTTGGCCAGGCCGACGTTGTCGGTGCCGACTTCGTAGAGCAAGATACCGCCCGCCCAGGTTTGCTGACAGCAGAGGGCGAGCAGGGTGACGACGGGCAGAGCAGTTATCTTTGGCTGCATGGCGTCAGTACTCCAGAGCCGTTTCCCACAGCTCCGCAAATGTGGTGTCCCGCGAAAAGAGAGTAGGTTCTAATCGTTAAAAAGCCAGTGAATGCTGTGCATCCTTGTGATCTGATTCACCAGGCTTACAGGGATTTCAGTGATTAAAGTCGATTGTTGAGGCCTTGCGGCGCGGCGCGTTTCGACGCCGAATGGCGATGCACCAGAGGTTGATCAACGCGGATTTGAAGGGAGCGAGGGGCAGGACGGGCTATACAGTCTGTCTTGAACAAAAGTGACGAGGCGGCGAGCGGCACTCGCCGCCTCGATGGCGATTATTTGCCGACAATGCCTGCCAGTAGCGGCGCCATCTGCTCGTCGGTCAACGCGACCTGGACGTCCATGGTCATGAGGTCGCTCCAGTCCAGCACCCATTTCTGAATCAATGCCGGATCACTGGCTTCTGCCACGCCAAAACCCGCCGCGCCACCCACGGCGTACCAGCGCCCGATCAATTTGACGCCTGCGGGGGGCGCGCCACCGGTCTTGAGGAAACGCTCGATCGCACTGTTGCGATTTGCCGAACTGAGCGTCCAGTTGACGATGAATAACATCGGCCACCTCCTGTTGCGGATTGGCACCTGATTTCCTTGGCGTACCTGGTTGGCGCCGGGGCCAGGGTCGCACTCGGTTTCCAGTTCCGTCCTGGCTGGTGTGCAGCAAAAACTCCCATGAGAAGGCATAGCAGCGCGCTGCACTGTGCGTACGACCGCTGATCTTCTTGTGGGACACAGGGGGTCTCATGCATCGCGCAACAGGTCGTTGGCGTTGAGCACTTCGTAGGCGATTTCCGGACGCTTTTCCATGGCGCGGCGGATCGCGGCCGGGATCGATGCGCGGGTTTTGCGGCACAATCCCGGCAGGTCGCCGACGTAAATGCCGATCCCGCGCATGGTCCGCACTTCGTTTGCACTCGGGACGATGTCGACGCGGATGCCCAGTTGCTCGAACATCCGCCGTTGCAGGTGTTCCAGATCCTGGAAACTCGACAGGTTTTCCAGGCGCTCGATCAGGCGCTTTTCTTCGGTGCGGGTCAGAAACAGGATGCGCACGTCCGCCCCCGGTGTTTCCAGCAACGGGTCACGCCCGCAATCGCAGGCACCGGGCGGGCAGGGTTGGCGGATCGGAGCAGAGGTTGTCATGGGGTTCAATCATAGAGCGCTGTGATCGAGTTTGCCCATAGGGTTTTGGATTGATGGCGTGACAATGTGTAAGGGAGATCCAAAGTGGAAGGAGATCCCTTGTGGGAGCGAGCCTGCTCGCGAAAGCGGAGTGTCAGGCAACCTATACAGTGACTGACACTCCGCCTTCGCGAGCAGGCTCGCTCCCACATTTTGGTTTTGCGTGGGCCTGTTATTTCAGTACCAACATCCGATAAACCCCGTTCTCGACTTCGATCCCGTGGGTGTCATGGGTGAAGCCGGGGAAGGATCTGTCGAACGCTTCCAGCGCCTTGAGATAGGCCAGCAACGCCCCGTCCGCAGGCCCGGCATTCTCGCCCGGCATCAGCAATGGAATGCCCGGTGGATACGGCACGATACCGGTGGCGGCGAGGCGGCCGGCGGCTTGTTCCAAAGTCACCAGCTCGATGTCGTTGCGCACCAGTTTCTCGTAGGCCTCCACCGGGCTGAATTCGGCTTTTGGCAGGGTGCCGAACGCCTGGGCCATGTTGGCGGTGGTCTTGTGTTTCTTCATGGCGGCGAAGATTTCGTCGGCCAGATCCTTCAGGCCCATGCCGGCATAGCGTTGCTGGTGGGCGTTGTACAGGTCGGGCAGGCAGAGTTCGAGCTCGGCGTTGTCGTCGTAATCACGCTTGAAGTCGAGCAAGGCGTTGAGCAACGTGCCCCACTTGCCTTTGGTGATGCCGATGGAGAACAGGAACAGGATGGTGAAGTCGGTGGTTTTCTCGACCACGATCCCCTGACGGCCCAGGTACGCCGTGACCACGCAAGCGGGGATGCCTGAAGCCAGCAGGTTGCCGTCGTCGCCCATGCCGGGGCTGAGCACCGAGACCTTGATCGGGTCGAGCATGCAGTAGCCATCTTCGATGTCACCGAAACCGTGCCATACCGCATTGGGGTGCAGGACCCAGCAGTTCGGATCGGTTTTCAGTTGTGCCGGATCGACCTCATGGAACGGCACGGTGGCCGCGCCCACCTGTACGGTCGGTGGCTGCCAGCAGGTGAAGAACCAGTCGTCCTTGCTCAGCATCTCGTTGTGCATGCGCGAAAGGACCTGGCGGAAGCTGATGGCTTCTTCGATCGATTCGCTGGTGAGGATCTGCCCGCTCGGTGCTTCCATCATTGCCGAGCTGACGTCGCAGGACGCCATGATCGCGTAGTTGGGCGACGTCGAGGCGTGCATCATGAACGATTCGTTGAAGCGCGCGTGCTCGATCGGGTTGCGGCCGTCGCGCACGTGGATCATCGAGGCCTGGGACAGGGCGGCCAGCAACTTGTGCGTCGAATGGGTGGCGAACACGGTCGGCTTGGACTTGTCATGGTCCTCCGGGTTGCCGTGCATGGCGTGGCGCCCACTGTACAGCGGGTTGAAACGCGCGTAAGCGTACCAGGCTTCGTCGAAGTGCAGACGGTCAACGCTTTCGCCCAGCAGCTCTTCGACGCGGGTGACGTTGTAGGTCAGGCCGTCGTAGGTGGAGTTGGTGACGATCGCATGCACCGGCGTCGCGTCGATGCCTTTCTTGACCAGCGGGTTGTTGGCAATGGCGGCTTTAACGCCTTCGGCGCTGAGGGTTTGCGGCAGGATCGGGCCGATGATGCCGTAGCGGTTGCGGGTCGGTACCAGGTAAGTCGGAATGGCGCCGGACAGGGTCATCGCATGTTCGGCGGACTTGTGGCAATTGCGGTCGCACAGGGCGATCTGGTTGCGTGTGACACTCGCCATCAGAATGACGCGGTTGGACATCGACGAACCGTTGGTCACGTAGTACGTGCGGTGCGCACCGAAGACCTTGGCGGCATAACGCTCGCCCTGGCCGATAGGGCCGCTGTGGTCGAGCAGCGAACCGAGTTCGCCGACCGAGATCGACAGGTCGGAACGCAACAGGTTTTCCCCGAAAAATTCGTAGAAGGCCCGTCCTGCCGTGCTTTTCAGGAACGCCGTGCCGCCGGCGTGGCCGGGGGTGTGCCATGAGTATTCATAGGTGCGGGCAAACTTCACCAGCGCGCCGAACATCGGTGGCAAGGCGGCCTGACGATAGCGTTCGATGGCCGCGAGAATGCGCCCGCTGAGGAAGCGAGAGGTGTCTTCGGGCAGCCAGATGAAGTCGTCGGCGTGCTGCATGACCAACAATGGAATGCTCGACGCGGTGGTGCGGTCGCTGATCAGAAATACCGGTACTCGTGTGTTGCGTTCGCGCAGCTTGACCAGCAGTTTGATGCAGTCGGCGTGACCTTCGCTTTTGTCCATTTCCCAACTGATGAGCACGCATTGAACGGCAGGGTCCGAACGCAGGATCGAACCGGCGTCGCCGAGGCTTTCCGAAGCCAGTACGGCGACGCCTCGCCCCTCTACGTCATGGACCAGTTGATCCAAGGCGCGACCAAATACCGTTCGTTTGTCCGGTGGACTGCTGACCAATAGCGCCAGCATGCCCAGGGAATGTTTATAGTCCGTCATGATTTAACCTCCAGAATTAGTTCAGGCTGTTGACCGGCACGGGCTCGGCTGTGAGGTGCTGCGCACTGACGGTCTGCGTCGGTACGCTGTTGTTGAGCGCTTCGAGGCGGATCAGGCGGTTGTTGACGAAGCCGAACAGCGTGTAGCCGAAGATGGTCGCCACGCCGCCGAGCATCAGCGCCTGCTCGCCCGAGCTGTACAGCGCCAGGTAGCTGTAGGCCGCCGCAATCACGGCAATGAAGTTGGTGACCATCGCCTTGCTTTCCGGCACGTTGGAAATCTTTTGCATGGTCATCAAAGCGGCCATCGAGAGGATGTAGGGCACCAGGTTGGTGACCACCGCGAGGTTGACCAGGGTATTGAACTGCTTGCTCAGGTCGGGGCTGATGGTCAGCAGGGCCAGAGCGGTTTGCGCCGCCAGCAGCACCAGCATGCCGATGATCGGCGTGCCGGCCTTGTTGCCCTTGGCGAAGATTGGCAGGAAGTAACCGGTGTTCGCCGAGCTGGCGTATACCTGGGCAATAGTGAACTGCCAGCCGAGCAGCGAGCCGATGCAGGCGAGTACCATCGCCGCCATCACGATGTCACCGACGAACGGGGTGAACATCTTGGCGAACACCAGGCCGAAAGGTGCGGTGGAGGCGACCAGTTCTTCGTTGCCGACGATACCGAAGATAACGTTGGTGGAGACGATGTAGATCACCGCCGCCCCCAGGGTGCCGCCCAGCACGGCAATCGGTACGTTGCGCTCGGGGTTTTCCACTGCCTCGGTGTTGGCGCAAGCCGATTCCAGGCCGAGGAAGGCCCATAGGGTGATTGCCACCGAGGCGCCCGCCGCTTCGAACCAGCTCTTGTCGTGAGGGTTCCAGCCTGCCGCATAAACGCTGCTGTCGAACCAGAACCAGCCAACCGTGGAGACCAGCACCACCGGTGCAATCACACCCCAGACCGTCACCGCGCCGATCCGGCCGGTAATGCGGGCGCCGCCAAAGTTGGCGAACGTGGTGATCCATAACAAGGCGATGGTCGCCAGACCTACTTGCAGGGAGTCAAGTTTTATCCCGAATAAAACCTGGATATAACCCACCGCAGTAATACTAATCGCCACGTTGGCAATCAATAGCGAGAGTCCGTAGGTGTAGTTGGTGATGTAGTTACCTGCTTTACCGAACGTGTATTCGGCATAACCACCCATGCCGCCGGTCTTGCGGCTGAGCATCCCGCATCGCGCAAAGGCGTAGGCCAGAGCGAGGGAGCCGGTGGCCGTCACCAGCCAGGAAAGAATCGAAATTGCACCAACTTCCGCGAGTTTCGTCGGTAGTAGCACAATGCCTGAGCCCAACATGTTGACGGCAGTCAACATTGTCAGTTGCCCTACACTCATTTTCTTCGCGACTGACATTCCGTGGCCTCATTAGTTGGCAGAAGAGATTGTTAGCTATAGCAAAGGATGGAAATGTCGCAAGAAAATGACTCTTGTTTAATGATCGGGATCAGGGTTTTACCGATAAGGCACTATACTGGCCCCCGGATTGCTCGCTTATCGCCAGAATCGCTTCAATTTCAGGTGGTTAGGGTGGGAAGCTAATGCGCAATGTATGGGTCGTACTGATCTCGGTCGGTGTCGCGGGTTTTGCAGTGTCTGCCCAGGCCAGGGAGCTGATGCCCAATGAGCGTTATATGTGCAGTTGGGGCGCGGGGACGGCTGCCAGGGCGCAGGAACTCAAGTTAGCCGGGGTTTCTCTTTATGCTGCGCGGCAGAAAATCCATTCTTACAAGTTTGCCAAGTCGTGGATGCGGATGATGGCCATGGGCATTACCGAGCAGACTTATGACAGCCCGACCAGGATCAAGCCAGAGGCGGTTCGGGAGAGTTTTTATGACGATTGTGTGAAGTACAAGTTGGCGCGCAAATGAGGTTTTTAAAAGCCTGTAGGAGCTGGCTTGCCAGCGAAGAGGGCGCCAACATCGACATCAATGTTGACTGATAATCCGCTTTCGCTGGCAGCCAGCTCCTACAGGGCTTCCCCGGCGGATGTGGAAGGTGACCTTTGTCGGATCAAGCTCCCGGTTGTGCAGCGACGTCTATATTGAGTGTCCGGCATCAACCCTGAAGGCCGTTTTTCTGATTTACCTGAACGTGCATAAACCCCATTTCAATCAGGAGATCATCATGACCCAGCTCGACAAAGTACTGTACACCGCCAAAACCCACACCACGGGTGGCCGCGATGGCGCATCCAGAAGCTCGGATGGGATTCTGGATATCAAACTCTCGTCCCCGGGCACCAATGGTGGTGGTACCAATCCGGAGCAACTGTTCGCCGCCGGTTGGTCAGCCTGTTTCATCGGCGCGATGGGCGTCGCTGCCAAAGAGCTGAAAGTTGCGCTGCCCAAGGATGTGGCCGTCGACACCGAAGTCGACCTGGGCACCAATGAAGGTGGCTACCTGCTGCAGGCGCGACTCAACGTCAGCCTGCCGGGACTGGATCGCGAAACCGCACAGAAACTCGTCGACACCGGACACAAGTACTGCCCGTACTCCAAAGCCACGCGCAACAACATCAACGTCGTGGTCAGGCTCGCCTGAGCTGAAATAAAAAAGGTCCTGGCGACCCGTCTGCAAAGCAGTGTCGCCAAGACCTGGACACATTCAAGAGTCAGGGAGTGAACATTTCTGGACGTGTTCTGATTTAAGTTATTTGCAGGACTCATAATGATGAAGTCTGTTTGTCGTGCGAAATGTTGTCTGTACTTGTATACAAGATAGTTCCATTTGGTGTCCGGCACGCTAAAAATAGTATGACTGTTTTAGTTCTTGGGGTGTAAATGACAATGGTTCGCTGGTTTCCGTGTTTATTTATCTTCGAGGCAACTAGTGGATCCAATTGGCGATGACAAGGATCATGTAAGCCAACCAGCTCAGTTGGAATGGGCCTCGACGGGAAAGTTGCCCGGTTAACGCCGCAGTCATTGGCCCTCCAGCCAGTGACCGCTTGTCGGTGATGTGCTGGAGAAATGAACATTTCGGGCCTGCAGCCCTCAGATTCTGCAGCAGGTCACCCATTGGCTTGCTCTTGACGTGCAAAAAGAAGTGGAACCAGAACCTCAAATGCAGTGAGTGCAGATGGGGATTTTTTACCTGAAATTTGAGGGGTGCTAACTAAGCTGTCATCCATTCATTTGCCGGATCAATAGGATTTCGATAATTAACCTATTGTTTGGTTTTCTTGTATGAGCAAGGTCGTGCAGGGTTGTTTACAACAAGTGCTCTGTTGATTGGCCGATCTGTACTATCGAATAAGGTGGAGAAAATACCCGTGGCGATAAATACAATTATGAGCCTGATCGAAAATAAAGAATTCATGGAGTTTTTGCGGCTTGGCGTTGTTTACGTTCATTTGGTCGCCTGTTGTGTGGCAATTGGTTTAGTACTAACCAGTGATATTGCAATGGTCAGGGATCTGTTGAAACGCAAGGCATTCACTGAACATGATCATGCACACATGGAAAGTCTTCAGCGGTCTGTCGTGGTGGCTTTGATCGGTCTATGGGTGACAGGTGCCGCCATTATCGGCATCGATTACCTGGGCAAGGGCACGGAATACTTCATGAATCCGAAGCTTCACGCCAAGGTGATCATTGTCACGCTGCTGACCTACAACGGCATTCTGCTGCACCGCTTGGTGTTGCCGGCCATGCAAAAGGCAGGCTCCTTGCTCGAACTCGGATTCAGCGCCCGGATGCTGGCGCTGTTTTGTGGCTCGTTGTCGGCGGTGTCCTGGATGTATGCCGCCATGCTCGGTGTCGGACGCCCGCTGGCCTGGAAATATTCGCTCTCCGAACTGTTGATGGCGTATCCGGTGCTGATTGTGCTGGGCTTCCTGGCGATGGTGGCGTTGACTCAGCGAGCCAAGCGCCAGAACACCCTCGATGTGCCGCAGTGGACAAATGCAGCCGCGCACTAGGCCGGTAGCCCTGTAGGAGCTGGCTTGCCAGCGAAAGCAATGTGTCAGCCAATACCTATGTCGATTGACACTTTGCCTTCGCTGCGGTGCGGCGATCCGGCAAGCCAGCTCCTATAGGGAAATGGCCAACGCTTCAGCTGTCCTCAACGTTATCGATATGTTTGAAGCGTTCGATCAGAAAGTCGATCAGGCTGCGTACCCGCGCCGATAAATGCAATTGTTGCGGGTACACCGCATACACGTCGGCGCGGGTCGGCGTCTGGTCTTCCAGCACCAGGCGCAGGCGACCGCTGCGCACATAGCGGGCGATGTCCCATTCGGCCCGCAGCAGAATCCCGAATCCCTCCAATGCCCAGTTCAGGGCCACTTCACCATCGTTGCAGCCCAGGGCGCCATGCACCTTGATGTTGTCCGTGTGCCCGCCGTTGGTGAAGCTCCAGACACCATAGGGTGACTCGTTCTGGCGGATGAAAATGCAATTGTGGTTTTGCAGGTCGCTCAGTTTCTGCGGGGTGCCGTACTTGTCCAGATACAGTGGCGAGGCGCACAACAAGCGACGGTTGGAGGCGATCTTGCGTGCGTGAAAAGCGGCGTCCGGCAGGGTACCGAAACGGATGCCCAGGTCGAAACCGTGGGTGGCCAGGTCCAGTGGGTGGTCACTGATTTCCAACTGAATTTCCACCTCGGGGTACTGCGCGTAAAACGCAGCCAGGGCAGGACCGATGTGGCGGCGGCCGAAGCCGAGCGAAGCATTGACCCGAATCAGGCCCTTGGGCGTCGCGCGGCTGCTGCTGACCAACTGCTCAAGCTCATTGATCTGCGTGAGGATGCGCGCGGCCTGGGAGAAATACAGCTCGCCTTCGGATGTCAGGCTCATCGAGCGTGTGGTGCGGTTAACCAGGCGAATGCCCAGCCGGGCTTCCAGCGCCGTCAGGCGCTTGCTCACCGCCGGTGGCGTGATGCCCAGCTCCCGGGCCGTCGCCGCGAGGCTGCCTTTATTCGCCAGCAGGTAGAAAAACGACAAATCCAGGGTCTGGCTCATTCGTAACTCAAAGTTATTTATGTAGTGATTTGGAGTAACTCACACCTATTTGTTCACTACATATACTCCGCTCACACCCCGCCTGAACAGTCCGGTTCAACGGGAACAACAAGAAATCGATGAGAGTGGAGCCAACCAATGAGCGCATACAAAATCGCAGCAGTGCCAGGTGACGGTATCGGCGTGGAAGTGATCGCCGCAGGCGTCGAGGTGCTGCAGGCCCTGTCTAACAAATCCGGCTTCAAACTGGATTTCAAACACTTCGACTGGAACTCCGACAACTACCTGAAAAACGGCTACTACATTCCCGAGGGGGGCCTGGAAGAACTGAAAACCTTCGACGCGATCTTCTTCGGCGCTGTCGGTGCGCTCAATGTGCCGGACCACATTTCACTGTGGGGCCTGCGCCTGCCGATCTGCCAGGGCTTCGACCAGTACGCCAACGTGCGTCCGGCCCGGGTGTTGCCGGGCGTGAAAAGCCCGCTGCACAACGGTGACCAGATCGATTGGGTGGTGGTGCGGGAAAACTCCGAAGGCGAATACTCCGGTAATGGTGGCCGCGTGCACCGAGGCCTGCCGGAAGAAGTCGCCACTGAAGTCTCGGTGTTCACCCGGGCCGGGGTCGAACGCATTCACCGCTTCGCCTTTGAGCTGGCGCAGAGCCGCCCGCGCAAACACCTGACCATGGTTACCAAGTCCAACGCCCAGCGTCACGGCATGGTGCTGTGGGACGAAATTTTCTACGAAGTGGCCAAGGACTTCCCGGACGTGAAGATCGACAAGGAACTGGTGGACGCCGTGACCACGCGCATGGTGCTCAAACCGTCGACCCTGGACGTGATCGTCGCCACCAACCTGCACGCCGACATCCTCTCGGACCTGGCCGCTGCGCTGTCCGGGAGCCTGGGCATCGCGCCGACCGCCAACCTCAACCCTTCGCGAAAATTCCCCTCGATGTTCGAACCGATCCACGGCTCGGCTTTCGACATCACCGGCAAAGGTGTAGCCAACCCGATCGCAACCTTCTGGACCGCCGCCATGATGCTTGAACACCTGGGTGAAGCTGCGGCCGCGAAACACCTGATGTCGGCCATCGAAGCGGTGACCGAAAGCGGTTTGCACACTCCGGATCTGGGCGGTAACGCCACCACGCGGCAGATCACCGATGCGGTGATTGCGCTGATCAACCGCTGATTTTTTTCACTGATTCAAAGTAGTACTGCGGCACAACGCCCGGGGCAGATCAACCGTACCGACCCCCGGGCATTTCCTGACAACAATAAAAAATCAGGGCCCTGTCATGAAAAGAATATTTGGCAAACTCTACGTACAAGTGCTCCTCGCCGTGATCCTCGGCGCCATCGTCGGGGTCTTCGTTCCCGAAACCGGCGCTGCACTCAAACCCTTGGGCGATGCGTTCATCAAACTGATCAAAATGCTCCTCGCGCCGGTGATCTTCCTGACCGTGGTCACGGGCATCGCGCGCATGGAAAACATGAAGGAACTGGGCCGGGTCGGCTTTCGCGCGCTGCTGTATTTCGAAGTGGTGTCGACCCTGGCGCTGGTGGTCGGCCTGGTGGTGGTCGATGTGTTCAAGCCCGGCGCCGGCATGAATATCGATGTCGCCACGCTGGATACTTCCAGCCTGGCCACCTACACCTCGGCGGTGAAGCATGCCTCGTTCATGGACTTCATCATGAACATCATCCCCGACACCATTGTCGATGCCTTCGCCAAAGGCAATGTCCTGCAGATCCTGTTGTTCTCCATACTGCTGGGCATTGCCCTGGCCCACGTCGGCCCACGCGGCAAAGCCTTCGTGGATACCCTGGACAGCCTGATGCAGGGCATGTTCCGCATCGTCAACATGGTCATGCGCCTGGCCCCGATCGGCGCATTCGGCGCCATTGCGTTCACCATCGGCAAATACGGCTTCGGCTCGCTGTTCTCCCTGGGCAAGCTGATGGCCTGTGTGTACCTGACCTGCGCGGTGTTCGTGATCTTCGTGCTTGGCCCGATCTGCCGTTACAGCGGTTTCAGCCTGTGGAAATTCCTCAAGTTCATCAAGGAAGAACTGTTCACCGTGCTGGGCACCAGCTCATCGGAATCGGTACTGCCGCAGATGATTTCCAAGATGGAAAAGGCCGGCGTGTCCAAACCCGTCGCCGGAATGATCATTCCCTCCGGCCTGACCTTCAACCCGGACGGGCAAGCGATCTACTACACCATCGCCGCGATCTTCATTGCCCAGGCGACCAACACGCCGCTGACCCTGACCGACCAGTTGATCGTGCTGGCGGTGTTGATGTTCACCTCCAAGGGCTCGGCGGGTGTCACTGGTTCCGGGTTCATCATTCTGGCGGCTACCTTGTCGTCCCTGGGGACGATTCCGGTGGCGGGGATGGTGTTGTTGCTGGGGGTCGACCGGTTCATGTCGGAGGCGCGGGCGATTACCAATACCATCGGCAATGGCGTGGGCACCATGGCGATTGCCAAGTGGGTGGGGGCGCTGGATACGGAGAAGATGCATAAGGCGTTGAATGGGGTGGTTGTGGAGGAGAAGCCTGAGGTGGCGCCGGTGGTGGCTAGTCCGTTAATGGCGAAACTAAAAGAGGCGTCTCGGGCATAGCATGGGATGGTGTACATATCCGTTTCTTTGGTAACGGCCACTGGCGGTTTCGCCCTTACGGCGAGTTACTTGGAAATCGGAACGCCGCCCGGCCCCAAGTAACCAAGCGCTCTTGCCCCTTTCGTTCGGTGCCTCGCCTAGGCTCGGCATTCCCTCGCTCCGGTCCTGCTCCGTGGGCCCGCCGCGATGGGCCATCCTTGGCCCAGCGCGGCTAAACCGGCATCCATGCCGGTTTGCCCACTGCGCAGAACCTCCACTCGGCCTCTCGATGGGGCAAGAAGATCAAAAGCCAAAGCAGAGCGAGGCGGCCTGACAGCCGACCTGATTTCGGACCTGTTTCCGATCCCATTGTGGGAGCGAGCCTGCTCGCGAAAAACGTCCAGACAATGCGGTCATTCAGATAGGGCGCGTTATCGTTGACGTCCATCGCGAGCAGGCTCGCTCCCACAGGGGATCACAGGCAGGTCAAAAGTCAGGTCGGCTGTTAGGCGCCCCGTTAAACCACGCTGGCCGGAGAGAGGGCATGCCGAGCCTGAGCGAGGCACCGAGTGGTGGGGCAAGAGCCTTTTGGTTACTTTTGGCTGGGCCGGCATTCCGGCTCTTTCAAAAGTGACCCGCCGTAAGGGCAGAACCATAAGTCGCCATCACTCAAATAATGGATATACACCCAATCCCTGAGCGGGTCTGAAGTAGGCGCTGTCCACCCCCCACGCCAAGGACTAAACTCCCGCGATAAAACCAAAACAACGACGTGACCTTGCCTGCATGAAAATTCACCCTTTGCCACCGCTCAACAGTCTGGTCGCGTTCGAAGCCGCAGCGCGCCACTTGAGTTTCACCCTGGCCGCACAAGAGCTGAACGTGACCCAGGGTGCAATCAGCCGCCAGGTACGCCTGCTCGAAGACTACCTGGGTAAGGTTTTATTCGAGCGCACGACCCGCACGATTCACCTGAGTCCGGCGGCCAGTCAATATTACGAAACGGTCCGCACCGCCTTGCTGCAAGTGGCCCAGGCGACGGGTGAGATTCGTCATTGGCAGGGTGCCGAGCAAGTGACGGTGGCCACTAGCACGGCGATGGCGTCACTCTGGCTGCTGCCCAAAGTCAGCGAGTTTCAACGTGAAAACGAAGAGATCGACCTGCGCATCATCGCCCATGATCAGGTCAAGGATTTCTCGCGCCTGGATTGCGATCTGGCGTTGTATTACTGCAGTACGCCACCCCGGGAAATGCAGGTCACGCCATTGTTTTCCGAAGAGGTCTATCCGGTGTGCAGCCCGACTTACCTGGCCAAGCATCCTGCCTTGACGACGCCTGCCGACCTGGCGGCCTGCACATGGCTCGTCCTCGACGATCCGCAGCGCGACTGGATTGGCTGGTCCGAATGGCTCCAGAGCCAGGGATTGAAAAACGTCGAGCCGAAACGCCGGATCAACATCAACAGTTATTCGATGCTGATCCAGTCGGCCATCAGCGGGCAGGGCGTTGCGCTGGCCTGGTCCAATCTGGTCGATGACTACCTGCAGAGCGGCGCGCTGGTGCGGCCGCTGGATGCGGTATTGCGCACCGATGCACAGTTTTGTTTGCTGGAGCCCTTGGGCCGTGGCGGTATGCGCCAAAGCGTAAAGCGCTTCCGCAGCTGGCTAATGAAACAACTCCCGCCCCTGTAGGAGCGAGCCTGCTCGCGAAAAACGCTCAGACAACGCGGTCATTCAGACAGCACTCGTTATCGTTTACGACCATCGCGAGCAGGCTCGCTCCTAGAGGTTGGCGGGCCGCAGATGTCCATATTCATGATCAAAAGTCATGAATCCCTCCCGAAATATCGTTTGTCGACACCCCCCCGTTTTCCGAAACTTGCCGCCAGCGGACCTGGCCAGCAAGCCTGCCGAACAATCCACACCGTGCCCAGCAGGGGAAAACAATAATGACCACCCTCCAACAAATTCCAGTGCATCACCTCGAAACCGTGCTCAATCCGATTCATGAAGCCACCGGCCTGAGCAACGAGTTTTACACCGAACAACGTTACTTCGAACTCGAGCGCGATCAGGTCATGGGTAAGACCTGGGCTTGCGTTGGTTTTGCCAGTGATCTGGGCAAGGCCGGCTCGGTCAAGCCAGTCGACTTCATGGGCCTGCCGCTGCTGCTGATGCGCAACCGCGAAGGCGTGGTTCAGGTGTTCCATAACGTGTGCAGCCACCGCGGCATGAAGCTGGTGGAGGAGGCGGGTGAGGTGCAAGGCGTCATTCGCTGCCCTTACCACTCCTGGACCTACGACCTCAATGGCGGGCTGCGTGGTACGCCCCACGTAGGCGGTATCGATCAGCACAAGGACGAGCGTTTCGCCTGTGAGAAACACGGCTTGAAAGCCATTCGCAGTGCGATCTGGATGGACATGGTGTTCATCAATCTGTCCGGCGATGCACAGCCACTCGAAGACATGCTCGCGCCGCTGACTGCGCGCTGGAGCCAGTTCCTGGGCGAAGACGGCATGAGCCTGCTGAGCCGCCGCCCGGGCCATGACGCCACCACCCTGGACATCAAGTGCAACTGGAAGCTGGCAGTAGAGAACTACTGCGAGGCCTATCACCTGCCATGGGTGCACCCGAGCCTGAACTCCTATTCGCGCCTGGAAGACCACTACAACATCATCGTTGGCGAGCACTTCTCGGGTCAGGGCAGCTACGCCTACAACTTGTCGGACGTCGCCGGCACTCACTTGCCGAAATTCCCGAGCTGGCCGCTGGACCGTCTGCGCAATGCCGAATACGTCGCGTTTTTCCCGAATGTCCTGCTCGGCATCCAGGCCGACCACGCCTTCGCCATGCAACTTGAACCCGTGTCGCCGGGACGCACCATCGAGCACCTGCGCCTGTTCTACGTCGGCGATGAAGCGGCGAGCAGCGAAGCGTTCAGCGCCTGCCGCGATGCCATCCTGGAATCCTGGAAAGTAGTGTTCGCCGAAGACATCAGTTCGGTCGAAGGCATGCAGAAAGGTCGCCATTCCCCAGGCTACAAGGGCGGCGCGTTCTCCCCGGAAATGGACATCCCGACGCACTTCTTCCACCAGTGGGCCGCACGTCAATTGCTCGCCACCACCCAGTCGGCCTGAGGAGAAGTGCCATGTATCCGATAGCCTCTCACTGGCTCAACTATATCGACGGGCAATGGAGCGATAGCGTCCAGCGTCTGACAGTGAACAACCCAGGCTCCGCCGAGCCGTTGGCGACCATCGCCCAGGCCACCGTGGCCGATGCCGAGCGCGCCGTGCAGGCGGCCCGTCGCTGCGCCGATAGCGGCGAGTTGACTCGGGTGCGTCCAGCGCAGCGGGTCACCTGGTTGCTGCGCATCGCCGAAGAAATTCGTGCCGTGGCGGATGAAGGTGCCTGGGTGTTGTGCCAGGAAAACGGCAAGCGCCTGAGCGATGCCAAGGACGAGTTCATCGAGGCGGCGCGTTACTTCGAGTATTACGCCGGCATGGCGGACAAGATCGAGGGCACTTCGATCCCGCTGGGCAACGGGTACATGGACTTTACCTTGTACGACCCGATGGGCGTTTCGGCACAGATCGTGCCGTGGAACTTCCCGGTGTCGATCTGTGCCCGCTCGCTGGCGCCAGCCCTGGCGGCGGGCAACGCGGTGGTCATCAAGTCCCCCGAGCTTTCACCGCTGGGCATGTGCGTGCTGATCCGCGCCATCGCCAATGCCGGCTTGCCTCAGGGCGCGGTCAATCTGATCTGCGGTCGGGGTCGCGAAGTCGGTTCGCATCTGGTCAGCCATCGTGATGTCGACCAGATCGTGTTCACCGGCTCCGTGCCAACAGGCCAGTCCATCCTGCGCGATGCCGCCCGGCACGCGATTCCCGGCGTAATGGAATTGGGCGGCAAATCGGCGGCGATTGCCTTCGCCGATGCCGACCGTGAGCAACTGCTGGCCAGCGTCAAGTCGGGCATCTTCTTCAATGCCGGGCAGGTCTGTTCGGCGATGTCGCGGCTGTTGGTGCAACGCGAGATCTATGAAGAAGTGGTCGAGGCGGTGGTGGCTATGGCCGAAGGGCTCAGCGTTGGCACTGGCCAGGAAAACGCCGACCTCACACCGGTGGTCAGCGCCGGGCAACTGGCGGGCATCGAGGCCTTGTGCCGCCGCGCAATCGAAGAGGGCGCGATAGCGGTGACCGGCGGCGAAGCCTTCGCGGATCGAGCCGGGCACTTCATGCGTCCGACCGTGTTCCGCGATGTCACGCCGCAGATGTGCATCGCTCAGGAAGAAGTGTTTGGCCCAGTGCTGGCGATCATGTCGTTCGATACGGAAGAAGAGGCTATCGCCATCGCCAACGGCACCGAATTCGGTCTGGTGGCCGGGGTGTTTACCCAGGACATCAGCCGCGCCATGCGCTGCACGCGTCGCTTGAAAGCCGGCCAGGTGTTCGTCAACGAATGGTACGCCGGTGGCATCGAAACACCGTTTGGCGGCGTCGGGTTGTCAGGTTTCGGCCGGGAAAAGGGGCAGGAAGCCTTGTACAGCTACGTGCGCACCAAAAACGTGGCAATCCGGATCGCTGGGGAGTGAACAGCATGTTCAAGACTTGGCTATGCATTGTCTGCGGCCTGATTTATGACGAGGCGCTGGGCTGGCCCGAGGACGGGATCCTCGCCGGCACGCGCTGGGAAGATGTTCCCGAAGACTGGATCTGTCCGGAATGCCACGTCGGCAAGGCTGATTTCGAGATGCTCGATATCAGTGAGTATGCCGAAGCGGCTGTGGCGGTCAGCACGCCGCCATTGGCGGTGCCTGTTGTCGCTGCATTGCCGCGCGGGCCGATTGTCATTATCGGCAGTGGTTATGCCGGTTATGGTTTGGCCCAGGCACTGCGCAAGGCTGATGCCGAGGTCGAGATCCGCGTGCTGACCCAGGAGTCCGGGCACCTGTATTCCAAGCCCGCGCTTTCAATCGGACTGTCTCAGGGCAAGAGCGCCGAGGCATTGTCCGGCGAATCACCACTGGCCATCGAACAGCGTCTGAACATTCGCGTTTATCCCCACTGCAAAGTGCTGGGCATCGACAGTTCCAAGCGACGCCTGCGCACCCGTTTCGGTGAAATGGAGTACGGCCAACTGGTGCTCGCCAGCGGTGCGCAACCTATTCGCCTGCCCATCGAAGGTGAAACGGCCGCGATGCTCAGCGTCAACAACCTGCAGGATTACCACGGGTTCCGTGAGCGGCTGACCGGTGTGCAACGCGTGGCCATTCTCGGCGATGGCCTGATCGGTTGCGAGTTTGCCAATGACCTTGCGCACAACGGTTTCAGCGTGGATGTCATCGGTCTGGGCCGTTGGCCGATGGAGCGCTTGTTGCCCATCGAGGCCGGACAGGTGCTGCAAAACGCGCTGGGTGAGTTGGGTGTGAAGTGGCACCTGCAGAACACCGTGGAGGCCATCGAGTCGAGCGGGCAGGGCTATCAATTGAAACTCGCGGGCGGCCAAATTCTTGCGGCCGACCTGGTGTTGTCGGCGGTCGGGCTGCGCCCGGATTTGAGTTTGGCCGAGAGCGCGGGCCTCGCGGTTGGCCGAGGCATCCAAGTCAATGCTCAGCTGCAAACCTCGGTGTCGGGTATCTACGCACTGGGCGATTGCATTGAGATCGACGGCCAGTTGTTGCCGTATCTGGCGCCGATCAACCAAGGCATCCAGGCACTGAGCAAAACCCTGCTCGGCCAGCCCACCGCCGTCGATTACCCGCTGATGCCGGTCACGGTGAAAACACCGGCCGCGCCGCTGTGCCTGTTGGCGCCGGCGATAGCCAGTGAAGGGCAATGGCGCTGCACGCCGACGCCAGACGGGTTGAGCGCCGGGTTCTATGACGCCGAGGGCAGGCTCAATGGCTTCGTGCTGTTGGGTCGCCACGCACAAACGCAACGCAGCGCATTGCTGCAGTCCTGTCAGAACGCTCAGCAGGCTGTCGCCTGAGGCCGCAATCATGAAAAATTCGATCAATTTGCCGTATGACGATGCGAGCTGCGGCTGGTACGCAGCCCTGCCCGAACAACCGGCGTGCAAGCGCTTGTCCGGCGAGCAGCGGGCCGACTACGCGGTGGTGGGGGCAGGCTTTGCCGGCCTGGCCGCAGCCCGTCGCCTGGCCCAGCATCACCCCGAAGCGCGGATCATTCTGGTGGACGCGCAACGGGTCGCCCATGGCGCCTCGGGGCGCAACTCGGGGTTTGTGATTGACCTGCCGCACAAGTTCGCGCTGGAACATCCGGACCCGGCGCACAAGCAACGCTTGCTGTCGCTCAACCGTGCGGCCATTTCGCAGTTGCAGGGCCTGGTGCAAAGCCATGACATCGATTGCCAGTGGTCACATGCCGGCAAGTACCAAGGGGCGGTCGGCCCGCGCGGCCTGGCTTACCTGGACCACTTCGAACGGCTGATGAGCGATCTGGGCGAGCCCTTTCGCCGGGTTGATCCCAAAGAGCTGGCCGGCGTGCTGGGCACGTCACATTACAGCGGCGCGATTTACACCCCGGGTTGCTACCTGATGCAGCCGGCGGCGCTAGTGACTGGAATGGCCCGCACTTTGCCTGGCAACGTCGAGTTGCTGCAAGAGTCGCCGATCCAGCGCCTGGAGCGCGACGGTCGCGGCGGCTGGATTCTGCATGGCAGCAACGGCGTGATCCGCACTCCGCAACTGTTGTTGGGCACCAGCATTTTCACCCAGGAGTTCGGCTACCTGCGCAACCGCCTGCTGCCGGTGATGACCTTCGCCAGCTGGACCCGTCCGCTGACCGATGCCGAGTTGGCCACTTACGGCGGTCAACTGGACTGGGGCCTCACCCCGGCGGACCACGCCGGTACGACGGTGCGCATGACCCAGGACCGTCGGCTGATTATCCGCAACACCTACAAGCACGTGCCCAAGTACGGTCGCAGCACCAGCGACGGCATGCGCTTGAAGGTTCGAGCGTCGCACCGCAAGGCCTTCAAGGCGCGGTTCCCGCAACTGGCCGACGTGCCGTTCAGCCATACCTGGGGCGGGGTGTATGCGATCTCACGTAACTTCACCAACTTCTTCGGTGAGCTGGAGCCAGGCGTCCATGCGTCCGCCTGCGACAACGGCGTGGGTGCGGCCTGGGGCACGATTTCCGGCACCTTGCTGGCGGATCTTGCGGTGGGCGCCGACTCCAAGCAGTTGAACGACATTCGCGCGGCGACCGGCATGCCGTCGCTCAATCCGCCGGAACCGTTCCTCGGCCTCGGTGTGCGTTCGCGCATTCACCTGGCGGCGTGGAACAGCCGGAGCGAGTTATGAGTGCACCGGAAAAAAAGCGCGTGCTGCGCATCGACCACCAGGATCTGGACTTCAACTTGCGCGGCGGCCCCCCCGGCGCCGCCTATGTGGCCCGGGCCCTGAGCAATGAAATCTCGCCGAACATCGGCGTCGGCTTTGCCCGCTGGGAAGGCGCGCAAGTGGCCTGGACGGTGCTGTATGACGAAGTGATTTTCGTGATCGAAGGCTGCTTTGAATTGCAGGTCGGCGATGAGCTGTACCAGGTCACGCCGGGCCAGTTGCTGTGGATTCCCGAAGGAACCGAGTTGGTGTACGGCGGGCATGCGTTGTTCGGCTATGTGGTGCATCCGGGCAACTGGAAAGCGCTCCACGGTTTGGCCTGAACCTACGACCTGAGGCTGAACGCCTCGGGTTTCGCTTCCTCATTTTTGGGAATCAGCACCGTGTTTGGACTGACGAAGACGTTCGGCGCGCTCTATTTGGCAAGCTTGCTGATGCAGCTGGGATCGACCTTGCTGATGACCTGGCTGGCACTGCGCCTCAATGGATCGGGGGCGGCAGAAACGGCGGGCGGTGCGTTGATGGCCGCCAATGCCTTGGGCATGGTGTTGGGCGGGTGGCTCGGGCGCAGCCTGATCGCGCAGGTCGGGCACATTCGAACCTATGCGGCCTGCGCCGGCGTCATTGCCGCGGCGGTATTGGCCCATGAGTTCAGCATGTCGCTGCCGTTGTGGCTGGTGCTGCGGGCGTTGGTCGGGCTGGCGATGATGTGCCAGTTGATGGTGATCGAGAGCTGGCTCAACGACCGGGCCAGGACTGAGCAGCGCGGCGGTGTCCTGGCGTTGTACATGGTTGCCAGTTACGTCGGCATGATGCTCGGTCAACTGGCCTTGAGTCTCGATGAAGGGTTGGGCATCCGTGCGCTGCTCGCGGTGGCCATGGTGTTCGCCCTCTGTTCGGTGCCGGTGGCGCTGACCCGAAGCGCGCACCCCACGGCGGTGCCGGCGGCATCCATTGACCTGCGATTGTTTCTGCGGCGGATTCCGCAGTCGCTGGTGACCATACTGGTGTCCGGGATGATTAATGGAAGCTTCTACGGACTGGCCGCGATCTATGCCAGCAAGCAGGGGCTGGGCACGGCGCAGGTCGGTCAGTTCATGGCATTGACCATCGGTGCCGGGTTGTTGGCGCAGTTGCCGTTGGGCTGGCTCTCGGATCGCTTGCCCCGCGCCAGCCTGATCCGCGCCGTGGCAGTGTTGCTGATCGTCGTCAGCCTGCCGCTGGCGTTCGATCAAGCCCCTTCGTTTGCCACCTTGCTGTGGTTTGGCGCGGGCATCGGCTTCCTGCAGTTCTGCCTTTATCCGTTAGGGGTGGCACTGGCCAATGACAAGATGGAGCCGCCGTTGCGCGTATCGCTCTCCGGCATGCTGTTGATCACCTTCGGCGTCGGCGCCTGTATCGGGCCGTTGATCGCGGGTGCGCTGATGGAATATCTCGGGGCCCCGAGTTTCTACTTTTTCTACGCCGGCAGCGCACTGATGCTTGCGCTGTTCGTGGGTCAGAAAAAAATCACCGGCAAGCACCTGCAAAAGGATGCGCCGCTTCATCACCCGGTGACACCCAACGGGATGGCCAGCTGTAGGAGCGAGCTTGCTCGCGATGGTCGTTAACGATAACGAGGGCTGTCTGTAGGACCGCGTTGTCTGGGCGTTTTTCGCGAGCAAGTTCGCTCCTACAAGGTTGCAGCTGGTTTTATTAATGCGTTTTTCTCATGAGTCGGTGACTAAAAATGGTTTGAGCGGTGGTCAGGTTTCAATCATCTTGGCGATGCTGCCAAAACCGAGATAGTCCGGAATAACCTGCGGATAAAGCGCTCTGGTGTCATTCGATACCCGGCGGCAAACATCCTGCGGAACAGTAACTACACCCTTAAACAAAAACAAAAGGGGAAAACAATGCGTGCGCAATCCGGCATGTTGAAAGGCTTGAATCCGAATGTGACAGTCGCTTCCATATTGGCGGTGGTCACCTTTGTTCTGTTTTGTGCCTTTAAAGATGAACAGGCATCCAAGGCCTTTGAAATGGCTTCGGTGTTTATCCTGCATAACTTCAAGTGGTATTACATCGCCCTGATCAGCGGCGTGCTTGGTGTACTGCTTTATATCTCCATCAGCCGTTTCGGCAATCTTAAACTGGGCGCCGAACATGACCGGCCCGAGTTCAGTTTCGCCTCATGGATTGCGATGCTGTTCAGTGCCGGGATGGGCATCGGCCTGATTTTCTGGTCGGTGGCCGAACCCATGCTGCATTACGCCGACAACCCGTTCTCCAAGGGTTTGACGGATGAGTCCGCTACCCTGGCCATGCGTATCACGCTGTTCCATTGGGGTCTGCATCCGTGGGCGATCTTCTCCATGATCGGCCTGAGCCTCGCTTATTTTGCCTACCGTAAAGGCTTGCCACTGGCACTGCGCTCGCTGCTGTATCCGTTGATTGGCGACCGTATTTATGGATGGATCGGGCATGTTGTCGACATCATGGGTGTTGTTATTACCGCCTTCGGTGTTTCCCAGTCTTTGGGGCTGGGTGTTGTTCAGATCAACACCGGGTTACATCAGGTATTCGGTATTCCGGTGAGTGTCGGGTTGCAGTTGTCGATTATTCTGTTTGTCAGTGTTGTGGCCTGTATCTCGCTACTTGCCGGACTGTCGAAAGGCATGAAGCGTATCTCCACCCTCAATATGTATTTGTCTTTCATATTGATGTTGGCGGTACTTGCCATTGGTCCGACTCGCTACATTCTCAATCTGATGTTTGAGTCTACCGGCGACTATGTGCAAAACATCGTCGGCCTGAGTTTCTGGATGGACACGCAGAAAGACACCGAATGGCAAAACTGGTGGACCGCGTTCTACTGGCCGTGGTGGATGACCTGGGGGCCTTTCGTGGGGTTGTTCATTGCGCGCATCTCCAAGGGCCGCACCATCCGCGAACTGGTGATCGGGGCGCTGGTAGTGCCGACCCTGGTGACCATTCTGTGGATGTCCGTATTCGGTGGCGCGGCGCTGAAGAATGAACAACTTGACCGACAGGCTTACCAGGCGTCCGTCGCGACTCAAGGCGTGACTCAAGAGCAGCCGAAGTTCGAAGGCGGCACGGTACTTCTCGCCACCAAGAAAGAAACCACCGCTGCCATGTTCACGTTGCTGCAATCGCTCGATGGCAAAGCCATTGGCGCCGCACTCTCGATTCTGGTCTGCGTCCTGCTCGGTGTGCACTTTGTCACCACGGCGGACGCCGGAACCCAGGTGTTGTGCACCTTGTGTGCATTGGGCAGCACCAATCCGCCGAACTGGATCAGGTTGCTGTGGTGCATTCTGGAGGGGGCCATTGCGGCGGGGCTGTTGTTGGCCGGCGGGTTGAAAGCCATTCAGATGGCGAGCATTGCGGCGGGGTTGCCGATTGCCATGTTGCTGCTGGTGATGTCGTACACACTGATTCATAGCTTGCGCAAGGAAATGCCGAGCGTGCCGGCGTGGACACCTGCGCTGGATGGATTGGCGGGGCAGGGTGAGCATCGCGGGAGTGAATCGGTTGTGGTCAAGGCGGGTTCGCTTACTGCGGCACAGGCTTATTGATCGAAAGCTGTAATGGTGCCTTTTGTGGGAGCGAGCCTGCTCGCGAATGCGGTGTGTCATTCAGCATCAATGTTGACTGGCATGCCCTTTTCGCGAGCAGGCTCGCTCCCACATCTGTACTGGGCGCATCTGCACGATCGGAAGCTTGCATTCCTCCTTGTTTTGGCAACAGTGTTTATCCCGCCCGGCGCTGTTTACCCCCGACCCAAACCCCTAGCATCGTCTCTACCGAATGAACCTGCGCAAGCGGTTCACAAGGCCCAAACTCCAACGAGACGGTGAATACCATGAACATTTCAAAAATTGCGATTGTTCTCGCGCTCAGTTGTATCGGCGCACAAGCCTTTGCCGAAGAAAGCCAGGCCAAGGCACCCACCAACAAAACACCGATCGAGACCTACACCTACGGCTCGAACCTGGACATCAAGAAGGTCATTACCGTCAGCGATGTACCAAACGAATGCGGGCCGGTCCCGGCGCAAATGACTTATGAAGACTCTCGGGGTCAACGCCATGTCCTGCAGTATCAGGTGCTGGGCAGCGGATGTTCGAACGGTTGAGTGCTGTGCGGACGGTGGAGGGTCGACACTCCATCCCGAACGGTTTATGACGAACGAGCGATTTTTTCATCGGCAGCCAGCAACCCGGGAATGTAGTCCTTGAGAAACTCCACCCAGGTTTTTATTTTTGCATCGACGAATTTTCGTGACGGATAGATCGCAAACAAATTCAGCTCTTCAAAATGATACTCGGGCAGTACCCGCACTAACGTTCCCGCCTTGAGGCCGGCAACGGCAGAGGCGAGTGGCTGAATCCCGACCCCCATGCCACGGGTGATGGCGGTGGTCATGGCATCGGCGGTGTTGACGTGAAATGGCGATGCCGGGGTGCTGACAGTCTCCATGCCTTCGGGCCCTTCGAACACCCAGTGTTCAGCCGGCATGACGGTGTTCACCAGTCTCAGGCAATCATGTGCACCCAACGAGCCCGGCGTGTCGGGTATTCCGCGTTTCTCAAGATACGTCGGCGAAGCACAGAGAATGCTATAGGTGATGCCGAGCCGCTGGGCGACGAATCCAGAGTCGGGCAGGTCTCGCGCCAATACGATCGACACGTCATAGCCTTCTTCCAGCAGGTCGGGCAGCCGATTGGTCAGGGTCAAATCGAACAAGACCGAGGGATGCGTCTCTCGGTAACTGGCGATGGCATCGATCACGTAATGATTGCCGATGGCCGACATTGCGTGAATCTTCAAGCGGCCAACAGGGTTGACCTGCGCCGTACCCGCTTCCTCTTCCGCTTCGCGCACCTCCTCCAGAATTTTCTCGCAACGCTGCAAATAGCGTACACCCGCCTCGGTCAAGGCCAGGCGCCGGGTCGTGCGGTTGATCAGGCGTGTCTGCAGTCTGCTCTCCAGGCTCGACACGGCTTTGGACACGTTGGTCGTGGAGGTGTCCAGCAGATCGGCTGCGGCCGTGAAGCTGCCGCTCTGGGCGACCGCCATGAAAAAACGCATGGTCTGGAAAACATCCATCGGTGTCACCTCAGTGGGTCAGTCAAAAATTATAAGGGGTTGGCCGGCACAATGATTCGCCAGGCCAAAAAAAGAGCGGCTGTGTAAAGAGCCGCTCCGGTTTCAGGTATCACTTTTGCTGGGGAATGAATACGGGGACACCGGTTTCAACCACCGAGTTGAAGCGCACCCGGGTGCTGATGTCCTGGCGGATCTCCTGCATGGCGCGGTGGGGCAAGGTCGAAATGTCCCGGTTTTCCTGAATGTGGCTCAGGGTGGCCGAGGTGGTGAGGAACGCCACGCCGCGTTGCACCGACCAGGCCAGGGCGACTTGTGCCGGGGTCTTTTGCAAGCGTCGGGCGATGCCGGTGATCACCGGTTCTTCCAGCACGTTCGGTGCCATGCCATGCCCGAGGGGGGCAAAGGCCACGACGATGATTCCGTGCTGCCGGCAAAAATCGAGCAGTTCCCATTCCGGCAGGTAAGGGTGGGATTCGATTTGCACCACGGCAGGTTTGATCCGCGCCACGGCCACGATGTTTTTCAGCGCCTCAAGAGTGATGTCGGACAAGCCGATGGACCGGCAGCAGCCTTCATCCACCAGGCCTTCGAGTGCACGCCAGGTTTCGATCAACGTCACGCCCGAGTCATAGAGGACATGGCCGAACACGTCCCGGGGGTACAGATCGTCTCCGGGTTGAAAGGCGAACGGAGTGTGGATCAGGTAGCAATCGATGTAATCCACCTGGAGGCGTCGGCAACTGGCCTCGAAGGCTGGCAACACCCGCTCCGGACGATGGTTGGTGTTCCACAGTTTGGTGGTGATGAACACCTCTTCGCGCCGTGCCTTGCCCGCTTCGATAAACGCGTGCAGGGCAATGCCAACCTGTTCTTCATTGCGAAAACGCTCGGCACAATCGAAATGACGGTAGCCGTTTTGCAGTGCGTGGGTGACCACCTCGGTGGTCACAGCAGGATTCTCGAACAACGTGCCGAAGCCAACGGCGGGCAAATTCCCCGAGCCGTTGTTCAGCGTAAATCGGGTATCGGCAAGTTCATCGAAGATCGGTTCGTAGGACATGTCTGGATTCCACTCAGGTTCTGAAAAGCCTCTGTAGCAGCGAGCTCTGCTCGCGATGGTCGTCAACGATGACGCGGGTTCTCTGAAAGAACGCGGCGCTCGTGAGTCCATCGCGAGCAGGCTCGCTCCTACAATGGGTTGCGTGTTTCGCGACTGGCCACTTGTTGATCGAACACCCCGACCGAATTCCCGCCCAGCGCCACGAACAACTGCACCGTGTCGAGATACCGTGAGGTCTTCACCCGGATGTAGCCCAGCAACGCCTGCTGATAAGCCCGTTCAGCCTCCAGCACCTGAAGGATGCTGTTTTCACCCTGGGCATAGGCCTGCTGGTTCAGGCGCGAACTGGTCTCGGCAGCGCGCAATGCGTCTTCCTGAGCCCGGAATTCCTCGGCGTCATGGTTGATGGCCTGCAATGTGTCGGCGACCTGGCCGAACGAGCTGATGACGGTCTGCTGGTAGCCGGCCAGCGTTGCGTTGTAACCCTCGACGGCAGCCTGACGTTCGGCCTTGAGCGTGCCGCCGTTGAAGATTGGCCCGGTGATCCCCGCCGCGAAGCCCCAGAGCGCCGCGCCGCCATTGCCGGAAGCGGCCTGGAGCAGCGACGCCGACAGCGTCACCTTCGGATAGAGATTGGCGGTTGCCACGCCCACGGCGGCGCTGGCGATATGCAGCTCGGCCTCGGCTTGCTGCACGTCCGGCCGGGAGTGGGCCATCTCCGAGGGCAGGCTAACAGGCACATTGGCCGGCAAGGTGAAGTCGGCCAAGTCGAACGGCGGGGGGATCCAGTCCGCCGGACCTTTGCCGGTCAGGATCGACAGCGCATGGCTCGCTGCATCACGCTGCTGGGCCAGTGGCGGCAACAGGGTGCGGTCCTGGGCCAGTCGCGTTTCGGCCAACGACACGTCGATCTGCGTGGTGGTGCCATTGATATGCGCGGCACGCACCAGTTCGAGGTTTTTGCTGTCGTTGGCCAGCAGTTTGTCCACGGCCTGTATCTGCGCATTGGCCGAAGCCACCAGCAACGCCTGGCTGGCCACATCGCTGGTCAGCTTCAGGTACGCCGCGTCATAACGGCGTTTTTGCAGATCGGTAAAGGCTTGCTGTTCTTCGACCTGGCGTTTGTTGCCGCCGAACACATCCAGGTCGAAACCGACCCGTGGCCCGATTGCATAGAAGTTGTTGATCGCAGGATCCTTGGCGTTGTGCGTTCGCTGACGACCGGCGGCGGCGCCGAAATCGACCTGCGGATACAGCGCGCCTTCGGCTGCGGCCACGGAGGAGGACGCCTGGCGGATGGTGGCGTCGGCGGCGACCAGTTCGAGGTTGCCGTCGATGGCACGGCGCACGACCTGATCGAGCTTGGGCGAACGAAACGCCGACCACCACTGGCCGGTGATGTGCCTGCCGAACTGGATGTGCTGCTCGCCGCTTTGGCCAAGGCGTTGCTCGGCCTGTTGGTCATAGTGCTGTGACGTGCTGTCGTCAGGGCTTTTGAAGTCCGGGCCGACGGTACAGGCAGCGAGGAACACAAACACCGACAGGGCACTGAGCTTGGTAGGGAATGGCGTTTGGAACAGATGACTGGATTTCATTTGGCACACTCCACGAAGCTAGTTAGTCGCAGCGGGTTTGCGAAGAAAGAGAACCAGCGGGCTCACGACGAGCATCGCCACCATCAGAATCTTGAACTGGTCGATGACCGCGATGAACGCGGCCTGGTGGGTGACCAAATGGTTGATCCCCTCCAGAGCCGGCAAGGACATCGACGCCGCGCCGCGATAGGGCGTGATATTGGCGCCCAGTGCCTGATGCATCGCCTGGGTGTTGTTGAAGAAGTAGATCTGCACAATCGCCACGCCCAGGGTGCTGCCATAGGCACGCAACAGGTTATAAAGGCCGGTGGCTTCCGGGCGCAGGGCGGGGGCCAGGGTGCTGAACGCGACCTTGGCCAGCGCCGCCATCGACATGCCGATACCGAACCCCTGGAGCGCGCCGGCAATCGCCACCGGCGGCCAGTCCATCAACGGTGAGTAACCGAGCATCAGCCAGTTGGCATAGATCACCAGGGCGACGCCAATGGCCACGAACAACCGGCGGTCGAAACGCTCCGGCAGACGCATCGTCAGCAGGAATGCGCCCACCATGCCCGCGCCACGCGGCAGGGTCAGGGCGCCGGTGGTGTCAGGTGGGTAGCCGAGGATTTCATCGAGCATCGGCGAGGTCAGGGCCATGGTCGACAGCAGCACGAAACCGATGGCGAAGAAGATCAGCGTCGACAGCACGTAGTTGCGATCGCGCAGCAGGCTCTTGTTGAAGAAATGCACGTTTCGCGTCATTACGTGGACGAAGAACAGATACAGCCCCAGTCCACAGGCCAGCGCTTCGATCCAGATTTCCGGCGAGTCGAACCAGTTCATGCGTTCGCCACGGTCGAGCAACATTTGCAGGCTGATCATCGCCACTGTGAAACTGGTGAAGCCAAAGAAGTCGTAGGTCGGCGCCTTGTCGGCTTTCTTCTCGGCCAGCAACAGCGCAATCACCATGAAGATGTAGGCCGACAGCGGCAAGCTGATGTAGAAGATCGGTCGCCAGTCGAAATGCTCGGCGATCCAGCCACCGATGGCCGGGCCGGTGGCAATGCCCAGCAGCACCGCCGCTGTCAGGGTGACGCCGAATTTCATGCGTTTTTCCGGTGCCAGCGTCTCCAGGGCAATCCCCATCGACAGCGGCCCCAACACACCGGCGGCCAGGCCTTGAATGATGCGGGCACCGATGAACTCCAGCGGCGTCGTGGACACCGTGGCCAGCACCAGGCCCAGCATGAACAAGGCCAATGCAGCTTGATACACCCGCTTCAAGCCAAAACGCGCGGCAAGCCACTGGGCAATCGGCAGGGTGATGGCGCTCGCGGCCAGGTACGCGGTGAAGATCCACCCGGCCTGGTCGTCGGTCATCGACAGCGAGCCTTGAATCAACCGCAGTACCGCGTTCGGCAGCGGCAGGTTGGCCGACTGCATCCAGGTCGCCAACAGAACGGCGAACCTGAGCGAGCCTGCGGCACCTGTATCTGTAGTTGTGTTGGCGTTCATCACTAGTTACCTGCGGTCAACAGCGATTTGAGCGGACTCCACCACGGCGTGCGGTGGCCTGTGTCGACTTTCACGGTGGCGCTGGTGCCTGAGAACAGCGGCAGGGCAGGGTCCATGTCATCCAGTTCGAGACGCACCGGTACCCGCTGGACCACTTTCACCCAGTTGCCGGTGGCGTTTTCCGGCGGCAGCAGGGAGAAGTCCGAGCCGGCACCGGGGCTCATGCTGGTGATGTGGGCCTTGAACACGCGATCCGGGTAGGTGTCGATGCTGATGGTCGCTTCCTGGCCCGCACGCATGTGTGTGACCTGGGTTTCGCGGAAGTTGGCCTCGACCCAGATTTCGTGATCGGAAATCAGCGCAAAGGCGGGTGCGCCGTTATTGAGGTAGTTGCCCACCTGCAAATCGTCGACCTTGGCGACGGTGCCGTCGGCCGGTGCATAAACCGTGGCGTAGGAGAGGTACAACTGCGCCTCGTCCAGCTGCGCCTTGGCCTCGCGCACCGTCGGGTGGCTGTCGGCTTCGATGTTCGGGTTGCCGTTCAAGGCCACTACGGTGCTGGCGATCTGTTGTTCGATCGAGGCGATGCGCTGCCGGGAAATCTTCATGTCGGTTTCCGAGCGCTCGTAAATGGCACGGGACACGAACTCGGTCGCCACCAGTGCTTTCTTGCGTCCGAATTCCTTTTGATCGAAGTCGGCGGACTCTTTGGCCGATTGCAATTCCGCCTGTTGCTGGCGGTAGCTGGCCTTGAGGCCATCGATGCGCAACCGCGCGACGCTGAGCTGGGCCTGGGCACGGTCAATGGCGATCTGCAACGGCTTGGGGTCGATGCGAAACAGCACATCGCCCTTGTGCACCTTTTGATTGTCCTCGACCGCAATGTCCACGACCTGCCCGGAAATCCTGGCGTTGATCGAGGCCTTGGCCACCCGGGCGTAGGCGTTGTCGGTGGTGACGAAGGGTTCACCCGCCACGTATTTGGTGTAGCCGATAACGGCGGCGAGGGCAGGCACGCCGAACATCAGCCATGGGCGCAGTTTTTCCTTGAACGGCTTCTTGATCCGCTCAGGGTGCTCGAAAGTCTGCGAAGCCGGGATGTCGAACTGTTTGGTCATGACGAATACACCTCAAAACGAATAATTGCTGTGAGAAAGCAAACCCGTGCGCGGTGAGGAGGGTTGCTCCGCCTCGCTTGTTTCGTCGCCGCAATACCCGGTTCGAGCTTCGCTTCAACAAACGTGAAATTCAGGAACTTCTGGTTCCTTAATTTTGTGCGATGGTGTAAGAATATCCCCGTACCCACCCTTCCACAAGGATTTTGTACGACATGGCACAAAATAAAGCTACAGAGGGCAAAGGCCGCGGCCGGCCCCGCGCCTACGACCCGCAAACCGCGCTGCTGCAAGCGCTCGATGTGTTCTGGAGCACCGGCTATTCCGGCGCGTCCCTGGACAGCATCGCCACCGCTGCGGGCATGAATCGCCCCAGCCTTTACGCCGCTTTCGGCGACAAACATGCGCTGTACATCAAGGCGCTCGAGCAGTACTGGGAGATCGCCGCCGCCGATATGCAGGCCGCGCTGATGGATAACGACCTGCCATTGCGCGAAGCATTGATACGTTTGTATGAGGGGCAGTTGTCGATCTACTTCTCTGGCGAAGGCCAGCCGCGTGGCTGCTTCGCCATCGGCACGGCGACCACCGAGGCGGTCGAGGACCCTGAGATACGCGAGGTGCTGTCAGACCGGCTCAGCCGGCTCGACGCCGATCTGGAAGTGCGCCTGCGAACGGCCAGCGAATCCGGTGAGTTGAAAGGTGATGTCGACGTTGGCGCGCTGGCCGTACTCGCCTCATCGCTGCTGCACAGCATTTCGATCCGTGCGCGGGCGGGCAAACCGCGTGAAGAACTGAGCGAGCTCGCGCGTAATGCGGTCAATGTGATCTGCGGCGGCTGAGGTCGATGTGAGCGAAGGACTCGAAGACATTCTGGCCGAACAGCTGGCGGTGATTTTTTGTGGCATCAATCCTGGGGTGATGGCTGCCGCTCAGGGCCATCATTTTGCCGGGCGTGGCAATCGCTTCTGGCGCACCCTGCATCTGGCCGGGTTTACGCCCATCGAGCTGTGTCCGGAAAATGACCGGACAATTCTGCAATATCAATGTGGCTTGACTGCCGTGGTCGAGCGACCGACGGCGCGGGCCGATCAGCTATCACAGCATGAATTCATCGCGGTGGCGGGGGATTTCGAACGCAAGATCACCCGTTATGCGCCACGCTGCGTCGCGTTTCTCGGCAAGGCGGCGTACTCGGCGCTCTCGGGGCAGCGAGAGGTGGCGTGGGGGTTACAGGCAAAAACCTTCGGCAATGCGGCCGTATGGGTCCTGCCCAACCCGAGCGGACGAAATCGCGCCTTCAGCCTTGAACAACTGGTGCACGCGTATCGCCAACTCAGGCTGACGGCCGTTCAGTAGTTCATGCCGTCGTCGATGGCGATGCCTTGCGCGCGCATTTCCTTGATCAACCCGGCACGGGTGCCGGGCAGGTTGAGCATGGTGGTGGCACGCAACGCCGTGATCTCTTCGGCGGTGTAAGGCTGGTAATGCTCGGGCATGCTCGCGCCCGCCATGCCGTCTTCGCGCATCAGCCAGTTGAGCAAGTCCGCCAGTTGCGCGTTATTCAGCGCCGATTGCGACATGCCTGGCACGCGCACGAGGAATTCGCGACCGCCGGGGACTTTCAGGAAGTTGCCGACAAAGCCCTTCATCCGTGGTGTGTCATTGGCGGCCGAACCCGTGCCGTCGCCCAAATGACAGCCGGCGCATTGCAACTGGTAGTTCACCCCAACGCTGTAATTGGCCTGTGCGATGGGTGTTTGCGGCGATTCGTTTCCCGGTGCGTGGTGCTGGTTGGGATTGGGGATGGCCCGGGCGTGGACGAGCGGGGTGGCCAAAACGCAGATGAGGCCGAGGAAGAGCAACCGACGCATATAAACCTCTGCTGGCGATCCTTTGTAGGAGCGAGCTCTGCTCGCGATGGTCGTCAACGATAACGCGGCCCGTCTGAATGAGCGCGGCGCCCTTGCGTCCATCGCGAGCAGAGCTCGCTCCTACAGAAAAGAAAAAATGCCGGTTACCGAAGCAACCGGCAGTAACGCGTTAAACCGCCACGCCACGAATGATCGAAACGGTGCAGTGGTAGATGTGCGATTTGGCGGCCAGGCACCAGTTCACATCGTTGTTGTTGAACGGGCGGTAGGCCGGTTCTTCACTGTCGTTACGGGTGCAGGCGCACTGGGCGCAGCTTTGCTTACCGCAGCAGTCGTTGTACGAAATGATGTAGTCCTTGCCGTCGGCCGGGTTGCGGCAGGTGCCGATCCAGGTCACTTGCGAGGCCTCGGTGCCCGGTGGGCAGGAGGTCACCGAACCGCCACAGCAGCTGCACAGAAAGCCGTCGATGGAGCAGTAGCGCCAGTAGTCGCAGGTGTTCGGATCGCCTGGGTCGCCGGCTTTCGGGTCAGTGGCGGCCAGCGCCTTGCTGGTACGGTCCAGCGGCAGCAGCACGGGAAGAGCGGCACCGGCAACGATCAGCGAGCCCATGCGTGCCAGCAGTTTGCGGCGCGAAGTGGTATCGGCAACACGGCGCGAGGAGCGCTCGAACAACAGATCCAGCAGTTTCATGAAGGTCTCCCTGCCTTATCAGTGGCTATGGCCGTGGCTGTGGTCATGGTTGTGAGGGTTATGCTCTTGCGGCTGAGCGTTGAGGTACTGCTGCAAAGTAGCGTGCTTGAGGTGTTCCACTTCAAACAGGCTGTCCAGGTGCTCGCGGGAGTTCACCAGGCCTTTGGCGCGCAGGGTGCCGGACTTGTCGATCAGGGCGGCGTACGGCAGCTTGCCGATCTGGTAGGTCATGCCCACTTCCGGACCGACCACGTAGGTGGCGTCTTCCAGTTTGTGTTCGCGGATCAGCGCTTGCTGGGCGTCCATGTCGCCATCGCTGACAAACACCACGTCGAGGGTGCCGGCCTGTTCCTTGGCGATGGATTTGATCGCCGGCAGCAGCGACTTGCAGATCGGGCAGGTCGGCGAGAGGAAGAACAGCAGTTGCGATTTTTCACCGGCATAGCCGAAGTTCACCGGGCGGCCATTACGATCGGCAGCGGTTACTTGCGGTGCGGCTTCGTTGACAGCCACGCCTTTGTCCATCATCAGCGCGCCGGCGGGGGCGAGGCGACCATGAAGCACGCCGATCTGACGAACCAGGCCCATGACGACGAACGCCACGGCCACCAGCAATACCCAGAGCAGAACATTGGAAACTATCAAGCCTTCCATTTTGATTACCTACCAATCAATTTGAGCAGAAGAGGGGAGTTCGCCAGCAGGCCATCGGCCGCGGCGTAGATGAGCAATGTGACGGCGGCGGAGGCCAGGGTCACGAAGGCATCGAACGCACTCATGTCGCGGGCAGCCGGTGCTACGCTGGCCACCAGCGCCAGTGCCACCAGCGTGCTGTTGCGCAGCAGCAGGACCGGGCGCAGCGGTTGCGCCTGGTCGGGACCTGCACAGCCACAGTCGATGTCGCGACGACCGCGCCACAGGTTGATGCCGATGGCGGCGCCATACAGCGCCAACAGGCTGGCGGCGCTCAACGCCGCCCAGTGCCGGCTGACCGGCACCAGCAACGCGAAGGCAATGGCCAGTTCCAGCAGCGGAATCAGTCGGGCGACCGGGCGCACCAGCGCATCGGGCAGCAACTGATAGTCGCCAAGTTGTTTGCGAAAGCGCGCCGGCGCCCGCACCTTGTGAGTCGCGGCACTGGCCAGCAGCACCGCGATGGCGATGGCGCTGGCAATGATGAAGATCGGATCTGATTGCATGGCCGAATCTCGTTTAGTAGCTCATGACTTGAGTCGCGGTTTTCGCGACCTTGGCCATGGCGCCGGTGTGTTGGTTGGTCTTGAGATCGAAGATCTGCAAACCGCCCTCGACATCGGCGCCCAGCAACAGGGGTTTGTCGTCGCCGGTGGCCTGCATGCTCCAGATCGGGGCCGGGGCTTCCAGGGTGGCGATTTTCTTGCCGGTCTTCAGGTCGAAGGCCCAGATCAAAGTGCTTGGGTCTTCCCACTTCATCGGTTCGTGAGCGTCATGCATCAGCACGTACAAGCGGTTCAGCTTCGGCGCAACGGCCATCAGCTGCCAGCCGCCCGGTGCCCAACCGGCCTTCTTCTCTTCGTCGGTCACCAGCGACCAGCTCGGCAGGATTTTCGGCGCATCGGCGCTGAAGTCCACGGCGCGCACGGTGCCGGTAGTGGTGGTGAAGTAGTAGGTGTCGCCGACGTTGACCGCGCGCTCCACCAGTTTTTCCGCGTTCGGGTCGAAGAACGGCGTGCGGCTGCGCGCGGTTTCCTTGCCTTCGTCGTTAAGGGTCACCACTTGCAGGCTGCCGTCGCCGCACAGCGAGGCGAACTTGCGCTTGCCGATCGGGTAGTTGAGCACGCAACCCGGAATCGCGATTTCCGTGGCAACGGCCTTGGTCTGGGTATCGACCACGGTCACCGAAGTCGACGGGGTGAAGTTGTAGACGTAGACAAAACGGTCATCGCCGCTGGTCTTCAGGCCGTAGCGCTGGGTCAGGGACTCGGCGCGCTTGTTCGGGATCAGCACTTCCCAGGCCGGCGACAGGGTCGAGCTGTCCCACGCGGTGAGCACGTCGGTGCGAGTACCGCGGGTGCCACGGGAGTACCAGATGTCGGCGGCGTAGATGGTCTTCTTGTCATGGCTCAGGGCCGAAGGCGCGGCAAAACCGGTCGGCACCATACCCAGCACGCGTTTCTGGTCAGGGTCGACCACGGTGATGCGACCGGCGACGAAACTGTCGAACTCGACATCGACGACGAATGCCCGGTGCGGTTCAGCGGGGAATGCCAAGGTGGTCTGGCCGATAGTGTCGGCGGGCAGGTCCGCACGGGCACTGTTCAAGCCAAGTACAAGCAGGCTCAGGCCTAGCACTGACTGTACGGAGATCCTGTTTGTTCGCATAAGGGGAACTTCCTGAATTGTTGGTAACGCGGATCGCGGGTGAGTGGGCAGATTCTGACCAGTGAATAGTGCCTCGCCCGTCCAACTCGGGAATTGCCCTGCCTGCCAAGTGTTTGTGTATCTGTGCCAGTGTCATGCCGCAGCAAAATGGCGAGGGAAAACTGTAGGAGCGAGCTTGCTCGCGATGAACCTGAGATCGCCACGGGGTGCCAGGCTTCCAGCGTCATCGTTGCCGACCATCGCGAGCAAGCTCGCTCCTACAGGGGGGGGTGTCAGGAGAGGGGAAGGGAGAAGGTGAATACAGCGCCGCTCGGATCCAGGTTCTGCGCCCAGATATCACCCCGATGCCGGCCAATGATGTTCTTGCACAACGCCAGGCCAATGCCATTGCCGCTGACCTTGGACGAGAAGAAACCATCGAACAGCTTCTCCTGTGCTTCGGCCTGGATCCCACGCCCACGGTCCTCGATACGCACCAGCGCCACGCCGTTTTCAGCGCTGGCCTGGATGCGCAGTACGCGGCGTTCGAGGGGCAGGTCAGCCATTTCTTCGATCGCATTGAAGGCCAGGTTGAGGATCACCTGGCCGATCAACACCTTCTCACAGCTCACCCGCAGCGGCTCGGGTGACGGAACGATTTCGACCCGTATCAGGCTCGGATCGGCCCGCAGGCTGATGAAATATCGGGTTTCGCGCAGCAATTCATTGAGGTCGATCAACTCTTCGCTCTGCTCCAGCTTGACCACGTAATCGCGCACGCTCTTGATGATCACCGAGGCGTGCTCAATCTGTCGGACCGCGTTCTGCAAGCCCCAGGCGACGCCTTGATCGGAGTCGGCCGCGTTACCCAAACGAATCAACGCGCCTTCGATGAAATTGCGGGTAGCGGCCAACGGCTGACTGAGTTCGTGAGCAATGGCCACGGCCATTTCGCCCATGGCGTTGTAGCGTGCCAGGTATTCGATTTTTTGTTCGCTGACCCGCCGTGCCTCTTCGGCTTGCACCTGCTCGGTGACGTCGCGAAACAGTAACAAGTGGCCAATCAGGTCATCTT
The DNA here is from genome assembly GCF_003634475.1 of Pseudomonas sp. WPR_5_2. NCBI lineage: Bacteria > Pseudomonadati > Pseudomonadota > Gammaproteobacteria > Pseudomonadales > Pseudomonadaceae > Pseudomonas > Pseudomonas sp. WPR_5_2. Next base: position 1,396,511 of record NZ_RBLA01000001.1, on the reverse strand, counting down.
CGATTTCGATGAATCGGCAGGTCGCGTCATGCCAGCGCCACTCGCCATCACGCCGCTGCACTTTGTAGTGCACGCTGAACGGCAGGTGCTCGGGCGTCTCGTGGGACAGTTGCGCAAGCAGGCGCTGGTGTGAAGCGTCGTCGCACCAGTCGAGAAAATTCTTGCCGATCAGCTTGTGCACATCGCTGTTGAGCAGATGCGCGCCGGAGTCGCTGATAAACCGTATTTCACCCTCGGGACCCAATACCGCCACACCTTCGGCCAGGTCCTGCATGAACGCCTTGAGCCGGCTTTCGAAGCGCTTGAGGTCGCGCTTGACCTTGTCCTCCCTGGAGATGTCGCGGAACTGCACCATCAACACATCGCGACCTTCCAGGTGCACCAGCGTCGCGACCGCCTCGGAAAGAATTTCCACCCCTTGCTTGGAGCGGTAGCACCACTCGATGGCACGCTGGCCCGTGCGCGCGGCACCCTCCAGCCAGCGCAAACCCACCGAACGCCGGTACTTGGGCGCATCGCGGGTCATGTCCGGGGCTTTGAGCGGCGTCAGTTCTTCGAGGGTAAACCCCAGTGCCGACAGCGCGGCGGCGTTGGCCCAGAGAATCTCCTTGCTATGGGCATCGTGAAGAATGATGCACAGCGGCATGGCTTCGATCAGGGTGAAAAAGTCGTTCTGTTTAGGCAAGTACATCGCGCAGCCCTTGGCGGCAGGGGGGAGTGAGCGGTGAAACCGCAAGTATGGCGTTTTATACCGGCTCGCGCCCGGGGATGCGCTCAGAGGTAACCGGGGGCGGCCTAGGGGTTTTCTTTAGCCGGGGGGCTGCACGCACCAATAGTTGCGCCGGGGTGCGGTTTTTACACTGGCTCCCAATGCAAGGGTAGCCACGCCGACCCCCTGTAGGAGCGAGCCTGCTCGCGATAAACCTGAGATCGCCACGGGGTGTCAGGTTTCCCCCGTCATCGTTGACGACCATCGCGAGCAGGCTCGCTCCTACAGAGACAGCGGTGCAGTGTCACCCCACTAACAATAAGCAAAACGGAGAAAGCCCATGCTGCGTTCAGCGGTTGCGCAACAAGACGCCCTGATCGGCGTTGACGAGCCTGTCGTCGACAGCCAGGCATTCCAGCACGTGCTGGATGAAGTGCGCCAACGTCGCGATGAGTTCGACAGCGTCTCCCACGTGCCACGGGACATGATCGAGCGCTTCAAGCAGGTGGGCATCTACCGCGCCGCCACGCCGAAATGCTACGGCGGCGACGCCTTGGCGCCTGCGAAATTCCTGCACATGATCGAGCGCATCTCCGAAGCCGACGGTTCCGCCGGCTGGGTCGCCAGCTTCGGCAGCGCCGGTGTCTATCTCGCCGCTTTGCCGCCAGAAACCCTGGCTGAAATCTACGCCGACAGCCCCGATCTGGTATTCGCCGGTGGCCTGTTCCCGTTGCAACCGGCCGAAGCCGTCGACGGTGGTTGGCAGGTCAATGGCACCTGGAAGTTCGCCAGCGGCTGCAAAGGCGCTGACTTGCTCGGTGTCGGCATCGGTGCGGCGGGTGGCAAGCCTCGCACTGCGGTGTTCCGCCCGGATCAGGTGGAGATTGTCGAGAACTGGGACGTGGTCGGCCTCAAGGGCACCGGCAGCCATGACCTGCGCGTGACCGACAAACACATCGATGAGCGCTGGACCTTCATCCGTGGCGGTGCCGCGACCATCGACGAGCCACTGTTCCGTTACCCATCGATTGCCTACGCCGCGCAAGTGCTGGCCGTGGTCAACCTCGGCCTGGCCCGCGCCGCCCTCGACGAAGTCAGCCGCATGGCCAACGGCGGGGGCATCACCGGTGCGCCAAAGTTGTCCGACCGCGCCTACGTCCGCATCGAGATCGCCAAGGCTGAAGCCAAACTCAGCGCCGCCCGTGGCTTCTTCTACAACACCACCGAACAGGTGTGGAACTCGATTCTGGCGGGCAACCCGGTGACGCCGGAGCAAACCAGTCTGCTGCGCCTGTCGGCGATCCATGTGTCCCAGGCCGGTGCCGCCGTGGTGCAGAGCGCCTACAGCCTGGCCGGGACCACCGCCATCTACCTGCGTCATCCGCTGCAACGCTACCTGCGCGACTCGATGGTAGTGACCCAGCACGCCTTCCTCAGCGAAGGGCTGTACGACGGCGCCGGCTCGGTGTTCCTCGGCGTGCCGCCGTTCCCTGGCTACATCTGAATTCCCGTCACTTTTGCAAGGTATCAACTCCATGTCGCAAGCCACTCAAGAACCACTGCGCGTCGTCTTCTGCATCGGCATCACCCAGAACTTTTTCGACCTGCCCACCGGCGAAGGCCTGAGCGTGTGGAAAGGCTTCAGCAAAATGATGGGCGACCTCGGTGCGATGCCCGGTATCACCGTGCTCGGCGCGATGGATGACGACCGCCTGATGGTCGGCCCGTCCACCACCTCGCCCTGGACCGTGTACATCATGGCCGACGTCGACTGCCACCAGTCGGTGATCGACGCCTGCAACCTGTTCCGCACTACGCCGGTGAACGAATACAGCCTGTGGCGCTACGCCAAGGTCGAAGCGCGCATCGGCCGCCCGCTGACCATTCCAGACGCGGCCAAGGTGTAAGCCATGAACGAGGCCTTGCTCCAGCGTCTGGCGACGCTCGAAGGGGAAAGTGCAGTACGCCGCCTGATGGCGCGCTACATGGACCTCTGCGACGTACCAAGAGCGCCGACTCACGTCAGCGAACTGGCCGAGTTGTTCTGCGTCGATGCGATCTGGGAAGGCGTGGGTCGCGAGACCGCGCAGACCTTCGGTCAGCATCGTGGACGCGAGGCCGTGGCCGCTTTCGTCGGCGGTTATCTGCCGCCGTCGGATCACTTCCAGCTGAACCTGCATTACCTCACCAGCGAGTCGATCCTGGTCGACGGCGAGACAGCGCAGGGGCAGTGGATCATGCAGCAGATTTCCACCTACGCGGATCAACGCAGCGAACTGTTCGGCACCCGTCTGAACATCGATTTTCGTTGTGTCGATGGCGTGTGGCTGATCGCGCATTTCCGCACGCAACGCTTGTTCAATACGGAACTTTCCACCTTGGAGGCACGCGCATGAGTACTTTCATCAGCGAATTTCTTCTCGGTGGTAGCGGCAAACGCGTCGCCATCAAGGATTCCATCGACATCGCCGGTCACGCCACCCAATCCGGCAGCCGGGCGTTTGCCCGTGCTTTACCAGCCCTGCGCAACGCTGAGGTGGTCGATGCGATCCTCGCAGCGGGTTGGCAAATCGTCGGCAAGACCAACATGCACGAACTGGCGTTTGGCGTCACCGGTATCAACGACTGGACCGGCACTCCGATCAACCCGCAGGCACCGGATCGGGTGCCTGGCGGTTCGTCCAGCGGTTCGGCCGCCGCCGTCGCGGCGGGGCTGGCGGACATCGCCATCGGTTCTGACACGGGTGGTTCTGTTCGGGTGCCAGCCGCCTGCTGCGGCATTGCCGGGTTGAAGCCGACCTATGGTCGCGTCAGCCGAGTAGGTGCACATCCGGCCGAATCCAGCCTCGATTGCGTGGGGCCATTTGCGGCCGACATGAATGACCTGATCGCTGCGATGCAAGTGATCTGTCCCGGTTTCCAGGCTCAGGGCTTGCCGTCGAACAACGCTTCGGTCGGCTTTCTCGACGTTGCCTGCGACGCGCATTTGCAAGCGTGCCTCGGCGCTGCCGCCGATCGTGCCGGCTGGCGCCGCACTGGTGTGCAGTTGAGTGAATTCGAAGCGGCGTTCGTCGCTGGCCTGACGGTGATCAACTTTGAAAACTGGGCCGCGTTCGGCCACCTCACCGGCCAGGGCCTGATCGGTGCGGACGTCGAGCTGCGCCTGTTGGCAGCCAGCCGTACCAGCGCTGCCGAATTGGCACAAGCCGAACAGGTCCGCACGCGCTTCAGCCAACAGGTGGATGCCGCGCTGGAGCAGTTTGAAGTGCTGCTGCTGCCGACGATGCCGAGCCTGCCACCGACGCTGGTGGAAGCCCGCAGTTCAAGCAAGGCCGTGGCTGGCATGACTCCGCTGGTACGGCCCTTCAACTTGAGCGGCCACCCGGCGCTGACGGTGCCGGTGGAAATTGATTGCGGCGGGCTGAAAGTCGGCCTGCAAATCGTCGGCCGTAAAGGACAGGACGAAGTGGTCTGCGCCTTTGGTGCGCAACTGCAACAGAGCATGGTCGGCTGACGCCCAGGCTCTACAACGAAATCATAAAAAGAAGCCATGAGGAGAACCGCATGAGCACTCATGAATATCAGCTGATCGCAACGTCGAAAAGCCCCGAAGACCTGGTCCAGCACGACCGCGTCGACGTCTCGCTGTACAACGACCCGGCGCTGTTCGAAGCCGAGCTGGACAAGATTTTCTACCGCACCTGGGTGTGGGTTGCCCACGAAAGCGAAGTGCGTAACAGCGGCGACTTCAAGACCGCCACCATCGGTCGTCGCCCGGTGATTGTCGTGCGCGACAAGAAGAACAACATCAACGTCCTGGAAAACCGTTGCCGCCACCGTGGCGCGACCGTGTGCGAAAAGCACAAGGGCAACGCCACCGGTTTCACTTGCCCGTACCACAGCTGGTCCTACGGCCTGGACGGCAAGTTGCGCGCGTTGCCGTACCCGGACGGCTATGAAGGCATCCTGGAAAAATCCGAGCTGCCACTGACCAGCCTGCGCGTCGAAAGCTACGCCGGCATGATCTTCGCCAGCTACAACGACGACATCGAACCGCTGGAAGACTTCCTCGGCGGCGCCAAGCACTGGATGGACCTGTTCATGAAGCAGGGCGCCGGTTACCCGATCAAGACCCAGGGCGAACACAAGTTCAGCTTCAAGGGCAATTGGAAGATCCAGCTGGAAAACACCACCGACGGTTATCACTTCCCGATCGTGCACAAGTCGTTCATGTCGTCGGTGGATGAAGAAACCTCGGAAATGCTTTCGTTCATGACCGACGAGCAAGCCGTGACCCACTCCCTGGGCAACGGCCACAGCGTGATGGTGATGGTGCCTGAGCACGTCGACCTCGATCACGACGACGGCACCGAACAACTGCAAGAGCGTTTCGCTCACGTCACCGAAGAACTGTCGAAAACCATGCCAGCGGATCAAGTGCGCCGCATCGTGCGTTCGCTGCATGGCGCCGGGTTCAACCTGAACCTGTTCCCCAACGTGGCCATGTCGATGTCGTTCTTCCGCGTGCTGCGTCCGGTGTCGGTCACCGAGACGGAAATCCGTCACGTAGCCCTCGGCATGGACGGCGGCCCGGAAATCGCCAACCGCGAGCGCATGCGCATTCACGAACACTTCCAGGGCCCGTTCGGTTTCGGCAGCCCGGACGATGCCGAGGCCTGGGACCGCGTGCAGCGCGGCTCGTACGCCGGCGTCGACGCGCCAATCCTGGTTAACCGCGGCCTGAACCGCGAAATCACCGCCGAGAACGGCGACAAGGTGAGCCATGCCACCGACGAAGGCGGTATGCGCGGTGCCTACGACATGTGGAAAAGGATGATGAGCCAATGAGCAATCACGACACCCTGAACGGTTTTTCCGGCCCGCTGGCCCAGGCCATCGAATTCATCTGGCGCGAAGCCGAGCTGCTGGACCACAAGAACTACGCCGAGTGGGCGACCCTGTGGAGCGAAAGCGGCAAGTACATCGTGCCGATCGACCCGGACACCGAAGACTTCGAGGCCACCCTCAACTACGCCTACGACGACGCGCGCATGCGTGACCTGCGCATCGAACGCCTGACCGCCGGCTACTCGCCGTCGGCGGTGGACGCGGCGAAAACCATCCGCAGCGTCTCGCGTTTCCGCCTGGTGGAAGCGGCTGGCGACATCGTCGAAGTCAACTCGGCGCAGTTGCTGTACGCCTACAAGCGCGGCGTGCACACGCCGTTCGTGGCCGACCTGAACCACCGCATTCGCTTCACCGATGGCGTACCGAGCCTGGAGCGCAAAGTGGTGCGCCTGATCAACTCCACCGACAGCCTGAGCGCGCTCGGCTTCCTTTTGTGAGGGCAACATCATGAGTCGAGTAGCCCTTGTAACGGGTGCCTCTCGGGGACTGGGCGAGTGCATCGCCCGTCGTCTGCACGCGGCGGGTTATCGCGTCGGGCTGGCCGATGTGCGCCTCGAAGGCGTACGGCAACTGGCCGCCGAGCTGGATGGCAGCGGCGCCACTGCGGTCGCCATTGAGCTGGATGTGCGCAGCAAGGCCGACTTCCAGCGAGCCCGCGACCTGCTCGCCGCGCACTGGGGCGGCACCGACATTCTGGTGAACAACGCCGGCGTGTCGAAAGTCGCGGCGCTGATGGACATCACGCCGGAAGAGTTCGACGAGTCGATGGCCATCAACCTGCGCGGCACCTTCGTGGCCTGCCAGGTGTTCGGCGCGCACTTCGCCGAGCGTGGCTTCGGGCGCATCGTCAACATCGCCTCGCTGGCCGGACAGAACGGCGGCACCGCCACCGGCGCGCATTACGCGGCGGCCAAAGGCGGCGTGGCGACCCTGACCAAGGTCTTCGCCCGTGAACTGGCGTCGCAAGGCGTGACGGTCAACAGCATCTCCCCGGGGCCGCTGGACTTGCCGGTGGTACGCGAAACCGTGGCTCCGGAGCGGCTGGAGCAGATTTTGAAGATGATCCCGGCGGGCACCTTGGGCGATCCGGCGTTCATCGCCGACAGCGTCTTGCTGCTGATCGCCGAAAACGCCACCTCCGTCACGGGCGCGTGCCTGGACATCAATGGCGGCCTGTTCATGCGCTGAAAGCAGCCGACGCAACACCTGTAGGAGCCGGCTTGCCGGCGAAGGCGTCCGGATGGGCGAAGCAAGGCTCGAGGCCGTCTTCGCTGGCAAGCCAGCTCCTACAGAGGTGACCCAAATACAACAGAATTCAGGTGATGCAATGATGAAGGTGAAGATCGAAAGGATCGTCGACGAAGCGCTGGATATCCGCTCCTTTCGCCTCGTGCGCAGTGACGGCCAGCCGCTCGACACCTATGAGCCGGGTGCCCACGTCGACCTCACGGGCCCGACCGGTGTGACCCGCCAATATTCCCTGTGCAGCCCGCCACAGGATCGTCGTGCCTATCTGGTGGCGGTGAAAAAGGAAGCGCAATCGCGCGGCGGCTCGCTAGCGCTGCATGAGCAGGTGGAAGAGGGCATGGAGCTGGAGATGGGCGCGCCGCGCAACCTGTTCCGCCTCGATGACACGGCCACCGAACACGTGCTGTTCGCCGCCGGCATTGGCGTAACGCCGTTGCTGAGCATGGCCTATCGACTGGCGGAAAGCGGCCAGCCCTATCGCCTGCACTACTTCGCCCGTTCGGCCGAGTACGCCGCATTCACCGAACTGCTGGCAACGAATTTTGCCGACCACGTGGCGTTCCACTACGGCGTGGAGCCTGCCGACCTGGACGCCGCGCTGAGCGAGTGCCTGGACCGTGCCGGCAGCGCCGCCCACGTCTATACCTGTGGCCCGGCGCCATTCATGAACAAGGTGGTGGAAGTGGCCGCGCGCAGCCGCTCGGACGACGCCATTCACCTCGAGCATTTCGCGGCGGATCCTGCGGCCAATAGTGCGCCGGCCGGCAGTTTCGAAGTGGAACTGGCCAGCTCCGGGGTGGTGCTCCACGTTCCGGCCGATTCCAGTCTGGTTGACGTGCTGCAGGCACACGGTTGCGACATTGACACCGAGTGCCGCGAAGGCATTTGCGGCACCTGCATCGTCGAGGTGCTGGACGGCGTGCCGGAGCACCGCGACAACTGCTTGTCGAACAAGGAAAAGGCGTCCAACAAGCAGATCTGCGCCTGCGTTTCACGGGCACTTTCCGCTCGTCTGGTATTGGACATCTAAGCGTTTATACGGCTGGAAAGCCGACGCCGGAGCCTGTTGAATGGGCGCCCGGCGGCCATCGAGGGAGGTGATGGCTGGAGTAAGAATGATTTTTAGCGAGCCGCTCGACGAAGCGGCCGGAAAATAACAACAAAAACACGTGAGGCTTTGCGGACATGATTACAGCATCGACGGTGCGCAATGAGGCGTTCGAAAGTTGGTTGAGCCAGGTTAACCAGGCCTGCGGGCGTTTCGATGCCCGTGCACTGGACACCGATTTTTATGGCGAGCTGGCGGAATTTCGCAGCGGCGCGATCAAACTCAGTGTGGTCGACATGGCGCACGTGCACCTGTATCGCTCCAGCAAGGACGTCAGCATCAGCAGCGATGGCCACTATTACGCGGTGTTCCAGATGCGCGGCAGTTCGCAGCTGGAGCAGGGCGACAACCGTGCGCAACTGGGTTGTGGCGACATCGCCCTGATCGACGCCAGCCGCCCCAGCGACATGACCTACAACCACGATTCCCGTCAGCTGTCGCTGATCCTTCCGCGTCAGGTGGTGGAACGTGGTTCGCACTTCACGGCGGTCAATTGCGCCACGCGCATCGGCGCCAGTAACCCGTTGGCGGCGATGGCCAACCGACTGGTACTTGAGACTCGCCAACAGGAAGGTCTGGACATGCAGGAAAGCGAGGCGGTACTCGACGCCCTGGCCAGCCTGCTGTTGCCCGGAGTCAGCGCCCGCGACAGCAACGGCGATGTCCACGAGCGGCAGTTTCGCAAGATCATAGCGTTCATCGACGCGCACCTCAGCGACGAAGACCTGTGTCCCGAGCTGATTGCCCGGGAAGTGGGGGTTTCCGTGCGCGGCCTGTACCGGATGTTCTCCAAGCGCGGCCTGGTGGTGGCGCAGTACATCAAGCATCGGCGCCTGGACTTCTGCGCGGAAAACCTGCGCCGCTCGGACGTCGAGCAGAAGCTGTCGGCGCTGTGCTACGCCTGGGGCTTTTCCGATTCCAGCTACTTTTCCTCGGCGTTCAAATCGCGCTTTGGCGTGTCGCCGGGTGCCTATCGCAAGCGCTATAGCCAGAATTGATGTTGATCATGCTGGCCTCATCGCGGGCAAGCCCGCTCCCACAGTGATCGGTTTCGTACACAGAGTTTGTGAACACCATCAATACCTGTGGGAGCGGGCTTGCCCGCGATGGCGGCCTCAAAATCCCTGAAGATGTAAGCTCCTATCTCAATGCCGCACCGGCTCCTCGCCCGGCAAGTGCAGCACCTCTCGCACCAGCATCGCAATGCTGCTCACACCCATCTTTTCCTTGATCTTGGTCCGGTGCACATCAACGGTTTTCACGCTGATGTTCAGCTCCCGGGCAATCACCTTACTGGCCTTGCCATCGATCACCAGCATCAGCACCTCGCGCTCGCGGCTGGTCAGCAGGGCGAGCTTGCCTTGCAGGTTCTGGCGCTGCTCCTGATCGGCCTGGGCGTGCACGGCGGCCTTCAGCGCGGCCTGGATGCGGTCGATCATCTGCTGCGGGTTGTAGGGCTTCTCGACGAAGTCCAGCGCGCCGTTCTTCATCGCCGTCACCGACATTGGAATATCGCCATGGGCCGAGACGAAAATGGTCGGCAAGGTGCTGCCACGCTGGTTGAGGATCTCCTGCAACTGGAAACCGCTGGTTTCCGGCATGCGCACGTCCAGCACCAGGCAGGCCGGTTGCTTGGGGTCGTACTGGCTGAGGAACTCTTCGGCGCCGGCAAAGCACTGCGCCTGCACGCTGACAGACTCCAGCAGCCAGGCCAGCGAAGTACGCAGGTCTTTGTCGTCGTCAACGATGTAAACAATCGGTTTGCGGGTTTGCATCAGGGGCTGCCACGAGAATTTCTAATTATTGTTATCGCGCGCGAACGCGCGGCACGCATCGGCTCATCTTTTTGGAGCCAGATAGCAGGATACCCACTGTCATCGGCCCTTGCGATAAAGAAACCACCTAGTCGACTAGCGGAAAGCCTAGCTCGTTGTGGTGATCGTCAGAATGGCTGGGTCGAGTGTCCGGCCGTACTCTTGTTCCATCACCTACGGACCGCAAACAGACGGTCCTCCTGAAGGAAGGGGCATCGACATGGCCGACCTGAGCCAGCAGCAAATCGACTTTCGCAACGCCATGGCGCAACTGCCGGCCGCGGTGAATATCATCACCACCAACGGCCCTGGCGGTCGCTGCGGCATCACCGCCAGCGCTGTGTGCTCGGTGACCGATTCTCCGCCCACCGTGCTGGTGTGCGTCAACCGCAACAGCGCCACCCACGACGTGTTCCGCACCAACGGCCGGCTGTGCGTCAACGTACTGTGCGGCGAACAGGAAGAACTGGCCCGCCACTTCGCCGGCATGACCAAGGTGCCGATGGACGAACGCTTCGCCTGGGACCTGTGGGACGACGGCGCCGCCGACGTGCCGGTGCTGCGCGACGCCCTGGTGCAGCTGGAAGGGCGGATCAGCGAGTGCAAGGAAGTGGGGTCGCATTCGGTGATGTTCGTGGAGCTGGAAAAGGTCGGCGTGCGCGAACCGCGTGACAGCCTGGTGTACTTCAACCGGTTGTTCCATCGCCTGGAACATGCCAGTGCGGCTTGATTAGACCGCGATATCGTCCATCGCGAGCAGGCTCGCTCCTACAGTAGATTTTCAGTGAGCACAAAATCTGTGTCCGACTGAGATCCTGTGGGAGCGAGCTTGCTCGCGATGGCGGTGTATCAGCCGCCATAGATGTTGAATATTCTGGCCTCATCGCGGGCAAGCCCGCTCCCACAGGGATATTCAGTGAACACAGAATTTGTGTACGACACTGATCACTGTGGGAGCCGCGTGACAGCCTGGTGTACTTCAACCGGTTGTTCCATCGCCTGGAACATGCCAGTGCGGCTTGATTAGACCGCGATATCGTCCATCGCGAGCAGGCTCGCTCCTACAGTAGATTTTCAGTGAGCACAAAATCTGTGTCCGACTGAGATCCTGTGGGAGCGAGCTTGCTCGCGATGGCGGTGTATCAGCCGCCATAGATGTTGAATATTCTGGCCTCATCGCGGGCAAGCCCGCTCCCACAGGGATATTCAGTGAACACAGAATTTGTGTACGACACTGATCACTGTGGGAGCCGCGTGACAGCCTGGTGTACTTCAACCGGTTGTTCCATCGCCTGGAGCATGCGGGCGCGCACTGCTGATAGATCGCGTTATCGTTCATCGCGAGCAGGCTCGCTCCTACAGTAGATTTTCAGTGAACACAAAATCTGTGTCCGACTGAGATCCTGTGGGAGCGAGCCTGCTCGCGATGGCGGTGTATCAGCCGCCATAGATGTTGAATATTCTGGCCTCATCGCGGGCAAGCCCGCTCCCACAGGGATATTCAGTGAACACAGAATTTGTGTACGACACTGATCACTGTGGGAGCGGGCTTGCCCGCGATAGCTTTCTATCAGACCTGCAGATAGTCCCGAGCCAAACCACAAGCCCGCTCAATCAACATCGGCGCCATCTCAATCGCTGTCTGCGTGCCCTGGCGGGTATGAATCCAGCCCAGGTAGGTAGTGCCACGCAACAGCAGAAACAGCGCCAGCGTCTGCCGATCCGCCTCGGTCAACGGCTTCACCGCATGATACCCCTCGATCAGCGCCGTCTTGATTTGCTCGTAGCGCGGATCATCCAGGCAGAAGTACAGCGCCGTGGCCAGCTCGAACATGTGCCAGCCGAAACCGGCGTCGTCAAAGTCGATCAGACGCAGGCACGGGCCTTCGATCAGCAGGTTTTCCGGCACCAGGTCGGCGTGGATCATGCCGAAGTTGCCCAGGTGACGGCCGTATTGACGCAAGTCCTGCCGTGCTTGGCGTCGAGCCTGTTGCAATAGCTCCCGTTGCTCGTCGCTCAACTGCTCCAGCTCCCAGAAACGCCCCCAGAACGGATTGGCACCGATCAGGCCTTCCTCATCCCAGGCATGCCGGACAAACTCGTCCGGCTGCTGCCAGTGGGCCGAATGCAGGTGAATGCGCGCGGCAATCGCCCCGGCTTCGGCAAACAGGAAATCGATTTCAGTGTCGGCCTGCACGCCCGCCTCGGAGGTGCCGGCGGTGGCGCCCGGCAGCCAGGCGAGCATGTCGACATGGCGTTCGCCGATGTCGGCATGGCTCACTTCGATCAGGTGGCGCTGGTCCTGGGCGCGGATGATCTGCGGCACGGTAATGCCGGCGCTTTCCAGCGCCTCCATCCATAGCAGCTCGGAGCGCAATGCCGCCTCGCAGTGATAGCCATTGCGGTGAATGCGCAGGGCTACACGCTGGCCGTCGTGGCGCCAGGCGGAGAACACCGCGTTCTCGCGGAACTTGACCAGTTCGATGTCGGCAAAATCGCCGTCCCAGTGTTGCAGGGCGTGGCGCGCCAGATCGTGCAGATGGGCGACCTGCTGGTCATGGTTCAACGTATTGAATTCAGTCATGGCGGATCCTCAAATGGCGCTCAGCGCCTGGTCCAGTGTGTCGACGAACAGGTCGGCATGTTCAAGGCCGAACACCAGCGGCGGGCGCAGCTTGAGAATGTTGTCGCCGGCGCCGATCTTGCTGATCAGCACGCCGTTCTCGCGCATGTCGTTGACCACCTTGCGTGCTTCCAGCCCGGCGGGTTCCTTGCTCGCGTGATCGCGCACCAGCTCCATGGCAAAGAACAGGCCCTTGCCGCGCACATCGCCGATGATCGAGTGTTTGCCGGCCAGCACTTGTAGTCGCTGCTGCACATAGGCGCCGACGCTTTGCGCGTTCTGCAACAACTGCTTTTGTTCAATCTCGTCCAGCACCGCCATGCCTACCGCAGCCGCCACCGGCGAGCCGCCGAACGTGTTGAAGTACATGGCGTTGCGGCCGAAGGATTCGACCAGCGCCTTGTGGGTGATCAGCCCGGCCAATGGATAGCCGTTACCCATGGGTTTGCCGAGGGTGACGATGTCCGGCGTCACGCCGTGGGCCTGATGCCCCCACAGGTGATCGCCGGTACGGCCGAAACCGGACTGCACTTCATCGGCGATGAACAAGCCGCCCGCCGCGCGAATCAGCTCCGCGGCCTTGGCGACGAAACTGGCCGGCACCCGTGGCAGGCCTTCGTTGGCGAACAGGGTATCGATCAGCAGCGCTGCGGGGCGAATGCCCTGGGCCTGCATCGAGGCAATCGCGGCAGCAATATTGGCTACGTATTCCTCGGCCAGTTGCGCTTCAGTGGTGCCGGCAGGTGCGCGGTACAGGCACGGAATCGGCACAGCGCGGGCGTGGGCGGCAAAGGGCTCCGGCGAGGGCAGGGCGGTGGTGACCTCGGCCAGGGACGCCGAGTTGCCGTGATAGTTGTAGTCGCTGACGATGATCCCGGTGCCGCCGCTGGCGAAACGCGCCAGGCGCAGCGCCAGTTCATTGGCCTCGGTGCCAGTGCAGGTGAACATCGCGGTGTCCAGCGGCTGGGCGAAGGTCGCGGTCAGGCGCTCGGCGTAGCGCACCACCTGCTCGTCCAGGTAGCGGGTGTGGATGTTCAGGGTGGTGGCCTGGCGATGCATCGCCTCCACTACGCGCGGGTTGCAGTGACCGACGCAGGGCACGTTGTTGTAGACGTCCAGATAGCGGCGACCGTCGACGTCGAACAGCCATACGCCGTCACCGCGCACCAGGTGCAGGGGCTTGTCGTAGAACAGCGGCGAGGCGCTGCCGAGTACACGATGGCGGCGTTGCAGGAGAGTGTCAGGCATGGTCTGGAACCTCGATGACAGGGGCGCGGCGAGTGCGCAGCAGGAAGTTGAAAATGCACAGGGTGAAGGTCACGCCGAGAGCGATCAGCATGGTCAGATCAAGCTGGAAGCAAGCAGCGACCACCACCAGCGTCAGGGCCAGGCCCAGCCAGGCGACCAGCTTGCCGCCAATCAGACGGAATGGACGGTGCAGGTCGGGCTGACTGCTTTTGATGCGCAGGTACGCGCCGAAGATGAACAGGTAGCAAACGTTGAGCAGCAGTACGACCGCGAGCATCACCGTGGCCGGGTCGATGGTGGACAATGGCAGGCCGATGGCGCCGATCAGCAATAGCGCCGGGTAGGGTGTGTCACGCTTGCCGGTCTTGCCCAGCCATTGCGGGAACAGACCGTCGCGGGCCATGGCGAACAATTGACGGGAGGCGGCGTAGACCAGGGAGAAGAAGGTGGCGATCAGGCCAAACACACCGCCGCAACCAATCACCTTGGCCAGCCACGAGCCTTCACCGAAGGCACTTTTGCTGGACATCGCCGCGTAAAGCGGGTCGCCTGCGCTGCCCACCAGGTCGACACCACCGGCGCCCGGTGCGCACACCATCACGACCAGTGCGGTGACCAACAAGGTGCCGATGGCCGCGAGAATGCCGCGTGGCATGGTGCGGCCAGGGTTGTCCGCTTCTTCCGCCGCCGAGCCGGTTTGCTCGACGGTGATGAACAGCCAGATGGCGAACGGCACGCAGGCGAAGATGCCACCGAGGCTGACAGGCGTGGCGACATTGGCTGGCAACACCAGCAGATTGGCCAGCTCGACATGCGGCGCCATGGCCACGCCGAAGGTCAGCAGGGCGACCACGGCAATCACCCCGGCAATGAACGTCAGGCCCATGGCCTCACCGACACCGCGCAGGTGAATGCCGATGATCACCGCAAACAGGGCGATCTTCACCGGCCAGCCGCCGAGGCCGAAGATCGATTCGGTGTAGGCACAAATGAAGGTCGCCGCCGCGCCGGTGCCGATGGTCAAGGCCAGCGCACAAGCCACCCCGACCAGATAACCCACAAACGGCCCGAAGGCACTTTGCGCATAGACAAACACGCCGCCCGCACTGGGCAACGCCGTGGACAATTCCGCCACGCACAAGGCCAGGCCACCGCACAGCAGCGCCATCAACAACGTGGCGATCAGCATGTTCATCCAGCCACCAGCGGCCAGCCCGAAGTTCCAGCCGGAAAACTGCCCGGCCACCACCAACGCAATTCCAAGGCCGGCAATCTTTGGCCAGCCCAGCGCACTTTTCTTGAGCACAGAAGTCTCCCGCGACCCGAAGGCCGATTTATTGTTTTAGTGAGAAATGGAGAGGGTTGAGCGTTGCTTGCGCCCACTGAAGGGGGCTGGTCTCGATACTACGCGCGGGGTGCGGCGGGGCATGTTTGCGTGCATGCCATGTGGTTGGTTGTGGGTGCCAGATTCAGTGGGTTCAGCAAGGCCCTTGTGAGAGTGGGCTATCAGTCACCATTGATGTTGAATGTGATGGCCTCATCGCGGGCAAGCCTTGCTCCCACAGAGGATCTTTGGTGAACACAGGATTTGTGTACGACGCAGATCAACTGTGGGAGCAAGGCTTGTCGGATCGCCGCACCGCCGCGATGGCGGCAGCTCAGGCGACATCCATCTTAAATGCGAAAACTCCCCACCAACTGATTCAACCGCGCCGCCTGTTGTTCCAGCTCGGTACAGGCACGCAAGGTCGATTGCAGGTTTTCCACGCCTTGCTGGTTGAGGGTGTTGATTTGGGTGATGTCGACGTTCAGGGCTTCGACCACGGCGGTCTGTTCCTCGGTGGCGGCGGCGACGGACTGGTTGACGTTGTCGATCTCGCCGATGCGCTGGGTCACGCTGCCCAGGCGGCTGCCGGCGAGGTTGGCGATGGTGACGCTTTCCTCGCTGTGCTGTTGGCTCTCGGTCATGGTGGTGACCGAATCCCGGGCGCCGACTTGCAGCTCCTCGATCATCTGCTGGATCTCCAGCGCCGAGGTCTGGGTGCGTCCAGCGAGGCTGCGCACCTCGTCGGCCACCACCGCAAATCCGCGTCCGGCTTCACCGGCGCGAGCCGCTTCGATGGCGGCGTTGAGCGCCAGCAGGTTGGTCTGCTGGGAGATGCCCTTGATCACCTCGAGGATTTGCCCGATGTTCACGGTCTTGCCGTTGAGCACTTCGATGTTGGCGCACGATGTACGGATCTTTCCCGACAGTTCGTTCATCACTTCGATCGTGCGCTGCACCACCTGACGACCGTCTTCGGCCTGTTGTCGTGCGGCGGAGGCCTGGTGCGAGGCATCGGAAGCGTTATGGGCGATTTCCTGGGCGGCGGCGCCCAACTGGTTGATCGCGGCGGCCACGCTGTTGGTGCGGGTGGATTGATCGTCGAAATTGCTCAGCGACGAATTGGACGCGTCCAGCACGCGCCGAGCGCCCTGATTGACGCCCAGCGCCGCCGACGACACCTCGCGCATCGACTGATGGATACGCTCGACAAAGCGGTTGAACGCCGTGGCCAACTGACCGATTTCATCCCGGGACTGCACTTGCAGGCGCCGCGTCAGATCGCCTTCGCCGAGGGAGATGTCCTCCATGACCCGCGTCAGCACTTGCAGCGGCCGGGTGATGCGCTGCGCGGTGTACCAGATCAACAGCAGGCCGAGCAGGGCCGAGCCGCCGCCGAGCAGCAGGGCCAGCGCGGTGCTTTGCGCGCCCTGGGCATCGAGTTGTTTTTGCAGGGTGGTGACCGGTGCCAGCAGCACCTCCTGCGGCACGCCCACCAGCACACCCCAGGGCGCGGCGCCGGCAATCGGTGCCAGGGGTTCGAGGACCTTGATCTGCTGCGGGTCGACAAAGACTTTCGGTTGGCCCTGACGCAAGGCATCCATGACTTCTGCGCTGTTCATCGGCTGACCGAGGCGGCTGACGTCCTGACTGTCGGCCGAAATCACGCCATGGGGGCTGACGATGCTGATCTGGCCGTGGCCATCGAATAGTTTCAGGGCACTGGTTTCGCTGTTCTTTTGCAATGCGGCGAGGTTGATGTCGAGGCCGACCACGGCGATGACCTTGCCGTTTTCCAGCAGCGGGAAGGCAACGCTGGTCACCAGTTTGCGACTGCCGGACGCCTCGTCGAAGTAGGGTTCCAGCACGCAGGCCTGACGGGTGTCGCGGGCGCAGGTGTAGAACGAATTGTAGGGTGCGCCACTCGGCCCCGGCTCGGTATTGGCCAGCAGACCCTCGTCGCCGATCACCGCTTGCAGTTCACCGGGTTTGCTCTGCACCCAGTACAGCGAGAAGCGTCCCTTTTCGTTGCTGCCCAGATCGGCCTTGTCAGCGAAACCCGCGTCGGCACCGTCCAGCGCGTCAGGTTCAAAAATGACGTAAAGCCCGAGCAGGTCGGGCTTGTCGTTCAGGGCCTGATGAAGCTGGGTACTCAGCTCCTGGCGCAGTTGTTGGCGGGTCAGCGTCCCCTGGTGCTGGAGTTGCCGCAGATACAGTAAGTATCGCGATAACCCCTGGCCGAATTCGTGGGTCTGCATGAAGGTGCGTTGCACCTGCATCGCCTGCACCTTGCCCAGCGCCTGCATGTGTTCCCTGGCTGCATCGGCGAGCATTTCACTGCTGGCCTGGGCCACTTGCCGGCTGCTTTGATGGGTCTGGTAGAGTGACAGCCCCATCAGCAGGCCCACCACCAACAACAGGCAGAGGCCGGCGAGCAGGGCGATCTTGCTCTGGATCGTCAGAAATTTTTTCTGCATGGGAAATGCCTTTTTCCTGGGAAACGAACCCGACCCCTGTAGGAGCGAGCCTGCTCGCGATGGACGTCAACGATAACGCGGGCTGTCTGGATGCCCGCGTTGCCTGGACGTTTTTCGCGAGCAGGCTCGCTCCTACAGGGATTGTGTGGGGCTTAGAACGTCGTGGCGAAAATCACCTGGCTGTAGAGGTTCTTGTCGTTGTTGCCCAACTGCGTGCCACCCTCGTCGGCGCTCTTGTCCGGCTGGAACAGGCCGATCAGCGGCATGATGCTCAGGTGGTCGTTGACGTGCCATTCGGCGTACAGGTCCGTTTCGTGTCCGTCGGCATTGCCCAGGTTGCGGTCGATGGTGTCGAAGTTGAAGTACATCGCACCGACGGTCAGATTCTCCAGCGGCGTGACGGTGAACTTGACTTGCTGGATGCGCGCGTTGCTGTTGAACGGACCGGCATAGTTGCCGGCCACTTCACCTTGGAACCAGGTGCCGAAACCACGGCTGAAACCGTAGAACAGGGTGTCGTAGTTTTCCGAGAAACGGCTGTAGCGGTAGCTGGCATACGGTGCCCAAGCCACGTCGGAGAAGGTCCAGCCGGCTTCCAGGTACCAGGCGTCTTCGTCAGAAGTGTGGGGTTTGTCCTGCTTGGCGTATTCGCCGGAGAGGAACAGGTCCTTCACCCCGGCATTGCCGGTGGCGCGCAGGCTGTAGGTCTTCATGCCGTCGCGTTCAAGCTGGATCGGCGAGGCGAATTGCTCGTCAACGTCGGTGGTGTCGATGTAGGTCAGGCCGACCGTGCCGATGTCCGACACGTGCTCCAGCGTACCGACGTACATCTCGGTCTTGGCCTGGGCGCGGTTGTCGGATTTCAGCCACATCAGGTCGCCACGCCAGCCTTGCTTGCCGCCAATGTGCAACACGGCGGTCTCGTCGAACGCCTTGCGCGCGGCCAGCCAGTAGGCGCCGCCACGGTTGAATTCGCCGTCGGCCAGGCCCTTGCCGATGTTCAGCGCGTCGCCATCGATCAGGAAACCGTCACCGACCACGATGTTCTGGCGGCCGAACGAGAAGTCGATGCCGTCGCTGCCCAGCACGGGGAACAGGTCGGCCGAACGCCAGCCGAGGTAGGCATCTTCGAACTTGGTGGTGCGTTCCGTGCCGTCGCTGAAACCGGCGGCATCGCCATCGCCCCAGGTGCCGGAGCTCAGCAGATTCGCCGCGCCATAGGTGGTGCCGACACCGCCAAGGCCCTTGTCGAAAGCCAGGCCGTACTTGATGTAACCCTCGCGCCACGACGACGAACCTTCATCGAGACGACCCGACAACGCGTAGTTTTCCTGGCTATGGAAAATGCCGAAAACCGCTTCCAGGGTGGCGTTCAGGTGAGTGTCGCTGTCTGAGTACAGTTCATAAGCTCCGGCCTGCCCGGCACTGATCATCAGCGCGAGCGTGGAAAGTCGAAGCAAGGGAGACTTGAGCATGGCATGACATCCGTTCTTGTTCTTAGGCGCAGGGTTGCGGTCTTTTTAGATACTAAGGGCCAAGGATTTTTCGGCCTTTTTCCTGTTTGCCAATAAGTTGGTTGTGCATGCCAGATTGAGTGGCGAAGTGAGGGCACGGCTGTTTTTGCTGCTTCTATTGACGGGCTCCTCTGCCGCGGCGGATTGCAGCTCCTACAGGGGAATGGTGGTGTCGTTGAAATTACCGTTCGTCGTTTTTTGTTTAGAAGGACGCCTGTTAGAACAAAGCGTTTTTTTGACAGCGAAGGAAAGTTCCTACTGCTTCCTACAGTTGCCTGAGTCTACAAATAACGTGTGTTGCGGTTTTTGGTAAATAGTACTTCCTGTTTTTCCGTGCGAACTCTCTATTAATGTTGAGCGAAGTTTCCTACGCATTGAAAATGCATGCTTGTAACTTCGTGCGAAAAATAATAACCATAGGCGCGACACTTTCCTGACTGACGGGGATTCAGCAATGATGAATGACTTTTTGCGTGACAGCTTTTTCAACTACGACGAAGAGTCGGAAATCAACGCTTGCCCGCCTGGAGCTACACGTTGCAGGGATGCGGGCAAGGATTCAAACCCCGTTCGACATGGTTGTTCTGATATTGAGCAGAACAGGCGTGGAAAGGACTGTCATGAAGTTATATTCACACAAGTTTCAGATACTCAATCTTCCTGTTGATAGTTTTGTGGTTTCGCGGCGCGAAGTGTCGCGAACGCAAATTTCATCTTTGTTGTCGGCAATAAATGAACTAAATAATTCAAAATTATCAAAGGCTGAACTCGATGAAATTCTATTGTTTTATGGCTTGATTCCAGAAGCAGACGATGAACTGTAGGAGCGAGCCTGCTCGCGATGGACGTTAACGAAAACACGGGTGTCCTGAATGCCCGCGTAATCGTTGACGCCCATCGCGAGCGAGCTCGCTCCTACAGGTGTTGATAAGCGATTTGGCAGAACCGCCAACACAACTGGCACGCAGCGCAAACCCTGCGCTTGCCCGACCACCGACAATCCTTTCCAACCTGCCGGGGTTCCGTTGCCCCGGCGCTTTCTGTGTTGGCGTTCGTCTGCGTGACGAGCGCGTGGATTTTCAAGGTCATTCCTTATGTTTACCGCCCTGCGTTTGCCCCTCATGGGATTGTTGTCCTTCACCCTGGCCCAGGCCGCTGTCGCTGCCGATTGCGCGCCGGTCCAGAGCCGTGGCGCCGAAGTGTTCGCCAACGAATGTGGGGTCTGCCATTCGGTGTCAAAAAGCGCGGTCGGGATGATGGGGCCGAACCTGGCGGGTGTAGTGGGGCGCAAGTCCGGTTCGCTGGAAGGCTTCAACTACTCCCAGGCCATGCGCAGCAAAAACATCGACTGGCAGGCCGAGAACATCGAGCAACTGATCACCCAACCCCAGGCCTATGTGCCTGGCACCTACATGCCCTACATGGGCCTGGCGTCCGCCGACGATCGTCAGGCGGTCGTGTGCTACCTCAAAGAACAACACTAAGCAGCCGGATATCTGGCTACCGAACCCTGTAGGAGCTGGCTTGCCAGCGATGGCGGCCCTGAGTCTTGCGCCGTCCTTAAAGATGCCTTCGCCAGCAAGCCGGCTCCTACATTTGAACGAATGAGAGGTGATTTATGAGCAACGTTGAAATCCTGCCCCAGGTGGCTGCCTTCCTCGAACGCCGTCACGGCTGCTTTATCGATGGTCAGTGGGTGTTTGCCGAAGGCGAGACCATTGCCGTAGTCAACCCGGCCACCGGCCAGACCCTGTGCGAAACCCTCGATGCGCCGTTGGCAATCGTCGAACAAGCGGTGCAGTCCTCG
Organism: Pseudomonas sp. WPR_5_2; assembly: GCF_003634475.1. Classification (NCBI taxonomy): domain Bacteria; kingdom Pseudomonadati; phylum Pseudomonadota; class Gammaproteobacteria; order Pseudomonadales; family Pseudomonadaceae; genus Pseudomonas; species Pseudomonas sp. WPR_5_2. The sequence goes on along the minus strand of NZ_RBLA01000001.1, from coordinate 1,375,731 downwards.
CACAAAGCCTTCAAGTCCGGTGTCTGGTCTTCGCTGCGTCCGGCCGACCGCGAGCGCATCCTGCTCAACTTCACCCGCCTGGTGGAAGAGCACGCCGAAGAGCTGGCGCAGCTGGAAACCCTGAGCCAGGGCAAGTCGATCAACATGGCCCGCGCGCTGGATCTGAACGCTACTGTGGAGTTCATGCGCTACATGTCCGGCTGGGCGACGAAGATCGAAGGCCAGACCTTCGACGTGTCGATCCCGCTGCCGCCGGGCGCCAAATTCACCGCGTTCACCAAGCGTGAGCCGGTCGGCGTGGTGGTCGGCATCGTGCCGTGGAACTTCCCGCTGCTGATCGCTGCCTGGAAGCTGATGCCAGCCCTGGCCACCGGTTGCACGGTGATCATCAAGCCAGCGATGGAAACTCCTTTGACCGCCATGCGCCTGGCGGAACTGGCGCTGGAAGCGGGCATTCCGGCGGGCGTGTTCAACGTGGTCACTGGTGGCGGCGCTTCCGTTGGCGGCGTGCTGACCTCGCACCCGTTGGTGAGCAAAGTGTCCTTCACCGGTTCCACCGCCGTGGGCAAGAGCGTGGGCGTGGCGTGCATGGAAAACATGACGCGCTTCTCCCTGGAGCTGGGCGGCAAGAACCCGATGATCGTGCTCGCCGATGCCGACATCGAAAAAGCCGTGCAAGGGGCGATTCTTGGCGGCCTGCTGAACAACGGTCAGGTGTGTGCCGCGGCGTCGCGTTTCTACGTGCACCGCTCGATCCACGACCAGTTCGTCGAAGCCTTGGCAGCAGCGGTATCGGCCATGCCGATCGGTGCCGGTATGAACTGCGACGCGGCGATCAACCCGCTGGTATCGCGCAAGCAACAACAGAGCGTACTCAAGCACATCGAACTGGCTCGCCGCGAAGGCGCGCGGGTGGTGACCGGTGGTGAGTTGCTGGAAGGCAACGGTTTCTTCGTGCAGCCAACGATCCTCGCCGATATCGACCACAGCATGGCCGTGGCCCGTGAAGAAGTGTTCGGCCCGGTGCTGGGTGTGATGCCGTTCGACGATGAAGACGCGGTGATCGCCCTGGCCAACGACAACCGCTACGGCCTGGCCGCCAGCCTGTGGACCAACGACCTGAGCAAAGCCATGAATCTGGTGCCGCGCATCGAAGCCGGCACCGTGTGGGTCAACGCCCACGTACTGCTCGACCCGGCGATGCCGTTCGGTGGCGTCAAGCAGTCGGGCATGGGCCGTGAGTTCGGGCGTGCGGTGATCGAGGCTTATACCGAGCTGAAGTCGGTGTGCATCGCGCATTGATGCTTTAGGCACCTGGGGCGTGAGTGTGTATCACGCTTTAGGTGTACATATCCGTTTCTTGGGTAACGGCGGCTTATGGTTTCGCCCTTACGGCGAGTCACTTGGAAGAGCGCCAAGTAACCAAGCGCTCTTGCCCCTTTCGTTCGGTGCCTCGCCCAGGCTCGGCATTCCCTCGCTCCGGTCCTGCTCCGTGGGCCCGCCGCGATCGGCCATCCTTGGCCGGGCGCGGCTACCTCGGCATCCCTGCCGAGGTGCCCACTGCGCAGAACCTCCACTCGGCCTCTCGATGGGGCAAGAAGATCAAAAGCCAGATCAACAGCCAAAGCGAGGCGGCCTGACAGCCGACCTGATTTCATGGATGTTCTCGTTCCCCTGTGGGAGCAATGCTTGCTCGCGATGGGCGTCCAGACAACGAGATCATCCAGACAGGGCGCGTAATCGTTGACGTCCTTCGCGAGCAGGCTCGCTCCCACAGGGGGATGACGGGCATTTGCCAATGTCAGGTCGGCTGTCAGGCCGCCTCGCATTGGCTTTTGATCTGGGCGCCCCGTTAAACCACGCTGGCCGGAGAGAGGGTATGCCGAGCCTAAGCGAGGCACCGAGTGGTGGGGCAAGAGCGCTTGGTTACTTGGCGCTTTTCCAAGTAACCCGCCGTAAGGGCGGAACCATTAGCCGCCACTACCGAAGCAACGGATATGTACACCAACCCAAATCCGCTAATTCAAGCCGCAGGCGGCGGTTTCGCCAGTTCAATACCAGCAGCCCCCAACCGCTTGAGAATCTCAAACAACAGCTCGCTCTTGATCGCCCCGACGTTACGCGGGCTGTTGACATACCCGGTGATGGTCAAGGTGATGCCTTCGGGTTTCAACTGGCTGAAACGCACGTATGGCGGCGGTTTATCAAGGATGGATTCGTGCTCGATATAAGTGTCGTACAGCAGGTTGCGCACTTGTTCCGGGTCGATGTCCAGCGGGAACATCAGTTCGAGTGTCGCCACCCCTTGGGCGCTGCCGCCGAGGGTGACGTTGCGCAGGTTCTGCGAGATCAGTTGCGAGTTGGGCACGATGACGATGGAGCGGTCGGCCAGTTGTATTTCGGTGGCGCGCACATTGATGCGCCGGATATCCCCTTCGACGCCGCTGATGCTGATCAGGTCGCCGACCTTCACCGGGCGCTCGGTCAGCAGGATCAGGCCGGAGACGAAGTTCTTGACGATCTCCTGCAGGCCGAAACCGATGCCCACGGACAGGGCGCTGACGATCCAGGCCAGGTTGGTCCACTGGACGCCCAGCGATGACAGCGCAAGCAGGATGACCAGCATGTAACCGATATTGGAAAACAGTGTGCTGAGGGAGGCACACATGCCGGGGTCCATTTCGGTTTTTGGCAGGAACTCGTTGTCCAGCCAGCGGCGCAGCGTGCGGATCAGGTAAATGCCGATGATCAGGGAGAGCACGCCATGCAGCAGGTTGCCCGGGACGATGTTGAGTTTTCGCAGGCCTTCGCCGCCGAGAATAGCCAATGTATTGGAGGCCAATTGTCCGAGCGTCGATCCAACACCGCCTACCACCAGGGTGATAAAACCAATCAGAAACAGTATCGCCCGGCCGACGCCAGACAAAATGGTCGAGATTTGGTCCAGGCGCGCATCGCCAATCCCCAGCAGCTGTTTCAGGGCCTTGCCGGTGGAGTGCCGGGGTGAGAACAGGTATTCGCAGCCGTCCCTCAATAGCTGGATCAGCAAATAGAAACCGGAAAAAATGATGAACAACCAGACGAGTTCGTAGGTGATGAAGCGCGACAGGGACACGTAGCCAATCAGCAAGGCGAGCAGGGAAATCACCACGGCGATGCTGGCGAAGGCATAGATCACGCCAGCCAGCGTCGTGCCCGCTTCTGGGGCAGCCCCGGTCGCGGCCAGGGCCCGGCGGGTTTTGCTGACGTGCAACAGCAGTCCGCCGATCATGAGGGTAATGACCAGCGCGGCAAACCCCCTGACCGAGATCACGACCTGGGCGCTCATGCCGGTGGCATTGGTCATTTGCGCCGCCGCCACCAGAATCAGCAACGCCCAGGCCAGGCGGATCGGGAAGGGTTTCATTGCCACGGCCACTGGATCGGCGATGGCCGGCAGCCGCCATGAAGGATGTTTCGTCGACAGCAGGGCGCGGCTCAGGCCGGTGATCAGCACGCAGGTATAAACGATCTTTTCGAAATCCTGGGAAAACCCCACCAGTTGTGGCGTCAACGGCAGGTGTCGCGTCAGGGCATAAAACAGCAACTGCAAGGCAAACCACGCTGCCAGCACCGTGGCGAGCACCGAAGCCAGCGCGAGGGCACTGCGTCGCAGCCGACCTTCAGGCATGCGATGAATGCACAGCCAGGTCAGCCCTCGATCGGTCAGCCTGTGGCCGACAAACCACAGGAGCAGGGACAGCGTGAGCAGGATGCTGGTGTAGAAGCGCTGGCCCGGTTGCCAGGCTGCGTCGAGCGTAGCGCCCATCTGTTGGAGGAAGGCACTAAGGCGTTGGCGGTCGTCCTCTGGCGGATTGAACAGCGGTTCCCAGAACCAGGGATTGAGGATGCTGTGGGTCTGCTGGGTCACTTCGGTTTCCAGCAGGCTGCGGCGGATGACGGCAATCTGGGCCAGCAGTTCGGTGGCGCTGTTTTTGAGGGTATCCAGTGTTTTGAGTTTGTTGTCGACCTGATTTTTCTGTTCGGTGAGGGCAGTCCTTTGACGGGTAATGTCGGACTTCTCCAACGCAGCCTCGCCAAGCGGTGCGGGCCCCAGCACGCTCAGTTGCGACTGCAATTGAGCCTGTTCGGGCAGCAGCAGTGCCGACAACCGGGCAATTTCCTGGATCAGCGCCTGGACCTGATCCTGCGGGGCTTCCAATTGGCCGTAATTGCTGGCTTGGGAAACCTGCTGTTTGAGGCTATTGAGCCGAAGCAGCAGGTCTTGCAGATCGCTGTCGGGAATAGTGACTGATGCGCGGGCAAAACTGATGGCAGGTGCACCCGACATCGGCGCCGCCGACAGCATTGCGTCGCTCGGTCCGAACAGCGCGAGAACCACGACAATCATCCACTTCAATGCATTGCGCATAGGCGTGCCCGACAGGTTGTTAGTCACCCAGCCTATGAGGTTAGGCCATGACACGCATCATCGAGGGTTTATTGGTCGGATGTGCCCGCAACGCTTGAACTGCAGGAGCCGGCTTGCCGGCGATATCGGCGTGTCAGTGCCATGAATGTTGACTGATTCACCGCTATCGCCAGCCAGCCGGCTCCTACAAACGCAGTCATGTCCTACGCTTATGCGCAGGCCGATGTTCGTCGAACAGGATTCGCCCCTGTTCGACAGGCAGACGGCACCAATAAAAACAATCCAGGGAGATACACCATGTCCGCTTTGTTCCGCCGCTTCAGTCGCTACCTGGCCGTTGGCATGACCGCTGCCGCACTCACCACCCCCGCGTTTGCACTGGACACCGTCAAGTTCATGGCCCCCGGCTCCGTGGGTGGCGGTTATGACCAGACTGCGCGAGTGTTGGGCAAGGCCTTGATCGAAGCCAACGTGGCCAAATCCGTGACGTTTGAAAACAAGGGGGGCGCGGGTGGAACCCTGGGGCTGGCGCAATTTGCCAACAGCACCAAGGGTGACCCGAATGCACTGCTGGTGGTCGGCGCGATCATGGTCGCGGGGATCGAACAGAACAAACCGCAAATTACCCTGAAGGACGTGACGCCGATTGCCCGATTGTTCACCGAATACAACGTGATTGCCGTGCGCAAGGAGTCGCCCTACAAAAACTTCGATGACCTGATCAAGGACTTCAAGGCCAATCCGACCGGCATCACCTGGGGTGGTGGCTCCAAGGGGTCGATCGACCACATCGGCATCGCCGAGCTGGCTGGCAAACTCGATGTCCCGGTCAACAAGGTCAATTACATCGCCACCGGTGGCGGGGGTGAAATTGTCGCGCAGACCCTGGGCGGCCAGATCAAGGTGCTCACCGGGGGCTATGCCGAGCTGGGTCAATACGTCAAGAACGGCCAGATCCGTGTGCTGGCCATCGGTGCGCCCGAGCGTGTTCCGGGGATCGATGCACCGACCCTCAAGGAAAGCGGCTACGACGTGATCATCGGCAACTGGCGCGGTGTCTACGGCGCAGCGAACCTGACGCCCGAGCAGCGTAAAGAAGTGACTGACGCTGTCGTGGCGGCCAACACCAGCAAGGTCTGGCAGGACAACATTCAAACCAATGCCTGGACGCCGAGCGTGTTGACCGGTGAGGAGTTCGGCAAGTTCGTCGATGAAGAACACGTGCGCCTGCGGGCGATGCTGGTCAAGGTCGGGCTGCTTTGAGATGGCCGGGGTGCGCGCAATCGTACCGACACAATTGGCGATTGGCCTCGGGCTGATCGCCCTCGGCGCCGTGCTGGCCGTGGGGGCGTACCGCTTTCCGCCCGAGATGGGCTTCGTGATTCTGCCGGCTTTTGTTTACCCCTATGTTGTCGCCGGGTTTCTCGCCGTGGTGGGCCTGGTGCTGAGTTACCAGGCGTTCACCGGTGGTTTTCGCGAACTGGACGGCGGCAACGGCGCGATCCCCGGCGGAAAATCCGGCGCGGCCTGGGTAACTGGCGGGTTGGTGGGCGTGGCGTTGCTGATCAACCTGATCGGTTTCGTGCTGGCCGCCGGCCTGCTGTTCGCCTTTTCCGCACGGGGCTTCGGCAGCCGTTACCCGCTGCGGGACCTGGCCATCGGCATTGCCTTGACCTTGCCGATCTACTGGCTGTTCAACGCCGGGCTGGGGGTTTCCCTGCCGCCGCTGGTCAACGCCTGGATCTGAGGGCGAAGGAGATCGACTGCGTGGACATTCTCTCAAGCCTGTTGGCGGGTTTTTCCTCGGCGCTGACGCCGATCAACCTGATGTGGGGTTTCATTGGCTGCCTGCTGGGCACCGCCATCGGTGTGTTGCCGGGCATCGGGCCGGCGCTGACGGTGGCGTTGCTGTTGCCGATCACCGCCAAGGTCGATCCCACCGGGGCGCTGATCATGTTCGCCGGGATCTATTACGGTGCGCAGTTCGGCGGTTCCACCACTTCGATCCTGCTCAACACACCGGGCGAATCGTCTTCCATGGTCACGGCCCTGGAAGGCAACCTCATGGCGCGCAATGGCCGGGCAGGGCCTGCCTTGGCAACGGCAGCCATTGGGTCCTTTGTGGCGGGCACCATCGCGACGATCCTGCTGACCCTGTTCGCCCCCGTTGTGGCCCGACTGGCGCTTAACTTCGGGCCGGCGGAGTACTTCGCGATCCTGGTGCTGTCCTTCACCACGGTGTCGGCGGTGCTTGGCGCCTCGATGCTGCGCGGTTTCGCGTCGCTGGGAGTCGGCCTGACCATCGGCATGATCGGCCTGGACTCAACCTCGGGGATTGCTCGCTACACCCTGGGCGTTCCGGAACTGGTGGACGGCATCGAAGTGGTACTGGTGGCGGTGGGGTTGTTTGCGGTGGGGGAGGCGCTGTACAGCCTGCTCTATCAACAGGAACAAGCGGAGGGCCGGCATCGCCTGACCTCGTTGTGGATGACCCGGGCCGACTGGAAACGGTCGGTGCCCGCCTGGTTACGCGGCACGCTGATCGGCTTTCCGTTTGGCTCGATTCCGGCGGGTGGTGCGGAGATCCCGACGTTTCTGTCCTATTCCACCGAACGCAAGCTCAGCCGGTATCCGAAAGAGTTTTCCGCCAATAAAGGCGTGGGCGCCATCGAAGGCGTCGCCGGTCCGGAAGCGGCGAACAATGCGAGCGCGACCGGGTCGTTGGTGCCGTTGCTGACCCTGGGCATTCCGACCTCGGCCACGGCGGCAATTCTGTTGGCGGCGTTCCAGAACTACAACCTGCAACCGGGGCCGATGCTCTTCGAGACCTCCGCCGATCTGGTCTGGACGCTGGTGGCCTCGTTGTACATCGGCAACGTCATCCTGCTGGTGCTGAACCTGCCGTTGGTGGGGCTATGGGTCAAGCTGCTGCAAATCCCCCGGCCGTATCTGAACGCCGGGATTCTGGTGTTTGCCACCATCGGCGTGTACGGCATGCGCCATTCTTCCTTCGACTTGCTGTTGATGTTGGCCATTGGCTGGGCCGGTGTGCTGATGCGGCGTTTCGACTTCCCGGTGGCACCGGTGATCGTGGGCATGTTGCTGGGGCCGATGGCCGAGAAACAACTGCGCAATGCCCTGTCCATCAGCCAGGGCGACTGGATGATCTTCGTCACGCAACCGATCTCGGCGTTTTTCATGGGCCTGACTTTGCTGGTGCTGGTGGTGCCGCATCTGCTGCATGCGCGGGGGATCAAGTTGCATGAAGACGACTGAGTGTTGAGGTTACGCGCAACTCCTGTGGGAGCGAGCCTGCTCGCGAAAGCGGTGTCTCAGTCACATCAATGTTGCATGTGCAGGCTTATTCGCGAGCAGGCTCGCTCCCATAGGTTGTGGGATCTAACTTGCTTGCTGGGCAAACCACTGCATAACAAACTCGCACGCCGGATGCGAAGCCGCTGAAGGTTGCAGGCACAGCGAGTAAATCCCGCGGGTCTTCAAGGGCTGGCCGAACGGGATGTGCAGCACGCCACGTTCGATTGACTCGCCCGCCAGGGTCATGTCGGTCATGGCCACGCCCAGTCCCCGCGCGGCGGCATCCAGAGCCAGTTCGTCGAGGTTGAAAGGGATGTGCCGAAAGTCCTCCAGGGACTTGCCGCCGTTGGCGGCCAACCAATGCTTCCAGTCATTTTTGTCCGCCGAGCGATGCAGCAGGGCAAAGCGTGCCAGTTCTTCCAGCGACGCCAGTGCCAGGCCGGGCGCACACACCGGCACCAGCGCTTCTTCGAACAAGGTCAGGCAATCCGGGGCACCGGACGGCTCAGGCAAGTAGAGGATGTAGGCATCGCTGTCGCTGGCCGGTTCCACCACCTCCGTGGCCACGGTTTCGATAGCCAGTGAAACCTCCGGGTGATGGCGATAGAAATCACTCAGTTTGGGCAACAACCAACGCACCGCCAGCGACACGTGCATGCGAATGCGGAACGGGCGCTTCTGCGGGGCGATGCGGTCTTCGAGGGTTTTCAGTTGCTCGAGGATGTTGCGCGCGCTGGCCAGCACCTGTTCGCCTTCGGGTGTCAGGCGCAGGCTGCGACTGCTCCTGACGAACAGGGCGACGTCGAAGTGACCTTCCAGCTGCTGAATCTTGCGGCTCACCGCGCTTTGGGTCAGGCACAGCGTTTGCGCTGCCTGGGTAAAGCTGCCCGAATCGGCGACTTCGACCAGCGCCTGCAACCCCTGGAGCGAGGGCACGTGGCGAATTTTATCCATGCGTTTTCAGAATACCTGGATGATTTATTAACGTTGGTTGTATCGAGCAAGAGCCTTTAGATTCTAGCCATGGCCGCCGTCATCTCAAAACATTCATGCGATGAGTGCATACAGATTTGCGGTCGCGCAACGATAGTCGAAGAGGTGATGCATGGAAAACAAATGTGGCTGGATCGCACAGGCCGGGGATTCTCCGCTGCGCGCGTCCTTGAACGGTACGCAACAGGCCGATTGGCTGGTCATCGGCGCTGGCATCACCGGGCTGTGTGCCGCGCACTCACTCGCGGAAATGCATCCTCAGGCGCGCATCGTGGTCGTCGACAGGCAACGCGCTGCGCAAGGGGCGTCGGCGCGTAATTCGGGATTCGTCGTGGCCCACGAACATCCGACTGCCGCAGAGCTGCAAGGCAAAGCAGGGTTCGCCGGTTTCCAGGTGGACACGTCTATTTCCCGCGCCGCCAGCGATGAAGTGCGCAAGCGCATCGCCCGGCATGGCATCGAATGCGATTTCCGTGAATCGGGTTACTTCTTTGCCGTCAGCGACCCGCGCAAATTGACCGATGTCGAGGCCAAGTTGCAGACGCTTCGCGCCGTCGGTGCCTCCGCGCAGTTTCTGCAAGGTGAACAACTGCATCAGAAGTTGGGCACCGAGCATTACAAAGCCGCGATCTGGTGCGGCAATGGCAACGCCTTGCTGCAACCGGCGAAGTACGTGAAGGGTTTGCTCGATGCACTGCCGGAAAAGGTGAGGTTGTTCGAAAACACCGAGATCATCGGTTTGCAGCGCATGGGCAATGGCCGGATACGCGCCAGCGGCATCAATGGCTGCATTGAAGCCAAGCAAGTGCTGGTCTGCCTGAACGCCTTCATTCCCCGTTCGGGCATCAGCGACAGCGGCACCTTCGCGATGGAACTCAGTGCCAGCCTCACCCGACCGCTCAGCGAAGAGGAGTTTCAAGCCATTGGCGCGCCGAAGTCCTGGGGCGTGCTGTCGACCCGGCCGTTGGGCGCCACGGTGCGCCTGACGCCGGATCGGCGGGTGATGATCCGCAACACCGCCGAATACCGTGCACGGGACTTGTCCCTCAGTGAATTGGCGGTGCGGCGCCAGCACCATGTACTGGGTTTGCAGCGCCGGTTTCCGATGTTGGGCGAGCAGGACATCCAGTACACCTGGACGGGCCACCTCAGCGCGTCACGCTCCGGGCAAGCGTATTTCGCCAAGGTCGAGGAGGGCGTGTTTGCCGTGGCCGGCTGCAATGGCTCCGGTGTGGCACGCGGCACGTTGTGGGGACGGCTACTGGCGGAACTGGCGTCGGGCGGCAGCTCGCCCCTGTTGCAGTCGGTCATGGAGCGTGCCCGGCCCGGCTGGCTGCCACCCAAGCCCCTGCTGGATATCGGTGCCATGCTGCGCATGCGCATCGAGACGGCCCGGGCCAAATCAGAAATCTGAAACACCACCTGTTACCCACAATAAAAGCACTTCTGCACGAAGGTGATCGAACATGCGCGTCAATACAATTTCCCTGGTGGCCTTGCTGTCGACCTGTTGCGCGGCCGCTAACGCCGACGAAACCGTGAACATTTCCAACTGGAACGGCTACATCGCCGACGACACCCTGACCACCTTCACCAAGGAAACGGGGATCAAGGCCACTTACGACATCCACGACAGCAACGAAGTGCTGGAGTCGAAGTTGATGACGGGCAACACCGGGTATGACGTGGTCAGTCCGTCGAACCATTTCCTGTCGCGCCTGATCAAGGCCGGCGCCATCCAGAAACTCGACAAGAGTCAGTTGCCGAACTGGAGCAACCTGGACCCGGCGCTGATGAAAAAGCTCGAGGTCAACGACCCCGGCAACCAGTACGGCTATCCCTACATGTGGGGCACCGCGGGCATCGGCTACAACGTCGAGAAGATCAAGGCGATCTTCGGCAACACTGATGTCACTCATTCCTGGAGCCTGTTTTTCGACGAAGCCAACATCAAGAAGCTCAGCGAATGCGGCGTGGCGATCATCGACAACCCGACCCAGGTCCTGCCGATCACCCTCAACTACCTGGGATTGCCACCCCACAGCCACGAGCCTGCCGATTACAAGAAAGCCGAACAGGCGCTGCTGAAGATCCGTCCGTACGTGCAGTACTTCCACGCCTCCAAGTACATCAGCGACCTGGCCAACGGCAACGTCTGCGCGGTGATCGGCTTCAACGGCGACATCGTGCAGGCGGCGGCCAGCGCCAGGGAAGCAAAAAACGGCATCGACATTGCCTACTCGATCCCGGACGAAGGCTCCACCCTGTGGTTTGACATGGTGGTGATGCCCAAGAGCGCACCCCACGAGAAGAACGGCTACACCTACATGAATTACCTGCTGCAGCCGCAAGTGATCGCCAACATCAGCAACAGCATCCACTACGCCAATCCCAACAGCGCAGCGGATGCCTATGTGGTGCCGGCGGTGAAACAGGACCTGGCGATCTACCCGCCGAAAACGGTGATGGACAAATTGTTCACCGTGGAAGATCTGCCGGCCTCCATCGCACGCTTGACCACCCGGTTGTGGACCAAGCTGAAGACCAATACCTGAATCAAAGGTGAAGCACTGATTTTGTGCTCGACACAGCGCCCCTGTGGGAGCGGGCAAGCCCGCTCCCACAGGGGGTGGTGGATGGTTCGAATTCGGCTCAAGCCAGCATCGACATCAACCCGCCCTGGCGATCCAGTTTGGCCAGGTCGTCGAAGCCGCCGATGTGCGTGTCGCCGATGAAAATCTGCGGCACGCTGCGTCGTCCACTGCGGTCGAGCATTTCTTCGAGTTTGCCGGGTTCGCGCTGAATGTTGATCTCTTGCATCGCGATCCCTTTGCTGGCCAGCAGCGATTTGGCGCTGCGGCAGTAAGGGCAGGTGTCGGTGGTGTACAGGGTCACGGTATTCATGTGCAATCTCCTTTGATTTTGCATTCCCTGTAGGAGCGAGCTTGCTCGCGATGGTCGTAAACGATAACGCGTGCTGACTGGATGAGCGCGGCGTTCTCGGGTTCATCGCGAGCAAGCTCGCTCCTACAGAAAACATGGCGTTGATCAAGCGTCGATGGCCGGAAAATCGACAGCGGTCAGGGCGACGTTGTTCAGGTAGTTGGTCAGCGTCTGCGAAGCCACGTGGGCGATCACTTCAATGATTTTGGCGTCATTGATCCCGGCGGCGCGGGCGGCGGCAATCTGCTCGCCGCTCAGGTGGCCACGGCTTTCGGTGAGCTGTCGGGCGAGCAGGGCATAGGCGTCGAGTTGGCCTTGCCGGGCGCTGAGAATCTCCTGGCTGGACAGCCCGGCCTTGCCGGCAAACAGTGTGTGCGCCGCCAGGCAGTAGTCGCAGCCATTGACCTGCGAAGTGGCGAGGAAGATTGCTTCCTTCTCCGTGGCGCTCAGGGAGGTCTTGCCCAGTGCCGCCGAATTTTGCAGATAAGAAGCGAGCACGGCGGGGGCCTGGGCCAGTACCCGGAATACGTTGGGCAGGAAACCGATTTTCTTCTGCACACCTTCCAGCAAAGGGCGGGTGGCGTCGGTGGTGTGTTCCAGGCTGACTGGGATAATGCGGGTCATGGTGATTCTCCGTTATTTGAAGCGCGACAGGCGCTGGGTACGGAGCTCATGCTAGTGAGGTGCACTGGTCAATTGGATGCAAATCGTCGACGATATGCGACAGATCGTCCAGAACCGCGCCCGGGAGCCTGCCCATGGATCGCTTGTCCACCTTGCTCACGCATTTCGGCGTCAACGCCGGCACCTTTCACAGCGGTACGTTTTGCGGCACGACGGCCTTCGACGGCAGCCAGGCGTGCGGTCATGTGCATTTGCTGCAGGCCGGCGAGGTCGTGCTGAAACTGGCCGATGAGCGCGAGTTGCGCCTCACCGAGCCGACGTTGATCTTTTTCCCCCGGCCGTACCGTCATCGCTTGTTCGCCACGCAAGATTCCGCCACGCAGTTAGTGTGTGCGTCGCTGAGTTTCGATGGCGGCTCGGGCAATGCCCTGGCGGCGGCGTTGCCGGAATATCTGATACTGAAACTCGATGAAATCCCGACCCTGGCCAGCACCCTGGAGTGGTTGTTCAACGAGGCGTTCGATGGCACCTGTGGGCGTGAAGCCGTGATGGACCGTTTGTTCGAACTGCTGGTGATTCTGTTGCTGCGGCACATTCTGAGCACGCGCAACCAACAGCCGGGGATGATGGCCGGGCTGGCCGACCCGCGTCTGGCGCGGCCCTTGAGCCAGATGCACGAAGCACCGGGCAAGGCCTGGAGCGTGGCGCAGCTGTCGGCCCTGGCCAACATGTCCCGGGCCAGTTTCGCCGAACACTTCAAGCGCGTGGTCGGCCAGGCACCGGTGGATTACCTGGTGAGCTGGCGCATCAGCCTGGCACAGAAACGCTTGCGCGAAGGCAAGCCGATTGCCCTGATCGCCGAAGAAGTCGGCTACGAAAGTCCTTCGGCCCTGGCCCGGGCGTTTCGCCGCAAAACCGGGGTCAGTCCGCGCGAGTGGAAAGGGTGAACGATCATGATTCAGTGCAAACGTGTCTGCGACCCTGTCGCGCCGGAAGACGGGCGGCGAGTTCTGGTGGACCGTCAGCGGCCGCAGGATTGCCTCAAGGCATCAATGCCTTCCGATGCCTGGCTGCCCGACGTCGCGCCCTCGGCTGATTTACACCAGGCGTTCATCGCTGGGCAGTTGGATTTCGCCGGGTTCACGCAAGCCTATCGCCGGGAACTGGCCGCCCGGCCGGCGCATTGGTGGGCACTTTTGCACTACGCGCAAACAGGCATGTTGACGCTGGTGTTCACAGCGGATGACCCGCTGCAAAACCCTGCCGTTGTACTCGCCCAATGGCTGGAAGAGGAGCTGGATCGATTCCAGGGCTCCAGCTCGCCGGTGTGTTATCGGGATGAGTTTCCAGAGAGCGGCGAACTTTAAGCGCTCGGCCTAACGCTGACGTTGATCCCGCCAGGACGCATGGGGGCTGCGCTGATTGATTTCAGGCGCCGCTGATTCAGGTTTCCGGGAGGCTGTAACGCTCGGCGAAGTATTGCCGCAGGCATTCAACCGCCACCCGCACCTTGGCCGAAGTGGCCAGGGGTGCGGTGTACACCGCCCAGATGTCAGCCGGCTGAATATACTCGGGCAATACCTGCACGAGGCGCCCGTCCTCCAGGCTGTCGTACACGTCCCACCACGAGCGCAGCAAGATGCCTCTGCCATCGATGCACCACTGGTGCACCACTTCACCATGATTGGACGACAGGGGGCCCGTCACTTTCACCTGTTCCTCACCCTCCGGCCCTTGCAGGTGCCAGACCCCGAAGGGGTGATCGCGTTCCTTGATCACCAGGCAATCATGTGTGGCCAGCTCCGCCAGTGTGCGCGGTGTGCCGTGCCGTTCCAGATACGCCGGCGCGGCGCAGAGTACCCGGCGATTGCGCGCCAGCGGCTTGGCGATGAGGTGCGGATCGATTTCGTTGCCGACCCGCACGTCGAGGTCGAAGCCTTCGTCAATCAGGTCGATCAGGCGGTCCTGTACATCGAGGCGGATGTCGAGTGTCGGGTAGCGCTCGGCCAGTTCCGAGAGGGCAGGGGCGACGAAGCGCCGGCCCAGTCCCAGGCTGCTGGCGATACGCAGCTGTCCGCTGGGCTCGCGGTGCAGCGTACTGACGTCATCGCCCATGCGCTGCACCGAGTCGAGGATGCGCAAGGCCCACTGGTAGATACGCTCGCCATCGTCACTCACCGACACCCGGCGGGTGGTGCGATGCAGCAGGCGCACGCCGAGGTTTTGCTCGAGCAGGCGAATGCGCTTGCTGATGAAGGCGGCGGACATGCCCAGTTCGGAGGCGGCGCTGGAGAAGCTGGAGCGACGGGCGACATGGACGAAGACGTTGAGGTCTTCCAGGTTCGGTAGATTGTTCACAGTTCGGATAATAAGTATCAACAGTTGCGCTGATTATACTTGCGTCGTCAACTTATAGCATGCCCGGCATCACATCCAACCTCTGATCCAACAAGGGTGCCAGCATGAACAAGACATTCAGAATCGCCGCGATTGCCGGTGACGGTATTGGCCTGGAAGTACTGCCGGAAGGGCTACGCGTAGTCCAGGCGGCGGCCCGCAAATTCGGCCTGGCACTGGAGTTCGAACACTTCGAGTGGGCCAGCTGCGACTACTACCTGGAACACGGCAAGATGATGCCCGATGACTGGTTCGACCAGCTCAAGGGCTTCGATGCCCTGTACTTCGGTGCCGTGGGCTGGCCAGACAAGGTGCCCGACCACATTTCGCTGTGGGGCTCGCTGCTGAAGTTCCGTCGCGACTTTGACCAGTACGTGAACATTCGTCCGGTGCGCCTGTTCCCCGGCGTACCGTGCCCGCTGGCCGGCAAGCAGCCGGGCGACATCGACTTCGTGGTGATCCGCGAGAACACCGAAGGCGAGTACTCCTCGCTCGGCGGCCGCATGTTCGAGGGCACCGAGAACGAGTTCGTGCTGCAGGAATCGGTGTTCACCCGTCGTGGCGTCGACCGCATCCTCAAGTACGCCTTCGACCTGGCACAGACCCGTGAGCGCAAGCGCCTGACCTCGGCCACCAAGTCCAACGGCATGGCCGTGAGCATGCCTTACTGGGACGAGCGCACCGCCGCCATGGCCGCCAATTATCCGGACATCACCTGGGACAAGCAGCACATCGATATCTTGTGCGCGCGTTTCGTGTTGCAGCCGGAACGCTTTGATGTGGTGGTGGCGTCCAACCTGTTCGGTGACATTCTCTCCGACCTCGGCCCGGCTTGCGCCGGCACCATCGGCATCGCGCCGTCGGCCAACCTCAATCCGGAACGCAAGTTCCCGTCGCTGTTCGAGCCGGTGCATGGCTCGGCACCGGACATCTTCGGCCAGAACATTGCCAACCCGATTGCCATGATCTGGTCCGGCGCACTGATGCTGGAGTTCCTCGGCCAGGGCGACGATCGCTATCGCGCCGCCCACGACGAGATCCTCAAGGCCATCGAGCAAGTGATCGCCAACGGCACCGTGACCCGCGACATGGGTGGCTCGCTGTCCACCCAGGCGGTCGGTCAGGCCATTGCCGAAATCATCGGAGGCTGATCGCTGAAGCGCTTGCGCCACTGTTGGCGCAAGCGCTCAGCCGACACGCTGCTCTTGCGCTGCGTGCTGAATATCTGCAAACTGTTAACCGTTGGGTAGCTGTTAACCAACGGTTAACGAAAGGGAAGTCGTCAACCTGTATTAACGCTGCACTTTCCTTCCGAGTCGCCTGCCTGCGTCGGATGCGAGATTTAAATAAAAAAAACGTCCCAGGAGACGCCTGATGTCCCACAAGAATAAAAAGGTCGATGTGTTCCTGATCACCATGAGCTTGATTGCGGTACTGCTCACGGTAATCGGACTCGCGGCATTCCCCTCCGAAGCGGAGAAAGCAGCGAACCAGTTGTTCGAATTTTCCACCCGTACTTTCGGCACCGCCGTGCAAATGCTGATCTTCGGCAGCTCGCTGGCTGTGCTCTACATCGCCTTCAGCAAATACGGCAACATCCGCCTCGGCAGCGGCAAGCCGGAATACTCCACCGCCACGTGGGTGTTCATGTTCATCTGCGCCGGCATGGGTTCCTCCACCCTCTACTGGGGCGTGATGGAGTGGGCTTACTACTATCAGACGCCGGGCCTGAACATCGCCGCGCAATCCCGTGAAGCGCTGGAATACAGCGTCAGTTACTCGTTCTTCCACTGGGGCATCAGCGCGTGGTCGATCTACGCCCTGGCGTCGCTGGCGATGGCGTATCACTTCCATGTGCGCAAGAAGAGCGGCCTCAACCTGGCCTCCATCATCGAAGCGGTCACTGGCTTCAAGGCCACAGGCCCGGTCGGGCGCATCGTCGACCTGATCTTCCTGCTGACCATGATGGGCGCGTTGACCGTGTCCCTGGCGCTGACCGCGTCGACCCTGACCCGTGGCCTGTCCGGCCTGGTCGGGATTCCCGATACCTTTACCCTGCAAGTGACTGTGATCGGCCTGATCGCCGTGCTGTTCTCCCTCAGTTCCTACATCGGCATCGACGGTGGCCTGCAGAAGCTCAGCAAGATCGTCTGCTACGGCGCACTGCTGTTCGCGGCCGTGGTGCTGCTGGTCGGTCCGACGCAGTTCGCCATCAACAACACCGCCAATGGCATTGGCCTGATGATCCAGAACTACGTGCACATGAGCCTGTTCACCGATCCGGCCGGCGATGGTGAATTCACCCGCAACTGGACCGTGTTCTACTGGCTCTGGTGGGTGTCCTACGCGCCAGGCGTGGCCATGTTCGTGACCCGGGTTTCCCGCGGTCGGCAGATCAAGGAAGTGGTGTTCGCCCTGTTGATGGGCGGTAGCGTCGGTTGCTGGTTCTTCTTTGGCGCGCTGGAAAGCTTCAGCATGCACCAGTTCATCACCGGCGCCATCGACGTGCCGAAAATCCTCACCGAACAAGGCGGTGAAAGCGCGGTGCAAGCGCTGATCATGTCGCTGCCGGTGGGCAAGGTGTTCCTCGCCGTGTACCTGTTCATCATGGCGGTGTTCTGCGCCTCGCACATGGACGCAGCTGCCTACGCCGTGGCAGCCACCAGTACCCGCAACCTGAAGGAAGGCGACGACCCTTCGCCGACCCATCGCCTGTTCTGGTGCATCACGCTGACCCTGGTGCCACTGGCCATGCTGTTCGCCAAGGCATCGCTGTCGACCATGAAGACCGCCGTCGTGCTGACCGCCATCCCCTTCACCCTGATTCTGCTGGTCAAGGTCTACGGCTTCTTCAAGTGGATGCTGCAGGACTACGGCCACGTGCCGGCGCACCGCATCGAAGAGGAAGCCGCCGCCATGGCTGCGCAGCAACCGGTGGCCAAGCCTGCGGCAACCCACGGCGCTGAGCCGGTGGCCGTGGCCTGATGATCCTGGGGTCGCGCCGTCTGCCCGAAGACAGCGCGACCGATAGGCTTTTTTTTGTCTGTCTTGTTAACCATCGGGTTGCAGTTAACTGATAACTAAAGTCCTGCGTTCAGCGCAGGTCATTGAGAGCCTGGAGACACCCATGACTGATTTCGAACGTTTGCCCGCTGATTTCTGCAGCGATCCTGCGCGCGCTTTCACCATTCCTGCCAACTTCTACACCAGTGCGTCAGTCTTCGAACACGAGAAGGAAAAGATCTTCGCCAAGAGCTGGATCTGCCTGGGGCACCGCAGCGAAGTCGCGGAAAACAATGCCTACATCACCCGTGAAGTGATCGGTGAAAGCATCATCGTGATCCGTGGCCGCGACAGCGTACTGCGCGCCTTCTACAACGTGTGCCCGCACCGTGGCCACCAATTGCTCGAAGGCAGCGGCAAGGCCAAGAACG
The DNA here is from genome assembly GCF_003634475.1 of Pseudomonas sp. WPR_5_2. Taxonomy (NCBI): domain Bacteria; kingdom Pseudomonadati; phylum Pseudomonadota; class Gammaproteobacteria; order Pseudomonadales; family Pseudomonadaceae; genus Pseudomonas; species Pseudomonas sp. WPR_5_2. The sequence goes on along the minus strand of NZ_RBLA01000001.1, from coordinate 1,357,614 downwards.
TGATTGCCTGCCCGTACCACGCCTGGACCTTCAAGCTGGACGGCGAACTGACCCACGTGCGCAACTGCGACCAGGTCGAAGCCTTCGATAAAGGCGACTTCAGCCTGGTGCAACTGCGCGTCGAGGAATATGCCGGCTTCATCTTCGTCAACATGGACCCTGACGCCGGTAGCGTCGAAGACCAATTGCCGGGCCTGGAAGCCCGTATGCGCAGCGCCTGCGGTGTCATTGATGACTTGCAGCTGGCGGCACGTTTCGTCAGCGATACGCCGGCCAACTGGAAGTCCATCGTCGACAACTACATGGAGTGCTACCACTGCGGTCCGGCGCACCCAAGCTTTGCCGACTCGGTGGACGTCGGCCAGTACGTCCACACCATGCACGGCAATTGGTCTTTGCAGTACGGCATCGCCAAGTCGTCGGAGCAATCGTTCCAGGTCGACGAGTCGGTCACCGATCCGTCCTTCGCCGGTTTCTGGGCCTGGCCGTGCACCATGTTCAACGTGCCGCCGGGCGCCAACTTCATGACCGTGATCTACGAGTTCCCGGTCGACGCCGAGACCACCCTGCAGCACTACGACATCTACTTCCTCAACAAGGACATCACCGAGGAACAGCAGAAGTTGATCGACTGGTACCGCGAAGTGTTCCGTCCGGAAGACCTGCGCCTTGTGGAAAGCGTGCAGAAGGGCCTCAAGTCCCGCGGCTATCGCGGCCAGGGCCGGATCATGGTGGACAAAGAGCGCAGCGGTATCAGCGAGCACGGTATCGCGCACTTCCACAACCTGATCGCCGTGTCCCACCTCGACTGATAAAGCACGCGCCGCAGGCCCCAGGGGCCTGCGGCCGTTCGCGGAGTACCTTGCGTGAAACTCAATGATTGCAACCTGTTCCGCCAGCAGGCCTACATAAACGGGCGCTGGTGTGACGCCGATAACGGCCGCAGCGTGGACGTTCACGACCCGGCCAATGGCGAACACCTGGGCCACGTGCCGTTGATGGGCGGCGCCGAAGCGGTGCGCGCCATCGAGGCTGCCGACGCCGCGCTGGAAGGCTGGCGGGCCAAAACCGCCAAGGAACGCGCGCAAATCCTGCGCCGCTGGTTCGAGTTGCTGCTCGAACACGAACAAGACCTGGCGCAACTGATGACCTTCGAGCAGGGCAAGCCGCTGCACGAAGCGTTAGGCGAAATCCGTTACGCGGCGTCGTTCATCGAGTGGTTCGCCGAGGAAGGCAAGCGCATCTACGGTGATGTGATTCCGAGCCCGGCGGCGGACAAACGCCTGCTGGTGATCAAGCAGGGTATCGGCGTCTGTGCGGCCATTACCCCGTGGAACTTCCCGGCCGCGATGATCACCCGCAAAGCCGCGCCGGCCCTGGCCGCCGGTTGCACACTGGTGATCAAACCGGCCAACGAGACGCCATTCTCCGCCCTGGCGCTGGTCGAGCTGGCCGAGCGCGCCGGCGTGCCGGCAGGCGTGATCAACGTGGTGACCGGCGATGCCCCGGCCATTGGCGCCCAGCTCACCGGCCACCCGCTGGTACGCAAGCTCAGCTTCACCGGCTCCACGCCGGTCGGCCGCCTGCTGATGGGCCAATGTGCCGAGACCATCAAGAAAGTGTCCCTGGAATTGGGCGGCAACGCGCCGTTCATTGTTTTCGAGGACGCCGACATCGAGGCGGCGGTGGAAGGCGCGCTGGTGGCCAAGTACCGCAACGCCGGGCAAACCTGCGTCTGCGTCAATCGCTTCTACGTGCATGACGCCGTTTACGAGCGTTTCACCGCTCGCTTCGTCGAGCGTGTACGCGAGCTCGACGTCGGTCATGGCTTGGCACAGGGCACGCAAATCGGCCCGCTGATCACCGACAAGGCCGTGGCCAAGGTGCAGGGCCTGATCGACGACGCCACCGCCAAAGGCGCCGAACTGCTGCTGGGCGGCAAGCCTCATGCGCTGGGTGGCAACTTCTTCGAGCCGACTGTGCTCGGCGGCATCCGTCCGGGCATGGACCTGTTGCAGGACGAAATCTTCGGCCCGGTCGCCGCGCTGGTGCGCTTCTCCTCCGATGACGAAGTGATTGCCTTGGCCAACGACACGCTCTACGGGCTGGCGGCGTATTTCTACAGCCGCGACATCGCCCGGGTGTTCAAGGTCGCCGAGCGTCTGGAATACGGCATGGTGGGCGTCAACACCGGGCTGATCTCCAACGAGGTCGCGCCGTTTGGTGGCATCAAGCAGTCCGGCCTGGGGCGCGAAGGCTCCAAGTACGGCATCGAGGACTATCTGGAAATCAAGTACCTCTGCCTGGCGGTCTGAGCCCGGCGAGGTTTTACCGGGGCGGCGCGGCCGCTGCCGCCCCGTGTTGCAGTTGAGGTGAATCATGGCCAATACATACGAAATGTTCAGCGTGCGGGTGTCCGCCGTGGAACAGGCAACACCACAGATCAAGCGTTTTACCCTCGCACGCGAGGATGGCCAGCCGATGCCGGCGTTCACCGGCGGCAGCCATGTGATCGTGCAGATGAAAGGTGCCCGGGGGCAGGTATTCAGCAATGCCTACTCGCTGATGAGCGACCCGCGAGACCTGAGTCACTATCAGGTCGGCGTGCGCCTGGAAGAGCAGTCCAAGGGCGGCTCTGCGTTCATGCACCAGCAAGTGGAAGTCGGCAGCGTGCTGACCATTTCCACCCCGAACAATCTGTTTGCGCTCGATCCAACGGCCGGTCGCCACGTGTTGATCGCCGGAGGCATCGGGATCACGCCGTTCCTGTCCCAGCTCCATGAACTGCAAGGCGCTAGCGTGCCTTACGAATTGCACTACGCATTCCGCAGCCCGGAGCATGGTGCGTTTCAAGGCGAGCTGGCCGACGGCCCGCATCGGCAAAACGTCAGCTTCTACATTGACAGCCTTGAGCGTCGCCTGGACCTCGCCGCGCTGTTCGCCGGCCTGGCCGATGACGCCCACGTCTACGTCTGCGGCCCGAAACCGCTGATCGACGCGGTCATCGAAGGCGCGAAAAAAGCCGGCATTGCCGACGCACGCGTGCACTTCGAACAGTTCGCAGCCGCACCTGTCAGCGGTGGCGCCTTCACCCTGGTGCTGGGCCGTTCCGGTCGCGAACTGCGGGTGGAAGAGGGCATGACCATCATTCAGGCCATTGAAAACGTCAAGGCCGCCCAGGTTGACTGCCTGTGCCGCGAAGGCGTCTGCGGTACGTGCGAGACCGCCATCCTCGAAGGCGAGGTGGAGCATTTCGACCAGTACCTGTCCGACGAAGAAAAGGCCTCCCAGCAGACCCTGATGCTCTGCGTCTCCCGGGCACGGGGCGAGCGGTTGGTGATCGATCTCTGAGTGTCGTGGGCGCGGGCTTATTGGCTGAGCGCGTTTCACTGTAGGAGCGAGCCTGCTCGCGAAAAACCTGAGATCGCCGCGGGGAATCAGGCACCCCGCGTCATCGTTAACGACCATCGCGAGCAGGCTCGCTCCTACAGGGTTTGATCTGGCCGCCAGGGATCCCTGTAGGAGCGAGCCTGCTCGCGAAAAACCTGAGATCGCCGCGGGGAATCAGGCACCCCGCGTCATCGTTAACGACCATCGCGAGCAGGCTCGCTC